>JAZRHM010000017.1:0-14119 GCA_045644765.1 Alphaproteobacteria bacterium | reverse complement strand
GTTAAAATATCTAATGTATTATATATACTATTATTTTGTTTAACATCATAATATTCTCCTTCCACCAAAGACGATTTATCTAAACTTAATATGATATTACATAATAACGTTTCAGATTTAGTCGGCGTTTTCACTGTGTGTCCTCTATGCGAATTAAATACAGTTTGACCCCATATGGATTTTAAACTAAGTTCTTTTAATTTTTTTTTATCTAACTTTTGAATTCCGATCCAATCCTCCGTCCAAGCAATTTTGTATTCAGATCCAATGGATAATGATTTTGCCACAGCATCGTTTGAATTTGCTTCTAAATTATCAAAATCGTCTAATAACGAAGTCTCGTTAAGCTTCATGTCTAATGATAAACTTTCTTTTATGTAGTTTTTAAGTGTTTTCATTTATACAATTTGCCTTTTATTTTAGTTGTTGGAAGATCTGTTGATTTTAAGGATTTACAACGAGAGCAATTAAAAAATCCACCAACTTCTTTTGGAGCACCTTTTAATGAAGTTAAATTACTGCAATCCCAACAATCAAAACTTCCTGTAACTGTTACGGTTGATAAATCCGGTAGTTCTTTTAAATTACTCCCACTCAAGTCTATATTGCCATCAAAAACAAAATTTTTGGGTAAATCATACAGATTATGCTCAACACCATGTCTATCTTTAACAATCAACTCTTTTTTATTTTTCATTTGTTTTACTCCGAAGCATTTTACAATAAGTTTACTATATAAAAAATATAGACAAAAGTCAAGTTTTGTTTGATAAAATAATCGCTACATTGTTACATATTTGTTCTTTGTCAGATATAATCTGTGTTAAAACTTGACAATAATTTTATTTAGATATAACGTAACACCAGATATAAATTATGATGTTAAACTAAAAAATTATGATGTTATGAAAGTTATTGCAAATCTTTTGCTTGCAGCCTTTGTAATATTTTGGGCTTGCATTGTAAGAGCCTTTTTAGGAGCTCTTACCGGTTGGGTCATAGGACTTATGTTCGGAGATACTATTTTGGGCTTTTTTGCAGCGCTTGGTATCACCGGTTTTAAAATGTGGCAGATAGGTCTTGTTCTCGGTTTTATCGGAGGCTTTTTTGCAAACACAAATATCAAGAAGACCGCGGTTGAATAAGTATAACCGGAAAGTTAGGATGCGTCCTTGATTTATCTTAAAGATTAAAAAAAAAGCCCTTTTCAAAAGGGCTTTTTTAATGATTATCAGCAACTATGCAGACTTTTTGGTTGTCTTCTTAGCTGTTTTTTTAGCAGTCTTTTGTTCACTGCTTTTGTTTTCATCAAATGAATAGAGCTCTTCAACAGCAACAACTTTTTCATTTAATTTAACTTGAGATAACAAGTGATCTACAATCTTTTCCTCAAAAACAGGAGCTTTTAAGGCTTCAACAGCTTCTTTGTTTTTCAAATAGTAATCAAACACAGCTTTTTCCTGTCCCGGATATTTTTTAGCTTCATTCATGATAGCTTTATTGATATCTTCCGGTGTGATTGTGATTTTTGCATTTAAACCAACTTCAGAAAGCAATAATCCGAGTTTAACACGGCGAGCGGCAATTTCTTTATATTCTGCCAATAAATCTTTCTCATCTTTTGCTTTTTCTTCTTCATCAAGTTGATTATATTTTTTAGCTTGTTCATATTGTTTTACAATGCCATCATATTCGGCATCAACCAATTTTGAAGGAGTTTCAAAGCTGTATTCTTTATCTAAAACATCTAACAATGCACGTTTTAATTTTAATTTAGATGCGTTTTCATAATCAGCCTTAATGCGTTCAACAACTTTTGCACGCAAAGCATCTAAGCTTTCTTCACCTAAAGATTTTGCAAATTCGTCATTGATTTCTACTTCTTTAGGTTCTCTGATTTCTTTGATTTCTACAGCAAATACGGCAGCTTTTCCGGCTAAATCTTTTGCGTGATAGTTTTCAGGGAAAGTAACGTTTACATCAACTTTGTCACCCTTGTTTTTGCCGATAAGCTGATCTTCAAAACCGGGGATGAAAGAATTTGAACCTAATTCTAAAGGATAATCTGTACCTTTACCGCCGTTAAATTCAACACCGTCAACAGAACCTGTAAAATCGATTACGGCGATATCGCCTTTTTTAGTTGCACGATCTTCTGTTACAACAACGTTTTCTTTTCTGGTTTGGGCAACATATTTAATTGCTTTTTCAACTTCCTCAGCCGGTACTTCGGCGGTAAGTTTATCTAATGTAATTTTAGAAAAATCACCTAACTTAATTTCAGGTAAAACTTCCACAACAACTGTAAATTCAATATCTTTATTGTCGCCGAAAGCGGTAAGATTAATTTCAGGCATAACGGCCGGACGAAGTTTGTTTTCTTTAATTATTTCATCAGCACCGTTTTTTAACATTTCATCTAAAACTTCTCCTAAAACAGAAGTGCGATATTTTTGTTTTAGCATGGCTTTAGGTGCTTTTCCCGGGCGGAAACCTGCAATTTTTGTGTTTTTTGAAATGCTTTCAATTTTGCTGTCAACTTCTTTTTCAAAATCGGCAGCAGGAATAACAGCTTTAAATTCTCTTGTTAAACCTTTTGATTTTTCTTCAGTAAATTTCATTGATTTTCTCTTATCCTCATAATCATCTAAAAAAAGATGGTGCGAGCGGAGGGACTTGAACCCTCACGTCTTGCGACACCAGATCCTAAGTCTGGCGTGTCTGCCATTTCACCACGCTCGCGGTTAACCATTAAATTAGCTGTCTGCATACTAACCCAAAAAAAAATTAAATCAAGAAAATAATAAAAGCTATTGCATTTTTAATAAAAATTTATACTATGTGAAAAATTTTAACTTAATTTCGAGAGAAAAAATGTCGGAAAATAAATATAATCCAAGAAAAACTTTTGCCATTATTTCGCACCCTGACGCAGGTAAAACAACTTTAACCGAAAAACTTTTGTTGTTCGGAGGCGCTATCAGTCAGGCAGGTGCCGTTAAAGCCAGAGGTGAAAATCGTCGAGCTCATTCAGACTGGATGAAAGTTGAGCAAGAAAGAGGAATATCTGTTGCATCTTCGGTTATGACGTTTGACTATGAAGGTGTTACATTTAATTTATTAGATACGCCGGGTCACGAAGATTTTTCGGAAGATACTTATCGTGTGTTGACAGCTGTCGATTCGGCAATTATGGTGCTTGATTCAGCAAAAGGTATAGAAACACAAACTAAAAAACTTTTTGAAGTTTGCCGTTTGCGCAATATTCCGATTTTAACCTTTATAAATAAGCTTGACAGAGAAGGTTTGGATACATTTGTTTTGCTTGATGATATTGAAAAAACTTTGGCTCTTGATGTTACTCCTGCAAGCTGGCCGATAGGTTCCGGTAAAGATTTTATGGGTTGTTATGATATTATCAACGATAGACTTATTTTGATGAATAAAATTGGTGATAAATCGCAAAAAAATGCCATAATTGAAACTTGCCAGGGTTTAGATGATGCCAAACTTGATGAACTTTTGCCTTCATATTTGGTACAAAAACTTCGTGAAGAAGTAGAAATGGTAAAAGAAGTTTGTCCTAAGTTTGATTTGGAAGCTTATTTGGCAGGAGCTTTAACACCGGTCTTTTTTGGTAGTGCAATTAATAACTTTGGTGTAAAAGAAATTTTGGATGGCTTATATAATATGGCTCCAACTCCTCGTCCTCAACCAGCTTTGGAGCGAGAAATTAAGGCTGATGAAAATAAAGTTAGCGGTTTTATATTTAAAATTCAGGCTAATATGGATCCTAAACATCGTGACCGTATTGCTTTTATGCGCATTTGTTCCGGCCATTTTAAAAGAGGAATGAGTTTGTTACAAGTAAGAACCGGTAAAAATATCAAGGTTCCTACTCCTGTTATGTTTTTGGCTCAAGATCGCGAATTGGCAGAAGATGCTTTTGCCGGTGATATTATAGGTATCCCTAATCACGGACAATTAAGAATTGGAGATACTTTAACTGAAGGCGAAAAAATTCATTTTACCGGAATTCCTAGTTTTGCTCCTGAATTGTTAAAATCTGTTCGTGCTTTGGATCCGTTAAAATCTAAACATCTCAGTAATGCGTTAGAGCAAATTGCAGAAGAAGGCGGCGCCAGTGTGTTTAAACCCGTGATCGGATCTGAGTGGGTGGTTGGTGTTGTCGGGCCGTTGCAATTTGAGGTTATGGCAGACAGAATCCGTACAGAATTTAATATTCAGGTTATCTTTGAACCTACGCAATATTATACTGCTCGTTGGATAGAATGCGATGATAGTGCTCATTTGCAAAAGTTTTTAGATTCGTCGATGGCAAATATCGCAGATGATCATGACGGAGCAAAAGTGTTTTTGGCTCGTAATGCATGGCATTTAGGAAAGGTAGCTGAAGATTTTCCAAAAATTGTTTTGAAAAAAACTCGTGAACAGATTTTTTAAATAAAGAAAAGCCTCCAAATTTTGGAGGCTTAAATTTTTAGGTTACATATTCAAAATTGCGTATATCTCATCTTTTGATTTCGCTTTACGTAATTTCTCGCAAGTTTCTTCGTTTTTTAAGATTCTTGATAAAGTTGCAAGAGCAGTCAGATGATCTGCACCATCTGTTTCCGGAGAAACCAGCATAAACACTAAATCAACAGGTTTTGTATCAACTGCATCAAAATCTATAGGAGATTCGAGCCTTGCAAAAACAGCTTGAACAGATTTTGAACTTTCAATACGAGCATGAGGAAATGCGGTGCCTCTGCCATAACCGGTAGAACCTAAATTTTCACGTTCCAGAATGGCGTCGGATAATAGCCTTTCATCAAGCTGAGATATTGTTGCCATTTTAACCGCAAGTTCTTGCAGAAGCTGACGTTTATTGTTAGCTTTAACTTCGGTAAAAATAGAATTTGTTGATAAAATGTCTGAGATTTTCATGAATGTAATCCTGTTAACTAGTTTTCAGACTTTGGTTCTACCCAACCGATATTACCATCTTTACGGCGATATACCATGCTGATATGATTATTAGCACTGTTGCGGAACATCAAAGCGCATTCGTTAGATAAATCCATAAGCATAACAGCTTCACTTACGTTACAAACCGGAATGTTTGCATCTGTTTCGGCAATTGTTAAAGGTGCGTCAACATCAACATCCAGCTCTTCTTCTGTTTCATGAAGAGGAAGTACTGCTTGATAAGCTAATTCTGCTAATCCGAGTTTACCTTTGTGATCGTTTAATTTATTTTTATTACGACGTAAACGAGTTGCAATATGTTCATTAGCATTATCAAAAGCAGAATACGGATCTGCAGCTATACCTGAACCTTTTAATATCATATTTTTTGCAGGACGTACTGTAACTTCAACGCTAAAATCTTCGCCTTCTTTAGAAAATGCAACTGTTGAACTGATTGGTGCGCTAAAATATTTATTTACTGAATTTTCAATTGCCTCTTCGACATGTTTACGTAATCTGTCGCCGATATCAACTTGTTTTCCTGTCAATGTGATTTTCATAATATTTCCTCGTTATATATAATTAATACCTTAAGTAGACTTATATTCTATTCTACATTATGCAATATATCAACCATATTTTACCTAAAGGTTAATATTTTTTTATATTTGTATAAAAAAACCCGAAATTGCTCGGGTTTTAAATTATTAATGTCTTATAGGAGCTCTTTCAACTTCTTTTCCTATTTCATCTTGATGAATGTAGGTGTCTTTACAATTTTTCCCTTTGCAACGTTTTAGTACCGTAGCTCCGCGACCTTTGGTTAATCCTCTTAATTTTAAGGATGGAACATGTACTTTTCTAACAGTTATTTTGAATGTCGCATAAGCAACGTTTCCTGTATCTTCTGTGATATAAAGTTTAATCTGATATGTCCCACCATCTTTAGGCATTGCTCTGCCGGTAAATGTGCGTGTTGTAACATCATATTTAAGCCATTTTGGTAAAGCACTATCGTCTATCAAACCTGCTTTTGTCGTAATATTACCTTTCCAACCTAAAGGTTCAAGAACATCGTCTGTGATTTCAATCAAGATAGGCTCTCCTGTTTCCACAATGATGTCCGGAAGATTTAATTTAGATGAAATATCTACGGGTGGACGTTTTGAAGGAATATCCAACAGATATGGTCTGTTATCAGGAACTAATTCTCCATTTCCCCATTTGTTCATATTTTGGTTTAAGTGTAAAGCAATACTTGAAGGTTTTTCTCCCAACATATAATAAGGAATAGCATCTAAACCTATGGTAGCATACAGATTGCCTAAGGCTTCTTGAACGTCTACATAAGATAAGAATGCTTTCACTTCATCTTCAATAGCACGAGCTGCCTCTAACTGGCTTTTTTCATTTTTTTCACCCTCTGTAAACGTGAAGTCTTCGGCAATATTTTCAGAAGTATCTGCAATTTCCATATTTATTTGATAATCTTCAGTTGCAGCCATATATTGCGCCCAAGAAACGTAAACTTGGTTCAAGACTAAAGAGGTCATGCGTTGGCGACGCAAAGTGTTAAACTCTGCTAAATCAGCTTTTTGTGCATCTTGAATGGCATTCATACCAATCTCGCAACCTTGTTTCGACCATTGTTTATGATATTGCGAATCGTTAGAGTATTTGTTTTGATTTTCATTTCTGAAATTTTGAATAATCATTTCTTTATCAGACGTACCTGAAATGATATCGTGAACACGAAGTTCCGGTCTGTTAGATAATGCAAGCCATTCAAGTTGACTTAAATTAGCTCTTATTTCAGGAAGCTCAAAGTTGCCATATTGAGCTCCGACCAATTTAAATTCGGTAGATGGGTGAAAACCCATCAAACTGGCTAAACGGCTCTGAGCTGTTTCCAAATCATGCTTTAATGATGCTAAGTTTTTAACCGATTCCATATATTTTCTTTTTTTAATCAAATTATCTCTGGAGGTTGCCTCTCCTTTTGATGCCAAATCTTTAGATTGAGCATTCATTTCATCTACTTCCAAAGTAAGATATTCAATCATTTGATCAATAACAGGCAACAACCTTTGAGCTGTTAAAGCTTTCCAATATAATAATCTGGCTTCTTGTATGATATTGTGTGTAACTTTGCGACTTTGCTCTATAGCAACATTTGTTTTAAACGAAGGGTCTTCAGATTGGTAATATACAGTGGACATATCCAAGATATTCCAAGCAACTTTTAAATCAGGGCTTAGCTGAGAGGAGTTGTTTGTATTGATATATCCTGCATTGTTAAGGATTTCTTGTAGCTGAGCATATGATGATGTGCCGGCTTTGAGTAAGTTTTCTTCGTATATAACCATTCTTCCCGTATAATTGTATTTGAGAGCCAAAGCCATAGCCATATACATGTCAATAGGGCGTTCAATTTTACGTGGAGTGTTTGCGTACATATTTTGCATATCAGTGTCAATTCTGATTGCTCTGTCCCAATCGGAATAATATGCTTGAGATGGTTGTTTTTCAGAAGAAACTCCGTTGTCATAGTTTTGACATGAAGATAGGGCCAACAAACTAGCCATAAAACACAAAATCTTTCTCATTTTTATATCCTTAATATAGTTTATTAAATACTTTTATATTATTTTTATGAAAAATAACAGTATTTAATTGATTTTATACTACTTTGCTGTATAAAATAATACATAAATGTAAAATTGAGGTTAATATTGTCACATGATTGAAATTTTTCATACACTTTTTAGATATAAAGAAAAAGAAAGTCCTGATAAAATTGAAGCTTATCCGGAAAGAGTTCATGTAGAGGCGTTACCGGAACGAAGATATTTATGGACATCAAGGCTTTTAGTGGTTCTTTCAGTTATAAGCATTTGTTTAAATATGATGTTAGCAAGTACAATTTATCTTATGTTACCTCAAATTAGAACATATCCGAGTTTTTTTAGAATAAATGATTATTTTTCTCAAATTGAAGTGGTGCAAAAAAGAGAAATACCATTTCCTGTCAGCGATTTAATAACTGAAAAGTATATTGATGAGTATATCAACTTAAGATATACCATTACCGGCAGTATGACAGAAATGGAAAGGCGTTGGCGTCCTGATTCTGCTTTTTATTGGTATCAAATGCCTTCGGTTTATGAAGAGTTTTCATCTTCTGATTATGCAGATGCTATAGGAAAAGCAAAAAAAACGGGGTTGCAGCGTTATGTTGATATGGAGTGGATAAGGCCACTTTCCAGAGGTTTATGGCAAGCACAATTTAAAACGTATGATATCTTACCTAATTCAACTAAACCTACAATCACATATTGGCGAGCGATTATGCGTATAAGATATTTTAACTTGCAATTTCAAAATAGAGCCAAGAGGGTGCTAAATCCATATGGGTTTTTGGTGGAAAGTTTTTCTTTATCATATCATGGAAGAGAAGGGGACACTGAATCTTATATTGAAACAGCAAGAAAACGATCTAAGGGTAAGTAGTTTACAAAATCAATCGAAAATCCTTTATTGTGGCAGTAAAGGATTTTTTTATTTTAAAAATACACAAGAAAATAAAATAGCAAAAAAGTGCATAATTGTACCTAATAGTACGAATCCGTGCCAAATTGCATGGGTATATTTTTTACTTTTCCATATATAAAAAATTATGCCGGTAGTATAAAAGGCGCCACCTAATATTAAAAATACTATTGCTAATTTAGGCATTAAAGCAAACAAGGTTCTGGATGCTATTATGACTAACCATCCCATTAAAAGATAGAGACCTATAGACCACAATTTTTTGCCGTTTGATGGTAAAAATATTTTCAAAATAGTTCCGATAATGGCCAGTCCCCATATAATTGCAAACAATGTCCAACCGAATGTGTTGCGCATAACTACTAATAAAAACGGAGTATAAGTGCCTGCTATTAAATAATATATAGCAATATGATCAAACTTTTTTAATATTTTTTTTGCTTGAGGGTAGGGTATGGCATGATAAAGCGTTGATGCAGAATACATTAATAGCATCGAGAATCCGAAAATTGCGCAAGAAACAATGCTGTATACGTTGCCATAAACTGCAGATAGTGTAACTAAGACACTTAAAATTGCAATACTTAGAAATATACCGATACCATGAATGATACTGCTTATAATTTCTTCTTTTAAACTATATGATGAGCATGCAAGATTTTTCATTATTTTTCTCCGTTTTGCTTATTTTAATGTAAGACAATGATTTATGTAAAGAAAAAAATAAAACTTTAAAAATCAATAGTCGTTTTTGGGGAAGATAAGCATGGTTTTTTATTTCTAATTTCAAATTATATATTATAAATTTGCAAAAAAAATTTTTTTTGTCATTTTTTACTTGATTTTGCCTAAAAAGTATGCTTATTATACAAGCAAACATTAAATATTGTGTATTTATGAAAAAGAAAATGAAAAAAAATGTAGCAGCTCTTGAAAATGTCAATCTGCTTGTTCTGACCTCAAAGGTCAATGCGTACATCTCTCAAAACAATTTGGAGGCAAGTGAAAATAATGTAAGACTTGTGAAAATGACACTTCGTCATCCGGTTCGCCACTTTCCAACAAGCATACCGTTTATAGCAGCGGTACGAAAATGTGGTGAAAAGCAAGTTGTCTTTGCTATCAAGAACACCAAATTTGCATTGATTGATGACATTGATGTTTCTTCTGAAACAAATGTAGGCAAAGAGTTTGCTATTGATGGTGTTCAATATGTTCAAATTGATACTATCAATGGCTATCCAAGATATAAACCGTTAATTAATCATTAGCCGTATGAAATATCTTCCTGGACTGTTTGTAATTTGTGTAACGATTATCGGGTTTAACTTACTCGTTACAAAGAGCTTGCCGGATTTATCCCGCGATGAAGGAAAAAGCCCTCCCTCTCAGTTTGCTATGGCAGGAAAGGATGAGGCTTTGGAAGAACTGGAAAAAGTACATAAGTGGTTGAAACTCAATCATAGAAAGTATTAATCGTCAGTCTTGTTTTTTATTACCTCGGATTGAATAAATCCGAGGTTTTTTATATCTGGAAAACCATGCGTTTTACGTGCGGGGGTATTTTTTGTTTGTTATCTTTTTAATGTGTAATTATGTGTAAAAACAAGTTTAACTTGCGTTTTTATACATAATTATTATATTGAATGTGAATATTTATTTTTAAGGGGTTTGTTATGAAGATTTTTATTTTAGTGATGTTTGCGTTATTTACGATAAATACGGCAAATGCTACATGTAAATATTTTGCTGAAGATAACTCTTTATTATATTGTAAAGAAATTGATAATGTAGAAATTTGCAAAGATAAAAATTTATCTCTATATTCCGGGATGGTTTATTGTAAAGATGAAAATGAAAGTATTTTAAAGGAATCCTTATATAAAAATGGCAAAAAAGAAGGCTTGTCTCAATCTTTTTATCCAAGCGGAAAACTGGAAACAAAAGCAAATTATAAAAACGGTAAACTAAATGGCTATTTAAGATCGTATTATGAAAACGGGCTACTTCGCTTAGATGCTCATTACAAAGATGGGCGTTTTAACGGATTGATTAAAGAATATTATAAAAACGGACAATTAGAACGTGAGATGGTAATGAAAAATGGCATATGGGATGGTTTTGTAAGAGTATATTATCCAAATGGAGCTTTAGCGAGCGAAGAAAATTATAAAGATGGAAGCTTAAATGGATTGTATGTGAAGTATTATAGTTTTGGAGGGCTTAGTAAAATAGGCTATTATAAAGAAGGTAAATTTAGCGGGTTAAACATGATATATCATTCTATTCCGAATTTTTATGACGAAGTATTTTCTCCTGCCATGCCTCAGATTATTGAAAATTACAAAAATGATAAATTAGATGGGGTGCAAAAAAATTTTTCTGAAAATGGAGAGTTAAAAATAGAAGAGTATTATAAAGACGGTAAAAGGCAATCGAGTAAATTTTTTTCATACATACTTATAGAAGCCGATTATAAAAACGGTAGCATAAATGAAGTACAAAAAATATATATCGATCATGAACAAATAGATCTTAAGAAAGCACATGTCACAGATGCAAAAGAAATATTAAAATGGTTTTGTATTGAAGAAAATCATACAAAAGATAAGCAAAGCGGAATATATAAATCATATTATATAGTAGCGTCGGAAGGTGAATATCAATATATTACGGAAATAGATGAATATCAAAATCGGATAGCAGGATGGGAATGTAGATATCCACGCTAGTTTTATGTATGATAGTAGTATAATGATATGTTGTTAAGTTAACTAAAGTTTTGATGTTGATGTAATACAGATATATGGCAAATGATAGATATTTTTAGTTGTTAATGAAGAACAACCGGATTTTTGTAAAGTTATATTTTAATAAACTTGATTATTTTTAACACTAAAAAATTGGGCATCGTTTTTCAAAACGTCAAATAGGCTCGATTCGGTTGATGTAATCCAAGCTTGAAGTTTTAAATCTTTTATTTTGTATAACAATGCATCTTTTTTAATATTATCCAGATGTGTCGTAACCTCATCAAGCAATAAAACAGGAGCGAACCCCTTATCCAAAATTTGACACTTTGTTTGTGCTAAAATTATGCTGACAAGTAAAGATTTTTGTTCACCGGTGGAGCAAAGTTCGGCCGGCATATGTTTTTTCTTGTAGTAGACCTTAAAATCTGTTCTGTTTACTCCATCAACATAATCATTATTTATAACACTATTACGAGATTTTTTTAATAGATTTATATAAAAATCTTCCACATCAACTGCTGCCATTTTATCAAGCATTTTTTCAATGGTTCCATCCAGTTCTAACATAATATCAGGAAATACATCGTCGGGATCGTTTTCGATAAAAGTATTTAATCTGGCCACCAACTCGCGTCTTGCTGCTGCAATAGCAACTCCTAAGCTTGATATTTCTTCTTCTAAAGATAAAAGCCAACGATTGTCACTGCATCCGTTTTTAAGCAGTTGATACCATTGTTTATAAGTATGTTCAAAATTTGCAGTTCTTTTGGCGTGTTCCACATCAAATGCATATACGATTCTATCTAAGAAACTTCTTCTTGGTTGAGTGCCTCCCAAGAAAAGTCTGTCCATTTGAGGTGTTATCCATATTGCGGATAAATATTTTCCAAGCTCGGTTTGAGAAGATGTTTTTTGCCCGTCAATTTGGACGATTCTTCGTTCAAAACTTCTTATTTCATCATCAGCTTCTCTTTGAGATTTTTGTGAGCCGGTACCAATGTTATATTCTTCATTGTTTTTTTTTACAATTGCTGATACTGCCCAATTAAGCGATTCGTTCGAATTAATATAATCGGCGCTGATTAAAGCAGGAGTAATTCGCTTAATATCAGCAAGTCTGGCGCCTCTTAGGCCTTTCCCGGGAGTTAAAAATGATATAGCTTCTAAAATATTGGTTTTCCCGCTTCCGTTTTCTCCAGTGAGAATAATAGGGCTTAAATCAGCATTTATTCTCAAATAAGCATAGTTTCTAAAGTCGGTTAAAGTCAGGCGTGAAACACCTGACTTTTCTTTAACAACTTCATCGATTTTAATTGCTAAATTATTCAACCGAACAAAACCCCCGTTTATACACGCATAGGCATCAACACATAGATGGCACTGGCATCTGATGTATCGTGAATGACTGAAGGTGATGAACTGTCAGAAAAACTAAGTTTAACATTATCACCTTTTATTTCAGCTAATATATCCAATAAATAACGGAAGTTATAACCGACTTCTAAAGCTTCATGCTCATATTTTGCTTCCAATTCTTCTAAAGCACTGCCTAAATCAGGACTTGAAGTGGTTAATACAACATGGTTTTTGCCTGTTATAAGCTTAATAGCTCTGGTTCTTTCAGCAACAACAGAAACACGATCAACGGCAGCTGATAATTCTTTTACTTTTATTTCTAAAGTTTTATCATTATCAGTAGGAATAACTCTTTCATAATCAGGGTATGTACCGTCAATGAGCTTTGAGGTTAATGTAACATCTTCCAATATAAAACGAATCTTGTTTTCTGATAAACCGATAGATATAACTTCTGCTTTGGTGTCGTCTAAAAGTTTTCTGACTTCGGCAACGGTTTTTCTCGGAACGATAACCCCGCTCATCTTTTCTGCACCATGAGGTAAAGGTGATTCTACACAAGCAAGTCTGTGACCGTCAGTGGCAACAACGCGTAAAACATTAGTTTGTCCTTCTGTTTTTGCATGAATGTAAAGACCGTTTAAATAGTATCTTGTTTCTTCTGTTGAAACGGCAAATTGAGTTCTATCAATAACATCTTTTAACTCTTCTCTGGCCATGGTGAAATTAATAGGAAGTTCATCGCCCGAAATAACAGGAAAATCTTCAACGGCAATTGTTGAAAGAGAAAATTTTGAACGACCGGAAGCAATACTTAATTGTCCTTTTTCATCAGGGAATGTCAGCTCAACTTCTGAACTATCACTTAATTTGCGGATAATATCATAAAGCATATGTGCCGGAGCAGTCGTAGCACCTTGTTCTACAATTTTTGCATCTGTGATTTCTGTGATTTCAGTGTCCATGTCCGTTGCTTTGAAGCTTATGCCGTCACCCAAAGCTTCAATTTTGACATTTGATAAAACCGGAATAGTGTTTCTTTTCTCAACAATGCTCTGAACATGGCTGAGAGTTTTTAATAAAGTTGCTCTTTCTATTATAAATTTCATAGTTTTGACCATCTAAAAGTTGTTATTTACTGCTGTAAATCATAACACATATATACAAAATCTAAAGGTAAAAAAAATAAGTGTTCACAATTTTTTATTCAAAAATAATTTTTTTCAAAAAAAAGTAAAATAATGCTTGCAAAATGAATTATTTTGTTTTATTAACAACTCTGTTATGCGCTCGTAGCTCAATTGGATAGAGCATCTGACTACGGATCAGAAGGTTGTGAGTTCGAACCCCGCCGAGCGCGCCATTTATTAAAGCTCCCTCAAACGGGAGTTTTTGTTTTTTAAACTCGGCGACGTTCGAACTGAAGTTCGGTCTTGCTACGTAAAACTCACTTTTAAAAAAAAGTTCGTTAACTACGCTTCGGTCAC
>JAZRHM010000016.1:0-10528 GCA_045644765.1 Alphaproteobacteria bacterium | reverse complement strand
TGTGGCCTATACCGGTATGGATACCGAAGACTATACCAACAAAGCAGGTGTTAAGATGGAAAACGAGTTTTCTAACGTTATAACGATTGCACCTGAGCTTAAGGTAAGTAACCGTATCGGTAAAGACTTAGACGGTTATGCAAAAGTAAGCTACAAGCATTATATCTATGATGCCGAAGTAAGAGCAGATGACGTTCTGTTAGAAGAAATGAGCGCCAAACCATATGTAGAATATGGCTTTGGAGTTGAAAAGAACTGGGCTGATAAGTCCGGCTATGCTGAAATTACCCGTCGCTCCGGCGGCCGTGAAGGTTGGAACGTCAACCTCGGCTTAAACTTTGACTTCTAAGCTGAAAATAACAAAAATCATCCTTTATATGAAGAACCCCACGTTTTATGTGGGGTTTCTTTTTTACGACGTACAAAAATGGATGATGAGTTATATTATGCCTTAAAAACAATACAACGCGGAATTGAGTTTAGGTCTTTTAATGTTGTTATATGTTGCAAATTATGTGATGTGAAAATTTTTACAATATCTTGTTCTTGGTTTATACCGGCTTCAATTAAGATATAGCCGTTATCGGCAATTTTATCTTTGGATATTTTTGCAATTTGTTTGTAACTGTCGAGTCCGTCTATCCCGCCATCAAGAGCAAGCATGGGATCAAAGTTTTTAACTTCAGGTTCCAACGTTTCAATATCCGATGTAGGAATATATGGCGGATTGCTGACAATGATATCATATGTTTTTTCTATCTTATCATTAAAATCAGTATCAAACCAACCGGCATTTACAAATCGGCATCTGTCGTATACACCTAAGTTTTTTGCGTTTTTTTTAGCAATTGTCAGCGCTTTATCTGATATGTCAACAGCAGTTGCATACATATCTTTACATTGAGCTAATATACTCAAGACAATACAACCGGATCCGGTACCTAAATCTAATAAATTTATTGACTTATTTTCTTTGATTATCCTGATAGCTTCTTCAACCAAAATTTCAGTATCGGGGCGAGGGGATAAAACATCAACAGAAGTTAAAAAATTATAACAATAAAAGCCCTTATAGCCTATAACTTTATCTAATGGTTTATGTTTTACACGCTCTTGTATCATACTTTCGAGTTTTGATTTTTCTTCATCGTTTATGATAATTGAAGAATTTATCTCGTTAGAATTTAAACCTGTTGCTTGAGCAATTAAGATTCTGGCTTCTAACCTTGGTGAGCTTATATTTGCTTTAATCAGTCTGTTTATAGTTTCTTGATATATGTTCATATTTTAAGCTACCATTTTTGCTTTTACTTCTGCAGATAGTTTTTCAAATGCGCGTTTTTCAATTTGGCGTACACGCTCGCGGCTAATGTTGAGTTCGGCGCCGATTTCATCAAGTGTGACAGGTTCTTCCGAAAGCATGCGAAGTTTGACAATATGCAATTCTCTTTCATTTAAAACTTTTAATGCATCAGTCAAAATTTTGCGTTTATATGCATTTTCTTGTTTGTTGGCAACGCGAACTTCAATGTTTTGGGTTGTATCAGGTAAGAAATCTATTTGTTCTTTCTTTTCATCTTCGTCGTTATAAACGCGAACGTTTAATGATTTATCACCACTGATACGTCGATTCATCTCTATAACATCTTGTTCTTCAACAACCAATTCTCGTGCAATTTCTTTTACTATTTTTGGTTCAAGTTCTTTGTTTTCATAGATACCAAGTCTGGCTTTGATTTTGTTTAAGTTATAAAATAATTTCTTTTGTGCTGCAACCGTGCCGATTTTTACAAGTGACCAGGATTTTAATATGTAATCATGAATAGCCGCTTTTATCCACCAAATTGCATAAGTGGCCAGACGAACTTTTTTCTCCTGATCAAATTTTTTAACAGCTTGCATAAGACCTAAGTTTGCCTCTGATATGATATCAGACATCGGTAGACCGTATCTTTTGTAGGTTAGAGCAATTTTTGCAGCAAGTCTTAAATGAGATGTTATGAGTTTTTGTGCTGATTCTAAATTGCCGTTTGTCTTAAAATCGTATATTAGTTTTGATTCTTCTTCTTCACTTAATATGGGGAATTTTTTTATTTGCTCTAAATAAGAATATAGCCCACCATCGTCAACAATGGCAGGAAGATTTGTTTTGTGGTTTACTACAACCAGATTTTTATTCTCACTCATATTCTTACTTTGGTTTATATGGTAGTTGCTTATATTTATATAGTTATTTAAATTGTTACACTCAAGGATAAGTAAACGAAATTTTTTCGTAATTATCAGCATATGGATCAAGATTTATGATATAAACTATGTAGCCATTTGCTTCAGGGTGTCCTATCAAGTATAAGGGAGTTTTATTTTCTCCGGTTTGTTTACATACAACAAAATCAGCATCTTTGAAATGTTTGTTTATTTTTAGAGTTATCAATGCATTGGCTGTGTTTATGTCGGTTTGTGGAGTTATGTCTTTAATGTTTATAGTTTCAAAACTGTCAATATTTGCTAACAATATGGCTCTATTGCGTTTTGCTATAGTTGATGTTAGTGTCATTGATGAAAAATAATCTTTAATTCTTGTAAGTGATTTTTCATAAAATTTTGAATCTTCACATTTTGGGGACAAATGTAATACTTTTTCCGAATTTTCATCGGAACTGAGATTCGTTACAGGTAACTCTTTGATATCAGGTTCTATATTTTCTATTGCCAATGCAATGGAAAAATTAAAGTTTATACATATTATAGCTGTTAATATGAATGACCAGAACCTAATCAACCTCTTTCTCCTTAAAAATTAACAGATTTAGGTGTTCTTGGGAACGGAATTACATCACGGATGTTTGCAATACCGGTAACAAGCATCATCATGCGTTCAAAACCCAGACCGAATCCGGCATGGGGGACTGACCCGAACTTACGAGAATCAAGATACCATGAATAATCTTCAATTTGCATGCCCATATCTTTAATTTTTTGAACCAAAACATCATAACGTTCTTCACGTTGAGACCCACCAATAAGTTCACCGATACGTGGAACCAGAACATCCATTGCTGCAACAGTTTTACCATCATCATTTAAGCGCATATAAAAGGCTTTAATTTCTTTTGGATAATCACGTACGATAACAGGCTTTTTGAAATATTCTTCTGCTAAAAAGCGTTCGTGTTCAGTTTGCATATCAATGCCATATTCAGGTGTGTATTCAAACTTTTTGCCTGATTTTTGCATGATTTCAATTGCTTCAGTGTAGGTTATTCTGGCGAAACTATTATTTGCAATATTTTCTAAAGTTTGTTTTAATGTAGGATCAACAAATTTTTCAAATAACTCTAAATCTTCTGCACAATTTGTCATGATATGTTTAACGCAGTAACGCACCATGTCTTCGGCTAAATCCATATCATCAAAAATGTCGGCAAAAGCCATTTCAGGCTCAATCATCCAAAATTCTGCTGCATGACGCTGCGTATTTGAGTTTTCGGCTCTGAATGTAGGACCAAATGTATATATATCACCTAATGCACAAGCGTACATCTCTCCGTTTAATTGTCCTGATACGGTTAAATGAGCCGGCTTGCCGAAGAAATCTTGAGAATAGTCAATTTTGCCTTCTTTTGTAAGAGGAGGATTTTTCATATCAAGAGTTGTTATTTGGAACATTTCACCGGCACCTTCACAGTCTGAACCTGTAATGATAGGTGTATGTACGTAACGAAAACGACGTTCATGAAAGAACTTATGAATTGCATAAGATAGTTCGGAACGAATGCGGAATGCAGCACCATATTTATTGGAACGAGGGCGCAAATGTGCTATCGTCCTTAAATATTCATCTGTATGTTTTTTCTTTTGCAATGGAAAATCATCAGGTGCAATACTGTAAATTTCAACATGGCTAGCTATAACTTCAAATTTTTGGTTTCCTCCTTGTGATTCAACCAAAGAACCGGAGATTGAAACAGATGAGCCTGTGGATATTTTTTTAACTTCATCGTAATTATCCAAAGTATTATTTGCAATAATCTGAATGTTTTTTAAACATGAACCATCATTGATTTCTAGAAAAGAAAAATCTTTGGCATCACGGCGAGTCCTAACCCAACCTTTGAGTAATACTTGATTTTGTGGCTCTTGAGCATTTAACAAATCTACGATTTTGGTTCTTTTTAGCATTTTTTATTTATCCTTAAAATTCATTGTCGTTATTCTTTTTTGCACTATACAACAACATAATTTAATTGTCTAGCATTGACAAGAAAAAATATTTGTATAAATTGTTTAAATAAATTCTACATTAATAAGGAGATTATTTGATGAATAAATATTTAAGTCTGTTTTTAGTTGTTTCGTTGTTAACAGGTTGTCAAGCTGATATAAACTCTAATCAATATACTACTGAGTCTGTAGGTAAGGTAAGTAAAGCCGCTCCGTGTTCTGTTCTAAGCGTGCGTCAGGTTAGTGTAAAGAGCGATAACCAAGTAGGTACACTTGTCGGTGGATTAGCAGGCGGTGTGGCCGGCTATTCAATAGGGAGTGGTTCTACAGCGCATAATTTGGGAGCAATAGGTGGAGCTGTTTTAGGTGGCTTAGCGGGAAAAGCAACTCAAGGAGCGTTGTCTTCACAAGGAGGTTATGAATATATTGTTAAGTTGGATGACGGACAAGTAATGACACTTACGCAAGGAACTGATGTATTGTTGACACCGGGACAGAAATGCATGATTTTATTTGGTAATCCGTCACGTTTGATTGGTTATTAATATTTTTTATATTCATTATCAAGCCTGTTGTTTCGAGCTTTAGACTTGACAGCAGGCTTTTATTTTTATATGAAAAGATAACTTAACTTTATGAAATGGATTTTAGATGTCTTTTAATAAGCTTGTTCATAATATTTATGATTATATGTTAAAATTATCAGCTAGTAAAAATGCGATGATTTTTTTGTTTTTAGTTGCATTCGTTGAAAGCTCTTTTTTCCCGATACCACCAGATGTCATGATTATTCCGATGGTTTTGGCTATGCCTAAAAATGCATATAAAATCGCAGGTTTGGCAACATTGGCAAGTGTGCTGGGAGGTTATTTAGGATATCTGATTGGTGCAGCTTTTTTTGAATTGATAGCTGAACCTATACTGAATATGTATGATGCTATGTCCAAGTTTAAGGAGTTTGAAGGCTATTATCATGAATATGGCGCTTGGATTGTTTTTGGTGCAGGAATTACTCCATTCCCATATAAAATTATAACCATAGCAAGTGGTGCTGTAAGGCTTGATTTATTAGTGTTTACTGTTGCATCTGTGTTGGCACGCGGTATCAGATTTTATTTTGTAGCTTGGCTTTTAAAAAAATATGGAGAACCCATGAAAGATTTTATCGAGAAAAATTTAGGTTGGTTGTCTGTGTTGTTTTTGGTGCTTTTGATTGGTGGTTTTTATTTGTTAAAATATATTTAGTTAATATTTTATGATACAAAATAGGACATTATGATACAAAATAGGACAAAATAATATTGGACATTTTTTTAAAAAAAGTATATTAAAAAAATAAGATGATGAAATTTTGATTTAAAGACGTCGTAACAACAGTTACGATGTCTTTATTTTTTATCTTTAGGATTTTGTTCACATGAACTTATTTTGATTGTCGGTAAAAGTATTCATACTTTTCCGATATTTTTTTATTAATTTTAAATTTTGAAAGGAAAAAATATGCTAGGAAAAACAAACTCTTATGTTAATGTTTCAGATGATAATAATTATATTATAACAGCCGTTAACAATACAATAGTTCCAATAAAGAAAGCAGAGGCTATTTGCTATAAAGAAATAAAACAAACGAGAGGATCAGTTATAGATGATGTCGCTCTTATTGATCAAACCGGTTTATTTGCAGCTAATAATGATGGTTTATTTATGATTGATGATGATAAAAAAACTAAAGTGGCTCCGGGGATTAATGTGTTTCAAAAATACAGGCAAGAATTTAGAATAACATCACAAGGAGCATTGATTAATAGGTACGGAAGGTGTGATAGCGCAAAACAATATTTATTTAATTTTAAGGAACAAATTATTGATGCTGGGGAAAACTTTTATTGTACATATGATGATGTAATTGATAAGGTTTTGGTTTTGTTACATGAGTTTGATATAAATACAGGAAAAATTATATCATCATATACTATACCTGAAGATATGAAATATCATAGAGCTGCAATAGATATAACTCCTTATACATATACGGAAGGAGATTATATTTATTCGATAATTCAAAGTAATGGTAATGATTATATTATCATATTGACAATTAATAAAGTTACAGGTGAAATAACTGAAAAATATGTAGAAGATGGTTCAAGCGATATATCTCCTATAAATAAAATACATGGATTTACGCCTGATAGAAAATATTTGGTGTATGAAGATTTAAATCATGAATGTTTATGTTTATTAGATGTTCTTGATTTATCTAAAGATGTTTATGTGCCGATTATGTATGAAAATATATATATGTATTTTATGTACAATCCTAACATAGGTGTTTTGTTAGGATATGATAATGATACTCAGTTATATTATTTTTATAAATATGATTCAGTTAACGGATTTGTTAAACTTGAAGTAGATATTCCCAATGATATTGAATGTAGTTCAGAATATCCGACATTTAGTGCAGATTTATCTAAAGTTTGCATAGCTAATAAACTATATACATTAAAAGCCAGTAAGGAATACCAGGTTATACCAAATTTCTTCAAAAATATGGAAGGTGTCATAATTGGAACATCTTTAGGTAAAGTAAATTATGGAGAAGAAGTTTCTGTTTATAAAGGAGACTTAGGATCAGATTTAGCATATGTAAGTGCTGTAAATAAGACAGATAATATAGTTTTTGAAGGTGACAAAGTTTGGATTAATGAAACTAACGGGACTTATAATCTTGTAGATTTTAGTAAGAAAAATTATAGTAATTTTAGTATTTATGGAAGTCCGATTGTTGATAAACAAACTGGTGTTATAAATGGTTTTTCACACAATGATTATTTAAAAATAATCGGTACGTTTGAGCCTCAAACAAGTAATTTTGAAATAGTAATTGCTTCAATGCCAACAGACAGCTCATCTTCTTATGTATTAGCAGGAACAAGCGGTAGCACTATTGCTATAAATCCTACAAAAATTGCTTTTTTGAGTACGGGAGGTAATAGTTATAATATATCATTACCTTTAACTAGCACAATTCCTCTTAATACAAAAGTGTATACAAAAATAGAACGAGTAGGAAATGTGTTTACTCGCTATTCATCTTTTGATGGCATTGATTGGGTATTCGAAAGCTCTGCAACAGATTCTTTAAGTCTTAATCCTGTTAATTTGAATATTGGTTTTTATGGTAATGAACAATATTACAGTTTTGTCGGTGAAGTGTATTTAGAAGATACATATATAAATGTTGATGGACAACGTTGGTGGAGTCCTGTTTTAAATATAAACAATATTGATGAAAACACTATAACCGGTGTAGCACAAGGGAAAGCAAATCCGGATGAAGAGGTCAAAGTTGAGCTTATAAAACAAAGTTAATGTGTAATATTTTAAAATTAAAAGACTCGGGAGCTTCCCGAGTCTTTAACTGGTAGCGAGGGAGGGATTCGAACCCCCGACACAAGGATTATGATTCCTCTGCTCTAACCAACTGAGCTACCCCGCCATTAAGTTCGTGTTACTTAATAACCTTAATAAAATTAGTTGTCAATAAAAAAGTTGCAAAAATTAAAAATAATATTAAAATAAATAAAAATATTTTCCTTAAGCGTTCCTTAAGTTTATACTGTTGAAGTAAGAAACGTAAACAATGAATATTTTTAGGAGAAAAAACATGAATAAAATTTTATCAGTATCTGCAATAGTTATATCTTTGGCTTTGTCATCTTCTGCAATGGCTGGATTTAAAGATCAAACTCAAAACAGAGGAGGTTTTCAAGGTCCGGGAATTGCTGTTAGTACAGTAGCTGAGGCCTTAAAGTTGGGTGATGATGCAGCGGTTATTTTAGAGGGTAAAATTGAAAAAAGTTTGGGAAAGGAAAGATATGTTTTTAGTGATGCAACAGGTTCGGTTAATGTTGAAATAGATGACGATGATTGGCATGGCATAACTGTTACTCCTCAAGATACCGTAATTGTTAAAGGTGAGGTGGAAAAAGATATGTTTAAAACAGAAATTGAAGTAGATGTAATTGAAATAAAGAAGTAAAATGAGAATATTACTTGTAGAAGATGACAATCTAATTGGCGATGGTATCAAAGTCGGTCTTGAAAAAAGTGGTTTTACTGTTGACTGGTTTGATAACGGAGCAGATGGGCAGGAGGCGCTTTTTACGGCGCCTTATGCTGCTGTTATTCTCGATTTAGGCTTGCCTGAAATTGATGGATTAACAATTTTAAAACATTGGCGAGACCAAGGTCGTAAGGAACCTGTATTAATTTTAACAGCACAAGGTGATGTCGATAGCCGAATTATAGGGTTAAATAAAGGAGCTGATGATTATCTCGGAAAGCCTTTTTCTCTAAAAGAGGTTATAGCTCGTATAAATGCTCTTTTGCGTCGTAATAGTGGTTATGCGGCATCTGAAATTAAATATTGCGATATAGTATTTAATTCGGATACGAGAAAAGTTTATAAAAAAGATACATTTATAGATTTAGCTCCTCGTGAAATTGCTCTTTTAGAGTTGTTACTCTTAAACAAGAATCGAATCCTATCCAAATCTGCTATTGAAGAAAAGCTTTATTCCTGGGATGAAGATGTTTCAAGTAATGCGGTTGAGGTCCATATACACCATTTACGAAAAAAATTAGGTAAAGATATTGTACGAACCGTTAATAAGATTGGGTATGTATTGGAGGATAAATGACAAATTTTAGCTTAAAAATGCGCTTAATGATTCTGTTTAGTGTTTTTTTTGTTTTCATGGGTGTTTGTTGCGGTGTTGTCTCTTGGTTTGAAGCAAAAGAGACAACTGATGAATTTTTTGATACATATCAAATGGCATTGGCTCGCAATTTGGCTTCTGCTGATTGGAAGAATATTAATAATGAAATTCAAAAACATACTGATTTTGAGCTGAAAAATATTAAACATGCAGATGAAGATGATGAGGCAATAGGTTTTGCTGTGTTTGATTTAAATGGAAACATGGTTTTCCATGACAATGAAAACGGAAAAGATTTTGTTTTTAAATCTGTGACTGGAGCATTTTTAAATGAAAATGTTAGTGATGAACCTTGGCGAATTATAAGAGTTAAATCTGCTGATAAAAATTTTATTATTGCTATCGGACAAGAGCTTGAATATAGAAGTGATGTCGCTTGGGATTTAATTGAAGAGTTTATGTTGCCTTGGCTTGTCGGTTTTTGTATTTTGCTTGTTTTTATGTTGCTTATTGTTGAACGTGAATTTAGACCTTTGAAACACGCAGCAATGCTTATCAAACAGCGAAATATTGATGATCTTTCAGAAGTGTCGATAAAAGGTTTTCCCAAAGAAGTATTACCATTAGTTCAGGCAATTAATGAACTTTTTAAGAAACTTGATTTACTTTTGCAGCAAGAACGTCGTTTTGTTGCAGATGCAGCACATGAATTAAGAACTCCTCTAACGGCCTTGAGTGTTCAGTTGGAAGTGTTACAAATGGGAATTGATGATAAAAAAAATCGAGATAAGGCAATTACTAATTTAGAGCAAGGTCTTGTAAGAGCTTCTCATTTGGTAGAACAATTATTACTCTTATCAAAAATTGAAAACTCATTAGTAGGTAATGATTATGAACAAGAGCAAATCAATTGGAAAAGGTTGATTATTTCAATTTGTGATGAATATAAGACTATGGCTCAACAAAAAAATATTTCATTTAAATTTGATAAACTTAATGCTAAAGGTCCTATAGATAAAGCAAATCAGGCATTAATAGGGATGGTTATTAAAAATTTAGTTGAGAATGCAGTTAAATATAGTCCTGAAAAAGCAAAGATAAAAATTGAAACATCAGAAAAGCATTTAAAAGTGTTTAATAGTGGAATTCAGGTTAAAGATGAACATATTGTTTATTTGGGACAACGTTTCTATCGTCCAAGCGGACATAATGAGAAAGGTAGCGGATTAGGGCTTTCTATTGTTAAACTGATAACTAAATATTATGGTTGTTCGTTGCAATTTGCTAACATAGATGATGGTTTTGAAGTTGTTATAGGTAAAAATTAAAAAAAACTCCATGTTGTACATGGAGTTTTTTTATGTTTTATCATCTACCAAGCATAATTAACGCCTAGGCCGACGGAAGATGCTTTATAATCAGATCCGAAGGTATAATTTGCCCATCCGTATGTAGACCAATGATCGCCGATACTATATTTTCCGCCTAATTCTATGCGTCCTAAGGTATCGTTATCTATCGTATCTACCTTGCCGATTTTATTTACTTTTATTTCATCTCCGTCCGTCAATGTTTGTACA
>JAZRHM010000015.1:0-29826 GCA_045644765.1 Alphaproteobacteria bacterium | reverse complement strand
CGCAGAATTGAATAATCGAAGGGTCTATTTCCGTCATGGCATTAGTTATACCAAATGATTTCTCGACACTAAGCGTATACTTTGTATCATCTTTAATGAAGATATCGTTATTTAATTTCACAGTCGCAGCTTTTTTGTTGGTATAAAAGATGAGTAGTATAACATTATACATATTTAAACAAAGAATTTACATTAACTATCTAATTTTTATATTTAAAAGCATATATAAATAAAAATACTTGCATTTTTTGTTCAACTTTCTATTATAATTCTGTCAGGGTGATGGCCTGACTTAGGTGTGAGAACCTAATATCCACTAGCGTCTATGCGAAAAGACGATATTTTCGCCTACCGGTTTTCTGACTGGAAGGTGATAAAATAAGCTTTCAAAGTCAATATATCGCACAATAACTAGTGGTATTGTTCTCAACTTCCAGTCGCTTTTCATCAAAGCGACAACTTAGTTATTGCGAGGTACTTTATGAATAAAAAAATTATATTTACTATAGCTGTTGCAACAATACCTTTTTTATCTTCTTGTTCAACAACCAATTACGATTATGACTTGCTTGAAGAAAAAATAACCATTGCAAAGGTACAAAAAGAAATAAAAATTGGTATGTCATCTTCTGCTGTTATTGAAAATCTAGGCTCTCCTAATATGGTTACGACAGACGCAGAACGTAGAGAGACATGGGTTTACGATAGATTTGCAACAAGAGGATACTATTATACGAGTGGTTATTCTAATACACATGCACATAATAACTCAAGCTTTGGTTCATTTTTATGGGGTTCATGGTCCGGCTCTGGACTATCGAGCACAAATCAACGAGCTTTAACAATCATTATTAAATTCGATAAAAATGGTTTAGTTCGCGACTTAGCTTATAAACTTTCCAATTTCTAAGGAATATAACATGAAAAAAGCGTCTATATTATCTTTGATAGTATTTTTTGTTATATCAGGTTGTACTCCTTACAATCATTATTACAAATTAGATAAACAATATTTAGCCAGGAGACAACTGGAAACCAAACAATATGATACTTCAGATAAAACTTTAGTCTTGAGAGCTGTTATATCTACAATGCAAGATTTAGGTTTTATCATTGAAACTGCTGATGAAAAACTTGGTATAATAAGCGGAACATCATATACAAATACTAAAACTTCAAAGCTAAATGTTTTCGTACATAAAACTAATGATAAACAAATTGTTGTAAGAGCTAATGCGCAAGTAGGATTAAAAGCTTTGGATAATCCGATCCCATATCAGAACTTCTTTAACGCTTTGGGGCAATCTTTATTTTTAGAAGCACATGAAGTGGAATAATGTTTTTCATTACCATCAGAGCTCACCCTTGTGGTGGGCTTTTTTGTTAAGCAGAAAAACATTATATATTGACATTATAACATTAAATCATACAATCAAGTCATCTTAATTTAATAAAAGGAAAGTAAATGCAAGATTATATCAAAAAAGCAAGCGTACCGGACTGGCCTGATTTACTCATGATTTTTGATAAATCTTTGCGTTCAACCGTTAAATTATCTGATGATGATTGGAAAAAACTTTACGAACGTGTAATAACATACATTTATCCCAAATTTGATATATATTGTTTTATCAAGAATAATAAAAAAGTTGCATACATCTGCTATTCAGCCGAAGAAAAAACCATCAAACAACTTTATGTTTTACCGGAATATTTTAATCAAGGCATTGGACAAGAATTGCTTTCATATATAATAAAGACTTATAACGAAACAATGAAAATAGGCGTAAGAACCGACAACGATGTAGCTTTGCATATATATACAAAATTCGGATTTAAAAAAATCAAAGAAGAAAAATACGATTCATCGGGCATTTACCTTCCTCATTATATTTTAGAACGACAAATTTAATTCAAATTGACCTTAAAATTTCTTTACAATCTTACAAAGATGTGATAATTCTTCTCACATTAAAATCAACCATTATGTTTAATCATTTAAAAATTATCAATCTTATGAATGCAACCCAAGTTCTTTTGTTGACCGTTTTAATTTGTTTATCGGTCATGATGTGTTATCTGTTGTTTGCTATTGCTTTTAAGAAAAAGCCTTTCAAGGAAATTATTAAAAAAGCTTCCGCAAAAACAGTTCAACAAAAAGACGAGTCGTATTGCTTAGATTCTCTTCGCAATTTAGTAAAAGAATGTGAGGATCGTTTGATCCCTGAACAGCGCAATTTGGTTAAAATTCTTGTTGAAAAAGATTATCCTGAATTAGCGGCAATTTTACAACTTGAGGAGATAAAAATCAGCATCAAGCGTGATGGAAAAAACGTATCGATGTTTGATGTCTACAACAAGATTTTCGCCTTAAATTTAGCTCGTTGTGGTCATTATAAGTCGGTTCGAGACATTCCATCAAAATCAGAGCTTGAATTTATCTTGGCTCACCGAGAAATTTTCAATGTTTATCTTGAAAATCTCGGCTTAGAAACAATTTCGGAAAAAGATGAATATTGGTTCATTGATGTACCTGAAGGACAAGTTTTTAGTTGGAAGGACTACAATTGGAACTTACAAACAGGCTATCAACAGCTGAAAGACAAAATCAAAGTATTAACTCCCGATGGTATCCGCGATGAACCATCCGGAGGCCATGCTAAACTCATTTTGCTGTTAAATGGTTGGGAGAACCTGTTTGAAGATATTGGACAAGATGCATCTTATACCAATTTTTCAGATACAGATGAAGACCATGTAGTTGTCCGTGGTGTCTGGGGATAAAAAGAGGCTCCAAGATCAACAGTTGTATTACAAAAATTTAGCAAAAAACGAGAGCAATAAAAGCTCTCGTTTTTTGTTTTATTCTAAAAAAAACTATCTTCAGCTATCTTTCTAAATATTCTGTTATAGCTTCTCTTATTACCTTTTTATCTGCATCCGAACGCTTAGGTTTAACAACTCCTTTTTCTTTGGATACATTATCTTGTAATATGTTTCTTAACATACCTATTTTATCTTTAATAGGATCAGAAATTTCTGCCGATGATTGATTTTCTTTATATTCCTTAATCTTATTCAAGGTTATTTCTTTTATCATTTTTGCTCTGTTTTTATCATACTCGGCAATTGCTTCTTCTATATTTATCCCTTTGCTTTTCTGATACCACTGTCCGCCATGTCGGTCTTCTGCCTTCAAACCTGTGTAAAGCGTACCATTTTCTATAGTAAAACAAGAGGCTTCGTTGTTTATTTTATTCCATAGATCTCTTTTAGAATCTGTTGCATCACGAACCGATGTAGCTGCAATGGTGTTTGTTGCAACAAGGCCACAATTTTCAACATCAACAATAGCAACTTGTGTCTTCCAACGCCATTCTATACCGGAATACCCCATTGTTTTACCGGACCAATCTCTATCTTCATACAATCGACCGAAAATAACTTTACCATTTCCTAAATCTGTAATTTTACTACAAATATGATCATTTCTAACATATAGTGAATTTTCACTAGCAAAATTATCAGTTTTGAATTGTGTTAGAGATTTACACATTAGAATCAAAACTTTTTTTGCTTCTTCTTGATTGTTTTCTGCCATTGCTTGCTTATATCTTCTGGAAAAATATTCAGGACAAAATGTAAAGATACCACCCGCCCAATCTTCTGTAGCCCGACATTTTCCATTTTTGTCATAATAGTGTGCTCTTGGTGCAGTTAAACTACCCATCGAGCTATGGAAGATTTCTTTTTGTAAGTTTCCGTTTGAATAGAAATATTTTTCGGTATTGTTATCTTTATCTACTTCCTTTAATAATATATCTTTTTCATCATAAAACCGGGTTATATTACCGTCAACCACTCTTTTTTCTTTGAACCTATCATCTATATATTCAGTGGTTTCATTTCCTTTTATAACTGTTTTATATTTATGTTCACCATATTCCCATGTTGAAGTTGTACCATCAGGCAAAATTTCTTCTGATATACGACCCTTATCATCCCATTTTCTGCTTGTACCGTCAGCCAAATTTTCTAAAACCAAAATTCCGGCATCATTAAACTCACGATATGTTCCATCTGGGTGTTTTTCTGTGAGCACTTGGAAATCAGTGTTTTCAAAACATTTATAAGCATCATGTCTAATATAATAATCATAACTCCCGTATAGAGATATAATAGCATTTTTTATGTTTTTATTAAGAGTGTATTTTCGTTCTACACCATGCTCATCAGTTCGAACAAAATTATCACCTTCTTTTATGTAATAGTGCTCACCACCACTTAAGCCTAATTGAATTTCTAATGTTTCATCACCTAATATTTTATCACCTTTTTTTGTAAAATATATATCCATCACATCTTCTAGCCTCTGATTAGGAACATCCATTGTAATATCTTTATATTTCAGTCTTCGGTGAGGTTGTTCTAAATTAGATCTATTTCCATGCCATACCTCTATACCACCATTTTTTTCATAAACAGTTTTATCTGGAAGCAACCTTTTTTCTTCATCATGCACAAGTACAGGACCATCTTCACCCAAATTCCATTGTTTCCTAGAGTTAATTAAGCCATCTCTAAATTCATCATTTTTTTCAGCCAAATCCACAAATTGACGCTTTTCTGATGATTTACTCTCATAAACCAATTGTCGCTGATTGTTTTTATCTATTTTATAATCTCTGCTAACATATAAAACTCTATTATTCCTAGCGCCCCATCTATCATATAAGGAAAACATCTCTCTTTCTTCTCTTAATTTTCCTTCTTCATCATAATAATATGTTTGTATATCTTCTTTTTTATAAAGGTTTCCATCTTTATCTTCAATTATGGAATGCTTATTATTAGATTGCTGAACAAGATTATTTTTTTCAAAAATTTTTTCAACATTATAGCTACAATCATCATAATATTCTCCTTCAAAATACCTTTCTGTAATTTTTATTATTGTTTCATCTTTGTATTTTTCCGCAAAAGATTGAAGCTCTTCATCTGTCAGATCCAATATTTTATCACGACGAGTGTCTATCACGTCTAGAAGTTCTTCAACTCCATCTTTGACATTAAAAACTAATTTCTTAAAATCATTTAAATATACTTGTTTTAACATAATTCACCTCATACATTGCAAAAATTTACTTTATTCTTTTAACAAACTAATATTTAAATCTATCTGCCCTTAACTGTTTTTTGTACATAGCACAACACCCAAAAGGATTGACTACCTTTTGGGTGTTTGATTAATCTTATCTATATTTTCTTCGGCAGAGTTTAAATGTGTGTGTGTGTGTGTGTGTGTGTGTAGATTTCTGCCACTTTCACGCTTGTTTTTGATTGAACATCACACATATTTCTTACCCTAGTTTTGTTAATATATGCATCATAGTATCATGCTTTGAAGCTTAAGTAAACATATTTTAAACAAAATTTATAAAATATGTCATAAACGAGTATAACGATAATAAAGTGCGCAACGCACCGCTTTGTTTTGCTCACGGGATTATAGTTTAATTCTATTATATATTTTTAAGCTCTGTAATTTGCTCTAACACTTTTATTCTGTTCTTGATATTAATTTTAGCGCCCATTATTTCACAAACGGCATAATCTTCTAAGTTGATTATTTTTTCTAATGTATCAGCTAAAATCTAATTTACTTTTGCGGTTCTACTAATGAACACATTTCTTCATATTCAGACGGATAGCACATTATACAATGATTTTTGACACTCATATCCGGATTAAAAAATTCCGGAGAAATTTTATCATAAATTTTAGAAGTGCCATATTCATGTATGTTCATACCTAAATAATTTGCAATTGGGATTGTTCCTGCAATATCCCACAATTTAAAGTTCATACAATATGCTTTTGCTTTGCCCGTAAGAGCATAAAAACTTTGCGAAACTGCCGAAAAATAGTTAAAAAACAGAGCCTTTTCCAATGAATAACAAGGTTTTAATTTCCACATCCACGAATGCCAAAAAGCAACTGATGAATCTGATTTTGTTTTTGGCAACATTTCTGTTTTTATTTTGCCCTTTTTAAAACAATTTTCAATGTGATAAGCCTTATTACCATCAAAATAAATAAGCTCATTTAAGGAAGGTAAGTAAATTATGCCCATTAAAGGTTTTGCATTTTTATACACTCCGATACTTATACCGTACAACGGATGCTTGTTTGCATATTGTACCGTTCCGTCTATCGGATCTATCACAAATTGATATTCCGTATTGTTTACTGCATCAAAAATATTATCACCATATTTGGATATTTTTTCTTCATCAATAATCATATAATTAAGATGAGAAAAGTGTTGTTTAATTGTTTTTTCAAACAGATTTGATACATAAATATCGGCTTTAGTAACAAGCGATGCCACACTTGCTTCTTTTAAACGTATTTGTTCTACATTTTTTTGCATCAATTTTAATTTTTTGCCGGCTTTTTGAGCAAAGCTTAATAAAACATCTATCATATCAAATTCTCCTGTTTACAGTATAAACTTTTAAAACTTACTTTTTTGTTAAACATATCCTGTCAGTCTCTTTACTCAAAAAAAGGCATTTTATGTTATACATTCTTTAATATTGTCTTTGTAATCTCAATTTATACTTAAAAAATTATAACATTAAAAAGGAAAACATATGTCAGATAATATCAAAAAAGCCGTTGTGTCAGATTGGCCTGATTTATTAGTGATTTTTAGCAAATCTTTACGCTCCACCATTAATTTATCTGAAGAAGATTGGCAAAAACTTTATGAACGCGCAATAACACATGTATATCCTGAATCTGAATTATATATTTTTATTAAAAGAAACAAAAATGTTGCTTATATAGCTTATTCAAAACAAGAAAAAACAATCAAACAACTTTATGTCTTACCACAATATTTCAACCAAGGTATCGGGCAAAAATTAATGTCTTATGTCATAAAACAACATCCCGAACCAATGAAAATAGGTGTAAGAACAGATAATGATGTTGCATTACATATATATACAAAATTCGGTTTTCAAAAAATTAAAGAAGAAAAATACGATTCTTCCGGCGTTTACCTTCCTCATTATATTTTGGAACGAAAGGCTTGAAGAACTTGCTTCCAGATTTGGCACCGATTCGGCACCTTATAAAAAGTGTTTTGCAGAAATTGAATTTTTAAAACAAGATAAAAGATATCTTAAACTTACAGATTGGTAAATTTCTTAATTATACTATCTAAAACTTCATCTCGGTTATAAGATGTATCAAAAAAAGCCAGCCCCAAATTTTTACATTCTGCTTCAAAATTTTTGGAATATTCAACATGGCGAGAAATAGTTTTTAATAATTCTTCATCTGTAAGCGCCCTTGTATAATCAAATTTTCCTTCATATTTTCTGACATTTGATAACACTTCTTGTGGAGTAAGTCTCGGATATCCCAACACAACAATTTCAAATTTATCGCTAAACAGTTTTACGGCATCGCTTAATTTTATATGATACCCTTCAATTACAAAGTTAGATTTCGGATGATTATAAATAATTGCATTGGCATAAGAGGCAACAAATGGGGCTATATGATGATTAGATTTGTTAAAATAAGCAAAACCTAAATCCGGATAATTTTCCTGAAAAGCGCCGATAAAAGCATCAACCGAAATTATCGATAAGCCAAATTTATCTGCCATTAACTTAGCAAGTGTCGATTTTCCGCTTCGAGCCGCACCAAGAACTAAAACATTTTTCATTATAAAAATCCTCTTTAGTTTTATTTTTTCAAATGATGAACGAATAAACCTAAAAAATCAAATAATTTTTGATGATATGAAAGTACAACATTTTATTTAAGTAAAAAAATTCCTCGCCGATAAAAATCGGCAAGGAATTTTAAGAACATTCAAGCACCGAGTATGCTTAATAAAGTCTTCCCATGTAACGGAGTTTTGATACTTCAGAACCACCGTAATAGTCAGAAAGCACCATACTCTCACCAAAAAAGATAACCCAACCGCTGCCTTTCATATGATCGCTGTCAGCTAAATAATCACCTTCAATGATAGGAGCTTTTAAAGCAACCAAATACTTATTAAGTTGGTGTCTTACCTCATTGAGTCTTTCACAAAACTCAACATCAAGGAGTCTCTTTTCATCAACATCTCTATCTGAATGCTTTTTGCCTTCAACTTCAGTAAGCTCGATATATATCGGATCATATTTGAACGGAAATATACCGACAGCAATACCACAATAACGTTGACTAAACGGAACTCGCTGCGTTTTTCCCCCAATTAAACAAAGAATGTCAAATTCATCGCCTAACGGAAATTTTTTAACCAAACTCCGAAATTCGGGCTTTTGTGCGGCATACCTTTCAACATCTTCCAATTTAAGATGATGCTTGCGCATAATTTTGCAAATTTGCGCCAATTGTTTGTCTTTCATACACTAAATAATTTATAGGGATTAATATCTAAGTAATTCATAAGTGATAGCAAGATAGCACGTATTTTTTATATTTGCAATATTTTTATATTACATACAAATTTGCTGACTGATGCAAATTTTAAGAGTTTATTATAACAATTTATGTTATCATGCACGAATTCTATAAAAAACGGAGGCTTATTATGTCACGCGCAGAAGATATCTTTCAAAAGCTCATTTATTTTGGTGAAGATGCCATTGATGAGTTTATTTTAACCCTTCAAACCGAAGAATTGTTTTTAGATTTTAAGCAAGCAGTTTCTACCGGAAAAAACTTTCATACTTTACATCGAGATGATCGTAAAAACTTGGCAAAAGCAATTTCCGGATTCGGGAACTCTGAAGGCGGAGTAATTGTTTGGGGTGTTGAATGTTCCCGTGACCAAGAAATCGGCGACGTTGCAAAAGCAAAAGTCAAAGTTAAAAATGTGCATCGTTTTTTAAGTTGGCTTGAAGGAGCGATATCAGGTTGTACCATTCCAAGTCATAATAAGGTTAGAAACCATATTATAAGTTGTGATAAAAACGGTGTCGGATTTATAGCAACATATATCCCAAAATCTGAAATCACACCTTTAATGAGCACCATAGGAAGCACAATATATATCCGTTCAGGATCAAACAATGTGCCTGCGCCATACGCCGTAATTGCCGGAATGTTCGGTAAACGCCCGCAGCCTAATATTGAGCTCATACTTGAAGATAAACATCTGGAAATTTTACAAAACACTGATGAAGATATGCTTTATCCTCATACAATAGATAATCCGCCGGAAAAATATGTAAAAATCAGCTTTTCAATTCAGGTACAAAATGAAAGCAATGCCATTGCCAAAGAAATTTATTTTTCTTGCACCACTCAATCTACCGGCAGCGAATATAATAAAGTACGTTTTTTAAACTATAATCATATGGATTCGTTAGGTTCTATATCCGGCCACTTAAATCTTATTACAAAACAAGATTTACGCTTACCTCCTCGCGGTATGATAAAATTTGCCAATATGCAAATAATTTTATCGCCATACATTGAAGAAGATTTTTGCCTAAACGGTGTTATCGGCGCAGACAATGCAGCTCCAAAAGATTTTAGAATTTATATTCCTAAAAATAAGCTTCGCTCTTTTGTTGCAAAAGCACTAAAAGATGAAGACACCACAAAACAACTAAATGCCGAATTTTTTAACAATTTTCTTATGAGGTCTTAAATATGGTAGCAAGAGTCGAAATTTTTACTGACGGTGCATGTTCAGGCAACCCCGGAATTGGAGGTTGGGGTGCTCTTCTACGCTATAAAGATATTGAAAAAGAACTAAGCGGAGGTGAAGAAAACACCACCAATAATCGTATGGAACTAACTGCTGTTATTGAGGCTCTTAAAGCTCTTAAAACCACTTGCAACATCACCTTATACACTGACAGTAAATATGTTATGTGCGGTATAACCGAATGGCTCGAAAATTGGAAAAAAAACGGTTGGAAAACATCACATAAAAAAAATGAAGTAAAAAACATTGATCTCTGGCAGCAACTTGATGAAATTATTAAAAACCATGAAATAAGATGGGTTTGGGTAAAAGGTCATAACGGTCATACTGAAAATGAACGCGTTGATACACTTGCCAGGAACGAAGTGGCAAAACTAAAAAAATAAGAAGTTTCTTTACATAAATATTGACAAAATTGCATTATGGTATATAATGGCAAACGATAATTTTATTTTTGTATAACTAAATAATTTTTTTCATTATGAACAGATTTAAACAATTGGCGGAAAACATTTTGAAAAATTCCGTCCAAGTCACTCCGGGTGACAAAGTCTTTATTGACGCAAAAGGTTTGGGTGCAACCCCGTTGTTTGAAGCATTCATCGAAGCAACCGTTAAGTTAGGAGGTGTTCCTTTTTACTTCTTAAACGACATTCGCTTCATTAACGCTCTGAGCAAAGATGCCTCAAAAGAGCAGATTGATGAGTATATGAAGCTTCAGCTTAACATCATGAAACAAATGGATGTGTATATCGGATTTTCAAGTATTACAAATCCTTATGATACTGCCATCGTTTCAAAAGAGCAACAAGCTATGTACAACTCAAGCTATGCCGAAGTTCTCTATTATCGCGTTGACAACACTCGTTGGTGTGTTTTGCGTTATCCGAACGATGTTATGGCTTATGAAGCCGGTATGTCAACTCAAGAATTTACAGACTTCATGCTCAATGCTTGTTTGCTTGACTACTCCAAGATGGAGCCTGCAATGAACAAATTGGCAGAGTTGATGAAAAAAACCGACAAAGTCAGAATTGTCGGACCGGAAACAGATATTTCTTTTTCTGTTAAAGGCATCGGAGGAGTTCCCTGCTGTGGTCATCGAAACATTCCTGATGGAGAAGTATATACGGCTCCGGTAAAAGATTCTGTCAACGGCGTTATCCGTTTTAACACCTCCAGCCATATGGAAGGAAAGAAATTTTCCAACATCAAGCTGTGGTTTGAGAACGGCAAAATCGTAAAATGCGAACATTCAGGTAACACGCAAGACCTTGAAGACATCTTTAACAAAGACGAAGGGGCTCGTTATGTCGGAGAATTTGCCTTAGGCGTAAACCCATTCATCACTAAAGATATCTGTAATATCTTGTTTGATGAAAAAATTGCAGGTTCATTGCATATGGCAATCGGTAGCTGTTACAAAACTGCTCCTAACGGCAACAGCTCTGAAATCCATTGGGACCTGGTTTTGATTCAAACACCTGAATATGGCGGCGGACAAATCTATTTTGATGATGTTCTCATCCGTGACAATGGCTTGTTTGTAATTGATGAACTCAAAGAATTAAATCCTGAAGTTCTCAAACAAATAGCTAAATAAACTTCCGGTATTTACCCGATGTTTATACGTTAAGAAAAACCTCCGAAAATTTCGGAGGTTTTCTTTTATACATTAAATAAAAAGTTCATTATATCGCCATCTTGAACAACATACTCTTTACCTTCGGAGCGAATTTTACCTGCTTCTTTACAAGCTTGCTCTCCTCCCAAATTAATATAATCATCATACGAAATTGTTTCAGCTCTGATAAAACCTCTTTCAAAATCAGTATGTATTATACCTGCACATTGAGGAGCTTTTGCCCCTTTCACAAAAGTCCAAGCTCTAACTTCTTTCGGACCGGCAGTAAAATATGTTTGCAGACCTAACAGCTCATATCCTGCTCGAATAATTTTAGCTAAACCTGTTTCTTCCAAACCTAAACTCTCTAAAAATTCTTTCCTTTCTTCTTCAGAATCAAGTTGTGCAACTTCCGATTCTATTTCTGCTGAAATGATAACAGCGCTTGCATTTTCATTTTTTGCTTTTTCAAAAACCGCTCTGGAAAATTCATTACCGACAGAAGCTGAATTTTCATCAACATTACAAACATATAAAACAGGCTTAGATGTTAACAGTTGTAACATCTTATATTGTTTGTACGCATCTTTCTGACTTGCATCAGGAGCTGCTGTTCTGGCGGGTTTTCCTGCTCTTAAAGCCTCAATAATCGGGCCCATAACCTCTGCACAAATTTTTGCTTCTTTATCACCACCTGTTTGTGCTTTTTTCTTTACCTGTTCAAAACGTTTTTCTAAGCTTTCCAAATCGGCAATCATTAATTCTGTTTCAACAATTTCAGCATCACGAACTGGATCAACACTTCCCTCAACATGAGTAATATTTTCATCTTGAAAACAACGCAACACATGAATAATGGCATCTGTTTCTCTGATATTGGCCAAGAACTGGTTACCAAGACCTTCTCCTCTTGAAGCCCCTTTTACTAAACCTGCAATATCAACAAACTCTAATTGTGTCGGTACAATATTTTTCGGATTAACAATTTGCGCCAATTTATCCAAACGATAATCAGGTACGGCAACCCTTCCCGTATTCGGTTCAATTGTGCAAAACGGAAAATTTGCAGCCTGAGCCGCAATTGTTTGCGTTAAAGCATTAAAAAGTGTCGATTTACCGACATTTGGTAACCCAACAATACCGCAGTTAAAACCCATGAAAAACCTCTCTTATTTATTTTTTACCGACATACCCAAAAAGTTTGAACAAGCAGCGACATCATTTCTTATTAAAACTTCAACAGCTTCCGTAACAGTATCTAAACTTGCTTCTAAAATGTTTTTTTCTTCTTTTGAAAAAGAACCTAAAACATAGTTTATTACATCATTTCCCTTATTAACCGGATGTCCTACACCTATACGGATTCTGTTATAATTAGGTGTTATGTGTGCATCAATACTTTTTAACCCGTTATGTCCGCCGGCTCCACCGCCTCTTTTAGCTTTCAATTGTCCTGATTTTAAATCCATATCATCGTGAATTACAATAATATTTTCAGGCAATATTTTATAAAATAAGGCAGCTTTCACTACGGCATTTCCGGATAAATTCATATATGTATGAGGCTTTAAAACAATAACTTTTTCATTTGCTATTTGCCCCATTGCCACTTCACCGTCAAATTTTTTCTTGTATGTATCAAACTTATAGCGGCTGCATATTGCATCAGCCGCCATAAAACCTACATTGTGGCGCGTATTGGCATACTCTGAACCTGGGTTGCCCAAACCGACCACCAAAAACATCTGTTGCCTCTTATTTGCGTAAAAAGTCAACGTGAATAGGCATATCTGAAACCGGATGGAATTGAACATCTTGGCATACAGCTTTTACAGCTTTGCCTTCAACATCAACAACAATTTCAGATTGATAGAAATCAGCTAAGTTCAAAGCTTTTTCTAATTCAACCGGATCAAGACTAACTAAAACCGGATCTTTTTTACCACCATAAATAACGGCAGGAACACGCCCCTCACGACGACATGCACGAGCTGCCCCCTTACCTGCTTTCTCACGCTTTAAAGCTTTAAATGTAATATTTGACATTTTATTTTCCTTATAAATTAAATTAACAATCCTTACAAAAACCTCCAGGGGTGTTTTAGCAAGGTAACGACTTAATACAACTTTATTTTTCATTTTTCAAGTTATTTTTAACCTTTTTTGCGTAAATTATATTAAACAAGGAGAATAAGTAAATGTTTTACGCAATTTGTGGTTTTATTTTCGGACTTTTGATTCCATATATGGCACGCCGTTTTGCTAAATTTATGCCGGCAACACCGGCATATGCCTTGTACAGAATTATATGGCCGGTAAAAAAAGTTTCTAAAACAAAAAGACAAAACAACGCCAAATACCGTAAACTTATTAAAAAGTACATAATGCGCTCAATCGGTTGGGCTATCGTATCAGCATCTTTAAGTTGTGCTTTATATTTTTGTTTTAACCAACCTGAACGATTATGGCTGCTCTTTTTAATTTTATCACTATTGTTATTATATGAAATTGACGAACGTATGTTATTGTTACCTGATATGCTGACTATTCCACTATTAATCGGTGGTTTTGCATATTCTGCCTTTACCCTTTCATATAATTCAGATTATATATTATCCCCAGCACAAATAAGCGTACTCGGAGCTATAGCCGGATACATATTACCTGTAATAGCATCAATATTTTTGATAAAAAAACATCCTGATTGTTTTGGTGGAGGAGATATAAAATTATTATCTGCTTTAGGGGCTTGGCTTGGTTTAGAAGCTGTTCCTTACCTAATTTTACTTTCAAGCTTTATTTTCGCCATAATTTCAATAGTAAAAAAACAGCGCGCCGGAGCTTTTGGCCCTTCTATTGTAATTGGTGCAATAATTCTTGTATTTTTTTATATTTAGGTTATGATGTTTTTTAGCTAATTAAATTATGAGGAAAAAATCATGTGTGAATATATTCATCAGCAAAAAGAAAAAATTAAAAAAATGGTAGAAAGTAAGAGATTTGATTTATTTATAATGTCTCTTATTTGTTTAGATGCTATTGTTTTCGGCTTAATGACATCAGAACATTTTAACAATTATTTCGGAAATGTTTTATTTGTTTTGGACCGCATGTGCATGGCAATTTTCATGATAGAAATGTTATTAAAATTGTTTGTTTATTCTTATAAGTTCTTTCATTCAAGGTGGAATGTTTTTGACTTCATTGTCATTACAATTTCATCTTTTTCATTTGCAAGTTACTTTATCGTTTTAAGAACTTTCAGATTATTCAGACTCCTTAAATATATTAATAAGTTTTCTAAATTAAAACGTATATTGAGCATATTTGCCACACTTTTACCTAATTTTGTGGCAATGATTTTAGTGTTTGGTGTATTTTTATATGTATTTGCTATTATGTCCGTAGCATTATACGGAAACGTGTTTATTGAATTTTCAACTTTAGGAAATGCTGTGTTTTCTTTGATGCAAACATTTACTCTTGACGGTTGGGCTTCAGAAATAGCCAGACCGGTTATGTCAGTATTTCCGCATTCTTGGATTTTCTTTAGTTCTTTCTTGCTTGTCTCATTCTTACTGCTTATAAGCTTTGTAATGAGTGTAATTGATGAAATTATCAAAAAAGACTTAAAAGCACCCAAAAGAAATTACAAATCTAAAAACGTAAAAAATTATAAACAAAAGAAGCTCCCATAAGGGAGCTTCTTTTGTTTACCAGAGATGAAAGATTAGATTAAGCTAATCATAACATTCAAATTGTTATAATCTTCCACATTATATTCCTTTCGGGAATATAATACGGCTGCTTTCAGGAAGTTTTTAACTTCTTCTTTTTCACGTAAACTACGTAACAAAGAAGTTTCAATCTTATCGATCAACGCCTGCAACTTCTCATACTCAAGACCTTTCACGGTACAATCTTGACTATGGAAGCCATAAAGCATCCTACAATACTTTTTCACTTCTTCAGAGGAAGAATTGTTTTGTATCGTTTCTAACTCACATAAAGCCAATCGTTTGAATGCTTCCTGTTCCTTTTGCACTTTACATCTGTTATTGATGTAAGTGAATAACATACTGGTTCTTTTTGACGCAGCTACGACTCCTTTTTTGAGACGATATTTCTCAATTTTAAGGAAATTTTGCACTGTTGAATCTTCAAAAATACCTTCTGCATTTAGTGCTTTAAGCACTCTCTTCTGATAACTTTCTACCATAATGTACACAATTTATATTAATTAATTACTTATTTTTCGTTTAGATTATAACAAATAAAACATCTTTTGTCAACTACTATATAAAAAAAAGACCTCTACACAAAAATCTGCATAGAGGTCTATTAAATACAGCTCTTTACTGATGGATAATCATGGCAGAAAATTCTGCTTCTGACACCACTTGACCGTCTACCATACATTGTCCTTTAAAAACATATATATTACGACGTTCTTTAATCTTTTCAACATGCATACGAAGTTGATCACCCGGTTTAACAGGCTTTCTAAACTTAACGCCATCAACCGACATAAACAAGACACCAACTTTTTTATTGGCATAATCATCGTCTTTTGCTGTCACAATTGCACCTGCAGTTTGAGCCATTGCTTCAATCTGCAAAACACCTGGCATAACCGGATTGTTTGGAAAATGTCCCTGAAAAAACTCTTCATTCATGGTTACATTTTTAATCCCCACACCTTTTTCTCCCGCAATCTCAACCTCTAATCGGTCAATTAACAGGAAAGGATAACGATGAGGTAACAATTTTAAAATTTCTTCAATCGGATAGATTTTTAATTCTGACATTTTTATTTCCTTTATTATTTATTTTTTACTGTTACGTTGTAAAAATGAGACCTGACGCATAAAATCTTTAAACGGAACGGCCGGAGTTCCCATAACAACAGTCCCCGGTTCAATATCACGCATAATACCGGATTGAGCACCAATTTGTGCTCCGCTTCCGACTGTTAAATGATCAGCAAAGCCTGTTTGTCCTCCACAAACAACATAATCACCAAATGTACAACTTCCGGCGATTCCTGTTTGAGCGACCACAATACAACCTCTACCCATTTTATCATTATGAGCAACTTGAACCAAATTATCAATACGGCAACCGTCACCAATTACCGTATCACCTAAAGCGCCTCGATCTATACATGAGTTTGCCCCAACTTCAACATCATTTCCTATGATGACTCGGCCAACTTGAGGAATGCGAACATGTTTTCCGTTGATGGTATTAAAACCAAAACCGTCTGCACCGATACGAGCTCCCGTATACACATAACAATCATTACCCATAATAGTATATGTAATATAAGCTCCCACACCAATCCTACAATTGCTTCCTATTTGGCAACCTCTACCAATATATGAATTTGCTTCTAAACGACAGTTATCGCCAATTACCACATTTTCTTCAATCACTACATTTGGACCTATGTGACAATTATTTCCTATCTTTGCAGATTCAGCAATTGTGGCACTTTGGGAAATTGTATTTTCCGGTACAAATTCTTCATACATTGCTTTATTTAGTTTTAAGAAAGCAAGTTTGGGATCATCAACGATTAAAACACTTACTCCGTATGGTATCCAATCTTTCAAATCCGATTTTGTAACACACGCCTTAGCTTTTATATTTGTTGCTTTTTCTTTTGCTTTTCTGTCGTAAAAAAAGCAAATTTCATTTTCTCCGGCATATTCCATCGGAGCTATATCATGCACAACATCTTCCAAATTACAATTTTGTGTAACTTTTGATTCAATAATCTCAGCTACTTGCTTTAATGTAAAAGGACCATTGTTCTTAAAAAAACTTGTATCTACCATACTTTTTCTCCTTTTATAAGCTGGTACCAAAATTCAAGCGGAATACTTCTTTTTGGTCATAATCTTCTTTTATTACAGGGAAACCGAAGTCTATATCAATTTTACCCATCGGTGAATACCATTCAAAACCAAAACCGACAGACGCTCTGGGTTTTGAAGAATATTCCACAAATTTCGTATTAATATCATCAGGTTTTCCTATCACACCTATATCAAAAAATGTACGACCTCTTATACCTAATTCATCCAAACCTAATGGGAACATTAATTCTGTTCCACCATATACTACCCAATTACCACCTAAAGCATCGTTTGTTTGCATATCTCTTGCGCCAACACCACTGTATTCAAAACCACGTAATGTTGTACCACCTAAATAATAGCGTTTAGAAAGGCGAACATCTTCATCGCCATAACTGGTTACATAACCGCCATTTGCATATACTTTCAATGTCCAATAGTCATAAAATGTCATAAATTTATAAGCTTTAACATCAAACTTTAAGTACTTTTCATCTCCACCCAAGCCTGAAACATCATTACCGAAAGATAAAAAGTATCCATCTTTAGTTCTAAAAGCATTATCTCTTTTATCATAGACTAATGTCTGACCTATAACAGAATCTGTGCTTTTACCTTCTTCTTTTTTAATATAATATGATGCATAATTTTTTACATCTTTAATTTCATCACGGCTCAAAGTGTAACGAACAGTTTGATATAAATTATCCGTATAATTCCAGCCAAAGCGTAATCTTCCGCCTGTGCTTGAGCTATCGTAAGAACTTTCGTCTTGATAACTCTCATCATTGTAAAACACATCTATACCTGCACTTAATCGTCTGTCTAAGAAATAAGGTTCCGTAAAGCTTATTGAGTAGTCTTTTGCACGTTCTGAAACACTTGCATCAAGGCTTAATTTCTGACCTTTACCTTGAAAATTGTTCTCGGTAACGCCTGCTTGAACCAAAGCACCGTTTACAGTAGAATATCCGACACCCACATTAAAATATCCGGTAGATTTTTCTTCAACTTCAACATTGATATCTGCTTTTGATGCATCTACGGGAACAGGATTAATATCGACCTTACTGAAATAATTCAAATTTTCAATATTACGGCGAGAATCCCTAATTTTTGCGACATTAAAGGCATCTCCTTCATCTAAACGAAATTCTCTTCTGATTACTTCATCTAATGTTCTTGTATTGCCGGTAATATTAATACGATTTACAAAAGTCCTTTCACCCTCATTTACATTAAAAACAACTTCAAGCTTATTATTTGCTATATCTCTTTTTAATTCAGGCTCTACATCTACAAAAACAAACCCCTTTTTCCCCAATTCATCAGTAAGTGCAGAAACAGAACTTTCTATACGCGAAGAATTATACCAATCTCCTTTTTCAAAAGTGACCGTTTTTAACAATTCATCGGTTTTAATTTCCTTAATGGCTGAATTTATTTTTATATCACTTATTTCGTAGCGAGGACCTTCTTCTAAAGTAAAGTTCAAGATAAATGATTTCTTATTGGGAGCTAGCTCTGCAATTGCCGAAACAACCTGAAAATCCGCATAACCATGTTCAGTATAAAAACGACGCAACAATTCTTTATCATAGTTCATTTTTTCAGCATCATAGCTCTCAGCGTTTGAGAAAATACGATACCAGCGACTTTCTTTACTCATAATTTCTTCTTGTAAATCAGATGAAGTATAGTGTGTGTTTCCGAAAAAGTTTATTTTATTAATTTTAGCTTCCGGACCTTCGTCAATTTCAAAAACCAAGTCCACTCTGTTTTCGTCACGTTCAATTAATTTAGGTTCAACCTCAACCGAATATCTTCCCAATCTTTTATATACTTCTAAAATACGTTGTACATCCTGTTGAACTTTTGCTTTGCTATAAAGCGAGTTAGGAGTACTTTGTACTTCAGATTCCAAAATTTTATCATCAAGCTTTTTATTGCCATCAAAAGCTCTTTTCCCGATAACAGGATTTTCTTCAACTTCAACAAGTAGCAAACCGTCTTTTTGTTTTTCAAATTTCACATCAGAAAACAAACCTGTAGAATATAGATTTTTTAATGATAAGCTTAATTCTTCTTGTGATATACTGTTACCACCCTTAATACCTAAATATGCTAAAACTGTCTCACGTTCTACACGCTTTAAACCTTCAATTTTTATATCATCAACTCGGTAATCAGCAACACCAATACCAACATTTATAAAGCCTGACAACAGTGCCGATGCAAACAATATTTTCTTCATCATATTTTCCTTTATATTTAAGACTTAAACCAACGATCAATCAAATGAACTATATCATTAAATGTGGCAAAAACCATCAGTGCCAACAACAATGCAAGCCCTATACGGAAAAGATATTCTTTCATTTTTTCATTAAGCTCTTTTCCTGTAACAATTTCCATAAGATAGAAAACCACATGCCCACCATCTAAAACCGGTATCGGAAACAAATTAATGAGCCCTAAATTTACAGATAATAAAGCCATAAACACCACAAAATTTAAAAATCCTTGTGTTTTACTTATATCTCCGGTCATCTCTGCAATTCTTATGATACCACCGATATCTTCACCGCCGCGATCACCAGTTATCATTTGACCGACACCTCGCAAAGTTGTTACCGTAATATCAGCAACTTCCTCAACAGCATAAACAAATGCTTTATACATCGGAATATCTTCATCTGAAGTTTCTATAGTGGAAACCGATTTTATACCAAGCATATGTCCTTTAGTTTTTGTACCGTCACTTTCATCTATTTCAATTTCAGTGAGAAGTATATCAAATGTCAAATTTTCTTCTCCTCTCTTTAATTTAACTTTAACCTTATGATCAACAGCTAAAGCAATTTCTCGAGAAATATCTGAAAATTCTGTAATTTCCACACCATTTATCTGCAAAATTCTATCACCGGTTTTAATACCTGCCGTATATGCAGAACCATTTTCCATAACCTCTCCCACAATCGGAGGAAAAGTTACTTTTCCCAAAAAAGTAAACAAACAAGTATAAATTAAGATAGCAAAAAGGTAATTAAACCCTGGACCGGCTAAAACTATAGCAAGTTTTTTATATGGATTTTGAAAAGAAAATGCTTTCTTTTTTTGCTCTTCCGTTAATTCTACTTTTGCATCAGATACCGAAGATGAAGCATCTGCGTCACCCAAAAATTGGCAATATCCGCCCAATGGCACCGCAGAAAGTTTCCACACAGTACCTTTTTTATCTGTTTTAGACCATAAAACTTTTCCAAATCCGATTGAAAAAGCACTAACTTCAACCCCTGTAAGTCTGGCCACAATAAAATGACCAAACTCATGAACAAAAACCAACACCCCAAGTAGTATAATAAACGGAACTACATAGTGAATAATATTTAATATTATTTCCATAATAAAAACCTGCTATTTAATTTTACAAACCATATGCAAACAACCAATAAAAGAATGGAGCTGCAAAAATTAAACCGTCAATTCTATCAAAAACACCACCGTGCCCCGGTATTAAAGAACTTGAATCTTTAATACCTAATTTGCGTTTTATTGCAGATTCAATTAAATCCCCAATTTGCGATATAGCAGCAATAAGGCCACCCAATACAACAAAGAACATATGCATACCTTTATCATCTCTAACTACCAGATATATGTAAAGGTAGCTAACAGCCATCGCTAAAACAATTCCCCCAATCAAACCGGACCATGTTTTGTTAGGGCTGATTTTAGGAGCAAGCTTTGGACCTTTTAAATTGCAACCTACTATAAAACCGCCTATATCCATAGCCCAAACCATTAAGAAAAACCATAATGTAATATAAAAATTAAATGGAGGATAAGGAATAATACCTTGATATATCCATAAAAGTGAACCTACACCAACCGAAATATATGGAACTCCCAAAACCAACAAATTGCGATGTTCTTCACCTTTTGCCTTAAACCAAACAAAAAAGCTGACTAAAACTATTGTTGATACAACCATTGGAGTGTCATATACAAACAACGATACCGCTAAAGCCATTATATAAGCTGCCATATAAGTTGCACTGCAACGATTAGGCATCATATTTGCCCACTCCCAAGCAAGCAAAATACCAACCACTAAAGCAAGGACATCAACAAACGGATATCCGGTCCACAATGCTCCGATTGCAACAGGAAGCATAACTATCGCCGCTAAAATTCTTTTTGCTAACGATCCTAATTTTTTTGTTTTGGTTTTTCTTTTTTTAACAGAAGCATCTGCTTTGTTTGTTTTAGACCTTACCATATCTTCTCTCCCTTGTTTTAAAATTTTCAACAATAGTTACCAATTCATCTTTTGTAAAATCCGGCCATAACGTGTCGGTAAAAAACAATTCAGAATAGGCAATTTGCCACAATAAATAATTACTTATACGTTGTTCTCCGCTTGTTCTGATAACCAAATCAGGATCTGGCGTACCTGACGTATAAAGCAGTTTTGAAAAAAGGTCTTCTGTTATATCTTCAAGATTTATATCCTGATTTTTAACAAGTGACGCTACTTTCTTCACTGCTCCGATAATTTCTTGACGAGATCCGTAACTTAATGCAACTTGCATGGTCATAGATGCATTTTTACTTGTTTCTCTCTCAAGTTTTTCTATTTTTTCAATGATATCTTGCTCAAGCATATATCTCTCACCGATAAACACTATTTTTATATCATTTTTCTTAAGTTCTTCAAAATTTTTATCTAAGTATTCTCGCAAAAGATTCATCAATCCTGAAACTTCTTCTTCACTTCTTTTCCAATTTTCTGTTGAAAAAGCATAAACAGTCACATACTTAACACCAAGTTCTTTTACAGCTTTAGCTATATCTATAAGGACCTGAGCTCCTTTTTGATGCCCTACATTACGAGGTAAACCTCTTTTTTTGGCCCATCTGCCGTTTCCGTCCATTATAAAAGCTATATGTTCTAAAGATTTTTCAGTCACAACTCAATCCCTAAACTTGCATAATATCTTTTTCTTTTTGCGATTGTAACTCATCAACTTTTTTAACAGCATCATCTGTAAGTTTCTGAATTTCATTTTCAGCACGCTTTTCTTCATCTTCGGAAATAAGATTATCTTTTTTGAGTTTTTTAACTTCATCAAGAGCATCACGACGAATGTTTCTAAGCGCAACTTTATTTTGCTCTGCATATTTACCGGCAACTTTTACCAATTCTTTTCTACGCTCTTCACTCAACGGCGGTATCGGAATACGAATAAGATTTCCGTCAGAAACAGGGTTTAAACCTAAATCACTCTCACGCAGTGCTTTTTCAACGCTCTTAGCAACAGATTTATCCCAAACACTAACCGATAAAGTTCTTGCATCCGGAACACTAACCGTTCCTACTTGTGAAATTGGTGTTAAAGAGCCATACGCTTCAACCATAATTCCGTCAAGCAAACTTGCATGAGCACGCCCTGCTCTCAAACCGCCAAAGTCCGACTTCAAAGACTCAAGTGTCTTATCCATACGAATTTTTGCATCATTTTTTATACTGTTAATATCAGACATTTTAACCTCTATTTTTAATTATTGTAAACTTTCCTTTTGCACAAACAACATCAGATAAAGACGTTTCTGAATTTTGCGCAAACACCACTACAGGTATATTATTTTCTTTTGCCATTGTAATTGCCGTCAAATCCATAACTTTAAGCTTTTTGCTCAGCACTTCATCAAACGATATTTCATCATAGCGTTTAGCTTTCGGATTCACCCTCGGATCATCATCATAAACACCGTTTACTTGTGTTGATTTCAATATTACATCACAACCCATTTCCGAAGCTCTTAAAGAAGCCCCCGTATCAGTCGTGAAATATGGATTTCCGGTACCACCGGCAAAAATTATAACTCGTTTTTCTTCAAGGTGCTTAATAGCATTGCGGTATAAATAAGGTTCACAAACCTGATACATATTTAAGCCCGACATAATAACAGCATCTACACCTTGACGTTTTAATTCATCTTGTAAAAAAAGCGCATTCATAACTGTTGCCATCATACCGATCTGATCAGCAACGCTTCTGTTTAAGCCTTTTGCAGCTTCTTTTGCACCACGAAAAATATTACCGCCTCCGACAACCAAACATATTTGAACTCCCATATCATAGACATTCTTAATTTGTTCAGCCATTCGCGAAACAACTTTAATATCCACACCAAAAGGCTTATCACCCATAAGCCCTTCGCCGGATAATTTCAACAGAATCCTTTTATAAACAGGTTGCATGCATTACCTTTCTTAATATTCTGCTCCTATAATACTTACTTTAACCCATTTGTCACAACATTTTTATATGATGTCAACAAGATATAAGAATGAAATTATTTATGCGACCTTTAATTCTAATCAAGAACATAAAAAAACAATTTGATATTTTATTTACTTTTTTCTTGATGCAATCGTAATGTCTGCGGATTGATGCTAATTGTTTGTGGTTTATAAGGAGCTTTTGCTGAACTTGAAAGACCTCTTAACGCCATCACTCTATTTGCCTCATTATTTTTAGGCTGTTTTTTGCTAAAAACGCCTTTAGTTGCATAATCAACAACAGATTGAAAATTTTCTTTTTTATCAGGATATATCGATTCATACAATCCTTTAACTTCTTCTACATTCATACCCGTATTGATAGCTCGTATAAAAGCAAAATCATTGTTTGCCAACCTATTGAATTCATTTTTTGATGTAGGAGGAGTATATTCGGCGAGTTTTTTACAAGATTGTCCTTTGATGGATTCAATATTATTTAATGCATATGAATATGCATCTTGTCCTGATGTATTTATATCAACAGGAAACCCCTTTCTTTCAAAAATTTCATTATTTTCAAATGATGCATGTGTAGAACCTATTTTAACACCAAATCCAAACTTTCCTCTAAAAGCTTCATCTGATATTTCAGCATAACAACCTGCTGTATTTTCTCCAATATACGTAACACCGGGATGATGTCTTAAGAATTGACACAAACTTTCACCTGCTGAACAAGTTTCTCTGTTTGTAAGAATAACAATAGGTTTTTTATATCCGCCTTTAGCAAAAGGTGGATATTCGTCCTGATGTTTAGAGTAATTACATATTTCTACCAACTTTCCTGTATATGTATGATTCTTAACTCTATCATCAAATGTTTCACGACTTATCTCTCCATTTATCAATCGTAAATAATCTGCTTCTTTTGTATCTCTATATGAACTTTTTTCAAACGGAGCAACTTCATTTCCATATAGTTTTTTTGCTAATAACTCAAATGGAACTGCAGCACCACCTGGGTTACTCCTTATATCAATAATAAGAGCTTCATATTTTTCAGAACCATCTACATTGAATAACTTCTCATCTAATTCTTTTGAAAATTCCAACCATTCATCAGGCTTTGCGGAACCTAATTCAGGTAATGCTATAACACATGTTTTACCATCTTCTGAACTCTGAATATCCCATTTCTTAGATTTATCTTGGCATAAATTACCACCAACAGATATAGGGTTAGGTTCACGAGACAGTAAATTACCTTTACTCGGAGACACTTTAAGGTGTTCATCCGGCAAAATTTGTAATACTTTATCTAATTTTTGATAAAAAGATTTAACATCATCAGGAGCATTTATTTCATTATAAAGATTTTCAACAGATGTTCCAAATTGTTTTTTTATATCATCATTCCACAATTCATATCCTGCATGGCCTTTTGAAACCATCCTTGCAATCACTGCCAACTCTTCTCTTTGCTCATCAATATTCATTGTTGTATTCGCTGAGCAAGAAGATGTTTTAATAACATCATCAAAAGATACACTATCTATAATTTGCTGAAAATTTAAATTATCATCCATTATTAGCTCCAAATACTACAGCATAAATCATACTATTGATACTAGCATATATTAGCAAAAAAACAATATTTAATTAATTCCAAATACAAAAAATAGCTGTTTGATACAACTTCGTGCTCGGCGCTCATCGGCTCTTTGCCGACCGCGATGCTTCCGCCTCGCTTTCGCTTGAAGTGCGAACTCACTTGTTCGTGAGTTCAAATCTCACACCGCCCTAACAAAAAAACCCACCAAAAGGTGGGCTTTTTGTAATGGCGGATAGAGTGAGATTCGAACTCACGGTACCCTTTGGAGGTACACACGATTTCCAATCGTGCGCCTTCGACCGCTCGGCCATCTATCCAACAACTCTCATCTTATTAAATCGTTTTTTATATTAAAGCAAGCATTTTTTATTGTTATAATAAAAAAAAAGACTGCCGTATTTAGCAGTCTCAGAAATCAAATTCATCCAAATTTTCCAAATCTGTCAAATATGGATCATCAACATCGAAAATTTCTTTGGTATATTCATCGGCAATATATTTATCATTTATCACAAAACCGGAAACAGTTTTTGCTTCCTCGCCCGGATAAAGATAAAGACCTTCTGCAGGATAAACATTACCTAATTCGACTCTCTTAGATGTTAACACGTATTGTATTAACTCTTCTTTTGTATACTTTTTCATATCTTCTTAAATTATAAAATTACATAATTTGATTATCGATTTGTATACTATCTTACTTTTTCTGATTTGTCAATATTTTTATGCGCCGAAACAATGTTAGATCTTGGCATAGCAACTTGAGGCATCGAACGTGACATCCTTACTTTATCCATCATTTTCTGTATACTTCCAATAAAGGAGCCTCTATTTTTACCTTCTCTTATAATTCCGTTTCGTAAAGAAACTTTATATTCCGTACTTTCATCAATGGTTATAGTATACGTATCTGCGCCGAGTCTTTCGAGTTTTTTAAGCCCGCCCGATTCTAATATATCTTTTTCATCTACGGTAAAATAGTATCTGTTACCTATAGGTTTATCTTTATTGGTAACACTTGCTCCTATCAACCTTTGTAATTTACGCGATGCATTATTTAAGACATTACATTTTATAAAAACCTGATGTGCTTTATCTGCTTTTTCCGATAAGAAATTATATAGTACATTCAGTGTTGTTACATAAATTTCCGTTCCTCTGCCGGCACCTTGACAAGACGGATCTAAGAAAAGCCCCGGATCACCGATGCATGTTTGTCTTATAGGTCTTTCATGGTCGTCATAATTAACTATAAAATCTTTTTCTTCTTTGCAAATTCGTGAAATACCGACAATTTGATTAGAATCCTTATCTATTATCTTAAAATAAAAATATTTACGATCGGATTCTTTATTGGCCTCTATTCCTCCTCTTACATATTTACCTGCTGCATTTTCCCAAATATCAACATTATCAGAAATTTCTGTAGGTTTTAAAAACTGAATATTATAATGCCAATCTTCTATAGGTATGGGAGGGGTTAATTCTTCATTTTTTATTTTAGCTAAATCAGAGTTTCTGATTCCGACTATTTTACCATTATTATCTGTTCTAAGCAAAACACCTTTTTTATTGCATAAGTCAAGTATTTGTTGCCTATAAGCAAGCACCTTGCTTCGATTGCTGTCTATAAAACGTTTGAGCATATGAATTTGACAATGTTTATCAAAATTATTTTGTTGTTTTACTATTCTGATTTGATTAGCTAACAATCGACCGGCATAATCTCCCGTAAGCGTTTGCCTTTTTGGCAAACAACGCTCCATATCTCTTCTTGCAACATTTCCGATATAAGCTTCAAGTTTTTTTTCATTTAATAAAAGTTCAACAGTGTCGCGCCACGCCATCTTTTGGCTTATCTGAGCAAAAATTTTAATTTCTTCCTCAGATTGAAGCTCTTCCATTATAAAGCGACGCGTCTCGATTCTCATAAATTTTCTTTCAGAAATTTTATAACTTCTAAAAAGATAGCATAAAAACACCTTTTTGTCAAATATTTTATTGACAAATTATTAACAATTTATCGCAACTTTATGAAAAAATTCGTTCTACTTTATTTTTAATACCGTCTATAGCATTTTTGATATAATAATTTATTCCGAAACCGTTAAAATTATCCGTTGTCGAAAGATGTTTTTTTATCAAATTTGTATCATATCCTGTTTTATTTTTAATTCTGCCGTCAATATAAAACACAGGTTCTTTCAAATTAAGTTCCGGAGTTTTTAACGATTTTATTCTGATAAATGGCATTTTATTATATTTAATTAAATGCAAAGGATATGCCAATTGATCTTCTTTTTTATAATTTTTAATATAGCTGTTTCCAATAAAACCCAATTCGGTTAAAAACGGAGTTAAAACAGTTTCATAATTTTCATCGCCAATTTCCGGAGTTATATTTTTCCAAAATTCCTGAAATTTACAATTTTTGATTATATTTTGATTAAAAACCATAAAATAACTGTCTAAATGATAATTACTATGATAGTTTTCGGTCAATCCCCAAAAATCGTAATTTTTTAATTCCATAAATTCAAAAATATCTTCCATGTCGGTCATAGGACCATATATGCTATCGTTACAAATTATCATTTCATCATATTTTTCAAGCTCTTTCCATCCGATATAATGAATCAAAAATTGCCAGGAACCAAAATCTTTTCCGCAATGCGGACTGCTTTGAGCATATTTTGTATAAGCACTGATTTTTGATAATTCTTTTTGTGACATATTCCCATCAGCAAAATAATATACATCACTTATTTTTGACAACTCTTGCACCAAAAAAACAACATAATCTTGAATTATGTTATTTTTATCAAATCCGGCTAAAAGGCAAACTTTGTTATTCATTATAATCTCCTTATCACGGAGTATATATAATTTAACATTTTATTTTTTAAATGCTTGAACCTTTAAAAAAATTAAACCTCGCAAACAGCGAGGTTCAATTAAACAGTTTATCTTATTTTGCTTCGTCAGGGTCCCTTAAAACATATCCTCTACCCCAAACGGTTTCAATATAGTTCTTACCGCCGGAAGCTTGTTCAAGTTTTTTACGAAGCTTACAAATAAACACGTCAATAATTTTAAGCTCAGGCTCATCCATCCCGCCATACAAATGATTTAAGAATTGATCTTTATTTAAGGTTGAGCCTTTACGCAAAGATAACAATTCCATAATACCATATTCTTTACCGGTCAAATGCAATGTTTTACCGCTAACAGTAACTGTTTGCGTATCCAAATTTACTTCAACTTCACCTGTCTTAATTATTGAATTTGAATGTCCTTTAGAGCGGCGTACAATTGCTTGAATACGAGCCAACAGCTCAGCTTTATCAAAAGGTTTTGTTAAATAGTCATCTGCGCCATAGCCCAAACCTTTAACCTTTTTATCCGGTTCAGACAAACCGGACAATATCAACACCGGTGTATTAATTTTAGCATTACGCAAACTTTTTAACACTTCGTATCCGTTCATATCAGGAAGCATTAAATCTAAGATAATTATGTCATAATCGTACAACTTTCCGATTTCAAGACCATCTTCACCCAAATCGGTAGTGTCAATAATCATGCCTTCTTTTTTAAGCATAGTCTCAATGCTTTGAGAAACGGCATAATCGTCTTCAACTAACAATACTCTCATATTACCCCCTTATCATTTTTTCAATCGTAATAATACTATAACTCTATTTATTTATTCTTTTAAAGTCCTGTTAATAATTATTAACAACATTTATTATGTATATTTGAAAAAGATAAAATCTGTTATATATAGCTAATATCAAATTTTTAGGAGGATAACATGTTTAAGCTGCCACCGTTAAAATATAATCTTGATGCTTTAGAACCATATATTTCAAAAAAAACTATGGAGTTTCACTATTTAAAACATCACCAAGCATATATTGATAATCTGAACAAACTTATAGAAAATACCGAATTTGAAGATATGTCATTGGGTACCATCATCAGAGCTACTGCAAACAACCCAACTTTAAGCTCCATTTTTAACAATGCGGCACAAACATGGAATCATACCTTTTTTTGGAATTCGATGCACCCTAATGGTGGCGGCAAACCTCATGGTGAACTTATGACAGATATAAAAAATTCTTTCGGAAGCTATGAAAATTTCAGAAAAGAGTTTAAAGAAGCTGCCGTTGCTCAATTCGGCAGCGGTTGGGTATGGCTAATTAAAAAAGACGAACACCATTTGGCAATTATGAAAACATCAAATGCCGATAACCCTCTGGCGCACGATTTGGAACCATTGATTGCAATTGATGTTTGGGAACATGCTTATTATCTTGATTATCAAAATAAAAGAGCCGATTTTATTGATGCTTTTCTCGATCATTTGATTTTTTGGAAAGAATAAAAAATATTGCTTGCAATATGAGATAAAATGTATTAAAGAAGCCTTTATAAGCTCTAATGGTCCCATCGTCTAGTGGCCTAGGACGCGGCCCTCTCAAGGCTGCAACACGGGTTCAAATCCCGTTGGGATCACCAATACAAACAGCGCTCATTTTGGATCGCTGTTTTGCTATATAAACCAAGCATTTCAACAGTTTCGAGTGTTCGTTTTTCAAAAATTGATGTTTTAGGCAAATATTCGAAAAGATTTAATTGCATTAGAATATATTCTCAGATATTCTTTTGATAAGGAGAGAATTT
>JAZRHM010000014.1:0-1800 GCA_045644765.1 Alphaproteobacteria bacterium | reverse complement strand
TTTCCAGAAAATCTTTTTGCCCTTAAATTCAAATGCGCCAAAGTCTTTTTCACCATATGGATTATTATCTTCATTAAAGTCATTGAAATTGCGAACTTTGTTTATAATGGTTGCAATATCTTCTTTATTATTACATCTGATACCTTGTGTTAAAACCAGAACTCCTTTTGAAGGATTTGTTCTAAACTCATCATTTAATCTGGCTATTTCTTGAGTATTAGTCATTTGCGCACCTCTCTAACAATGTACAAAGGATAAACTCATTTAAGCCTTTGTGATTATCAACATAGTCCCAAATGTCTTTGCCTTCATTGTTTTTAATATCAACATTGGCACCGTTCTTGATAAGAAACTCAATTACACATAAACGCATCATTGCTTGCGGATGTTGAACTACTTTCATAAGAGCAGTATTACCTAAATTATCTTGTGCGTTAATATCGCTTCCTTCTTTAAGTAAAACCTCTAATGTGTCCGGATTACTTCTTCTCTTGGCTGCAATCATAAATGGAGTTTCACCAGAAGTATTGCGTGAGTACACATCTCCACCATAAGCCAAGAACTGTTTAACAATATCAGTTTCATAAAACTCTTTACATACCCACATAAAAGGTGTCCAACCGTTGTCGTTATACGGCAGATTAACATTTACCCCTTGGTTCAAAAAATCTATAATTGTAGGCAAATTGTTTTGATATAGCGCCTTCATAAGCGCTTGCACCATATTCTGATGCGAAATATTCGTATTCATTTAAATCTCCTTTTAGTCCGCTTAAAAGTGGGACAAGTTGGTTATAAATTCACTTTTTTGAGATAAACACCTTATCAATGTCTCTCGGTTCGATTTGATTTAAACATATCACGAATCAGCTGTCAAGCCGCAAAATCAATATTTTTTGTAATAATCCACTGATTTAGCAGCATTTTTATTTAAATTCAACAGGATGTACAGTTGAAAAAATCCATAAATACCTTTATAAGCAAAAGGACATAATATGAAGGTGTTGATTGAAACAATTACAAATCGCAAAGGGTATAAAAACTTTGCAAATATTGATGGTTTTAATAGTTTTTTGCATAAAAACCATAAGAAAATCAAAAACTACAAAATCATAAATGAAACCTATAATGGCACATTTAAAGACATTATCAAAGATATTATGAGTAAAGCAGATTTAATTTCAAATATGCTACTATACTCATATTTTAATATGACCGATAAAAGCAACAAATATAACAATATTCTCAAAGCAGCCGGTCTTGCTGCCGAAATCCAAGGGTTGATTAGAAAGTATTTGAAGTAATAGGTTATTTCTATCCGACAAATGTTATACATTTCATTCCAAGCATTAATGCTATTAAGCCAATAACGATGGATAGTAACAAATATAACAATGCTTCAATGTAATTGTTACCATTGATAAGAGTAGAAAAGTTCAGCAGATATGTTGAAAATGTAGTAAAACCTCCAAGTAAACCCGTCATTACAAATAATTTAAGGCTTGTATTATCTACCAAATGTTTTTGAAAATAGGTGTAAGCACATCCGATTAGAAATGCACCTAAGATATTTACAATCATAGTTCCCCAATGAGAGTTTATTTTGCAACAAACAAACCATCTTAAAACCGAACCTATACCGCCTCCTAAAAATACACCTAACATTGAATACATGTTTTATTCCTTACTTATTAATCTAGCAGTGATATTTGTATTGTTTCAACTAAATCTTCAGTATGTTTACAATTATGAATACCATTATTTTGTATCATTTTCATTTCCTATAAAAAATATGTAATG
>JAZRHM010000013.1:0-150045 GCA_045644765.1 Alphaproteobacteria bacterium | reverse complement strand
TAGATAAGGTATACCCAAATGGAAAAAATAATGCGTTATTATATAGACAACAATTTAACGATATATCCGAATTGTTACGCAAATTTGAACAAAAAAAAGTCAGTGTTTTTGATTAAAATAAATAGTTGTATTTATATATATACCATTAATAATTATATAATAATATAAAATATCATTCACAGATACAAATATCTTCAACCCAACAAAAACGCCGCCGAATCAGTGTATTATTATAAAAAATATTGATTTTGCGGCTTGACAGCTGATTCGTGATATGTTTAAATCAAATCGAACCGAGAGACATCGATAAGGTGTATCTTTTAAAAAGTGAATTTATAACCAACTTGTCCCACTTTTAAGCGGACTAAAAGGAGATTTAAATGAATACGAATATTTCGCATCAGAATATGGTGCAAGCGCTTATGAAGGCGCTATATCAAAATAATTTGCCTACAATTACAGATTTATTGAACCAATGGGTTAATGTTAATCTGCCGTATAACGACAACAGTTGGACACCTTTTATGTGGGTATGTAAAGAGTTTTACGAAACTGATATTGTTAAACAGTTCTTGGCTTATGGTGGCAATATTCATTCTCGCAACAAAGCCGGTGAAACTCCATTTATGATTGCAGCCAAGAGAAGAAGTAATCCGGACACATTAGATATTTTGCTTAAAGAAGGTAGCGATATTAACGCACAAGATAATTCAGGTAATACTTCTCTTATAAAAGTAATTCAACATCCGCAAGCAATGAAGCGTTTAGGAGTAATTGAGTTTCTTATCAAAAACGGTGCCAATGTTGATATTAAAAACAATGAAGGTAAAGACATTTGGGATTATGTCGATAATCATAAAGGCTTAAACGAATTTATCCTTTGTACATTATTAGAGAGGTGTGCAAATGACTAATATTCAAGAAATAGCCAGATTAAATGATGAGTTTAGAGCAAATCCTTCAAAAGGAGTACTGGTTTTAACCCAAGGTATCAGATGTAATTCTTCAGAAGACATTGCAACCATTATAAACAAAGTTCGCAATTTCAATGACTTTAATGAAGATAATAATCCATACGGTGAAAAAGATTTTGGCGCTTTTGATTTTAAGGGAAAGAAGATTTTCTGGAAAATTGATTATTATGACAGAGAACTTCTTTATATATCACCCGATGCTTGCAACCCCAAACTAACCAACCGTGTGCTTACCATAATGTATGCAGATGAATACTAGGAGGTAATATGAAATACGATATTATATGTTCCACAAGTGTAGATGAACTGATTAAGTGGGTAAACCAAAAACTAAAACAAGGTTGGAAACTTCAAGGCGGAGTTGCCACAATGACACATCAACCGAGTTATACCGTGTTTTATCAGGCAATAGTAAAATAACAGATTTTTCAAGACCGAAAGGCTGTGAGACTTATTTCCTTTCACTTGCAGCCTTTCATAGGAGAAAGCCATGACAAACAGTGAATTTGTAGATGATAAGAAAATTAAAGACATTTTGAACTTTATAAAATCAATGAAACATGCCGAGCAAATAAGAATGATGTTTTTGTGTTCCTTAAACGGTATGCGTTCAATCAATTTTGCCTACTTGCAAATCAAAGATGTTTTTAACGATGACTTGAAAATCAAAGATGTTATTTGCCTTGATTATGATAAAAACAAAGGTAAGAACAAATGCGAATATTATATGAATAGCCAATTAAAGAAAGAATTTTGCGAATATTTGAAATATCTTCAAAACAAATGGGCTGATAAACTTTCGCCGGAAACATATCTGTTTACAAGCCAAAAACTCAATAAACCATATAACCGAGCATCAATAAGCAGGATTTTCAGTTCAATTTATAAAAAGTTCAATATTAAAGGCGCAAGCCATTTAGGAAGACATTTGTTTGTATCAAAGTTGGTAAACTCCGGAGTTAATATCTGTTTGGTGCAAAAACTGGCTAATCATAAAAACATATCAACCACACAACACTACTTTAACTATAACCAACAAATGCTTGCCAATGCCGTAGAGAATGTGAAGATATGATAACACTAGATAAAACTTGGTTTTTAGCGCATTGCGATTGGATTTATAACAATCGGTACAAGTTGCAAGAGAGAGTTTGTGCCAATTTTGTGGTATCCGGTTTTGTAATAAATGCTTTTGCCAGTCCGTATTACAGTTATTGTATCGATAAAATAACAGTCAGAAACTTAATCAAACTTTGGAACAATGGCTTTGTTTATCAAAATTTGCCATTAATCCATTATCATCAAGCCTATGGTGACAACTCAACACATATTGCTTACATTGATAATGGAAAACTAGTAAACCAAACATTTGCTTACCATGATGAGCAAAAATATATCCCGAATGAAGATGTAAAAGAGATTTTTCGCAATTTAAGAAAATCAAAACTATAAGTAAATTATTGCTTTTTTAACCATGATGATTTTACAATGCGTGTATGAAGATAATAAGTTTAACAGAACGTATTGAAAAAGACATTGCTAGATTAACCGATGTATGGCGTGCATCGGTTGTTGCTACACATACTTTTTTATCATCAGATGAAATTGCCCAAATTGAACCATTTGTTCCGACTGCATTGAAAAATGTACAACATTTAGTTGTTGCAACAGATGATAACAACAACTTTATTGCTTTTATGGGTGTTGAAAATAATCGTTTGGAAATGTTATTTGTTGCACCACAATATATCGGGCAAGGTATTGGGAGCAAGTTAATCGAATATGGTATTGAAAAATATCAAATAAACGAAGTAACGGTTAATGAACAAAATCCTAAAGCCGTCGGTTTTTATGAACATCTTGGTTTCAAAACTTATAAACGTACAGCAACAGATGAACAAGACCGACCTTATCCGCTACTTTATATGAAAAGATAATTTTTTCTCAAAATGTTAAACAATGTTGGTTTTTCTAACAAAGTTTAACATTTTTATTTTAACTGTAAAACTTACACTTATAAAACATTAGGAAAACAGCCAATTACAAAGAAAATGTTAAAGAATGCTACTTCTTTAACATTTTTGATTTTGTAGAATTTGTGTATCAAAATTTTTGAAAGACTATTTCTTCTCTTTCTTTTTCTTTGCAAAGTCTAATGACCTATCTGCATCCGGATATGTGCGTATTTGAAAGGCTAGGCGAGGTGAAACAGTACGCTCTTTGATTTTCTTTAGGCTTTCATCCAAAAATGGATATTGCAGTTTGCAAATTTCGTTATAAAGTACATTTATCTTAAAATTCGAACCATATGTGCGTTCGCCTGTATCTAATCCTTCCCAACCGCAAATCGCATTTTGATACTCTTGTCCTACACCGGCATCACGTAGTTCGGGTTTTACAGTGTGTCTGAAACTATGGAAAACTTTGCGTTTACTGGTAATTCCCAGAGCATCCAAATAGCGACCAAACCATTTAGACATCTTATCACAATAGTGATTTCCTTTAACATAAGTAAGTTGATAAAATAGCCTTTGTTCACGTTTTGCTTTAACAGACATATAGTATTCTTCAAATCCTAATTCTAATATTTTAGGATGTATAGGAACAATTCGTCGTGAAGATTTATTTTTAATATGTTGGTCTTCACGTTCATCTGTGAATATCATATAGTATATTTTACCTTCTTTCTTTATGTCATCAACATAAAGTTGGCAAAGTTCGTTTAAGCGAGCACCGGAATACAACCCCATCAAAGGTATAAAATATCTAAAAGCAAATTTTTCATCATTTTTATACGGATAAGTTTCCGGATTAAAAATCTTCTTTAATTCGTCTTTAGTAAATGGGTCATAACTTTCTCTTGTGTCACGACTAGGTATTTCTAATTGCACATTAAGTGCAAGATTAACATAACCTTTTCGTTGAGCATAGGTTAAAAACTCTTTGAATGAGCGAAGATATTTTTTAACCGTTGTGGTAGAAATGTTCTTATCTGTAATATCTTCTGTTAAGCAGTTCTTGAGTTTCTTCTTTTTAGAAAGTTCGGTCTTTTTCCAGTTTTTCGGAATGTAATAAATCTTTTGGGAAATGAAATCACAATCCTTAGCGGTCAAGTTTTCTACATATTTCTTGTCAATCATATCAAAAATGGTTTCAATACAAGTATAGTCTTTCTGTAATGTGTGTTCGCCAGTACCTTTAATTTGTTGTTTATATTCCTTAAAATTCTTAAATAATGTTTGCCAGTTCGTTTTTACTTGAGGTGCACGAACTGTATTAGCGGCACGTTCCTCTTCAATATAACTCAAACAACGCTCAATTACGGCAGGAATGTAAAAGTTGCGATTATCTGTTACAATTGCTTCAGCACGGTTATGGGCATAATCATCAGCCATTTTCATACCGTTTTCCAGTTTATCTAACCAATCCGGACGAGCATCTTGTTCCGGTTCAACGGCATTTTTCTTTACAGTTCTCTTCAAGAAATCAAATACTGAAGGAGGAATACGTTTGTTATTCTTCATAGCCATAACATATTTCTTTACGAAACTGACTACTTGTTCATCCTTAAACTCTTCAAATGTTCCGTTAAAATCAGAGTTTTTATAATCTTTTTCATCAAGCATAGTAATATCAATGTTATTGGGGGATATTTCACCATTTTTGATTTTATAATAGGATTCGTCGAGTTTATCTTGAATTTCTTTAATTCGTTGTGCAATGATGTTTTCTATATCATCTTGCGATAAACGTAGTTTTCCGTTTCTAATTTCCATAATAAGCCACCTTATGTCATTGAGAAGCGTATCATATTTGAACGTTTCTCTTTTTACTAAATGTATAGCGACATTATAATCATTAGTGTTTAAGGAATGCCTAATATTCTCTTTTTTAAAAAAGTGTCTCACCCATGAGGGTATCCAATACCTAAAGTAATAGGTATGTTTTCTGCGTTCTAAATGGTTATATTTTAATGCCATACTGTCACACCCCACTGTCACACTTGTGCAAAATACCAAAAAAGCGCTATTTCGGGGTGATAAAAACAAAAAAAGTCGTTGAAAAATCAACGACTTATCCAATTTCTTGGCTGGGGCGGCTGGATTCGAACCAACGAATGTCGGCACCAAAAGCCGATGCCTTACCACTTGGCGACGCCCCAATATCTTTTGGTAAGGCTACTTATATAACATTTTTTTTTAAATGCAAGAACTTTTTTTCATTTTCTTTATTTTTTATTGCTTTATTTATCTCTATTCATAATTCGTGGGGATATTTTTGAAGTAAAAATATTCAATGATTTCGACGATACCATACATTATAATGTATAGACCGAGTAGGGTACTTATGGTTATTGTACCTAATGCCGGATATTGTAAAATCAGAAAGCCGAATACAATACCTAACAAGCCCAAGCTTAAACTCCATCCCCAAGGCATTTTATTTTTACTTAGATGATAACTGCTGACCAACTGTGCCGAACCGACAGCAATACACCATAGGGCAAAAATAATCGGTAATGTGGCCGCACTGACACCTAAGTTGGAAACTAATATAATACCGACGATTATATCAATAAGACCAACAAACATAAACCAACCGGATTCAATGGAAATGGAAGAACCTATATAACCGGCTCCGATTATCATTAAAGCTATACCTATATACAAGCTTAGGGCTAAAAGACTTACAAACGGATTAAACCAAACATATGTGCCTAAAATTACCATTAATATACCGGCTAACATATGCCATATTCCAACACAACATGGTGAAGGATTTATTTTTTTTGTTACAACTAAATTTACCATTTTCTTTTCCGTAAAAAATATAATTAAAGAGAATGCTTATATATGCTTTATTTTGAAAATTAAAATAATACAAAAGGATAGATAAGCTTTAAAAACACTTGATTTACAATATTTATCTTATGGATAATAATTTTAAGAAAGGAGAAAAAATGAAAACAACAGTTAGTATATTTACGCTCATTGCCATGTTAATATCAGCCCCTGTGGCATCAGCAAAAGATGATTGTCATTGTAAAATGGTGATGGGTGGGTATATTGCCGGTCAGGAAGATATTTCAACAGTTAAAGCGGTTGAAGGAATGGAAGATGATTCTATGGTTACGTTACAAGGTAATATTGTTAAAAGGCTTAAAAAGGATATGTATCAATTTAAGGATTCTACAGGAACAATAAACGTTAAAATTAAGAAAAAAGTTTGGCACGGACAAACAGTAAGCTCTCAGGATGTGGTTCAAATTATGGGTGAAGTAGATAGAGAAAAGGATGGAATTAAAATTGATGTGGAAAGTTTGATTAAAAAATAAAAACAAGGGGATATCCCCTTGTTTTTAAAAGAAAGTTTAAAGCTAATCGGTTCCCATCGGCTTTATCCTATTAATGTTTAGTTATATACATTTATGTAAACCGCCACATTTGTTTTTACTGGGTAAAAGACCTGCATTTATGCATTCTTTAGCTGTATAGTTATATTCTTTATCGCAACAGAATTTGAAGTAGGATTTATTATATGGACAAGGGTCAACAGCGTTTTGATTTGCTTTACATCTGGATACAAAATATCCACTATTTCTGCATTTTTGTTCCGGAGATACATAATTTGATCCTGATGTTTTTTTTCCGGAACCTACACCTCCACCGGCATTTGGTAAGAAAGTGACAGCAGCGTTAACGCTAAGAGCAAAAAAAGATAATAGAGTTGCAATACATAAAACAGATTTAATTTTTCTCATTTGTAAACTCCTTTACTGATACAAATACACACATATTATATAGCTAATAAAAATCATTAGCAAGGAAAATGTATATTAGTCCATAAATTTATTTAAAAATCCGATTTGAATTTTTGCAATTTGCTTTATGCTATCTAAATCTACGTATTCTTCCGAAGTGTGCATACCTTTTCCTGAACCGGAATGCATAATTATAATAGAGCCTTTTTCGGCAAATTCTCTTGAATCCGTTGCCCCGCCAATATATTCAAACTCTATCGGCGAGTTTAATATGCTTTCGGCGTATTGTTTATATTTTTGAATGTAAACATTATTTTCATCCATAACAACAGGTGTCGATGATGAAACAATTTCATATGATACTCCATCTATCATACATTTATCCAGATTTGAGCATAAACTTTTTAATGAAGAAGTTTCAATTAGTCTAAAATCAAGCAAAGCCTGAGCGTCATCGGCGATAACGTTTGCAACATCTCCTCCATTTATTTTTGCAAAATGTACTGTATCAATCCATGTGTTTGATGGAAAAGTTTCGTTCAAAGAAAAAGAGGGATAAATTTTACGAATATTTTGCCAAACCTTAAATAGGTTTTCATTTGCGTCTATTCCGTCCCAAGGAGTTGAGCCGTGAGATGCTAAACCTTTAGATTTTATTTTCACAAATACGGGATTTTTGCATCTGGTAATAATTTTACAGATATCACCTCCTACATCATTATCTAAAACAATTTTTGCAGATAAGTCAGGAAATTTTTCTAAAAAAGCTTTTGTGCTTTTGCTGCCGGTTTCTTCATCTGTAGAAAAGATAAAACCGAATTTAATATTCAATTGGTTGTCTATTACATGTTGTAAAGAATTGAGCGCAACAGCAACAAACGATTTCATATCCAAAGTTCCTCTCCCAAACATTTTACCATCTTTAATGATGGGAGTGAACATTTCATCGACAGCAGGCACAACGTCTATATGACCCAACACTAAAACATCAAGGTCTTTGCTTAATGTGTTTGCTGCCATAATAACCGGAGATGCATCATTAAAGCGATGTATGTCAGCATAAGCACCAAAGCTTAAAGCTTTTGACTTGACATAATCAAGGCATAAATCTATTTCTTGTTGATTGCCGGTTATTGTCTTGAAACGAATTAAATCTTGCACAGTTTTAATTAAATCCATAATTTTTACCTTTTATTTATCAAATTAATATATATCTTCCATATTATAACAATACCGAAAAGGATATACAATATGAAAGCAATATTTTTAACAATAATTGCCATGTTTTTTTGTTTTACACCAGCAAATGCCGATGAAATTAAAATTGGTAAAAGCGGGCTGGCCTTACCCCGTATGGTGTCATTACGCAGCGAACCGGTAAACGCTCGTTCAGGTCCGGGAATAAATTATCCGATAGAGTGGGTATATCAACAAAAAGGAGCTCCTCTTGAGATTATTGATGAATTTGAAGTATGGCGTAAAGTAAAAGATTGGGAAGGATCAGTTTCGTGGGTTAAACAATCAATGCTTACAGGAAAAAGGTTTGTTAAAGTTATGACACTTGGTGAAAATAACATTTATAATGATGACAGCTACAAATCGAAGGTGATTGCAAAAGTTGAAGACGGCGTTATAGGTGAAGTAAAAAAATGTGCTAAATCTTCAGATTTTTGTTTAATTAAGTTTGATACAATAGAAGGTTGGGTTCCTAAGAAAATATTGTTTGGTATATATACTCACGAAAATTTGGATTAATTTTAATATATCTTGAAAACTCCGCTAAAGATATTATTTGCTTTAGTGGAGTTTCTTTTTTTTAATAGGAGGATATATGGGGACACTGTTAAAATATTTATTTTATATATTTTTACTTATAGTTATATATCTTTTGGGTGTCGGGTTTTATGAGGGAAGGATCAATAAAGATACAACGGTGGGAGAAGTTACTCAAGATGTTGCCGAAGGTACAAAAGAGATTGTAAAAGATAGCTATAACGCAACAAAAAATGCTATAGAAAAAGTAGATTAAAAAAACTCCAATATTTGGAGTTTTTTTAATCTATAATATGTCGGCCTTAATAGTTATGGGCTTCACCTTTTTCAAATACGCCGGCGACAACATCATTATAATGAATAGTTTTTTCTTGTGTTGAAAACTTAACGGAAGGACCTGTTTTTGAACTCGCTCCGTATAGTCCATAATCAGAAGTGGCTAAATGATTGCCATTCTCATCACCACCATGTTTCTTGTGTGCATGTTCTGCCATTTTACATCTGACATTTAATGAACCAATTTCTGATGGAGATATCTCAGATCCCGGATTTTGCATTTGTTTATGAATTATCGGAGCAATATTAGGATAAGATTCAGCCATTAAAATTAAGGTTGTAGCAGCAACTTGAGCATTATCAGTTATATCTATTCCTATATTAGCATCTTTTGCTGTCCCCATGTTATATTTTTCAACCAAATCTTTTAACTCTTGAGGAATCTTATCAAAATTGTTTACAAAATTATCATAAACAGCATCAGCATTTTCAACCCCTTGTTTGTTAAGCATGCCTTTTCCTTTTTCTGTAGTGTAAGTAAGATAAGCGCTTTCATTTGGGTTGCTTCTAATACTGGTGCTGTCCTCCAGTACTTCTTTCTCCGGTTCGTAATCTTTGACAATTACCGGACTGGGTTTGCATTCTTTCGCTAAAATAACTGCAGCAATTACCGGAACTAGCATAAATGGCAATGTCTTGCGTTTTCTTTTTGTTTTTTTCTGAGAGTTCTCGGGAGTATTAGGTGTGTCATTTACATTAGGCGTAACCGGTGTTGGTATCGGCGTCGGTGTCGGTGTCGGCGTCGGCGTCGGTGTAGGTGTAGGCGTCGGTGTAGGTGTAGGTGTAGGTGTAGGTGTAGGTGGAGTAATCACTCCTGTATTATCATGAGGATCAACCGGTATAACATGAGGATCGACAGGAAATGGTTTTATAGGGTCTTCTTTCAACGGAATAGGATGCCAACGAGGGTTGGTAGCTCCACCCCTTACGGTTTGGTCTGTTGAAACGGATGTATTTGAATAAGGAACTTCAACAAAATTATCTCTTTTATCATAATATCCTTCGCCATGTGTAGGTTCTCCGTGAAATTTATCATGATGATGTTTTGAATATGCACTGTGTTGCATGCGCAAATTAAACTCTTTAATTGTTTCGTTATCATCAGATGGAGAAATTTGCCTTTTCCCTAGATGTATCTGTTCTGATAAATGTTGTCCATAATCTATGACACGTTGAAGCAAAGCCGCTTTTTGTTTAGGATCAATATCAGCTGCTTTAATTTGATCCATAGCATCTAAAATATCGCGCAGAGTTGCTCCTTTTCTCCAAACAGCGCTCTCAACCTTACCTTGAAAAGATTTTTTTCTTAACATTTCATCTTGATTATTCATGATAACATCCCCTAATGTATTTATTATTGATGTGAGTATATCACGGTCATAATACATTTGCAAGCATTTTATTGACAAAAATATGTATAAGGGTGATTAACTATTTAGGTTGTCAAAAACATAAAAATCGATTTTAAGGCTGTTTTTTTGCTCGTAGAGAAGAAAATGGCTTTTTTTGTGGGTATAAAAGTTAAAAAAAAATTTAAATTTTTTATCAAATTTGGTAAATTTGCGGCAGTTGGAAAATATAAAAGGAAAGAAAAATGGAAGAATTAGAAAATTCGGTCGTGCCAAGTGTGGCTGAAAACATTACACCGACAATGATAACGGAAGAAATGCGCAAATCATACCTTGATTATGCGATGAGTGTGATTGTGTCTCGTGCGTTGCCAGATGTCAGAGATGGTTTGAAACCTGTTCATCGTCGTATTATATATGCAATGTATGAAAGCGGATATGACTGTACAAAACCTTATCGTAAATCTGCTCGTATTGTGGGTGAAGTTTTGGGTAAATATCACCCTCATGGTGATAGTTCTGTTTATGAAGCAATGGTCAGAATGGCTCAGCCTTTTTCGATGCGTTTGCCTCTTGTTGATGGTCAAGGTAACTTCGGTTCTATGGATGGTGATGGTGCTGCTGCCATGCGTTATACTGAAGCAAGGCTTGCCAAAGTTGCACATAAGCTCATTGAAGATATAGAATATGACACTGTTGACTTTATGCCAAACTATGATGAGAGTGTTCAAGAACCAACAGTTCTTCCTGCTCGTTATCCTAACTTGTTGGTAAACGGTTCAAACGGTATTGCCGTAGGTATGGCAACAAATATGCCTCCACATAACTTAGGTGAAGTTATTGACGCTTGTTGTGCATATATCGACAATCCGAATATTACACCTGAAGATTTAATCAACATTGTTCCCGGGCCGGATTTTCCGACAGGTGGGTTGATTTTGGGTCAAAGTGGCGCAAAATCAGCATATTTAACCGGTCGCGGTTCAGTAATGATGCGTGCGAAATGTACAATTGAAGAACTTAGAAAAGATAAAGAAGCTATCATTGTTCATGAGATACCGTATCAGGTAAATAAGGCAGCGCTCGTTACACGTATTGCTGAGCTTGTTAAAGAAAAACGTGTTGAAGGAATATCAGATATCAGAGACGAATCTGACAGACAAGGTGTTCGCGTTGTTATTGAAATCAAAAAAGATTTTCAAGCAGATGTGGTATTAAACCAACTCTACAAATATACACCGTTACAAACAAGTTTCGGTATGAATATGCTTGCGATCAATCATGGTCGTCCGATGATGCTTACATTAAAAGAAATTATCGGTGCATTTATTGAGTTTAGAGAAGAGACAATCCGTCGCAGAACAATTTACAAACTTAATAAAGCACGTGACAGAGCGCATGTGTTGGTAGGTCTTGCAATTGCAGTTGAAAACTTAGACCCGGTAATTGAGCTTATCAGAACAGCTCCAAATCCGCAAGCAGCAAAAGATGCATTGCTTGCAAAAGCTTGGCCTGCCGGTGATGTTGAAACTTTGGTTAATTTGATTGATGAGCCGGGCCGTAAAGTTGAAGGTGGATTTTATAATTTATCAGAAGAACAGGCAAAAGCAATTTTAGATTTGAAATTGCAACGTTTGACAGGTTTGGAAAGAGATAAAATTCATGAAGAATTAAGAGCTATCGGTGAAGATATTAAAGAATTTTTATCAATCTTGGCAAGCAGAGAAAAACTTTACGGTATTATGCGTGATGAACTTGTTGCCGTTAAGGAAGAATATGCAACTCCAAGGTTAACAAAAATTGAAGATATTGAATATGATACCGATATTGAATCTTTAATTCAGCGTGAAGATATGGTTGTTACCGTTACTGAAGCCGGATATATCAAACGTGTTCCGTTAAATGCTTACAAAGCACAAAAACGTGGCGGTAAAGGAAAATCTGGTATGGCAACCAAAGAGGAAGATTTTGTTACCAGACTGTTTGTGTCTTCTACACACACACCTGTGTTGTTCTTCTCTTCAAAAGGTTTGGTATATAAGATGAAAGTTTATAAACTTCCGTTAGGTTCTCCAACCTCAAAAGGTAAGCCGTTTATCAATTTATTGCCACTTGATGAAGGTGAAAATATTACAACAATTATGAAACTTCCGGAAAACGAGGAAGATTGTAAAAATCTTTCCATTATGTTTGCAACGGCACTAGGAAATGTTCGTCGCAACTCTTTGATGGATTTTGTAAATGTTCAGTCAAACGGTAAGATTGCCATGAAACTTGATGAAGGCGATAAACTTGTCAATGTTATGCTTTGTACCGAAGATAATGATGTTATGCTTGCTGCAAAAAGCGGTAAATGTATCAGATTCCCCGTAACAGATGTTCGTGTGTTTGTTGGACGTAATTCAACGGGTGTAAGAGGTATTAAGCTTGGCGTAAACGATGAAGTTATCTCTATGTCAATGTTGAAACATATTTCTGCAAATGCTGAACAAAGAGATGAATACTTAAGAGTTTCATCTGCAATTAAGCGTATGGAAGCAGAAATTGGTGAGGGTGCTTGTGTAAGTGCAGAACAAACAGGCTTATTGTCATTGTTAACAGCTGAAGATTTTGCAAAAATGCAAGAATTGGAAGAGTTTATTTTAACAGTGACAACAACAGGTTACGGTAAACGTTCATCTTCTTATGAATATCGTGTAACCGGCCGTGGCGGACAAGGTATTGCCAACATGGAAATGTCAGCACGTAATAAAGAAGTTGTAAGTTCATTCCCAATTGAAAATGATAACCAAATTATGATGGTTACCGATGGCGGAAAACTTATCAGAATGCCTGTTGAAGATATTCGTATTGCCGGTCGTAAAACTCAAGGTGTAATCTTATTTAGAACAGCAGAAGATGAAAAAGTTGTTTCTGTTACTTGGCTTGATGCTGATGAAGGAGATGACGATGAACTTGAAAATGAAACCGGATCAGAGGTTTTAGGAGATAGTGTTCCTGATGTTGATGAAACATCGAATGATGAAATATTAGAACCTGAAACTATTTCGGAATAAATTAATCTTACTGTATAAAGGAGCTAGCTTTTAGCTCCTTTATAAATTAAAGTGTTGATAAAAATATATAATTGTGTTACAATATAAAAATAACAGATAATGCAATATTTGGAGTTTATCATATGAGCGAAAATGAAGAGAAAGATAAAGAGCAAAATAACTATGAGTTAAAACATTCTGATAAAGAAAATGAAAATGGTATAAAACTTCATTTTTTTGAAAAGGCAGAAAGAGATCTTCATAAAGTAGAAGAAGTTCTCCAAAAGATTGAACAAATAAGAGAGCAACTAAGAACAAAAATTATGCAATTGCAACAAGATATGGTTTCAAAAAATAATGATACCAAAGCGCCGGCCATCAAAGATGTTTCAGAAAAGGTTGCGAATACTGCTTCGGAAAAAGAACCTGATATGAATCAGCAAGATTTGATGTTTTGTGAAAAAGCTCTTGAGGAATCAAATATAATAGAAGCAAAATCAAATCAAGATAAGCTTGTATTAAGCGATATTTTAAGTAAAAAAGAAGAAAAATCTTATTCTGTGATTGTTGATATAGCATTGAAACCATTGCCGAGTGAACGTAACAAAAACAATAATAAAGATAAAGACAAAGATAATAAAGGTAATGATGATAAGACAAATAACAATCAAAATAAAAATGCAGATTTATCAAAGCTGCCATCTTCTGACAATCTTCATAATGCAGATATGACAAAGAATATGAATCATTATAAAGGTGATGATAACGGCGACAATAATCCTCCCGCTCCTCCCGGAGCTGCGGCGATGAAAAAGCCAACTCTTGATGAGATAAAAGCAATGAGAAACGGAAAACCTTTACAACAACAAAGAGTAAATACACCATCTGTTGTATTGATGGAAAGTCCGTTAAATAATCCGCAAGAAACTCAAAACAATACGAATCAAGCTGTTAGTAAGAAAGAAGGGTTGCAAAATTTAAGGATGGGAAGAAGTTACGGAGATTCTAATGAAACTCATCAAACACGCCAAACAACAATTGATAGAACAAGAATACAGGAAGCAAAAAGAACTTATTAAAACAATAAAGAAAAACCTCCGATATACATATCGGAGGTTCAAATTTTTAGCCTTTTAATGAAGCTAATTTTTCATCAGCAGCAATCTTGTCAATTATGCCTTTAACACATTTTTCAATGCGTTTACCGGATGAATAGTCAGCGGGTAAAACAAAATCAACTCTGCCATCGGTTAAAAGATGGCTTGCCTTATTTTTAGCACCTTTTTTATTAGGAGGATAAACTGCAAAACAGTGACCACCACGGCTTTTAACCATTGACATACTTGGAACATCAGTATCCCCGTCTCCGAAGTAGATGATATGCTCAAATGGTATAGCTCTTTCTTCTTTGGGCATTGCTTTATTTACACCTTTAACATCCATGGGATCTAAGCAACCTTTGTTGATTCTGGTAATATACTGAGTTTTGTCAGTATAATTGACCACTCTGGCAGGCCATACGGCACGACCATATTCATCATACATAAAGCTCGAAGCATAAATCTTGGTAAAGTGTTCGGCAATCTTGGTTCCTTCTATCATTTCTTGTAAACCGGAAGAAATAATGTAGTGAGAAACCTTAATACCTTTCTTTGCAGCATATTCATTTATACGCTCAAACCAAGTTGTTACGCCTTTGAAAAACAACATTTCTTTACCGCAATCTACAAAATCTTCTCGTTTGAAAGCAAGTTTTTTGGCACTTGCTTGATCTAACATAAGTTTCATATAACTTAAGATAGAATCTGCAGATTGTTCCAAGGTTTGTTTATCGGCTAAAGCCCAAAATTCTTTAGTGGTGAGACCTAATTTTTTAATAAAAGTAGGTTCTTGCATGTTTCCTTTAATAAGGGTTCCATCAAAATCGTAGCATAAAGCTACATGTGTAATAGTAGTTTTCATAGCATCATAATATATTTTGTCCATAACAATACATCATTTATAATTTAAATCAAGTTTTTTATTGCAAGAATTACATATTTTTTTATAATCAGATACAACGCTTATAAATTATGGGAGGGAAAATGCAAAATTTAGCAAGATATATAGAGCATACTTTGTTAAAACAGGATGCTGTCAGTTCGGAATTTAAGAAGTTATACCAAGAAGCTAAAGAACATGGTTTTCGCGGAGTTTGTGTTAATCCGGCTTATGTAAAAGAGGCAAAAACATATTTAAAAGACACAAATGTAAAAATTGTAACTGTTATTGGTTTCCCTTTGGGGGCAAATTTAAGTGAAGTAAAAGCTTATGAAACTCAAAAAGCTATAGCAGATGGTGCTGATGAAATTGATATGGTGATAAATGTTTCTGCTATAAAAGATGAAAATTGGAATTATGTTTTAGAAGATATAAAAGCAGTAAGAAATGCTTGCCCGCATAATGTATTAAAAGTTATTTTAGAAACAGATTTATTGACATCTCAAGAGATAAAAAAGGCATGTGAAGTTTGTGTTGAAGCTAAAGCAGATTTTGTAAAAACCTCAACGGGATTTGTTAAAAACGGAGTAGGTGCTACGATTGAAAATGTTAAACTAATGCATGAAGTTGTTGCCCCTTACGGCTTAAAAGTTAAGGCATCAGGAGGTATAAGAGATAAACAAAAAGCGCTTGATCTTATTGCTGTCGGAGCAACAAGTTTAGGTACAAGTTCTGGTGTTAAGATTGTTGCTTAAGATTAAAATCTGATAATATTTAAGCGAAAGTATAAAAAACTCCACTGAATTTAATCAATGGAGTTTTTTGTACGATGTTCTAAAGTACTATTTAGATTTTTTACTTGTTGTCTTTTTTGCAACTTCAAGTTCCGATGTACAATGAGGACAACGAGTTGCTTTAATAGCAATATCAGAGTAGCAATAAGGACATTGTTTTGTTGTAGGAGCTGCGGCTTTTTCTTCTTTTTGTTCTGCAGCGAGCATTTTTTCCTGTAAAGTATTAATTGCTTTAATAAGTACAAATACGGCAAAAGCAACAATGATAAAGCTTATTGTTGCGTTTATAAACATACCAACATTCATGGTTACGGCACCGGCTTCTTTTGCCGCATCTAAAGAAACATAAGGGCCAGGAACAGCACCATCATTTAATACAAAAAATAAATTGGCAAAATCAATCTTTCCAAGCAAAATACCTATAGGAGGCATGATGATGTCTTTAACCAAAGAATCAACAATTTTTCCGAAAGCAGCACCGATGATGATACCGACAGCCATGTCAATTACATTTCCGCGCATTGCAAACTTTTTAAATTCATTAATGAAATTTTTCATTTTAGTCTACTCCATAAATTATTTAGTTATCTAATGTTTTTTAGAGATTTGTTTGTAAAAAGTCAACTGCATATCGATTTTTCAACAATATGAATTAATTTAACCAATTTTATACATTTAGTTTATATACAGATAAGTAAAGCGTTAGGAGAAATTAAATGACTGATACAAATTTATTAAATATAGTTTCAAATGAACCGATAGATATGGAAAAACTATCTGTAGCAAAAAAAATCATACTAGATTTGCAAGCTGAAATGAAAGATTTTATTGCTAATGGTTCAGGTCCGTTTTTGGCCGCAGTTGTTGATGAAAAAGGTAATATTATTTCAAAGACGGCAAATAGTGTTGTTTCTGAAGTGTGTAGTAATAATCATGCAGAGATGAATGCTATTAAAACTGCCCAAAAAAACTTAGGGACATATGATTTATCAAAATATAATTTGAGCTTATATGTTACATCAGAACCTTGTATGATGTGTATCGGTGGTATTATGTGGTCCGGAATAAAAGCTGTTTATTATGGCGTGCCATCAAAAAGAGTTGAAGAAATTACGGGCTTTGATGAAGGCTTTAAACCGAATTGGTTTGAAGAGTTTAAAAATAGAGGAATTGTTGTTTATGGAAATATTGGGGTTGAAGAAGGCGAAAAAGTGTTATATGAATATGTGAACACCGGAAAAACTGTTTATCAACCGGAAAGAAAATAATTTAATTAGGAGAAGAAAATGTTGCATCCTTGGCATGGTGTTACCAGAGGAAAAAATCCGCCTGAGATAGTTACGGCGATTATAGAGGTTCCGAAAGGTTCTCAAACAAAATATGAACTTGATAAAGTTAGCGGTTTACTGAGAGTTGACCGCATCTTGTATAGCTCAGTGCATTATCCTGTAAACTATGGATTTATTCCGCAAAGTTATTGTGATGATAACGATCCTTTAGATGTGTTGGTTCTGTGCCAAGAATCAGTGTTGCCATTGTCTATGATGCGTGTTCGTCCGATTGGTGTAATGAAAATGCTAGATCAAGGAGAGGCTGATGATAAAATAATTGCAGTACATATTGATGATCCGGAGTTTTCCCACTATCAATCTATAGATGAACTTCCGCCACATAGCTTACGAATTTTAAAACGTTTTTTTGAAGACTATAAAATTTTAGAAAATAAAGAAGTTATAATTGAACAATTTTTAGGTGTTGAAGATGCAAAACAAGTAATCCAAGACGCTTTTGATTTGTATGATAAAAACAAGGATCATTTAACCGGTCGTTAAAAAAATCCCTTACAACGGAATTTGTAAGGGATTTTTTTATTACATATCAAGAGCTTTTTTGTATGTTTCCAGTAAGAAATCTTCCTCTTCACGAGCAGAATCTTCCATTTTACGAAGTTTGATAATTGCTCTCATCGTCTTAACATCAAAACCGGCACTTTTGGCTTCTGCATAAACTTCTCTGATGTCAGTCATAATTTCTTTTTTATCTTCTTCAAGTTTTTCAATACGTTCGATAAGTGAACGTAATCTGTCTGTGGCAATTCCACCAACTTCGGTCATTTTTATCTCCTTTTAAATCATATTTTAAGTTTTTTGTGATATGGAATTTAACAAATCTGATTATATTTTACAAGTAATAATTTTGATTATATGTAAAAAAGGAAGTAATTTTTTTAAGGAGTAATTATGCCTGTTAACACACATACTAAAATTTTAGCAACAATCGGACCTGCGACAGCTAGCCGTGAAATGCTTGAAAAACTTATAGATGCCGGAGCTGATGCTTTTCGTTTTAATTTTTCTCACGGAACTCATCAAGAACATGCAGAACGCTATAATATAGTAAGAGAAATTTCCGAATCGAAAAAAAAACATATTACCATAATTGCAGATTTACAAGGACCAAAATTAAGAGTCGGAAATTTTTTAAATGGTTCCGTGGTTTTGAGAGCAGGGGCAGAGTTTGTGCTTGATTTAGATGAAACACCCGGAGATGAAACCAGAGTAAATTTACCTCATAAAGAAATTTTTGCAGCAATAAAGCCTAAAGATATACTACTGTTAAATGATGGAAATATTTCTCTTGAAATTGTATCAGTTGAACCGACAAAAGCAGTTACTAGAGTTTTGGTTGGTGGCAAGCTTTCAAATCATAAAGGTATTAATTTGCCGAATATAACATTACCGATATCGGCATTAACGGAAAAAGATCGTAAAGATTTGGATTTTGCCCTTAATTTGGGTGTCGATTGGGTAAGCCTTTCTTTTGTACAAAAAGTTCAAGATGTTATTGAAGCAAAAGAAATTATTCAAAATAGAGCGCTTATTATGTCCAAACTTGAAAAACCAAGTGCTATTGACGATTTGGAAGAAATTGTAAAGCTCTCTGATGGGGTTATGGTTGCTCGTGGCGATTTAGGTGTTGAATGTCCTTTGCATACAGTTCCTGTGCTGCAAAAACGTATATTATCGGTTTGTCGTAAATATGCAAAACCTGTTGTGGTGGCAACTCAGATGCTAGAATCTATGATAGAAGCACCGACACCTACCAGAGCAGAAGTATCAGATGTAGCAACCGCCGTTTACGAAGGAGCTGATACCGTTATGCTTTCAGCAGAAACAGCAGTCGGTAAATATCCTGAACAAACGATTAAAATGATGCATAATATTATTGAACAAGTTGAGCAAGATGAGAGTTTTTTTATTTGTATGTATGAAGATGAAAAAGATTTTTGTAAAACGGAAACTATGGGAATCACTTATGCAGCAAATGAGCTGGCTCAAGTTTTGCCAAATGTAGGAGCAATCGTAACTTATACAGCATCAGGCTACACAACATACTCTATGGCTAAAGAGCGTCCGGATGTGCCAATAGTTGCAATTACGCCAAATATAAAGGTAGCTCGTAGGTTAGGGATTGTTTGGGGCGTTCATAGTTATGTAAGTCAAGAAGTTTTCGAAAGTTTTGAGCGTATAGAAGAAAATGCTACTCAATATGTTAAACAAAACGGTTACGGAAAATCAGGAGAATTGGTAATTGTTACCGCAGGATATCCTTTCGGTAAAGCCGGAATGACAAATTTGTTGCATACAATCAAAATTCCGTAATTTTCATAAATATAGCAACAATCCGCCGAAAAAACGGCGGATTGTTGTATCTGAAACAAAATTTGCTATTGACGAAGTATAAAAGATGTTGTAGCTTAAGTTCAGTTTGATTTTTTTACTGTGTAAAAGAGAAAAAAAGATGAATTTATTTTATACATACATTCCTTTCATTATTATCCCCTAGGGGGGATCATCTTTTTTTTGACATTAATAACTACTAGAATTTTAATCAATTATATAAACGGATAAAGAAAAATGAAACATTATGCTAATGTGTCAGCAAAGCCTGACTTTGTTAAACTTGAAAAAGAAATTTTAAATTTTTGGGAAGAAAATAATACTTTTGAAAAATCTGTAAAAAATCGTGACGGAGCAGCAGAATTTGTTTTTTATGACGGCCCTCCTTTTGCTAACGGAACACCTCACTACGGACATATTATGGTATCATACGTCAAAGACGTTGTTGCGCGTTTTCAAACTATGAACGGTAAGAAAGTTGAACGCCGCTTAGGATGGGACTGTCACGGATTACCTGCCGAGATGTCTGCGGAAAAACAATTAGGCGTTTCCGGTCGTAAACAAATTGAGCAATATGGTGTTGAAAAGTTTAATGATTTTTGCCGTGCCGATGTTTTAAAATATTCAGGCATTTGGGTAGATATGTTCAAACGTATCGGACGTTGGGTTGATTTTAACAATGATTATAAAACAATGGATTTGCCATTTATGGAAAGTGTAATCAATAATTTCAAGCAACTTTATGATAAAGGTTTAGTATATGAAGATTACAGAGTTTTGCCATATTCTTGGGCGGCAGAAACTCCGCTTTCTAATTTTGAGGTAAACCAAGGATATCAGGATAAAACAGATAATGCCATTACTGTTATGTTCACCCTTGAAAACGGTATGAAAATTTTGGTTTGGACAACAACTCCGTGGACATTGCCCTCAAACTTGATGTTGGCAGTTGGAAAAGATATAGAATATGTCATCATGGAAGAAAATGGTCAGAAATATGTGTTAGCAAAAGCACTGCTTGGTCGTTATAAAAAACAACTTGAAAATGCTGTACAAGTCGGAACAATGACCGGTGCAGATTTAATCGGTATGAGCTATGAGCCGATGTTTAAATATTTTGAACACCTTAAATCAAAAGGCGCATTTAAAGTGTTAAGCGGTGAGTTTGTGTCTACAGAGGACGGGACAGGTATCGTACATATTGCTCCGGGTTTTGGTCAAGATGACTTTGATGCTTGCAGAGCTTATGATGAGCATTTTCCGGTTATTTGTCCGGTTGATGAAGCCGGTAAGTTTACGTCTGAAGTGGCAGATTATGAAGGTATGCAAGTTTTTGAAACCAACGAACCAATTATGCAATGGCTAAAAGCTAACGGATTATTGGTTAAAAAAGAACAATATACCCACTCTTATCCGTTCTGTTGGAGAACAGATACCCCGCTCATTTATAAAGCTATGTCTTCTTGGTTTGTAAAGGTAACAGATTTTAGAGATCAAATGGTTGAAAACAATCAACAAATAAATTGGATGCCTGAGCACATTAAAGATGGCCGTTTCGGAAAATGGCTCGAAGGAGCAAGAGATTGGTCAATTTCAAGAAACAGATTTTGGGGTACGCCAATTCCGGTTTGGAAATCTGATAATCCGAAATATCCAAGAGTTGATGTATTTGGTTCGGTAGAAGAAATTAAAGAAAAAACCGGTATTGAAGTAACAAATTTACACAAACCGTATATTGATGATGTTGTATACAAAAACCCTGATGATCCGACAGGACAAACAATGATGCGTCGCGTAAGTGATGTTTTCGACTGTTGGTTTGAATCAGGCTCTATGCCGTATGCTCAAGTGCATTATCCGTTTGAAAATAAAGAATGGTTTGAAAATCATTTTCCGGCAGATTTTATTGTGGAAGCAATGGATCAAACCAGAGGTTGGTTCTATACTTTAACTGTTTTATCAACAGCACTTCACAATAAACCGGCATTTAAAAACTGTATTTGTACAGGTTTGTTGATGGCTGAAGGCGGTCAAAAACTTTCAAAAAGACTGAAAAATTATCCTGATCCGAATGAGGTTTTGGAGAATATAGGTTCTGAGGCACTTCGTTGGTTTTTGGTATCTTCTCCGGTGCTAAAAGGTGGAAATTTGGCCGTTGATAAAGAGGGAAAAGAAATAGCAAAAGCTTCACGAGCAACACTAATTCCATTATGGAATGCTTTTTACTTCTTTACGCTTTATGCAAATGCTGAAGAATATAAAGCAGAAGAAATTTCTTCATCAACGGAAGCAATTGATAATTACATATTATCAAAACTCAAACATCTGTGTAACACTGTTAAACATGGGCTTGAAACATATGATGTATCAATGGCTACAAATGAAGCAACTTCTTTTATGGAAGTGTTAAATAACTGGTATATACGCAGAACACGTGATCGTTTTTGGGAAGGCGATAAACAGGCGTTTGATACTCTTTACACAGTGTTGCTTAACTTGAGTAAAATTTTGGCTCCATTAATGCCATTTGTATCAGAATACATTTTCAAAAACTTAACTGGTGAAGAATCTGTTCATCTTACAGATTATCCGACATTATCATCAATTGAGATGGATGAAAAACTTGTTCAAGAGATGGATTTCTTGCAAGAGCTTTGTTCAGCCGGTAAATTTATTCGTGAAGAGAAAAACTTGCGTAACCGTTTACCATTGGCAAGCCTTACGCTTGTCGGAGCTGATTTAAGCTCTGCTTATCAAGAAATTGTAAAAGACGAGCTTAATGTTAAAGAAGTTAAGTTTGATAACAATTTAGGTTCATATGCAGATAAAAAGCTTTACTTGTATACTCCTCTTTTAGGTAAAGCTCTCGGTAAAGAGATGGGACCGGTTATGGCCGCATATAAACAAGGTAATTGGACATTAAATGATAACGGTACATTAAGTATTGCAGGGCAAACTCTTACTTCAGACTTGTTTGAAGTTCGTCTTGATATGAAAGAAGGTGTTGCCGGACGTTCATTTGCACAAAATAAAGCTGTGATATGTTTGGACACAAATATAACTGATGAGCTTAAAAGAGAAGGTTTTGCCAGAGACTTTGTTCGTATGGTTCAAACTTTGCGTAAAGATAAAGATTTTAACATTTCAGATCGCATAGTGTTAAACTGGAATACAACAGATTCTGAATTAGCGCAAGCTCTTAACGAAAATCAGCAATATATAGCCGAACAAGTTCTAGCCGTTAAAATAAATACAGCTTGTATTGATGGAACGAAAGAAAATATTGATGGCAAAGAAATTGTTTTTGATGCAATAGTTGCTTAAAAAAACTATCATTCAGAACTTAAAACGACTTTTCTTCACCGATAAGTCGTTTTTTTGAAAAAAGTTCTAGACAAAACTTAAAAAATATGATAATGTTACTAATATATATTGGAGGAAAACTATGGCTAGCCAAATTGATAAATTTAATCAAAGGTATGGTAACAGAAAAAAAACCGGCAATTCACCAAAAGGTGTAGACTTTGCTGAACAATTTAATGCATCTGAACAATACAAAAAAGCAAAAGATATGGGTATTGATTTGTCAGGTTTTTCTGTTGATAGTGAAGAAAGTTTGAAAAAAGCTCTAATAGAGATAAATAAGCTTATTACGGAAAAAGAAGCTAACACACCTCCAAGTGCAGAGAATAAAGATGATCAGAAAAAAGATACCCCTGATAAAGATGATGATACTTTAGAAATTGATGAAGCAGGTGGTGATGCAAAAGAAAATTTAGAAGTTAATGGATCTGGCAAAGAAAATAATCAACATCATAATGATACACCAAATAATTCAGATTGGATAAATTCAAAGCGTGAGTTTTATAGCAAATTTGCTCAAGAAAATAATGTGACATTTAAAAATGATGCAGAAAAAGATACCTCAGAAAAGGCATTTACGTTTTCTTTTGAAAAAGATGGTAAGAGTTTGGGAGAGGTTCGATATAATTCTCCTAAAAGTGTTACTATCAGTAATGATGCGGAATTGTTAATGTATAAGGGAATTGTAAAAGATGCTTTGGAAAATAATTTAAACCTGTCATTTGGTAACTCATTAACTGATAAGCAAAAGGCTATGTTATTGGCAGCAACCTTAATGAGTGAGAAAAAAACATATAATGATGGTTCAGGAATTGTATTAAAAAATCCTCCGACGATTGACATAAAAGCAGAATATTTTAAAACTTTACCGCAAAATATTCAATCTGTCTTGAAAGTACATGCCGATAAACAAGAAGAAGCTAAAAAAACAGCTGAACAAAAGGAACAAAGAGAAGCCGCTGATAAAAAAATTAAAGAGCTTAAAGATAAAATTAAAGCAAAAGCTAAAGCAGATGGCAAAGATATAAAAGATTTAACCACAGAAGAATATAGAGCTGCAATGCTTGAAGGAATGTCTGACGAACAGAAAAAAGCTCATCTTGATAAGATGGAAGAAAGGGAAAAACGCACAGCTGCTCGTTTAGGTATAACCGGAGAATATAAAACAAAAGATAAAGATGGAAAAGATGTAATAATTAAAGAAGATGCAAAAACCAAAGCTTTGTACACCGATGAAAATTCTCCTCTGAAAGAGCGTTATAATGCGCTTTTAGAAAAATATAAAGGAAGGAGCTAGATATGGCTGATATAGGAACAGATTTTTTAGTATTTTTGAAAGCGAATTATCCCGAAGATTACGGTAAATTAGCTTCCAATGATGTTGCTGATAGTATAGTGACAGCAATTGCCACAAAACATCAGGCTAAGTTTGATATTTGGAAGAAGGTTCCTGAGCGTATTAGGGACGAATATTTCGGACGCGTTCCTGATGATATTTTGGAAAGAGCAAAAACAGACAATAATCTTACAATAGATGAATGTAGAGATATTGAGAATAATAGAGCCATTCCTTCTCCGTCTGATATTTTATCAAGTGATGTAGCAGAAAAAATCGTATTCGATGCTGTAGCTATTGAAACCATTCATAAGAAAACCAAAGATATTATACAAAAAGGATATTCTGATGGTGCTGCTGTCAAATTGGCAACAACAAGTGCTATACGTACAGAAATTGCAAATTTGGTGAAAAATGGTTTAATTTCGCAAGAAGAAGCTAAAAAATCTCACCGTGAAACTCGTGAAAAAGACCTTGATACAATCAAAGCCGATTGGGCGGCAAATCAACCCGAAAAATTGTTATTGAGAATAGCTAAACAATTAGATAGAAAGCAAATTGATTCTGAAACAGCACTTCCTCAGATGGATGTTTTGATGAAAAGAGTTAAAGAAAAAGGCCGAGAAGAAGAGTTGATGGAAGCTTTAAAAAAGCCAGGATACAAAATATTAAAAGATGATACTCGCGTATTGTTTGCTAATTTGATGCAATCACATGATATGGGTGTCGTGGCGCATAATTTGGAAAAAGTAAGAAGTAAGGCTACCTCTGAAAATTCTAAAAATCAAGCGAAAATCAGTGTGCCTGCAGTTGAAACTAAAAATCAAGATTCCAATGCTCAAGAAAAGTCATCTTTAGCACATGGAACGAGTAAAGATCAATATCAGGCTCGTAGGTAATTATTTGCTATGTGTTGATATAAAAAATACCTCAATAATGAAAATATTGAGGTATTTTTATGAGCAACCAATATATAGAATTTTATAAATCAAGATTAAAAAAAGCTTTTGCTCCCCAACCTATCAGAAATGCTATTAAAGCTACAGATAAGCTGATGGTAGACATTTCAATAAATTTAGGTAAGAAAGGTTCTGATTTTACAACTCCAATATAATAGTTAAATATAAACACTAAACAGACCACTATTGTAATCATACAAATAAGAGAGGCGACATACATATCTGTAGGAAACAACAAATATGGTAAAACCAAACATACAACCGTAATTAAATATGCAATTCCGGTATAAAAACTGGCTTTTAATGCATTTGGGTTACCATCTGCGCGTTCAGCTAAATAGTTTGACGCCGCCATAGATAATGTTGCAGAGACACCGGTTATAATACCCGCCATCGCAATCAGAGTGGTATTAGCTAAGACAAAGGTCATACCTGCAATTGTTCCGGTTAATTCTACCAAAGCATCATTTAAACCTAAAACCATCGCACCAACATAGTTAAGGCGCTCTTCATCAAGCATCTCTATAAGCTTTTTTTCATGCTTTTTTTCATCTGCAATAATTTTTTTAACTTCAGGAATTTCATCGGAAAGTTGTTTAACAGAGACAATTCCGTAATCTTCACGTGTTTCCAAAAGCTTTATTACGAAAGTATATCCCAATAAATAAATCAAAATACGATAAAACCACACTTTAAACATATTAGGTTTTATTTCAATGTTTGTATATTGTTGCCAAATATTTGCGTGAGCCATTTCATCTTGTGCTATTTGCTTTAGAGTTTTTTGTTCTTTTTTATTTTTAACTCTTCCGGCAAAATATGAATATATACATGAACTTGTTATTTCATCTCTTTGAAATTCAATCATTAATCTTTTTGCTTTATCTGAAAATTTTTGGTCCTTTTTCATCATATAACTCCAATACTTTTAATGTCAAAACCAAGATTTATGGCTTCTGTCCGATTAATCAAATTTCTTAAATCAACAATTTTCGGATTTTTCAACAATGACTTTACTTTTTCCAAATCAATTGTTTTAAAATCTGCCCATTCAGTTAAAACAGCCATAACATCAGCGCCATTTAACGCATCATACATATCGGTTGCATAATATACTTTATCTGATAATATGGCCTTAGCATTACCAAGAGCTTCAGGATCATACAAGCGTACATTTGCTCCTTTTTCAAGTAAGATTTCTATAATTTGCATAGCAGGAGATTCTCGACAATCATCAGTTCCACCTTTGAAGGCGGCACCTAACACACCCACTACAGGTTTTCTTATATCTGCAACTTCTTCTAAAATACGTCTTGCCATCTGAATTTTACGCTTGTCATTACCTCTTATAGTGGCTTCAATTAAAGACAAATTAACGCCTTTAACCCGTCCCATATAAGCCATAGCGTTAGTATCTTTGGGAAAACAAAAACCACCATATCCGGGTCCCGGATTTAAAAACTTGTTTCCAATTCGAGAATCTAAGCCCATACCTGTAGCAACTTCATAAACATCAGCACCTGATTTTTCACAAAAATCTGCCATTTCATTTATATACTGAATCTTCATGGCTAAAAAAGCATTTGATGCATATTTAATCGTTTCTGATGAACGACGTTTGACATATAAAATTGGAGTTTTTGCCTCAAAAGGTTGATAAAGTTCGGCAATTTTAGCTTTTGCTCGCTCACTGTTTGCTCCGACGATAATCCTGTCGGGATTAAAAAAATCATGCACGGCAAAACCCTCACGCAAAAACTCAGGCAAGGAAACAACATCAAATTCACCTTTGGGATTTTGTGATAAAATGATTTTTTCCACTTCATCACCAGTGTTTACCGGAACTGTAGATTTGACTGCTATAACTGTATATCCTGTTATGTAATTAGCCAATTCTTCAGCGGCAGCATGAATATACTTCATATCAGCTTCTTTAGTTATCGGATTTGGAGGTGTGCCAACTGCCAAAATCACGATATCGGCATTTTCAACACCTTCTTGCATAGAAGTTGTAAATTTTATATTTTCTGCTTGGACATTTTTTGTAAAAAGTTCGGGTAGGCCATCTTCAAAAATTGTAAGTTTACCGTTTTTAAGAGCGTTTATCTTATTCTCATCTTTATCAATACATATAACTTCATTTCCGAGTTCTGCCAAGCCAACTCCGGTAGGTAAACCGACATAACCCGTTCCGACAACACCAATTTTCATTTATTACCTCGCTGTTTTATTTAATATGTGTCACTATATAGCAAGTAATAAAAATTGCAATTCAAGAAACAAGCTTATCTACCTTATTTTTACCTCAAATTTCACAGCTAATAGCAGTTAAAAACAACACAGCTCTAAAAATTTTGCTATTAACAAAATCTTTATGTAAAAAAAAGATATGTTTCAAAAAAAATATTTTAAAATGAACCTTATGTTAAATCTTTTCGTTATAGCATAATGTAAGGAGAAATTTTATGGAAGAAATATCAAAACTCATACAAGAAGCTAAGCCTTTATATTTTGCGCGCAAAAAACGTCGCAGGATATTGACGTCAGTCAGCGTTGCCATGTGTTGCTGTTTGTTTGTTTTTGCAGCAACAGTTAAACAAAGTACTCCTATTTATGATTTTTGGGAACAAGAAGTGTATAGCGCATCAAACGGTTCCATAATTGAAGATATGGGCTTACCTGTGGATGAATACGGATTGTTATGGATTGGCTAATGAAACATATTATTGAACAAAATAAAAAATATATCAAAGCTGTTATCCGTAAACTAACCGGAAGTAACAATGAAGATATTGAGCAAGAAGTTTATATAAAAACGTGGCAAAATTTGCCTAAATATAAAGAACAAGGAAAATTAAAGCAATGGATTTGTATGCTTACAGCCAATATTTGTAGAGATTACTTTCGTTCTAAAAGTTTTAAAACAGGTTTAAAAGAAGTTTCTGATGATACAATAGTTGAAAATTTATCATATGAGAACACTCCTGATGTTATCATAGATGAAAAGCAACGACAGAAAATTATTTTAAAAGCCGTAGATTCTTTATCAAAAGAACATAGAAAGGTTATTATATTGTTTGAGTTTGAGGGATACTCAATTGAAGATATTGCTAAACGTTTAGGTGTTCCTGAAGGAACTGTGAAATCTAGGCTTTTTAATGCCCGTAAAATTCTAAAAGAAAAATTAAACTTTTTAAGAGGAGAAAATAAATGAATAAATTTTTATTATCTACATTTTTAGCAACCACTATTATATTTTCTAATGTAGTAAAGGCTGAAGAAACTGATATTCCACCGGTTTCACATGAAGAAGTATTAAAAATGGAAAACAATCATCCGAAATTTGATAAAAATTTCCATGAAAAAATGGCTAAGAAAATGGCAGAAAAATTAAATCTGACAAAAGAGCAACAAGAACAAGCTGCTAAAATTCGTCAAGAAGGACGCAAAAAAATTGAACCTCTTATGAAAGAAATGAAAGATTTGCGTGAAAAAATAGATGCGGAACGTAGAGCTAATATGGAAGAATTTGAAAAAATCTTAACTCCAGAACAGAAAAAGAGTTTTGATGAAATGAAAACTAAAGGTCCGAAATTTGAAAAAGGGCATATGTTCGGAAAACACCACAGAAAAGGAATGCCACATCCTCATATGGGAAAAGATGCTCCTAAAAAATAAGTTTCGGAATTAAATTTTATAACACATCTCCGTTATGTGATGACGGAGATGTTTTTTAATTATCTGAAGATATATTTATGGCTTCAAAAACACTGGTTTCTACAGCGGCACAAAGAACAACCTTTAATGCCCATTTTTTAGCTTTTTGCCTTAGAACGTATAATAAAACGCCATCCATATTGTTAGTAATTTTTTCCGGATTCTGTGACATAAATCGTCCCACTCTTTCAGTGATATAAACAGCCATATTTCTTTTTTGTTTTGATAGACACTTTTTATGGGCTTTTAACATTTCTTTGAAAGCTTTTGAACTTATCATACGTTCAAAAACCATATTAGGATATGTTTTTTTAAGTTCATATGCCGTCATAATTGCTTTTTTATACTTTTTTCTGGCCTTTTCAATAATCCTATTTACAATCTCTTCATCTGAACACATGTTGTAACGAATTGTATACGGGACTATTAAATGACGATTTTTATTGCCATCATACCAATTAATATACCGTACAGGTTCTTTGTTTCTAAGATATAATATATAATCTTTGCGCATAACATCAAAAAAATCCGTTAAAAAAAGCTTTAACGGTTCATTGTTGGTTTTTATATAAATATACGGAACGATATATTTGCTGTTACCGATAACAACACTTTCAGGCTTTAAATCAGCTTGTTCATATTCTGAACATAAAAAATCAACATATTCCGTTTTCATAAAAATTCTCACATATATGCATTATATATCCAATTATATAATCTTTGTTTTTTACTGTCAAATAAAAATTTTTAGCGTATTTTTCTATTTATTTTTTAAAAAAAATGATTAAACTGTGTTCTATGAAAGAAAAAGAATTTAAAATAGAAAGCCCGTTTGAAGCATCAGGAGATCAACCTCAAGCAATTGATGAGCTGTGTCAAGGTTTGGAAAATGGTGAAAAAAATCAAGTTTTGCTCGGAGTTACAGGTTCAGGCAAAACATTTACAATGGCAAAAATTATAGAAAAAGTTAAAAGACCTGCTCTTATTATGGCACCAAATAAAATTTTGGCGGCTCAACTTTATGCCGAAATGAAAGAATTTTTTCCTCACAATCGGGTAGAATATTTTGTTTCATACTATGATTATTATCAACCGGAAGCATACATTCCAAAAACGGATACTTACATTGAAAAAGATTCTTCCATTAATGAACAAATAGACCGTATGCGTCATGGAGCAACGCGAAATGTTTTAGAAGAAAATGATGTTATAATTGTTGCTTCGGTATCTTGTATATATGGCTTAGGGGCCATGGAATCATATTCTTCGATGGCTTTTAGCTTAAAAGCAGGTGATGTAATTGAGCTCAATGATGTCTGTAGAAATCTGGCAGAACTTCAATATGAGCGCAATCAAATAAACTTTGTTCGAAGCACATTCAGGGTAAATGGTGATACTTTAGATGTTTTTCCGGCTCACTACGAAGACAGAGCTTGGCGAATTTGTTTTTTTGGAGACGAGATTGAAACTATATCCGAGTTCGATTCATTAACAGGTAAGAAAACTGCAGATTTAACAGAAATCACGGTTTATCCGGCCAATCATTATGTAACGCCTCGTCCTGCGCTTTCTCAGGCTATTACACATATCAGAAAAGATTTAAGCATAAGACTTGATGAACTAAAATCACAAAACAAACTTTTAGAAGCACAACGGCTTGAACAGCGGACTCGTTTCGATTTGGAAATGCTTGAAACAACCGGCCATTGTAAAGGTATCGAAAACTATTCCAGATATTTAACGGGAAGGGCTCCAGGAGAACCTCCTCCTACATTATTTGAATATTTTCCTAAAAATGCACTTTTGTTTATTGATGAAAGTCATATCTCAGTTCCGCAAATAGGAGCAATGTACAGAGGCGATTTTAATCGTAAAAGCACGCTTGCGGATTATGGTTTCAGACTTCCGTCTTGTTTGGATAATCGCCCGTTAAAATTTGAAGAATGGGATAAAATGCGTCCGCAAACAATTTTTGTTTCAGCCACTCCGGGAGATTGGGAATTAGAACAAAGCAAAGGTTCTTTTTCTGAGCAAATAATCAGGCCGACAGGGCTTACTGACCCAATTTGTGAAGTTAGACCTGTTGAAAACCAAATTGATGATTTGATGCATGAATGTCATCAAATCGCTCAAAGAAAAGAACGTGTTTTAGTAACAACTTTAACCAAAAAAATGGCTGAAGATTTAACAGAATATTTACATGAAAACGGCATAAAGGTAAGATATATGCATTCTGATATTGATACATTGGAACGCATTGAAATAATAAGAGATTTAAGACTTGGAGTTTTTGATGTTTTGGTCGGAATTAACTTGTTACGAGAAGGTTTAGATATTCCGGAATGCTCATTGGTGGCTATTTTAGATGCCGATAAAGAAGGGTTTTTACGCTCAACTCGCTCATTAATTCAAACAATTGGTAGGGCTGCACGAAATGAAAACGGACGAGTGATATTATATGCTGATAAAATAACCGGTTCAATTCAAGCAGCTTTAGATGAAACAAACAGACGTAGAGAAAAACAAATAAGATATAACATTGAACATAATATCACTCCTAAAACCATTAAAAAAAGCATTTCTTCTACATTAAAAGAAATGACAGAAACAGATTTTGTTAAAGATGATAAAGTTTCAGTCGATGAACTTAAAAATATAGATAAAAAGATTAAAGAATATACCAAACTCATGAAAGAAGCTGCCCTGAACTTAGAATTTGAACAAGCTATGGTTTATAGGGATAAAATTAAAGAGCTGGAACAGTTGGCTATAAAAAATTTATAATGTGTAATTAAGCCAAAACTTTAAGATATGTAGTTTATATTGAAAGATCCTCAATACTTTTTAACATTTAATTTGACCTACTTCGTCATAAGGCGTGACCGTCAAAATATTTTCGTTCAAAGGTATAAACGATTATTTTTTATATAAATAATTGACAAAACATTTAATATGTAATACTCTGTTAACAGAGAAATTGAATTATTAACATTAAACAAAAAAATATTATGGATAATCAAATTATTAAACAACTTTCAAGTATGCAACTTGAAGTTATTGACAGACTTGAGCAAAAAGAGAATCAGTGGAATAATATTACTTCCGCTTATTTTACATCTTGGAAAGCTATTGAGATATGTTCCAAACTTTCAGAGGAAGACAGACTTCAACTGAACAGTTATTCTTATTATTTTGCCGGAACCATTGGAAATATCGCATCGGTAATTTTATCTCATGAAGAACAATTACTTGCTATTACAAACGATGTTATCAGACAGATTGATGAGCAAAGAGCATATCAAGCTTATAAAGAGCAACGAATTGTAAGATTAGGTGATATCGAAGAATTTAAGGCATCTTATATGTATCAGGAAGCCTTAAATTTGGAAAAATTGCAAAAAGAAGCTAAAACTGCTTTAAGTTTTATACGTATTATGTGTGATGTTGTAGGTGCTGATGGAGTTGAAAAATTAATATATCAGCAATATAACAGTGCGTATAATACGATTGCTAAATTTTTGCAACTACCCTACCGAGGTTACTCAAGCGAAGAATGGCCGTCAATGTCTTTAGATGAGCTTGAATATGTTAAAGCTCAGCTTCGGATAAGAATAACAACCGAGAAAATGGCTCCGTTTGTTTTAGTTAGTCTTGAAACTTTGTGTCAGCAAATTTCACAAAGAATTGCAACACAAAAACTGCTTCTCACAGAAGATCAGTGTTAAAATGTAAAAAAAGAACTCCTCGAAAGTCGGGGAGTTTATATTTTTCAAAATTTATCTTAAATTTTCAATAGGGTTATGTTCTGTTGCAAAGTCTTTTACCAAAAACGTTGTAACAGGGGCTATGCTATGTTTAGAAAAAATAATTCCATGCCCTAAGCATAAACCGAGATTGATATTAAGGTCTGTGTTTTTAGAATTTAAATATTGAGCTTGCGATAATGGGTCACAGCAGGGTCCGGACATATCATCGCAGACAGAGTTTCCATTTAAACCACTATCTTTACAATTTATTGAATACACGTCAAAACCGGCATTTGTCAGGATATCAGCAAGTTTTTCGGCATATGGCTGAACTGCTTTGCAATTAGCAATGCCTATTTTATTAAAAGCACTTTCTTTAGCAAAATTAATTAGCTCTTGCAAACGAGACTTATTACGTGCTTTAAAAGTGTTGTACATAATTTTTTTATCTTCAGTATTATAGGTCATTGTGTTATCCTCTACAAAATAAGCCCCGAAAAGGGGCTTTGATTTATTGATCCAAAAATGAGCGCAATCTTCTTGAACGACTCGGGTGTTTTAGTTTTCTTAAAGCTTTTGCTTCAATCTGACGAATACGCTCTCTTGTTACGTTAAATTGTTGGCCAACCTCTTCCAATGTGTGATCTGTGCTCATATCAATGCCGAAACGCATGCGTAAAACACGCTCTTCTCTAGGAGTTAGTGAAGATAAAATTTTGCTGCAGGTTTCTTTTAAGTTAGAATGAATTGCACTATCAAGAGGTTGTAAAGCGCTCTCATCTGCAATAAAATCTCCCAAAGATGAATCTTCTTCATCGCCAACCGGAGCTTCCAAGCTAACCGGCTCTTTTGCAATTTTCATAACTTTGCGAATTTTTTCCAAAGGCATTGATAAGCGTTTTGCCAACTCTTCCGGTACGGGTTCACGCCCCATTTCAGCTAACATTTGACGAGAAGTTCTGACAAGCTTGTTAATTGTTTCAATCATATGTACCGGTATGCGAATGGTTCTGGCTTGGTCGGCAATGGAACGAGTGATGGCTTGTCTAATCCACCATGTTGCATAGGTTGAAAATTTGTAACCTCTTCTGTATTCAAATTTATCAACGGCTTTCATCAAACCGATATTTCCTTCTTGAATTAAATCTAAAAATTGCATACCGCGATTGGTATATTTCTTGGCAATAGATATAACCAAACGCAAGTTAGCCTCAATCATTTCTTTTTTAGCCCGTTCGGATTCTCTTTCCCCACGTTTTATTGTATCAACCATCTTGCGATATTCACTTATCGGTAAACCACATTCTTGAGACATTTGAGCAATTCCGTCTCTTAATTCTGTAATTTCTTTACCATAGCGATCAACAAAAATTTGCCAGTGTTTATCTTTTATTTTAGAAATTTCCTCAAGCCAACTTGGATCTAATTCAGATTTTTGGTAGCTTGCTAAAAACTCTTCACGTTTAATTTTGCAAGATGTAGCATAACGTAAAAGTTTTCCTTCCATTCCCATAAGACGTTTGTTTAATTCGTTAAGTTGTTCAACAAGTTGTTCAACTCTGAGAGAATTAAGGTGAATGGAGCTCATCAATTCAACTAATTCTTTTTTAACTTTTATATATTTCTTTTCAACTCCTGAAGCAACTTTTCGGCCTGACATGATAGCGGCCATACGTTGTGACTGAATCTTTTTCAAATCATCATAATAGCCGGATATTTTGGTTAATATATCTAAAACCGGCTCTAATAAAGCAGATTCCATTGTTGAAATGGAAGTTGAGTTATGTCCCATAGCTCCTTCATCGTCAGCATCATCAGATGATTTAGTACCTTCTTCTCCGTCTATATCAGTGTCTGTTTCCGATTCGCTATCTTCCATATCGTCTATATCTTCTTCATCGACAGTATCACCAAGCTCGATGTCTGTAGCTAAATCATCGTCAATTTCATCAAGGTTTTTCTCGGTTAACTCTTTTGTTACCTTATCTAAATCATCAACTTGGGTTTCTTCGTCGTCATATACCATTGCTTCGGTATCATCGCCATACATCATTTCAAGATCAATTATATCACGAAGTTGCATGGTGCCGTTTACAAGTTCATCACGCCAAAGAGCAATTGCTTTTAATGTCATCGGACTTTCGCATAAACCACTAATCATAACGGTTTTGCCGGCTTCAATGCGTTTTGCAATGGCAATTTCACCTTCTCTTGATAGGAGCTCAACTGTTCCCATCTCTTTCAAATACATTCTGACAGGATCATCAGAGCGGCCTAATTCTTTTTCATCAAAGTTTCCGCTTTCATCAGCATATTCGCCTTCTTCATCATTAGGCTCGTTTTCATATCCGTCAGCTTCTGATTCGGAAATAATGCTTATTCCCATATCAGAAATGCTTGACATAATATCTTCAATTTGTTCCGAAGATTCTTTTTCCGGAGGAAGAGCTTTGTTCAAATCTTCAACGGTAATATAACCGTGCTCTTTACCTTTTTCTATGAGATTTTTAACTGCGCTTGAAAGCGAGTCAATTAATGGGGAATCTACATTTGTTCCCGCTGTTAAGTCATGATTTTGTTTTTCAGACATGTCGTTCCTTAAAATCTTAAAAAGGTTTATTTTCAAAACCTAAAAATTGCTAGCACATATCTTTTAATTATTATTAAATAAAAAGTCAAGGTGTTACACACAAAAAAACTAAAAATTAAATCATAATATTGTTTTTTTTACAAAAAAAAGTTGTATGATGTTAGATATGCAAAAAGTTCTTGCATTGTAAATATTTTCTTTTATCTTGTCATAAGATAAATTTTTTGTGAGGAAATGATGAAAATAAGAACAAGATTTGCCCCAAGTCCTACCGGTTATATGCATATCGGTAACTTAAGAACAGCTTTGTACGAATATTTAATTGCAAAAGCAAATGGTGGTGATTTTATTTTAAGAATCGAAGATACTGACCAAAAACGTTATGTTGATGGTGCAACGGATATTATATACTCAACTTTGAAATTGGTCGGGATGAATTGGGATGAAGGGCCGGATATTGGCGGAAACTTCGGACCATATGTACAGTCTGAACGTAAACCGTTATATGCCGAGTATGCTCATAAATTGGTTGAACTTGGTGGAGCTCATTATTGTTTTTGTTCAGCAGATGAAGCTGATGAACAAAAAGATGATCAAACCAATACAAAATTTGATGATCCGTGTAAGAAACTTTCTTTGGAAGAAGCTAAAAAGCGTATTGCCAACGGTGAACCTTATGTGATTCGTCAAACTATCAATAAAAAAGGAACTTCTATCTTCAAAGATGTTGTTTATGGCGAAATTGAAATAGATTATGACGAATTAGACGAAGGTGTTTTGTTAAAATCAGATGGTTTCCCTACATATAATTTTGCAAATGTGGTTGATGACCATTTGATGGAAATCACACATGTGGTACGTGGAAACGAATATATTTCTTCAACCCCAAAATATAATCTGATTTATGAAGATTTTGGATGGACACCTCCTGTATATGTTCATGTTCCGCAAGTTATGAAAGATGCTCAACACAAATTGAGTAAGAGAAACGGCGATGCTTCTTTCCAAGATTTGGTTGCAAAAGGATATTTGCCTGATGCAATTTTAAATTACATAGCTCTTTTAGGGTGGAACCCGGGAACCGATCAGGAAATATTTTCTCTTGACGAATTAAAAGAGGTATTTACTGCAGAAAGATTAAATAAATCTCCGGCAATTTTTGATGTTACAAAACTTACATGGATGAACGGTTGTTATATTCGTAACTTGTCTCAAGCCGATTTTCATGAGCTAGCAATGCCATATTATCAAAAATGTTTAACACGAGATGTAAATTTGGAATTTTTAAGTTCGGTGTTACAAAAACGAGTTGAAACATTGGCTGAAATTTGTCCTCAAATTGATTTTGTTGAAAATGTAGCTGAATATGACAATGTGTTATATCAAAATAAAAAGATGAAAACAGATGAACAAATTGCAAAATCATCTCTTGCATTGGCTTTAGAGGCCATGGAAAAAACAGATGTATGGACAAATGAAAATCTGTTTGATGTTTTAAAAGCAGTAGCTGAAAATAATGGCCTTAAAAACGGACAAATTTTATATCCGGTGCGAATTGCTTTATCCGGAAAAGAAACAACACCAGGTGGGGCAACGGAATTAGCTGTAATCTTGGGTAAACAAGAAACATTAAGCCGAATACGAAATGCTATTGAAAAGCTTTAAGCCAAAAAACTCCCGTTATGGGAGTTTTTTATTGACAGAATTTTTTTAAAGTGTTACATTCGCCTCACATATCACTTATTAAGTTTAACTATTAAATTTTTAATCTTATGATCACTACTATTGTAAAACGTAGAGAAATCAGATTGAATCTGATGTATCCGGGAAGTTTTATGCCTGAAACTGAATCTTTTGTTGTAAAAAACGTGAAAGAAGGTATTGAAAAAGCAAAAACAATGTTCAAAAAACGTCGTTTTTACGGTTTCTATTTTACTTCTGAAAATTACATCGTATACAATAACAAGCGTTATTGGCAAGAAGATGATGATACTCAAAAAAACAAAAGAAATCCAAAAGTATATTTGGTTGCTAAAAAGGTTCTTAATTATGAAGAAGTAGCCAAATTGGGTGAAAATGTACTCCTTTCCAATATGCAACTCAATGGTTGGAAGTATGTTGTAAAAACGGTGTTGGGAAATTATCAGCCTTATGATAAAAGAACAATCATTTTAGATGAGAATTTTAATCTGATGCAACTTCCGGAGTAAATTGCTTGAAAAAATGGAAAAAAAAGCGAGAGGTAAAACTTCTCGCTTTTTTTATTTGACGTTCTGTATAAAATATATTACTATAATCAAAGAATTGGAGGAAATATGACGCTTATTGATACATACATATCGCAAATATCACAAAAAGAGCATGCTGATAGACAAGGTAGTACTCACCATTGCTATTTTTTTGATGATTATGCGTTGCTTAAAGGTGCTTTTTATGAATCTGATATAAAATTTGTAATTGAAAAGTCAAAGGAATTAAACTCAAAGGGAGTTGCTGTAGTTCCTACGCTTGAATATAAAAAAGTTAGAGATATTCCTAATTCATTCTTTTTAGGCTTTGTGTTGCAACAAAAAGCAAAAGGTACAGAACTTTATAAAACATCTTTTTCTCGTCAATCTTCAAATGAATATTACTCTAAGATTAAAGATTTATCTGATAAACCACAGAGATTTTTTGATAAATTTGCATCAGATTGGATGGCAATATGTAAGAGTGGCTTACAAATAGACCCATCTAAATCTTCTAACTTTTTTTATACACCGGAAGAAATTTCTTTTATAGATTTATGCAAGGTAAACAAGCCAAAGCATCAAGAATATGCTTTTGGCGAAGCCGCAATAGTTTTATTTAATGGCGGCTCTTATTATCATTTTACTAAACATGAACAGCATAAGATTATACTAAATAAGTTGGTTCATGCTTTTTCACGACAAGGAGAAAGTATGGAAAAAATGAAAATCATGGCACAAAGACATTTTCCGGATATTGCCAATGATGTGTTTGCTACAGTTCAGAGTATGAATTATGTTACAAAAAATACAAAAGAGCGAGAATAAGAATCGCTCTTTTGTAATACGGGAATGTAATTAAGATAACATAATAATTAAAATGACATATATTCTTTCAGTTTTTCGGCACTGGATTTTAATAAGATGTGTTCTTCCGGCGTGAGTTTAGGATAAATTACTTTTTCGATACCGTTTTTATTGATAATTGAAGGAAGAGACAAACAAACATTATTTATACCTTCTATTTCTTCATGAAGAGAAGATACTGTTAAAATTGCATTTTCGTTGGTGCTTATGGCTTGGCAGATTCGACTTAGACCACCAGCTATACCGTAAAAAGTAGCACCTTTACCTTCAATGATTTTATATGCAGCATTTCTGACGTTGTCGTCAATATAGGCCTTTACTTCCCAGTCAAATTCTCGATTTAATTCTTTGCTGAGAGTTTCTAAGGGCATAGTGCCGGCATCGGCGTTTGACCATACAAGTACCTCACTGTCGCCATGTTCTCCCAATACGTTAGCATGGATAGATTTTGAAGAAACTCCCATGTGTTCACCAAGTAAGGTTCTAAAACGAGACGTATCAAGAATTGTCCCGCTGCCGAAAACTTTATGAGTCGGTAAACCTGATATTTTTAATGAATAATAAGTCATAATATCAACCGGATTAGATGCAACTAAAATTATGGTTTCCGGAGCATAATGTACAATTTGGCAAATGATAGATCTTAAAATTTCAACATTTCTTTCCATGAGAGCAATTCGAGTTTCACCTTTTTTTTGATTTGCTCCGGCTGAAATAATTACGACATCTGCACAGGTTAAATCGCTATATGTACCGGCCCTGACAACACTTGCATATGCAAAAGTTGTGGCATGAGATATATCTATGGCTTCGGCAATTGCTTTTTTTTCATCAACATCAATTAGTATAACTTCTCTTGCTATTCCTCTTAATACCAAGGCAAAAGCTGTGGCACTTCCGACATTTCCGGCACCGATAATTCCTATTTTCATGTTAACTCCTTTTGGTTAATTTTGTTGTTATGTATTATTGAAAATAAAAAAAACAAGGGTTTTATGCACTATTTATGACAATTTGTTTCAAAGTAAAATGTATAAATATCAATTATTTAGGTTGGAATGTGTAATTTTTTTGCAGGTAAAATGAAAAAAAAGCTTGTCAAATGATATAATTGTATGCTAACAACTCAATCAAGACTAATTGTTAGTCTGAATTTTGTTTTAATATTTATTGAGGTTAAATACATGACTGATACCGCTAATCGCGTTAAAAAGATTGTTGCTGAACACTTAGGTGTTGAAGAATCTAAAGTTACTGAAAGCGCTAGCTTCATTGACGATTTAGGTGCTGACAGCTTGGATACTGTTGAATTGGTTATGGCATTTGAAGAAGAATTCGGTTGCGAAATTCCTGATGATGCTGCTGAAAAAATTCTTACAGTTAAAGATGCTATTGACTATCTTTCAAAGAATGCGTAAGTCTTGTGGCTTAAAGTAAGTTTAAGAACTCGCTGCTATCAGGCGAGTTTTTTCATATCAAAGAATATAACAAAGTAAAAAAAAGAGGTTTATTTTATGAGAAGAGTTGTAATTACCGGGTTGGGTGTTGTATCCCCTTTAGGACGTGGTGTAGAACACAACTGGAAACGTTTATTAAATTCAGAATCCGGAGTGGTAAAAATTACGGATATTGATTTGAAAGATATTCCGGTTCAAATTGCGGGTCGAGTTCCTTACGGTACTGGAGAAGGACAGTTTAATCCTGATGATGTTTTACCTCCTAAAGATCAAAAGAAAAATGACAAGTTTATATTGTTTGGTTTAGCAGCAGGTATAGATGCTGTTAAAGATAGCGGATATATTCCTCAGACAGAAGAAGAGCAATTTCGTTTTGGCGTTATGATGGGTGCAGGAATTGGCGGATTGAATGCAATTTATGAAAATGCTTTATCTTTTAATGAGTCCGGTATAAAACGTATTTCTCCATTTTTTATTCCATCTTGCTTAATTAACCTGATTTCCGGAAACTTATCTATTATGTTTGGTCTTAAAGGACCAAACCATGCGTGTGTTACAGCTTGTTCAACAGGAACACATGCTATAGGTGATGCTGCAAAAATGATTGCTATGGGTGATGCCGATGCTATGGTAGCCGGTGGCGCAGAAGCTGCCGTTAATGTCTTAGGTTTGGCAGGCTTTGCACGTATGAAAGCTATTACGGCAGAATTTAATGATGCTCCGGAGAAAGCATCTCGTCCTTGGGATAAAAACAGAAGTGGTTTTGTTATGGGTGAGGGTGCCGGTGCTGTTGTGTTAGAAGAACTTGAACATGCAAAAGCACGTGGTGCAAAAATTTATGCCGAAGTTGTAGGTTATGGTATGAGTGGTGATGCTTATCACATTACGGCACCATCAGGTGATGGAGCATACAGAGCTATGAAAATGGCTACGGATCACGCAAAAGAACATGGCGTAGAATTAAAAGATATTAACTATATTAATGCACACGGAACATCAACCCCTGCTGGTGACGTAGGTGAAGCTAAAGCAGTTAAACGCTTGTTTGGTGAAGATATGAAAACTGTTTCAATGTCTTCTACAAAGTCTGCTATCGGTCACTTATTAGGCGCAGCAGGTGCTGTTGAAGCTGTTTATACAGCACTTGCAATAAGAGATCAAATTTGTCCTCCGACATTAAACTTGGAAAATGTTGAAGATGAAGTTGCAGATATTGATTTAGTGCCATTAAAACCGAAGAAAAAAGAAATAAAGGCAGCTATGTCAAACTCTTTCGGTTTCGGAGGAACTAACTCTTCTATCATTTTGAAAAAATATGAAGAATAATTGTTTTGATTAGCCTTTATAAAAAAACACCCATATGGGTGTTTTTTTTACTTGACAAATATTTTGTCGAGTGCTACCATGTGACTACAATCTTAAAAATTAATGTATTATGGTGAATGTTGAAAAACTGAATTATGCTTCTTTGGTTGCGCGAGGCGGACTAAAGATGTTGTCAAAAAAGTCTATGGCTTTTTTTGAAGATAATGATGAGGATATCCTTGGTGCAATTTTCTCAAAGTATGTTGATAATGATGATGAAATTTCATTAGAGTTCAACGAGGAATATCTGGCACAAATCGGTATCAGTGTAAAAAAGTATTGCGGTGAAACTTTTTTAGGTTTTGGTGCTTCTGAAGAATATGTTGTGCTAAAAAATGAGAGAGAACAAATTCTTATTTATTGTTTGGCAGAAGATAACATATACTTCGTAGATGAAATTTTTGATGAATATCAGGTGCTCTATAATGGTTATTGGGATTTAGGCTACTCTATTCTCGAAAAGGATTTTTTACTCTACAAAGGCAACAAACGCTACCTCCTTCACGAATTAGAACTGACTTACTGTGGAGAAGAAATAGCAACAAATGCGTTTTATAACAATGAAGAAAAGACGCTTTATTTGCAGGAATGGAACCTTGTTAATTATTCTGACGTGGAAAACGTTAAGGTATATACAGATAAGTATATGACCATAGAGTTTACCATGAAAGGTAAGAAATGTAAAAAAATCTACAAGAACGATGCATGGACCACACCTATTTTTTGGAAATTATTTGCAAAAAAGTAGTATCGTGAAATGATTTAAAAAAAACTCTTAAAGATTGTTCTTTAAGAGTTCTTTTTTTAAAAAAGTAGAGATAGTTTATTTCCTATATTTAATCTCTCCTGCGGGTAAATTACGATATGAGTTTGGCAGAATCTTCATCCCGTTATATTTTGGGTCGCCATAAAATACGAACTCATAAAATTTACCGGTAGTATTTTGTCCCTGAACCCAAACGGTACAATCATCATCCACGATAATTCTGTATGAGCCTTCAGAATTTTTCCAAATACCGAAATCTTCAAGGATATAGGTATATGTATCGCCGTTTTGATAAATATACTCAATCTCAACAGGACAAGCATATGGATCATAGTCATCGTAGACAATTTCTACACAATCAGCCGCAATATCGCATGGGGCGTTGTAGTAGTTGTAAGTTGTGGAAGTGTAATCTACGACCTCCCATTTAATGACAGGCTCGTAAAAATCTTTTTCCAAAACTGGTTCAACATAGGGAACTTCTTGAGTCTTTTGTTTGCAAGAAACAAGCATAATGCAAGCAACAGCAAGCATCATTACAATAATAGTTTTTCTTTTCATGTGATAAAAAAATTAATTGGTTAATAATTGGGTGTTACTCGGAATATACTTTAAAATTTTATGATTGTCAAAACCTTTTTTTATCAACGTTTATAAATGTTGTTTTAAGATGTCATAATCAGGATAAATTTTTAAATCACCAAGTAAAGTATATGTCGGATTTGAAGAAAATAAAGTTTGTGCGGCGTTTAGTATATCTTCACGTGTTACATCGTTTATTTTTTGAACAATTTCATCTGTGGGTATAACTCTGTTATGAAGCAAAGTTTGTCTTGCAATTACTTCAGCTGTTGATGATGAACTTTCAAGAGCCATAAGCATGCTGGCTTGAAGCTGAACTTTTGCTCTGTTTAGCTCTTTGTCACTGACTTTTTCATTTACTGCTTTTTTGATTTCATCAACAACGACCGGTATCAAGGTGTTCAGTTGATCGGCAGAGGTTCCGGCATAAATACCGAATAGTCCGCTTGAAGTTTGTGATGAACAATAAGAGTATACACTGTATACCAATCCTCTTTTTTCACGAATTTCTTGAAACAATCGAGATGACATACCTCCACCAAAAATTGTGGAAAATATGCTTATGGGATAATATAACGGATTTTTATATTCAATGCCATTAAAACCAAGTAATACATGAGTTTGCTCAATTTTGCGGTTTTCTTTATAAAAACCTCCTTTATAAATTTGCGGAGCAATATCAAAAGATGTTTTTGCTCTATAATCAGACATTCTATCTTTTACCATTTGAACAAATGTATCATGTTTTAAATTTCCGACTGCAACAACTACTGTGTTATCAGCGGCATAATTGGTTTTCATATATGAATGCAATATATCCGGATTAAATGAGCGGACATTTTCTTTTGGTCCTAAAATGGTTCTTCCTATAGGTTGGTTCGGAAAAGCGGTTTCTTGAAAATAATCAAAAACAACATCATCAGGAGTATCAATTGCTTGTTTAATTTCTTGGACCACAACTTCCTTTTCTTTTTCCATTTCTTCAATGGGAAATGTAGGATTCAAAACAAAATCGGCAATAACATCAAGAGCCAGTTCCATATCATTTTTAAGCATTTTAGCATAAAAAGCTGTAAATTCTCTGGATGTATAGGCATTATTTTGCCCACCAACATTTTCAATTTCTTCTGAAATTTGTATAGAATTTCTTTTTTTTGATCCTTTGAATACCATATGTTCAACAAAATGAGAAATTCCGTTCATTTCTTGTGTTTCGTAGGCAGCTCCGGTTTTTACCCAAATGCCGAGAGATACGGTTTCGGTTTGGGGACGTTCTGCCGTAATTATTCTTAATCCGTTTTCTAAAATTGTTTGTTGGTGTTGCATATTTAATATCCTATTTAAAATCTTGATTGACAGTATTATATTACCCCTATAGTATAAATCAACCATAATTTTTTAAAAAGGGCGGTAAATATGAAAAAAAATCCTCATTTTGCAATTATATTATCCGGTTGCGGAAGATCTGACGGATCGGAAATCCATGAAACAACTTGCGCAATGCTTGCAATAGATTGTCAAAATTGTACTTATCAATGTTTTGCGCCTGATATTAATCAGGCAATGGTTGTAAATCATATAACAGGCAAAAGAGTAGAAGAAGACAGAAATGTATTGGTAGAATCTGCCAGAATTGCAAGAGGTAATATTAAAAGTTTGAAAGAATTTAATCCGAAAGATTTCGATGCAGTTGTTTTTCCCGGAGGGATAGGAGCCGTAATAAATTGGTGTGATTTTTCGGTAAGCGGTGTAAGCTGTCAGGTTGAAACATCTGTCAGAAAAGCGATTTTGGATAGTTATCAAAATCATCTTCCGATAGGCGCAATGTGTATAGCTCCTGTATTGATAGCAAAAGTTTTAGGCTCTGAAGGAGTAAAAGTGACAATAGGAAATGATGAAAAAGTGGCAGCATCTGTTGCTATGACAGGTGCTATTCACGAGAATACCAATGTCGTAGATGTTTGTATTGATGAAATTCATAAAGTGGTTACCACTCCGGCCTATATGCTTGCAAATTCAATAAAAGAAGTTTGCGAAGGTGCTGATAATATGATAAAAGCTTTGTTGAAACTGATTTAATTAGCTTTAAAAAACAAAAAAATCTCCTATTATTAATTTAGGAGATTTTTTTATGGCTTATTTTGATACACATATTCATTTGCAAGATTTTGATAATGCAGATATTATTGACTTACTAAAAACAGGTAAAATATCGAAATGCATTTGTGTAAGTGCAAAACAAGAAGATTGGGAAAAAGTTGCGCTATTATATGAAAAATATACTGATATTGTTGTTCCTGCATTCGGACTTCATCCGTGGTATGTTGACACTAAAAGTAAAACTTGGATAACTGAACTTGAAAAATATTTAATAAAATATCCATCTGCTATGGTTGGAGAATGTGGATTTGACAGATTAAAAAATCCGGTTTATGAAGAACAAAAAGAGGTGTTTCTATCTCAAATTGATTTAGCTAAAAAATATAACAGAACATTACTTATTCATGCAGTAAAAGCAGATGTATGGATGGAAAATATCTGGCAAATATTACCTAAACGCTTTGTTTTTCACTCATTTAATGCACATATTGAACAACTTAATCGGATAATTTCTCATAATGGGTATGTGTCTTTTAATATAAAAATTTTTAACAATAAGCAGTCTAATGAGATTTTACTTAAAACTCCAGTTGAAAAGATGCTCGTAGAAACAGATGCCCCGTATCAAAGTGATGTTACGGATTTAGAGATGCTGGTAAAGAAAATTGCTGTTATACGAAATGAAAAACTTGAAGATTTAATATTATCTTTATATGATAATGCTATGGAGTTGTATGAAAATGAAAAATAATAGGTTTGTAAGAACTTCTGCCTTGTTGGGTAATGAAGCAATGGAAAAAATTAAGTCATCAACAGTGATGATTGTAGGTCTTGGTGCCGTTGGAGGTTATGCATTGGAAGCGATAGCTCGTTCCGGTGTCGGTAATTTAGTTTTGGTAGATTTTGATGAGTTTGATGAAACAAACATAAACCGCCAGATTTTAGCTCTCAGCTCTACAATCGGTAAGAAAAAGACACAGATTGCTCTTGAGCGTGTCAAAGAGATTAATCCGGATTGTAATGTTATTATTAAAGATATGTTTGTTGATGAAAATAATGTAGATGAGCTTCTTTCTTCCAACCCTGATTTTGTTATTGATGCGATAGATAGTATAAAGCCTAAATGTATGTTAATAAAAGCATTAATTGATAAGAATATTGATTTTATATCATCAATGGGTGCCGCATTAAAAACAGATACAGAGAGCATTAAAATCGTTAAATTAAATCAAACGCAAAATTGTTCAATGGCTAGAAATGTACGGCAAAATTTAAAAAAACTTGGTGTTGATATTAGTCGTGTAACATGTGTTTTTTCTGATGAGCAAATATCTTTACCTGCTTCAGCCATAACCTTAACGGATAAGGGGCAAAAAAATATTTTAGGTTCATTGCCGACAATTACAGCAATATTTGGTCTGACTATGGCAAATTATGTAATAAAACAACTCATAAAATAAATCATTTATAATTTTTTTTGGTATATTTCATAAAAGATGCTTTTATTACAGAATAAATTTTTTATAATGTCGGCTAGTATGGGTTTATTTTGGAGTATGATGTGTTTTTAGGTTTAAGTATTGCATTAATTGTTACACTGGCTGATCAGCTGAGTAAGTACTTCGTTCGTCATTATTTTGATAATGCGATATCTCCGGTTGATTTTTGCAGCTTTTTTAATTTGGTAGAGGCTTGGAACACCGGTGTCAGCTTTTCTATGTTTAACAATGGTGGTTTGACCGGAATAATAATATTAAGCTTGTTTGCTATAGGTGTTATTATATTTTTACTTTTATGGCTAAGAAAGGAAAATGATAACATGATTAAAGTTGCTCTTGGTATGATTATTGGCGGAGCGCTTGGTAATGTTATAGATAGAATTTATTTTGGTGCGGTCTATGATTTCTTAGATTTTCACTATGAAAATATACATTGGCCGGCATTTAATGTCGCTGATAGTTTTATATGTATAGGTGCTTTTATAATAGTTTTACATAGTTTGTTAAATATAAAATCCGGTAAAAAGGAAGGTTTGAAATGAGAAAAATTTTAGCATTGGTACTTTTTGTTTGTTTTGCTTTAAGTGGTTGTGGCCTAACAAAAAAAGATTTAGGTCTGGCTAAAAATACGCCTGATGAAACAAAGGTGGAAACCAGAAAAGCTCTCGATTTACCACCTGATTTCGATTTGCTTCCCGAATAAGGAATTTATTATGTTAAAAGTCTTAGTCTTTATTTTGTGTTTTTTTATAAGCACTGCAGATGCTAGGATTTTTGGTGCACAAGATTTTACTTTGGATAATGGATTAAAGGTCGTAGTTATTCCAAACCATAAAGCTCCTGTTGTAAAATTGATGCTTTGGTATAAAGTCGGAAGCGTTGATGAACCTCTAGGAAAAGGCGGATTGGCTCATCTTTTGGAACATTTAATGTTTAGAGGAACTAAAAAAGTTAAAGGTTCTTCTTTTAATGATATAATAGAAGCCCATGGTGGGGACAGTAATGCTTTCACATCTCATGATTTTACTGTGTATCATGAATTTTTGGATATATCTCGTTTAGAAGTGGCTCTGGCTTTAGAAGCTGACAGGATGCAACATTTGCAGATAGATGATGAAGCTTTTGAAACAGAAAGAAAAATTGTTTTTCAAGAAAGAAAACAACGCGTTTCCAATAATCCGTTTGCAGGTTTTGGTGAAATATTAAATAAGACATTGTGGCAAAATAATCCGTATGCAAGACCTGTTACAGGTTTGGAAGATGAAATTTTATCTATTACAAAAGAAGATGTTATTTCTTTTTATGATACGTATTATTCTCCGGATAATGCTGTTTTAATTTTATCAGGTGATATAGATGTTGTAACGGCCAAAAAACTTGTAAATAAATATTTCCAATCCATTCCTAATAAAAAAAATAAGCCTGAAACAGTCAGTTTTGATGTCGTAAAAAATGCTTCTTTTAAGTTAGAGCAAAAACTTGGAGATATTAAACAAGCGAGATATATAAAAAAATATATCATTAATAAAACTAATAAAGATTTTAATCATATTTTACCTCTTATGTTATTTTCAAATTATTTCGGAGAAACCGATAATAGTTATTTGAAAAGAAATTATGTTTTAACAGGAAAAATGATATCAGCATCTTCTTCTTGTGATGCGTTTAACAGAGGGCAGGGAACGTTCGCAATTTCTGTTGTGTCTGATGAAGTTTCCAATGTCGAAGAAATAGTCAACAAAGCATTGCTGGAAGCTCTTAGTTCCTTTGGAGAGAAACAACTGGAAGAAGAAAAGAAAAAAATATTATCATCTCTTGTTTATATGCAAGATGATCCGGAAAGTGCTGCTTCAGTTATGGGAAGGTTTTATACACTTGGTTTTCCCATCAATAAAATAGAGGCTTATGCAGAGTATGTAAAAGGTGTTGGTTTGGAAGATGTGAAAAAAGCCGTTTCTGATATGTTAACATCGTCCACAAATATCAGTGCTTTTCTATTACCTGAAGAAAATGGGGATAAATCTGATGAATAAGTTTTTTGCTTATATATTTGTTACAATTTCCATTGTGGGTTTTTGTTTTTACAAAAACAGCTTTATAGATTTTGATAAAATTGCTGAAGAGTCAGAGTTAAAAGGCAGAACATTTAATAATAAACCGACAGAGTTTATTACACCTGCAGGAATAAAGGTTTGGTTGCTTGAAGATCGTAGCGTTGATCTTATAAGCGTAAGCTTTTCTTTTAACAGAGCGGGTACGGCTTACGATGATGAAGATAAAAAAGGTGTATCTTTAATAACGGCACAAATGCTTGATGGAGGTACTAAAGATTATGATTATAAAGCTTATCACGATTTGTTGGATATAAACGGAATATATATCGGATTTGGTACGGATAATGATTATTTCAACGGGTTTATGACATCTCCGACAATTAATATACATTCCAATGAAACAAATATATCAACATCAAATAATAAAAAACTGGCATTTGATATATTAAAAAAAGTTTTATACGAACCTCGTTTAGATGAAAGTTTTTTAAAAACTCTGCAAAAACAGTTTGAAGTGTTAGTAAAAACACAAAAGGAAAATCCGAAAACGGAACTTAGCTTACAATTTACAAAAGAACTTTTTAAAAATCATCCGTATTCCAGAACAATAGATGAGATGGCAGAAGATGTGGCAAGCTTAGAAGTATCTGATATTAAAAACTTTATAACCGGTTCATTTGTAAAAGATAATCTAATTATTAGTGTTGCCGGAAATATTTCAAAAGATGAACTTATAGATTATATTGATGAAGTGTTCGGTTCTCTTGAACAAACAAATGGTAGAGTACAATTAAACAAGCCGGACATAGATTATTCTTCAGAACCGGTTATAATACAAAGAGACACGGCGCAAGTCATAAGTTCGTTTGCGTTGGAAGGTGTGAAACGCACAGATTCAAATTTTTATCCGTTATATATAGCAAATCACATATTTGGTGGATCAGGCCTTACATCAAGGATTTCTGTGGCTTCAAGAGAAAAAGAAGGATTAACATATGGCATCTATACATATTTAGATGCTGAAGAATTGGCACCTCTTATAATTGGAGGTTTTTCTTGTGTGCCGGAAAATTATGAAAAAGTGAAAAAAATTTTGAAAAAACAAATGAAAAAATTTGCATCTAAAGGTGTGACAAAGAAAGAGTTATTAAATGCTAAAAAATATCTTTTAGCATCATACAATTTGCGTTTTAAATCAACTTTAGAGCTTTCAAAAATGCTTACACAGATGCAAAAGTATAAATTAGGGCTGGATTTTTTACAAAAAAGGAACAATTATGTAGAAAACGTTACATTGGCAGAAGTAAATAAAGCAGCTGCGCAATATTATAATAAACAACCTAAAGAAGTGGTAATAGGAACAATTAAGTAAAAGGAGTAAAAGTTAATATGTTTGGACTCAAAAGTAATAAACCCAAAGCTTGGAAAAGACTTCAAAAAGAATATAAAAGAATTAAAAATATACATATGAGAGATTTGTTTTTAGCTGATGATAAAAGAGCTAAAAAATATACTTTAAAACTCAAAGATATGTATCTTGATTATTCTAAAAATCGTTTTGATGACAAAGTTATGGATAATCTGATTGCTTTGGCAAAAGAGTGTAAGTTAGAAGAAAAAATTAAAGATATGTTTGATGGTGTAAAAATCAACAATACAGAAAATCGTTCAGTTTTACATATTGCTCTCCGTAACAGATCTAAAAGAGCTATCTTTAGTGATAATGAAAACGTTATGCCAAAGATTAATGATGTTTTGCAAAAGATTAAAAGTTTTTCTGAAGCTGTTCGTTCGGGTGAGTTTAAGGGAGCTACAGGTAAGAAACTTACTAATATTGTAAATATCGGTATAGGTGGTTCAGATTTAGGTCCGGTAATGGTTTGTGAAGCTCTACGTAAATATTGGGCAAAAGACATTAATTGCTATTTTATTTCAAATATTGACGGAACAGCTTGCGCAGAAGTTTTAAATAAGATTGATCCTGAAACGACATTGTTTATTGTTGCTTCAAAAACGTTTACTACAATCGAAACATTAACCAATGCAAAAACTTGTCGTCAATGGCTTGTAAATGCTTTAGGTAAAGACGCTGTCGATAAGCACTTTGTTGCTCTTTCTACGAACAAGGCTGAAGTTGAAAAGTTTGGTATCAATACAGAAAATATGTTCGAATTTTGGGATTTTGTCGGCGGACGCTATTCTTTGTGGTCAGCAATCGGGCTTATTATTGCGATAGCCGTTGGTTATGAAAATTTTGAAAAATTGCTTGAAGGTGCTTATACTATGGATGAGCATTTCAGAACGGCAGAATTGCATGAAAATATACCTGTTGTTATGGCTATGCTTGGTATTTGGTATAACAACTTTTTTGATGTTCATCGCTATGCGGTTATTGCATATGACCAATATTTACAATATTTACCGGCATATTTACAACAACTTGATATGGAAAGTAATGGAAAATCAGTTGATAAAAATAATCATTTTGTAGATTATGCAACAGGTCCTGTTGTATTTGGAGGTGCAGGAACCAATGTTCAGCATTCTTTTTTCCAACTTTTGCATCAGGGAACACAGATGGTGCCGACAGATTTTATTATCCCTGCAATTTCTCATAATGAGATGGGTAATCATCATCAGATTTTAATGTCAAATGTTTTGGCTCAAGGTGAAGCTCTTATGTGGGGCAAAACAGTTGAAGAAGCTGCTACAGAACTTGAAAAAGCCGGAAAAAGCAAAGAAGTTGTTGAAGCTTTGAAAAAGTATAAAAGCTTTGAAGGAAATCGTCCTTCTAACACACTGTTGTTTAAAACAATTGATCCGTTTTCACTTGGAATGCTCATAGCCTTATATGAACAGAAAGTTTTTGTTCAAGGGGTTATATGGAATGTTAATTCTTTTGATCAGATGGGTGTTGAGCTCGGTAAACAAATGGCTCTTAATATATTACCGGAATTAGAAGGAAGTGCATTTGGTGTTTCTCACGATAGCTCTACTTTATCTTTGATTAAACAAATCAAAAAATTTAGAAAGCAATAAAATGACAATACGCGTTCTGCCGGATAACCTGATAAACCAAATTGCAGCAGGAGAAGTTATAGAAAGACCAGCTTCTGTTGTAAAAGAGTTAGTTGAAAATGCTATAGATGCAAAAGCAACCAGAATTGAGGTTACTCTGGCAGGAGGCGGAAAAAATCTTATAGTTGTTGCCGATGATGGAAAAGGTATGTCGCCGAATGAGTTATCTGTTGCAATTAAAAGACACGCTACATCAAAACTTGAAAACGATGATTTATTTAATATTAATCATTTAGGGTTTAGAGGTGAAGCGTTACCTTCAATTGGCGCAGTAGCCAAAATGAGCATTATCAGTAAAGAAAAAAATGTTGACGATGCTTATAAAATAGAAGTAAATGGAGGAATACAATCTGAAATTATGCCGGCGGCTCTTTCTCAAGGTACCAGAATTGAGATAAGAGATCTGTTTTATACGACACCTGTACGCTTAAAATTTTTAAAAAATGATTCAACTGAAACGGCACAATGTATTGATATATTAAACCGAATAGCAATTGCAAATCCGTACATTTCTTTTTATTTATATTCTGATGGTAAAAAGAAAGTCGCATTAGAAGCTCTTAGTGGCGATTTACATGAAGCTCGTCTTAAGCGGTTGTCATCTGTTATGGGACAAGAATTTGCAAATAATTCTCTTTTGATAAATGCTACAAGAGAAAAAATAAGCATAAGCGGATATATTAGTCTTCCGACTTTTAATAAGGCTAATTCTTTGTCGCAGTATTTATTTGTAAATTCAAGACCTGTGAGAGATAAGCTTTTGTTGGGAGCTATAAAAGGTGCATATCAAGATGTTTTGGCAAGCAACAGATATCCTGTATGTGCGTTGTTTATTGATGTTGATCCTTTTTATGTGGATGTTAATGTTCATCCAACCAAATCAGAAGTCAGATTTTTTGACAGTGCACATGTAAGAGGTTTGTTGGTCGGTGCTATCAGGCAGGCTTTATCACTGGGAGATAAAGCTGTTGCTTCTAATTTGGATTTATCATCTTTTATTAGCGATACTGTTACAGATTTTTCAAGTGTAGATGTGAGCACATTAGAGTCTCCGGTAAGGATGCTACAACCCCCACAACAAATTAAAAATTTTAGTAATGTTTTTTCGAGAGTTTCATCTCAGAAGAGATCTTATCAAGCCGACTTACCTGAATTTGATAATATGTTGTCGGTAAAAACGGTCGCCTCTCAAACTACGGATAATAATATATCAGATGAAGTTATAGGTCCGTTAGGTGTTGCAAAGGCTCAGTTTCATGATACATACATTATATCTCAAACTAAAGACAGTATAATTATAATTGATCAACATGCTGCGCATGAGCGTATAGTGATGGAAAAGCTTAAGTTATCTTTATTGCAAGAAAATAAAATTGCAACACAAATACTTTTGATACCTGAAATTATCGAATTAAGCGCTTCAGAAAAAGAACATATAATTACAGAAAAAGAACAATTAGCTAAGCTAGGATTGGTGCTTGAAGAATTTGGACTTACTGAGGTTATTGTTCGCGAAGTTCCCGCACTCATTTCAGAGGCAAATGTGAAAAATCTTATAACAGATTTGGCGCAAGAAATAGCAGAGTGGGGAGCGCAATTTAGTTTAACTGATAAATTGCATCACATATGTGCAACAATTGCATGTCATGGGTCTGTCAGAGCCGGAAGAAACTTGAATATTGAAGAAATGAACAGGCTTTTACGAGATATGGAACAAACAGAGCATTCCGGACAATGCAACCATGGAAGACCAACCTACGTGGAATTAAAGTTATCTGATATTGAAAAACTTTTTGCCAGAAGATAAAAAAATCGCGGACTTTAAAAGTCGGCGATTTTTTCTAAGAACAGAAGAGTATGTTATTGTGGAAACAATTCGTTTACATCAAATTCATACTCCTCGATGTAGCCTTTGATTTTTTTCAAAGCTTTCTCTCTGCAGGTTCTGTAGCAGATATCAACTACCTCATCAATGGAAAGAGTTTCGCAATTTGGCAGTTTGACACCATAAGTGGCTTCAATTTGCTTGATAGCGGTTGAAAACTTAGGGTTAATCTTTTCTGTGGTGTTAACCGGTCCTCCGGCCGCCACGGTAAATAGTCTGACTACTACAAGGCGGACATCTTTAAAACTAGACATAATTGTAATGAATTTTTTTGGTGCATAATTATTAAATTGTATGCACATTAGAACACATAGAATATTTTATGTCAATAGCTTAAAAAAACTATGGAATATATACAGTTATATTAAATACATTTTGTAGGAAAAACAAAGATATAAAGCAAATTCCCATGGTAATAATCGGTGTGGATATCCAACCTAATATCAGTTTAAGAGTTATATTCCAATTTATTCCTCTGCCACCTTTTAATAGGCCTAAACCCAAAATTGCACCTATAACCGCTTGTGTACTAGAAACAGGTACTAAAGGGAATGTAGGTAAATTATGGCTTTCCAGAAAGTTTTGTAAACCTTGAGATGAAAATAAAAACAATGTTAATGCTTGAGCTAAAACAACAACTAAAGCTAAAAGAGGTGTCATTTTCATCAAATTGTTGCCGACCGTTAAAATAACTTTTTTAGAATATGTTACAATACCGGTACTGATAGATATGCCACCTAATAAGAACAAAATTTGTAATCCGCTTAACTGAAAATAGCTGCCGATTTGGACAGGTTTGAAAGGAGATGAATCTGCAAAAACGCCAATAATATTTGCAATATTGTTTGCTCCTAAAGAATATGCGCATAAAGCACCTGCAATAATAAGACCGATTCTTATATAGTAGTCTTGCCTTAAAAGATGTATATGAGATTTTTTTATAACTTTTTTTAAGGACAAATATAAAATAACGGCAACAAATCCGGTAATGAGAGGACAAAGAATCCACGTTGAACAAATTTTTGTTAGAACGCTTATATCAGTCGGTTTTGAACAATATATATTCCAACCGATAATGCCTCCGACAATTGCTTGCGAAGTTGATACGGCCATACCGATTTTTGCCATCCAATATACGGTAATAGCAGCAGACAGAGCCACCATAAATGCTCCGCCTAATGCATTTACAGAACCCAAAGCTCCTAAAGTTTCCGTTCCGCCTTGTCCTCCGTATACAGCACCTATTATAACAAAAATAGATGAGATAAGGGCGGCAGTACTAAACTTTACCATTTTTGAACCGACAGCTGTTCCAAAAATGTTCGAGGCATCGTTTGCACCCAAAGACCAACCTAAAAACAAGCCGCTGCTTAAGAAAAATAAATAAGTAATATCCATTAAATATCTCTCTTTATTACATAAATTAATAATTGGTCAATGCAGTTTTCAGCTAAGTCGGCAATATCTGCAACTTCACTTATGACTGAGCCTAATTGCAGTTTTTGAGCAAGCTCCATATCAGAAGCAAATATAGCTTCTTTTAATTTAGCACTTGTTTTATCGCTTTCATGTTCAAGCCAATAAACTTTTTTAGCATAATCACGTGCGGCAGAAAAATCTCTGAAAAAAGAACGGGATGCGATGCTTAAATTTTCAACACATTCACTTACTTGTTTTGTAAGTTCCTTAAATTGATCATGATACATCGGAGGGATATCTGTTTGCTCAATATAAAATTTATGAGCAACGTCATTTATTTCATTTACCACTTTATCCAAATTTTCAACGAGTTCCAAAACATTTCCTCTAAAATCAGGAATGAGATTGTGAGTATATAATCTGTTTTCAATTTCTCGTCTGAGAGAATCAGCATCGTGTTCAATATCTTTTATTTCTTTACTTAAATGTCTATATTCCGAGCTTCTTTTTTCTTTCAAATACACATTTACAGCTTTTTTGAAAACAAGAGATATCTCAAGGATTTTATCGTGTAAGATATCAATTTTTTGCTCTAATTCTTTTGTATGAGAAAATAATGAAATTTTTAAATTAAACATTTTGACCTCTAAAATAAAAAAAACTTATACTTGTCAACATAATCTATAATTTTATACTTGTAAATGTCTAAATATTCGTTTACATTAATTTTGTTTTTAATTACGTAATTATTTATAAGGAAAATTAAAATGAGTAAAACATCTTTATGTGTTTCTTTTTTGGCATTGGCAGTTTCTGCAGGTGTAGCAGGTGTTGTTGCCACAAAATGTAATAAACAAGTATCTTCTAATACTGTTGCTGTTTCTGAAAGCGATGTAGCTACAATTTTAGAAAATAATCCTCAAATTGTTGTTACTGCTTTGCAAAGATATGAACAACAGCAACGTGAAGCAGAAGAAAAAGCTGCCGCCAGATTGTTCATGGAAAATATTGAAGAACTCCACAATGACGCTAACACACCTTATGTAGGTCCAAAAGATGCCAAAGTTGTTTTGGTTGAGTTTTTTGACTTCAACTGTGGATATTGCAAAAGAATTGCAAATACTATGAGTAACATTGTAAAGAACAATCCGGATGTTAAAGTTGTGTTCAAGCCTATGACATTCTTAGGTTCTAAGCCTATTGCTTTAGCTGCAGTTGCTGCTAATGAGCAAGGTAAATTTATGGAAGTATATAAAGCATTTTTAACAAGTGCTGAAAGATTAGATGAAGCAAAAATCAACGAAATTGTTGAAAAAGCCGGTCTTGATATGGAAAAATTCAAAGCTGATGTAACATCTGATAAAGTTAAAAATGTAGTTGAATCAGTAGCTGAACTTGGCAACAAAGTTCAAGTTCGTGGTGTTCCGACATTAGTGTTAAACGGTAAAAAACTTAACACTATTGATTTAGACGGTATCCAAGCTGCAATTGATGCTGAAAAATAATTAGAATCCGTTCTGAAGAAAGCTCCGGTGTTTATCGGAGCTTTTTTTATATTTTTTTACCTTTTTCTTATTGACATTTAATGAAATTTGTGCGTAATATGCGGACATAAACGAGTAATTATGTCTAGAACATGATAAATATTTTATCATACAAACAACTATCAATTATTAACTATTTAAATTATTAAAAACTATGAGTACAACTCTTTTAATTGCCATTGGCGTGGCAGCAGTGGTGCTTTTAGCACTTGTTATTTGGATTCTTTCACTCCGTCGTGTCGTTCCTACCAACGAGGTTCACATCGTAAGGCGAGGCGCAAAGACAGAAACCTATGGCGCACCTGATTTGACAGAGGCTGAGAAAAAAAGTGGAGGAAAAACATCTTCCGATTACAACAAAGGAAACAGCTATTACGAATTTCCGGTGTATATTCCGGGGTTGGGTGTTTCCGTGAAGGTTTTACCTCTGAAGATTATTGCCATTGAGATCAAAAACTATGAAGCTTTTGATAAAGATCGTGTTCCTTTCGAGGTGGACATTCAAAGCTTCTTCAGAATCTCAGATTATGTTGTTGCCGCATCACGTATTCAGGATGTTACTGAATTGAGTGCTCAACTCCGTGCAATTGTCGAAGGTGCTGTTCGTTCAATTTTGGCCAAAGACTACCTCAACGAGATTATGGGTGAACGTTCCAAATATGGACAGCAGTTTACCGAAGAAGTCAAAGATGAGCTAAAATCTTGGGGTGTTGATGCCGTAAAGAACATTGAGCTTATGGACGTCCGCGATGCCAACAACGAAAAGGTAATCTCCAATATTATGGCGAAGAAAAAATCTGAGATTGAAAGAGAAAGCCGTATCACGGTTGCAAAAAACAACCAAGCAGCTCGTGAGCAAGAGATTGAATCTGAGCGTGGTATCGCACTCAAGGAACAAGACAAACTCAAGGAGGTAGGTCTTCGCAAGGCAACTGTTGCCAAAGAGGTAGGTATTGCAGATGAGCAATCTACCCAAGCAGTCAAAGAACAAGCCAGAATCACCAAAGAGCGTGACATGGAGGTTAGAAAAGTTGAGGCGGTTCGTCAAGCCGAAATTGATCGCGAAGCAACGATTATTTCTGCTGAGGCCACAAAACGCAAAACCGAAATTGATGCTGAGGCTGCAAGACGCAAAGCTGAACTTGATGCTGAGGCAACTTTGGTTAAGACAACCAAGGAAGCAGAAGGTAATCTGGTGATGGCGACAAAAACCGCAGAAGGTATCCGCCTTGAAGGTGAGGCTAAGGCAACTGCCGAAAAACAAATGCAACTTGCATCGGTTGAGGCTCAACTTACCTTGGCTAAAGAGGTTGGTGAGAACCAAGCATATCAGACCTACCTCATTCAGGTACGTCAGATTGAGGCTCAAGAGGCTGTCGGTAAGGCTCAGGCAGAAAATATCGGCCATGCAGATATCAAGATTATCGCAGGTGGCGGTAATGTTGCAGCCGGCGTAAAGAACGTGGGAGATGCTATTTCTCCTACCGGAGGTTTTAACCTTGCCGGAGCAGTTGAGGCATTTGCCGGAACTGAAACAGGTCAAGCGCTCCTTGAAAAACTTGGTTTGACCAAGAAGTAGTCTTAAAACCTAGAAATTATAAAAAACGCTCTTGTTGTTAACAAGAGCGTTTTTTGTGTGTTATGCTATAATTACCAAGCATAATTTAAGCCAAGACCTAAAGAAACTGCATCATAGTCTGAACCAAAGGTGTAGTTTGACCAACCATAAGCTGACCAACGATCAGCAAAACCATATGTTCCGCCAACTTCAACTCTACCTAAAGTTTTATTGTCAACAGTTTCAACTTTTCCAAGTTCTTCAACGTTGATTTCATCGCCGTCTACCAAGGTTTGAACAACACTTGGTTTAATATGGAAAGCATAAAAACCGTTTAAGGTATATTTAGTATGAGCAAGTTTAAGACCTGCCTCAAGTTCTACTTGTTTTAAGTTGTTATACTTAACGGTTTTACCGGCATTGTCGGTTGCATCGTCATAATCTATCTGAGAATAAAATGCTGCCAAACTTGGTGTAAGTGACCAGTTTCTGTTTAAGGCATAGTTATATCCCATTTCAGCACTTGCGCCAAACTCGGTACCATCTGTATCAGATTTTACACCATCATCTGTTTTGATTTCGGCATTTTGTAAACCGCCGTAAACAGTGGCAAATGCGTACCAGTTGTTTTTATCAAAGCGATAATATAAACCGGCTAAATAGCTGTCGATATCAACTTCGGAACCGATTGTTGAATATATCTTTTCACCTTTACCGCTCATTTCATAGTTACCTTTGCGATAAGAAGCAAATATACCAAGCTTATTGTTTAAGTTTTGCTGAATGTCAGCACCGGCATCTAAGCCCCAAACATTGGCTTCAATCTCAACCGGAGCGCTGATTTTTAGGCCGTTATAAGTGGTATCTGCCCATGCATTGTGCAAAGATTTTCCGTCCCAGTTATAATCATAAAAACCACATCCCGGACAATATACTTGGTTTACGTTCACTTTACGCATAATGTTATAAATCATACCGTTGGTTTGAGAAAGTCCTGATGTTGTTACACCGGAAGAAGCTATAATTTCAGGTGTAACTGCAACAGCCCCTTCAATAAGAGGTTTTTCCATGGTAAGATACCATGTTGAACCTTCTGTTTCTCCTCCGGCATTTAAGACTGTTTCCCACACGTAAGGGCTGTTTTCAACACGGAACACCTTAAAGTCTGAAGCAGTTGTTGCATCGTCTTGTAATGCTTTTAAGAACACAGATGCATTTGAAGCATATTCTGTGCTTAGAGCATTTACTATAACATTATATGTTCCGCTTACGTCTCCGTTTACATCAATTGAGCCTGTAGTTAAAACATCGTTTGCAATGTTTGCATCTATCTTCAAACTTGGAGCAGAAGTTGAAGCAGTGCTTATCATAGATGTTTCTTGAGCTTGGAACATATTGTTTACATTGATACGAGCATCTGTTCCTAAGCCGAGCACTACAGAAGAAGCCATTTCTAAGTTGTTGGCACCGCTGATTGAACCGCTCACGTTGATATCTCCGCCTTTAAGATATAAATCATAATTGCTGCCGGAGATTTCGTTTGACAAGTTTAATGCACCGTTTTCAGCCTTAAGTGATAAGCTGATATTGTTTGTTGCATCACCTGTCATAGAGATGTTTTCGCTCATTGCAATGTCTGTATCTTTGGCATTGATATTAACGTTACCAAAAGAAGATATTGCATTTGCACCATTGTTTTCAAACAATACATTGGTCAAATTGAGTTCTGCTAAGTTTGAAACTTTGATTGCATCACCCGATGCATTACTTAAGGTTACACCATTGATGTTAAGTGTTGTTGCGTTATCTAAGCTGAACAACGAATGTCCGTTGGCATTGATAACAGAACTCTCGCCACCATCGTTAAAACCTTCAATGTTCAAAACGCCTTCGGTTGTTGCCAAGAGGTCTTGGTTTAAGGTGTGAGTACCGGCAATATCAAAGATAAAAGAACGCTCTTCAGTTGTTTCTTTGTCGTTGATAAGAGCTAATGCATCATAAATTCCATCTTTATAAATGCGGATACTGTCATTTAATGTACTTGTTGTATCAAGAGAGATACCTTCTTCTTGAACATAGTTTTTGGAATAATAAACTGTGTTATCAACTTTTCTACCATCTTCAACAATTTCGAAATTATCTTCATTTAAGGCTAACTGTAATTTATCTAAATCATCGGTGTTTTTAAGAATTTGGATTGTGATATCTTCATCTGTTGAACCGATATTGTTGATTTTATCGATATAAAGAGTTCCTGTAGAACCACTGCTTGTGATGTTGTCAGCAATTTTTTCGGTTAAATTTACATCGATGTTCCAATGAGCTGTGTCATCAGTTGTTAAAGAGTTGAAGGTGTAGTCTTTAGCAACGCCGTTTGATAAATTTACCCCCACATTCTTGGCAGTAACTTTGGCATTTAAGACATCATTAAACAACGAAACAGAACCGGTACCGTCACCTGTAAGTTTTACATTATAACCACTGGTACCATTTATGATATCATAAACTTCAATAGTGCCGTTGTTGTTTGCTTGTAAGGTTAAAGTTGCACCGGAACTAGCCATATAAATAGCTTCAGCTCTTTTACCGTCTTTATCTTCAACATAGTTATCTTTGATTACGGAACTGCCATTTTCTTTTGCTGATAAAGTGATATTATTATTAGAATAAATAGCTCCACCTTGTGCTGTTCCGGATGTTGATTTGGCATAATTACCGATAAAATCTCCGGTTATATTGCTAATTGAACTCTGATTGTAAATAGCACCACCATATGTAGAACCATTTGTTGAAGTTGCACTATTACCAATAAAATCACCTGTTATATTATTTATTGAGCTACTTCTATAATTATAAATAGCACCAGCATAAGCATTACCTCCTGTTGCATAATTACCGATAAAATCAGCAACTATACTTTCAATTGTGCTGTTATAGGCATTATAAACAGCTCCTCCATAGGCATAAGAATATTGTTTAGTACCTGTTGAAGTGACGCTATTACCGATAAAATCACCGGTTATACCTTTTATTGCGCCATATCTATTAGAAATAGCCCCACCAAGAGCAGAATCCCCTATCGCATAGTTATTGATGAAATTACTGGTTATGCTTTTTAGTTTATTTGATTGGCTATTAGCGATAGCCCCGCCAAAAGCAGTATTGGTTGATGTTGTATAGTTACTGATAAAATCAGCAGTTAAATTTTCTATTGTACCTTCATTATAAATGGCACTACCTTCTCCGTCACCCGCTGTTTCAATATAATTACCAATAAAGTTACCACTGATATCATTAATTGTGCCAGAGTTATAAATTGCACTACCTTCTCCTTCACTTGCTGTTTCAATATAATTACTAATAAAGTTGCCACTGATATTATTAATTGTACCGGAGTTATAAATAGCACCTCCACGAGCCTTACCAGGATCTTTCTTAAGAATGGCATTATTAAGAATAAAACTACCTATTATATCGCTAATTATACTATTATTATAAATAGCACCTCCATAAACATAAGAATCTTGATTGTAATGGTTGTTTGATAAAACATAATTTTTGAAAAAAGTTCCTGTAATACTTGCTATACTAGCTATTGAACCTATATCTGCACCGTTATAGATAGCACCTCCATATGAGTTAGCAAAACGTTTATTACTACCTGAAGCAGATGCTTCTGCTTTATTATAACTAAAATCACCAATAATATTACCTATTTGTGCAGTTGAGCTATTACCTGCGTAATTATAAATTGCGCCTCCATAAGCACCTGTACTACCATTTATGTATCTATATGAAGTTTCAGCTTTTGCGTAATTACTATTAAAATTACCGGTGATATTACCTATACTTACTATTGAATCGGAAGTATTGGCATAATTCGAAAGTGCACCACCATAAGCATAAAGTCCTGAATATATTGTTGATGAGGTAATTGAAGTATAATTTCCTACAAAATCAGCAGTTATATTGCCTATAGTTCCTTGATTAAAAATAGCTCCACCATAGATATATAAATTACTGGTATTAGAGCCATTATTTGTTAAAATTCCTGTTATTTTATTGTTTGAAAGCACTTTCTTATTTATATCACCATAATTATCTCCCTCTGAATTTTTCACAGCCGAACCAATATATTTGTATGTGAACTCTCCCTGGGAATTAGTAACATTTACCTGCTCGGATTTATTTTTTATTTCCGTATAACCTGTAGGCTTTGTGTAAGTATAAGCATATTGAAAATATTTTATATCATTGTTTGGCAAATTTACGGCGATTACGTTAGTCATACTACTTGGTTTACTATCTAAGGCTGTCCATGATAGGCTTTCAGAAGTTCCGAATTTACTTGGGTTGAGGTCAATTGTATGATATGTGGTTGTTAAAACGCCTTCATCATTGGCTTCTTTAGTGATAAAATGATAATTTGTTTCATCTCCTGTTCCGTAAGAAAACACACTATTTGGGATTGCACTTACATTAAAACCATATTTTGTGCCACTAAGGTCAAAAACACCATTTGCATCTTCTACCAAATTGCCGGCAGATGTTCCCGCTAAGGTTTTAAGCAAATCAGCATCATCTCCACTTGGTGTAAAATAATATACAGTATCACCGATTTTTACTTTTGATGCCCCATCAGGTAAAGTGTTTGAACCAAGCTCAGTTAAAATATAGTTACCTGTTAATGTTGTAGCCTGAGTTTTTAAGGTGTCTAAGGTTGGCGATAAGGCAAACGATTCGGCACATAACATAACAGAACAAATAGCAGTTGTGGCTAAGAGTTTGTTCTTTAATATAAATTTGTTCATAATTTTTCCTTATAATAGTTGCAGTATATATGGTGTTATGTTACAAAAACGTACGTTTAAATCAAGCACCTTTTTCTCTTCTGTGCACTGTTTTTGCTTTTGCTTAAGTTTTTGAAAAATAAGAAAAATCAATTTTGCAAAAAAACGTTGGTTTTTGTGCAGCTCTTTCAAGGTTTAAGTTGTTGTAAACAAAGCGTTTTTTAAGATTTGTTTTTTATAAAAAAATAAGGCAAAACAACAATAAAGTCATGCCTCCGAACGGAGTGAGGTCAAGGCATCTACCGATTTTTTAAAACTAATTCGTAGACCCTTTGACTTTGTTCGCATTGCTCACAAAGAAGGGTGACAGTTATGTTTTAATATAATATTGTCGTCCCTCGATTCCGCTAGGAAAAATAAAAAAGTCGTCCCTCGATTCCGTCAGGAATCGTCAAGGGACCAACCGATTTAAAAATTAATTCGAAGATCGCTGGACGTTTTCTTAACGAAAACGAGCGATGACGATTCTAGTTTATGTCATGCTGCCAAATCGCAAGGTTTGGTCCAAGCATCTTCCGATTTTTTAAAACTAATTCGAAGACCCCTTGACCTCACTTCGTTCGGAGGTGTGACAGGTTATGGGTGTTCGCTTCACTCACAAAGTAGGGTGACATTTTTTAAAGTCATGCTGCCAAACCGCAAGGTTTGGTTCAAGCATCTTCCGATTTTTAAATTATTTTACTATTCATACCTTAATGCGTTTATCGGATTTAGCAAAGATGCTTTATATGCTGGATAAAACCCGAAAAACAATCCTACAAGTCCGGAAACCGTAAAGGGTAACAAGACATAAAATATAGATACAACAGCACTAAATGTTGAAAATACGGATATTGCCCAAGAACCGATTAGCCCAATTATGACGCCAATCAAACCTCCGATTAATGATAAAACCAATGCTTCAGTTAAAAATTGAAGCCTAATATCCCAAGTTTTAGCACCAATAGCCATACGTATACCGATTTCACGTGTTCTTTCCGTAACTGAAACAAGCATGATGTTCATAATTCCGATACCACCGACAATTAAAGAAATCGAGGCAATGGAGCCGAGTAAGATAGTTAATACTTTGGTCGAACTTTCCATCATTTCCATCATTTGTGTTAAGTTGCGTATTACAAAATCGTCATCTTTGTTTGCACCTAAGTTGTGTCTTTGGCGTAAAAGTGCCCTGATTTCTTCTTGAGATGTATAAGTGCTTTGAGCATCTACTGCTTGTAGCATAATCATCTTTACCATATCCGGAAATTCAACACCGGTCACTTTTTTTTGCGCTGTGCTCAGCGGAATGTATATGGTATCGTCTTGATCCATTCCGGGACCGCTTTGTCCTCGGCTTTGAGTTACACCGATAACAGTAAACGGAATGCCTTTAACCCTAATTGTTCTTCCTAAAGGATCTAAATCACCAAAAAGTTCTTTGACGACTGTCGTCCCTAAAATGGCAACTTTACCTGCATTTTTTATGTCATTTTCACTAAAATAGCGACCATATTCAAGGTCCCATTCTTTGATTTCAAAATATCTGTTATCAGTGCCGGTGATTGAGGTGGACCAGTTAGAATTTCCGTACACAATTTGCCCTGCATCATTTAGCACCGGAGCTGCAATTTTTATGCTGGCGATTTTTTCTTCAATGGCATCGCCGTCTGAGGCTTTCATAGTCGGTTGAGAGCCATGTCCCATACGTTGACCTCCGGACGTTGATGTGCCGGAACGTATCATAATTAGGTTTGAACCCATACTTTTCATTTCTTTCTGTATGGTAATTTGTGCACCATTTCCGATTGCAAGCATTATAATAACGGCGGCAACACCGATAATTATACCCAAGCTTGTTAAAATCGAACGCATTTTATTGGCTTTAATGGCCCGTAATGCAATATTAAATGTTGTTGCTGTATCAATCATTTTTTATAACTCCTGTCAGAAGATATTTCTCCATCAACAATTTTGATAATGCGACTTGCATATTTTGCAATATCTTCTTCATGTGTAACTAAAATGATGGTCCTTCCCATGTCTTTATTGAGTTTTGTAAAAAGCTCCATAATTTCGACGCTCATCTTTGTATCCAAGTTGCCGGTCGGCTCATCGGCAAAAATAATAGGGGCTTCGTTTACCACAGCACGAGCAATGGCAACACGCTGTTGTTGTCCGCCTGAAAGTTGGTTCGGCAGATGATACATTCTTTCTTTTAATCCAACTTTTTCTAAAGCAAGTTTAGCACGATTTTTACGCTCACCGGCCGGAATTTTGCCATATACCATGGGAAGTTCAACATTTTCTATGGCTGAAGTGCGAGAAAGCAAATTAAAACCTTGGAAAACAAAACCGATTTTTTCGTTTCTGATTTGAGCCAATTCATCACTGTCAAGATGTTCTACATTTTTACCGTCAAGAAGATATTCTCCGGATGATGGTAAATCAAGACAGCCGAGTATGTTCATTAATGTAGATTTACCGGAACCCGACGGACCCATTATGGCAACAAACTCACCCTTATTGATTTTAAGAGAAATCCCTTTTAATATTTCTAAATCAAAACCATCAAGATGATAACTTTTACGTATGTTTTTTAATTCAATCAAAGTCATGCTAAAATCCTTTTATCGAGGCATTCTGAGGCGAGTTGCTCGCTTATCTTTATCATTTAGTTGCTTTGATACAATGATTTTATCACCAACTTTTAGCTTATCTGATATAATTTCGGTGTTGTTGTCATCGGAAATTCCTTCTGTGATAACAATACGTTCAGGTGTGTCGTCGTTTAATGTCCAAACGCCTTTTTCTTTGTAGCGCTGATTTTCATCTAAATAAAAACGTAAAGCAGCATTGGGAACAATTAATGCATTGTCTTTATGTGCCGTAATAATTTCTACATTGGCAGTCATACCCGGTTTTAACAGCAAATTGGAATTATCAATTTCAATGATAACACTGTATGTGACCACATTTGAGGTTGTAACGGCTTGATTACGAACTTGTTTAACAACTCCCTTAAAGGTTTTATCAGGGTAACTGTCAACATTAAAAAATACATCTTGTCCGACGGCAACTTTAGCAACATCGGCTTCTACAACTGATGCTTCAATTTCCATTTTCGTCAGATCTTCGGCAACAGAAAACAATTCCGGAGTTGAAAAACTGGCTGCAACTGTTTGCCCAACTTCAACAGATTTAGAAATTACGATACCGTCAACAGGGGAGGTTATTTTGGTATAACGAAGTTCTGTTTGCGCAGAATCTAAAGAAGCTTTAGCTTGTTTTACTTGAGCTTTTTGAAGTCTTAATTGTGCAACGGCATTGTCATAGTTGCGTTGAGCCGATTCTAATTCTTTTTCGGTTGAATATTTTGCATTTTTAAGTTTTAAAATTCTATCCAAAGTTTTTTTATAATAAACGATATCATTTTCTTGTATATTAAGCTGAGCTTCAGCAATTTCTAAGGCGGCTTGCCGTTGAGCAACATTTGCTTCAAACACGTCCGGATCAATAAGAGCCAAAAGCTGATTTTGTTTAACCTCTGAATTGAAATCAACATATATTTCTTTTATAGTGCCGGATACCTGTGTTCCTATCGTAACGGTTGATAGCGGATTTATAACTCCTGATGCCGTGACACTTTGGCTTATTTTTCCGTATTCTAATTTTACGGTATCATAAACGGGTGTCGATTCTTTTGATTTGTTAAAATAAACAAATGCTGCTATTATGAGTATCGGAGCTACAAATTTAATGTATTTTTTCATTTTTCTATCTTTCTTAAAACAATTTACATATGCATATAAACGAAAGTAATTTAAAAAAAGTTCATTTTCCAGTTTTTTTTTAGAATTTAATCACAATTACATCATTTAATTTTCTGATAAAAACTAATAATACTTGTGTTTGTGATGAAAATGTGTTATAAAATAATTACAAAAGATTATTATAGGCTATTGTATCGATTATTTAAAGATGAGTTTTCTAAAGCTGTTTTTTTGCAGTTGTTTAGTTTATTTGTTTTTATCTAGATGTTTACTTGATATAGCATTTCTTTAATCTGAATATTAACATTTAAATTATATAAAAAAATGAAAACTTTGAAAGAAAAAATTATCATCGCTGTATTAGCAATTGTGTGTTTAACCGTTTCTGTTCTTGCTCCAAAGAATGATAACATCTTCAAATGTGGAGATGGTATGAGCTTGAAAGAGTTAAATGAACAGAAAAAGGAAGAGCAGAAAAAAGTTAACATGAGTATGAGCTTAAGCGCCAATCAGACAACAGAACAGAGCTTGTTTCAAGCAGTTGTTGTCGGTGGATATAGTCAACAAATCGGTAACTTTACCTTTGGCGGTAATGTTGTAGGTTGCGTATCTACTGAGTTTGGTATTTGCTCTCCTGTAAATTTTGTTTCAGCTTCTTATGCTTTTAATAACTCAAGCATTGAGTATCGTGTAGGAAACTTCAAAAGGACAGGACTGATTTCTGCAGGCTTAGATCCTCAGTATGCAAACCATATGGTCATACTAGGTGAAGGCGCTTCTGCTTCAAATGCAATGCAGTTAAGTTATAATATCAGTAAAACAAAAATTTTTGTCGGACATCAAGGAGGGGTTTCTTTCTTTAGATTTGATGACGGATATTGGTTTACAGGTGTTGAAACTAACATTGCAAATTGCTTGTCTCTGACAGGTGGAGTGGATATGTGCAAAAATGCTCCTTTAACCGGTTATGCTGCAGTAAAGTTCAGCAAGAACAATAATGTTCTTAATCTTTCTGCCAATAAGTTAGGTACAGATAACCAAAACATTGTTTTGACCTATAATCGCAATAATATTGCAGTTGGTAAAAGCAATATGTGTTTAACTTTATCTGCTTGGGCTCAAGAGACCATGCAAGGTGTACACACAGTATGTGGTTTTGATCTTGGCAATCATGCAACGCTTTATGCGGAAGCAGGTGCTAAGTTTACATCTGGAGACATTGCTCCTTATGTGGGTGTTGGATCCAGTTTTGTATTTTAATGTTTAATTAAGGCAAGAAGGAGCAATAGTTCCTTCTTGCTATAACTACAAACAACAGAGATGAATTTAATTTTCGGGTTACTTGCAGGTATATTAACTTATGCATGTTTAACAAGCCCAAAATCCAAAAAAATTGCTCTTTTGATAGCGGTTCTCGTGGTATTGCTCTTTGTTTGTGGTTATCGTAACGCAAGCGATTATGACAATCCAAAGAATTTTTCAAAAGAGTATGAGCTAGTATTAGCAAAACAAGGTCTTAATCTTCAAGACATGAAGGCAAAACAGATTGAAGCCACTGTTTATGAAGAGTTTGGTACATTTTTTATTGCGCTATGTGGAATTATCATTTTAGTATCAATGGGTGCTATCGAAGACCTTGAAAAACACGAAGTAAGAAAAATATATAAAAAAATTCTTGCTTTGGTAGTTGTTACGGTAATGTATATGCTTTCCTTACTGTTAGGACTTAAGCTTACTTTGTTGCCGTATATAAAATCGCATAAAAAGAATGCGGAAATTAAAAAAGAATCCCTTTGTTTGTGTTAAAACAGCAAGGGGATTCTTTTTATAAGTATAGTAGAGATTGTATGAATTTTTTATTCTTTCGCTTTTATAAAAATAATTTTCACATTTTGTATATAAATTTTCATAAAAGATGTTTTTTTACTTGAATAAACTTTTTTTTTGAGCTATATTGAAAGAAGAAATATACAATTATATCACAAAATTACAAAATCAAATTAGTATGGAAAAGAAAGAAAAGCATTTAAAAGCACAGGCATTCCGTGAAAGAATTGCAATGCCAACTCAGAGAAAAAGCGCGATTATGGAATTGGTATCAAAGAGTGAGTTTTCTGAAGTCGACAGAGTTTATTTGGATGTTTTATTCCAAAAAACATCGTACATCAGTGGTTGTCAACATGAGTATCGTTTGCTGATTATTAAGCTTAGAACCATTGGTGAGAGTACTCTGAGTGAAAAAATTTCTACTTTTGAAAAAAGATTGTAATCAATATAAAAGTAGTGTTTATAAAAGCCCCGTCATCTTTATGACTAGGGCTTTTAGTTTTTTAAAGAGATGTATAAAAAAATAATTTCCTTGAAACAAAATATATTTTTGTTAAACTCAGCAAGAGTATATTATTTTTTGAAGAGGATAATTAAATGAACAGAGTAATAACTTTGATGCCTGTGCGTTTGGCCGCAACAAGACTTCCTAATAAACCGCTCATTAATATAAATGGTAAAACATTAGTTCAGCGTGTTTATGAAAACGTTCAAAAGGTTATGAACGGAAAGTCAGATATTGCTATTGCAGCCGGAGATCAGGCTATTGTTGACGAATGTAATAAGTTTGGGGCAACTGCCATATTAACTGATCCTAATTTGCCGAGTGGTACAGACAGAATCGCCGCTGCGTTAAAGGTTTTGGATCCGACAGGCGAAAAATATGATATTGTGGTAGATTTTCAAGGTGATAACTTGAATGTTGATCCTGCGGTATGTTTGCCTTTGGTTGAAATGGTCGAAAGAACAAATTGTGATATTGCAACTTGCGGTATGGTTATTCATGATGAAGAAGATAAAAACAATCCTAATATTGTAAAAATTGTTATGGGTTTGGAAGATGGCCAAAAAGAGGCCAGATGTTTGTATTTTACACGTGCTACTGCGCCATATACCCGTAATCCGGAAAAATGTCCAAATCAAGATTTATATCATCATATAGGTATTTATGTTTTTAAGGCTGCTTCTTTGAAGAAAATGGTTTCTCTTCCGACCAGCGTTTTAGAAAAAAGAGAAGCTTTAGAACAGTTAAGAGCTCTTGAAAATGGTATGGATGTCAGAGCAATGCTTGTTGATAAGATAAAACTTATTGATGAAGCTCCGGCGGATATTAATACGCAAGAAGATTTGCAAAAATCTTTACCGTGGATTAAATAAAAGAAAATAATTTTAATGGATTAAAGATATGAAAAAGATTTGTTTATTTATTTTTGCTTCGTTGTTTATGTTTTCAGCTAATGTTGGGGCTCAAACTTCCGAAGGTGTTGCATCGTTCAAACAAGATAAGGATGCTTGGCGTCGTAAAGAAGAAGTGGATAACGGAAGTAAAGGCGAAGTTATTCAAAAAATTAAAGATGCTCTTCCTAAGCACGGACTTAACAATATACTTCAATCAGAAAGGATATTCTGTTATACAGTGGATAAAGCTCCTAAAGATTATAAAGGTTATACGTTAAATGGTATGGCTGTTACAGGTTTTTGTGGTATATTAAACGAAAAAGATAAAGATATTTTATTAAAAGAATTTTTCTATAAAGAAAACAGCGTGTCAAATGTTATGGCTAAATGTATGATAGAGCCAAAAATTATAATACGATTTGTAAAAGGTGTTGATTATACCGATGTTTTATTATCAGCGCCATGTCATTCGTTTAGTGTTTTTTATGGAGGAAAAGTTAAAAGCTTTAATGTTGAGCCTGTCGCAAAATTATTAGAAGCAGTTGTACAAATTTTTGCAAAAAATAAATCAGAGTTTATTTCTCCGGCATTGTTAGATCAATTATTGCCGATAGGAATTGCTAAGACTCCTGAACAAAAAGCTTTAGTTAAAGAAAAAAGTGGTGATGCTCCTGTACGTAATTGGAATACTGATACAGTAAAACCTGTTTCAGCAACACAAAAATCGGTTAAAAAAGGTTGGGGTAAGCTAAAAAAATAAAAATATGTTAAAAAATATCCCGGTGCTAGATGCTTTCGGGATATTTTTTTAACAAAAATTGAGGATAAAGAGAAAATAGTTGCATTATTTTTTTAATTTGTGTATTAGATTACACCCAAGTGGGTCTGAAAGGCCTGTAGTGTTTGTTTAAATTAATTTAAGGATGAAAAAATGGTATCATTAGCAGAAAAAATGGCGGCAAATATGGATATGTCCGCTTTTAATAAAGCTGACGAGCTCAAAAGAAGATTGTGGTTTACGATTTTAGCTTTAATCGTGTTCCGTCTGGGAACATTTATTCCTCTTCCCGGAATTGACCCACAAATTCTTTCAGAGGTGTTCACGAAACATTCAGGTGGTATTTTGGGTATGTTTAATATGTTTTCAGGTGGTGCGTTATCGCGTATGACCATCTTTGCGCTAAACATATTCCCGTATATTTCTGCTTCCATTATTCTTCAGTTGGGACAATCAGTTGTTCCTTCGTTAGCAGCTCTTAAAAAAGAAGGTGAAGCAGGGCATCGTAAAATTACACACTATACTAAAATGCTTACAGTGTTGATTACGGTTATTCAAGGTTATGGTATTGCAGTAGGTCTTGAAAGCATGAGTGGAAATACGGGTGTTTCTGCTGTTGTAATTCCTAGCTTTGTATTTCGTTTTACAACTATCGTGTCTTTAGTTGGCGGTACAATGTTTGTTGTTTGGCTTGGTGATCAAATTACATCTCGCGGTGTAGGTAACGGATCATCTTTGATTATTACGGTAGGTATTATTGCAAACATACCGAACGCGTTGGCGCAAACTTTTGAATTGGGAAGAATCGGCTCTATGTCATTAGGTGTTATAGCATTGTTGTTGATTATGGTTCTTGCGCTTGTTTATGTGATTGTTTTCGTTGAAAGAGCTCAAAGAAAAATCATTATTCAATATCCTAAGCGTCAAATGGGTATGCGTATGATGTCAGCAGAAAGCTCGCATCTTCCGCTTAAAATTAACCCTACCGGTGTTATTCCTCCGATTTTTGCAAGCTCTTTGTTGTTGCTCCCGATTACAATTGCTAATATGTCGGCACAAAACGGACCTTCTTGGGTTCAAACATTGAGCCAATGGTTAGGTCACGGTCAACCGCTTTATTTGGCTTTATATTCGTTTTTGATTGTGTTCTTCTCATTTTTCTACACTGCTGTTGTGTTTAATCCGGAAGATACAGCTGACAATTTGAAGAAACATGGTGGTTTTATTGCAGGTATCAGACCGGGAAAAAATACGGCAGAATATCTTGATTATGTTATCACTCGTTTAACTGTGCTAGGTTCGGCGTATTTAACAGCTTTATGTATTTTACCTGAAATTCTTATTTCGAAACTTTCTGTTCCTTTTGTATTAGGTGGTACAACACTCTTGATCGTAGTTCAGGTTACAATGGATTTCGTTACACAAGTTCAGTCTCATTTGATTGCTTATCAGTATGAAGGTTTAATCAAAAAAGCAGCACTTGTTAATAAGAAAAGAAAGTAAAAATGAGTAAAAATGGTGTTGGTTTGCATGTTGTCTTTACCGGAGCTCCGGGCTGCGGTAAAGGCACTCAAGCCAGAATATTAAGAGAAAAAATTGATATATGTCATCTCTCAACAGGTGAGATGTTAAGAGAAGAGGCTAAAAAAGACACTCCATTGGGTCGTGATTTGAAGGCGGCTCTTGACAGAGGTGAGTTTGCGACAGATGAGATGATTATACAGATGGTATCTTCTCGCATAGATGAGGATGATTGTAAAAACGGCTTTATCTTGGACGGTTTTCCAAGAACATTACCTCAAGCTGAGGTGTTAGATGTTTTGTTAAAAGAAAAAGGCATCGTATTAGATAGAGTTATTGAAATACAAGTTCCGGATGAAATTATAATGGAACGTATTTTAGGGCGATATTCTTGCATGAAATGCGGACAAGGATACCATGATAAGTTTCAAAAACCGAAAGTTTATGGTGTGTGTGATGTATGCGGTGGAGTTGAGTTTTCGAGAAGGCAAGACGATAACCGCACCACAGTTCGTAATCGTTTGGTAAATTATAGGTCGTTGACATATCCGACAATTCCTTATTTTGAGAAAAAGGGGATGTTAACATGTGTTGACGGCACCGGAACAATTGAGGCAACAGGGCAAAAAATTGCTGTTGTTTTAGGGCTTTCGGAAAAATAACAAAAAAGTCAATATCGATTTTTATTAAAAAAATGTTTCTTTTGATAAAAATGTTATTGACTCTGAAAAAAAAAAGAATATAATCCGCTTAATTTTGAAAAGTGGTGATCAACTTTTTAAATGTTTTAATTAATTAGAAAATGGAGAGTTAATTTGGCTCGTATAGCTGGCGTAAACATTCCGACAGCCAAGAAAATTGAAGTTGCTTTGACTTATATCTTTGGTATCGGAAGAAAAACTGCTCAAGACATTTGTACTAAATCCGGCGTGGCTTCTGACCGTCGAGTACATGAACTGAGTGATGAAGAAGTTGCTAAAATCCGCGAAGTAATTGATAGAGATTACTTGGTGGAGGGTGAACTTCGTCGGGAAGTTGGTGTTAACATCAAAAGACTTATGGATCTTGGATGTTACAGAGGTTTAAGGCATCGTAAAGGTTTGCCTGTTCGTGGTCAGAGCACTAAACAAAATGCTCGTACCCGTAAAGGTAAGCGTAAAACTGTTGCCAATAAGAAAAAGTAAGGTGAGGTAACAATGGCTAAAGCAACACAACGTGTTAAGAAAAAAGAAAAAAAGAATATCACTTCCGGCGTTGCCCACGTGAATTCTACATTTAACAACACCAGAGTAACAATTACCGACGCTCAAGGAAATACTGTAGCATGGTCAACAGCCGGTGCACAAGGTTTTAAGGGTTCTCGTAAGTCTACACCTTATGCTGCTCAAATTGCAGCTGAAGAAGCAGGTAAAAAGGCTCAAGAAAATGGTATGAAAACTTTGGAAGTTGAAGTTAAAGGTCCTGGTTCCGGTAGAGAATCGGCAATCAGAGCTTTACAGGTTATCGGATTTACAATCACTTCTATTCGTGATGTTACCCCGATTCCTCATAACGGATGCCGTTTGAAAAAGAGACGTCGCGTTTAATTATAAGATTCTACAGCGGAGAGCGTTGTTACAATCTCCGCTGTTTCAATGTTTTTTACAAAATATATATGCATATATAAATAGAAAGAGGGTATACCGGTGATTCAAAAGAATTGGCAAGAATTAATTAAACCAACAAACTTAGAAGTAAATTCCGAAGGTGGAAAAAGATCTAAAATAGTGGTTGAACCCCTAGAGAGAGGCTTCGGTCTTACTTTAGGTAACGCATTGAGAAGAGTTTTATTATCATCATTACAAGGCGGCGCAGTTACAGCAATTAAGATTGATGGCGTTTTGCATGAATTCTCAGTTATTCCTGGCGTTAGAGAAGATGTAACAGATATCGTTTTGAATATTAAAGGTTTAGCTGTTGCAGTTCATAGCGAAGGTCAAAAAATGATGACTTTGAAAGCAGAAGGTCCTTGCACCGTTACTGCTGCTATGATTGAAACAGGTCATGATGTTGAAATTATGAACCCTGATCATGTTATTTGTAACTTAGATGCAGGTGGTAAAATTTCTATGGAATTGACTGTTGATACCGGAAAAGGTTATGTTCCTGCATATCAGAACAAACCGGGAGATGCACCGATTGGCTTGATTGCCGTTGATGCAATTTATTCTCCTGTTAAGAAAGTTTCTTACAAAGTTGAAAATACTCGTGTTGGTCAAATTACTGACTATGATAAATTAACAATGGTAATCGAAACAAACGGTGTTGTTACACCTGAAGATGCAATTGCATATGCAGCTCGTATTTTACAAGATCAGCTTAAACCGTTTATCAACTTTGATGAACCGGAAAGCGAATCTGCTGATATTAAAGAAGAACTTCCGTTCAATCGTAACTTACTCAAGAGAGTTGAAGAACTTGAACTTTCTGTTCGTTCAGCAAATTGCTTGAAAAATGACAATATTGTTTACATTGGTGATTTGGTTCAAAAAACAGAAGCAGAAATGCTCCGTACTCCAAACTTTGGTCGTAAGTCATTGAATGAAATCAAAGAAGTTTTAGCTAAAATGGGAATTCATCTTGGTATGGATACTCCAGGATGGCCTCCGGAAAATATTGAAGAATTAATTAGAAAATGTGATGATCATTTCTAATAGTTTGTAAATTCTGTTTATAAAGCCCTTTTACGATAAGTAAGAGGGTTTTCTCTATACAAAAAAAGGCGAGAATTTCTCGCCTTTTTTAATTGTGTATATTTTTATAAGAGTTTTTTAAGTTCATAAATTTTATCAAGGGCTTCTCTCGGAGTTAACGTATCCGGATCTGTTTCTTTTAACAATTCAAGAGCCGGATTTGTTTTGTTTAGAGCTTCTTCTTGTTTTTCAATTTTTTCTTTTAATACGGAAAACAAAGGTAAATCATTTTCTATATTTGTAACCGAAACTCTACTAGGGTCTTGTTCCAATGAATGTAAAATTTGTTCTGATCTGGATATTACAATTTTAGGAAGACCGGCCAATTTTGCAACATGAATACCGTATGAGCGATCAGCAGCTCCATTGACTACTTGATGTAAAAATACAACATTGCCGTTAAATTCTTTAATTTTCATACAATGTAAGCTTAAATGCTTCAATTTATTGGATAAAACAGTTAGCTCGTGATAGTGTGTCGCAAAAAGAGCGCGACATTTATTTATTTCATGTAAATGTTCTACAACAGACCAAGCAATTGATAAACCGTCATATGTTGCTGTTCCTCTACCTATTTCATCTAATATAACAAAAGACCTTTCTGTTGCCTGATTTAATATGGTTGCAGTTTCTACCATTTCTACCATGAAAGTGGAACGACCTCTTGATAAATCATCAGATGCTCCTACACGAGAAAAAATCTTATCAATTATACCGATTTTTGCATAAGAACAAGGAACATAAGAACCAAGTTGTGCCATAATTGCAATAATGGCATTTTGTCTTAAAAATGTAGATTTTCCGGCCATATTGGGACCTGTTATAAGCCAGATCTTATTGCCATTATCTCCTAAATGACAATCATTACTGACAAATGTTCCTGCAAACGATTTTTCAATACTTCTTTCAACAACCGGATGACGACCATCTTTAATTATAAAATCTAAACTATTGTCTACAATAGGGCGACAATATTTCTTTTCAATAGCTAAATCAGCCAATGAAGAAGCAATATCAAGTTCGGCTATAACTGATGCTACGTTATATATATCGTTTGTAACACACAAAACCTTATTTATTAAATTGTTATATAAGTTAACTTCCAATGCAATAGCTTTATCGTCAGCAGAGTTTAATTCTTGTTCCATTTCGTTTAGTTCAACGGTTGTAAAACGAGCACCGCTTAAAACAGATTGTCTGTGTATAAATTGTGGTAATTGTATCATATCTGCAGCCATTTTGGTCGGAACTTCAATGAAATATCCTAAAACACTTGTGTATCTGATTTTCAAATTAGAAATATTTGTTTCTTGTATATATTTTTGTTCTAACGCTTCTATAGATTTTTTCTGATTTTCTCTGATGTTACGGAGATGATCTAAACTTGCATTATATCCATCTCTTATAAATTCGCTTATGCCGAGTTTATTTGGAAGTTTATCATAATCTTGCAGAGCTTCCGCAATTTCGGTAACTAATACACTAAAATCGGCTATGCCGGATAGATAAGCATCAATCTCTTGCGGTATTTTATTTAAAACCATATTATCTTTTGAACCGGTATATATAAGATTTTTTATTTTTGGTAAATATGATAAAGTTGTACCCAACTCAAACAATTCTTTAGGAGGGCAACGATTTAAACTCATACGGGTAATTATTTTTTCTAAATCAGATACTTCTTTGAGTAATATGCGAAGCTTGTTTCTTATATCCGAATTTTGTATGAAAAAATCTATCACATTGAGGCGATGATTTATTGTATCTATATCAATTGACGGATTAAGTAAACGATTCGATAATAAACGAGAACCTACAGCTGTGATTGTTCTGTTTATAGTATTCAAAAGAGTTGATTTTTTGTTATTTCCGTAAGTTTGAGAGTTTGTTAGTTCCAGGCTTTGTCTTGTGGAAGCGTCAATTTCTAAAAATTGGCTTTGCGTTTGACAAATTGGTTTTTTAAGTTGAGGAAGTTTACCTTTTTGTGTTGTTTCTATGTAATCAAGAATTATGCCGGATGCTATTATTTCTTGTTTTGAAAAACAACCGAACGCTTCAAGAGTTTGAATTTTAAAAAATTTTTCAATCATGTTTTGTGTGTTGATAACATTAAAACGAGCTTGAGGTAAGACAGTAAGTTTTTCTTGATAATATTTTAAGACGTCAAATAAATTTGTCTGTTGCAATAAATTGTCAGAAACAATAATTTCTCCGGCTTCTATATAGGATAAAAACGATTGTAAAACTTCAGATTTTTTATCAACTGTAAAAGGTATACTTTTAGTATAAAAATCTCCGGTCGACAAATCTAACCAAGAAAAACCAAAATTTTTCTCATGCATAACGCAGCATAGCAAGTAATTGTTTTTTCTGGCATCTAACATATTGTCTTCGGTTAGAGTACCTGCTGTTACCAATCTGACAACTTCACGTCTTACCAGTGCTTTTGTACCGCCACGTTGTTTTGCCTCTTCAGGCGTTTCTGTTTGATCGCATATTGCAACCTTAAACCCTTGACCGATTAGCTTGGCTAAATAGCTTTCATATGCATGAAAAGGTACACCACACATTGGTATGGGTTCTCCCATATATGTACCTCTGTGGGTTAAAACAATATCCAAAGCTTTAGAGGCTTTATGGGCATCATCAAAAAACAGTTCATAAAAGTCTCCGACGCGATAAAAAAGTAAGTACTCTTTATATTCGTTTTTAATTTCAAGATATTGTTTTGTAGAAGGGGTTACATCGTCTTTAGTTTTAGCCATTTTTCTTCATTCAATTTTAAGTGATTTTAAACTTCTTTCATAATAGAATATTTAAAATTCAAGTCTATTTTTTTTTGCATTTTATACGGGGAAATTTTATGAAATTTAAAAAAAACGGCTTTACAGCAATTGAAAAGAACTCTGATTTTGTTTTTAGAGTTTTGATTTTATCGGTCCCTTCAGCATTGGTTTTTATAATGTTGACGGTTTTTGATATTTTACCGCCATATTGGGCCGTTATTTCTTATGCTATGATTGTGGTGTTTAATGTTGCGTTTTTGCTTCCTATAAGCTTTGAGTTACAACAGGTTAAAAAATATATTTATAGTTTAGCAAAAGATATTCAAACAGAAACATTAGATATAGAACTTTCGGAACAAGAAGCTCGTGAAATTGCTGAAGCGATAAATTCAATGCATAAGTTTTGGGTAGATAAAACAGATGAGCTTGAAGCTCAAAGTATGTCTGATACAGCCGTTTTAGATACATTGCCGGATCCTATTTTAATGATAGACAGATCTGGTAATATATTAGGAGCAAATCTTTCAACAAGAAAATTATTAGGCGATAATATTACAGAAAAGAATATTGAAAATATTTTCAATTCAAACAGTTTTATTAAATCGGTAAGCAAAGTTTTAAAGAAGGAAAGTGACGCCGAAAATCTTATTTTTTATGCAAAAGAGCCTTTTAATAAAAAAATTTATGCTCATATTAAGCAACTCCCATGGTTCTCAAAGGGAAGGGCAGTAGCCGTTATTTCACTTTATGACCTTACAAAAGCTATGAAAATTGAAAAAATGCAATCGGATTTTGTTGCTAATGCCAGTCATGAACTAAGAACTCCGTTATCCGTAATTTCCGGTTTTATTGAAACTTTACAAACTTCAGCTAAAGATGATACTCAAGCAAGAGAGACGTTTTTAAAAATAATGTCTGATCAAGCTCAGTATATGTCTGATTTAATAGAAAACTTGCTTTCTTTATCACGTATTGAATTGTCACAAGATCAAGTTCCTGATGAAAAGGTAAGAGTTGAACTGATTGTGGAAGAAGTTGCTGAAGCTTTGTCGTTAAAAGCTAAAGAACGTGATATGAAAATTGTACTTGAGTTGGCTGAAGATTTACCTCAAGTAATTGCAGATGCAAATCAGGTGCAACAATTGATACAAAATTTAACTGATAATGCCTTAAAATACGGAATAAGTCCGTCAGATGTTACAATTGAAGTTAAATGTGTTGACGCTATTCCCTCATCAAAATCATTTAGTGTTGCCGAAGGAAAAGCAATTGCTATTTCCGTAAATAATAAAGGACCCAAAATAAGTGCAGAAGATTTAGCAAGGGTAACAGAGCGTTTTTATCGCTTGCAAGAACATAAAAATCTGAATATAAAAGGAACAGGTTTGGGTTTATCAATAGCTAAGCAAATTATCTTACGTCATAAGGGAAATCTGACTGTAAGCTCTACTAACTATGATGGTACTACATTTACGGTTTATTTGCCTTTAGCAATTTAAGTGTTGAAATTTATGAACATATGAGTTAACTTGCGTCTGTTATGCAAGTTAATTATAAAAGTATTTTAAAAATAAGTTACCCTATACTTATCAGTATGTTGATGCAGCAACTGATAGGTATTACTGATATTGTATTTTTAGGCAGATTGGGTGAAGTTGAGTTAGGAGCTTCGGCTTTAGGATCTACGTATTTTTTTACCATATTTATGATTGCTTTCGGTTTTAGTGTTGGTGCTCAAATTATTATGGCACGACGAAACGGAGAACAAAATTTTGAAAAAATAGGTCCTGTTTTTTATCAAGGGTGTTCTTTTCTTATAGTAATCAATTTGTTATTTATTTTGTTATCATATTTTCTTACTCCAAATTTATTGAAAACAATTATTGAAAGTTCGGAAATCTATCAATCTACACTTGAATATGTAAATTGGCGAATATGGGGAATTTTGTCAGCTTCAACTATTATCATGGTCAGAGGATTTTTTGTAAGCATTACTAAAACCAAAGTGTTAAGTGTGATTTCTGTTATAATGGTCTTAACAAATGTTGTTTTGAATTATGTACTTATATTTGGAAAATTTGGTATGCCTAAACTCGGAATATCAGGGGCTGCAATAGCTTCAAATATTTCTGAGATAGTTGCTGTTATTGTTTATATTTTGTATTTTTTAGTAAAAGTTAATTTAAAAAAGTATGGATTTAATCGTTTTGTATATAAAGATTTTGATTTGTTAAAATCGATTTTGAAAGTTTCTGTGTGGACAATGTTACAGCAATTCATATCCATTTCTACTTGGTTTTTCTTTTTTGTTGCTATAGAACATTTAGGAGAAAGGGAGTTGGCTGTTTCTAATATTGTTCGCAGCTTATCTTCTTTTCCCTTTGTTGTAGTTAATGCTTTGGCATCTACTATGAGTTCTATTACGGCCAATCTTATTGGAGAAAATAAAACAAATGAGGTTATACCATCTTGCATTAAAGGTATAAAATTGTGTAGCTATATAATGATACCGTTACTGGCTATAATGTCAGTAGGATATTATCCGTTTTTACGTATGTATACTGATGACTTGACACTTATAAATCAGTCAATTATGACATATTTGGTTATGTTGGGAAGTTTTGTATCGGGTATTCCTGCATGGATATTGTTTAATACTGTTGCAGGTACTGGAAACACACAATACGTGATGAAAATAGAGTTTGTCACAATGTTTGCATATGTCTTATATGTATTTATTGTGGTTGAATATTTAAAATTATCACTTCCTATTTGTTGGGGCGCAGATTGGGTATACAATGTGACTATTTTAATTTTATCATATCGTTATATGTTATCAAATAAATGGTGTAACAAAAAAATTTAGTATATTTCGTTAAGCATCTTGTATATCTGTTTATGTTTTTTAATATTTAAAATGAAAAGGATTGCTTTTCTTGTTGATTTAAAAAGCTTTCTTGATTTTAGACGCTTGTTAATCAAACTTAAGAAATACAAATTTACACCATATTTCCATTGTTCAATATTGAATTCAAATAAGTTGTTTGTGATTTTGATTAATTTTTCCAAATGCCTTTTAGGAATAAATAAAATGCTATGTTGTAATACGGAAGATAGTAAAAATTCGGTCCAATCTTCTACAATATAACCATATCTTATCATTTCAAAATCTAATAAAGCAATATTTTTATTTACATCCTCTATTGTATTATTCAGACTGGCATCACCATGAATAATAACCGGTGTATCATCACATTTTGTATCAATATTCAATAACTTGTTAAATCTATTTAATTTATTTAAGACTTTCTTTTTAAGAAAATTATTTTCAGTTTTTAACAGCTGTTCAATCATTTCTTTGTTTTCTTTATATAATTGTTCAGGTTTTCTTTGTGGTAATGCGTCTAATTGAAGCTGTTGTATATATTGATAAGATGTATAAATTTTGTTTAAATGAGTTTCGTTTAATTCTTTATATTTAAGCTTTTTACCATTTATAAATTCTATTATAAGAATAATATAATTATCAAATTCAAACCATTGTTTCCCATTAAATTCAATAATGTTGGGGGAATAAATATTTGATATTTGCTTTAATGAATTTAATATCCTTAATAAGCGTTCGGCTCTTTTAATATTTGTATTTGGCAGGATTTTAATTAAGAATTTAGCATCAGCAGTTTTACAGGTTAAATTTATGGACGTTCCACCTTGATTGAGATTTTTAAGATATACAATCTCTTTGTGTAAAGCCTCATTTTCTAAAAAACATTTTAAACTTTTCAAATTCATTAAATTAATCCGGATTGTAACATGGTTAAACACATGTAACATAATATTGTTAAAAAAAATTGAAAATTATTATTTTTTCTTTTTATCACCTATAATTGACTTAATATAATTTATTTCAAGAATTTGTGGCAAAATTATATAATTTGGGTTTCGTGGAGGATAAAAAACATATAAAGGAACACTGTTCCTGCCAAAATATTTTATAGCATTTCCGATTGTTTTATTATATTCAGTCCAATCAGCTTTGAAAAGATTGATATTATTTGCCTTAGCAAATTTTATAAATTCATCAGTGCGTAATACTGTTTTTTCATTTAATAAGCAAGTTAAGCACCATTTTGCCGTAAAATCAATAAAAACTGCTTGGTTTTGATTTATAAGGCTGCGGATTTCAACTTCATCATATCTTTTCCAATTTTGTTCAGGTTCAAATTTAGAGACCAAAGTTTGATTGTATAAAAGCCAGCTTAGCCATATACAAGTTAATAAAATAGGTATGGTAAGTATATATTTTACAGATTTCATCCACTTACCTGATTTAGGTAATATCTTAGCAATTTTATCAGGATATATTTCTAAAATTGTAAACGGCAAACCATAACCTAATCCAAGTGAGAAGAATACTATAAAATAAATTGATGGAGATGTTAATAATGTGAGGCCAAGTGTTACGCCCAAGAAGGGGCCTGTACAAGGAGATGCTATTAATACAGCAAAAAAACCGGAAGTGAAATTGTTGATGCTTCCCCATTTAGTAAAACAATTAAGTATGCTAGATTTTATAGTTATAATATCTAATGTCATCAGAAATAAAATAATAAAAATAATTAACATGATGACTACAAATAAAGGTGATTGCAGTTGAAAACCCCAACCGACAGCTTCTCCGCCTTTTCTTAGTGTATAAAGTAAAAGTGCCATGATTAAAAAACTTGATATAACTCCGGCTAAATAATAAATAGCGTTTTTAATATTTTCTTTTTTATTTTGATTTGGTTTTATGGTAAGAACCTTTAAGCTTAATACCGGAAATACGCAAGGCATAAAATTAAGTACTATACCACCCAAAAATGCTAAAAATAATACATATAATAAAGAAAATGATGATATATCATTATGTTGAGGATTAAGATTTAATATATATGCAGTATTATTTAATATAAGTAATCCACCTTGAGATAAAGTAATCGGACCTTCTAATTGTGCTCTGATTTGTAATTTGTTGTTTTTAAATACAATATCTTGTTTTTGAGCATTGATAATCGTTGATTTTTGGTAAGGGATAAAATAAGCATCTGAAATTTTTTCATCAGAATTTATATTTTCAACTATTATATCTAAAAAGTAATTATCGTCTTTATAAGAAGTTTTAGTGTAAAATGGTTTGTTTAATATACTGGGAAAAGTCTTACGTGCTTTTTCAAGTACATTATCAAAAATTATATCATCATTTTGAGATAAAGTAAATTCAATGAAAGCATTTTCTTTTTCACATTCATCTTTACAAGCTTCCCAACTTATATTGACAGATATTTCATCTTTATCGGATGCGCCTTCAAATAAATAATAGGCTACATCGGAATATCCGTATTGCGCAACAATTTCTTCAAATATTCTCTTTTCCGGTTTGCTGTTAGCAATTCTTTTTATGTTATTATTCCAAGAAAATGTAGTTGGAATACCGGCATCACCCGGATTGTCCCAATATATAAACCAATCGTTTTTTAACTTTAATTCAACTAAAATATTAAAATTATTTTGAGTGTTTTTTTTAGAGTATATGTTAATATCAATCTTATCATTTTGCCAATTTTGTTTGGAAGCAAAAGATGGGGTGACCATTAATAAAGTTAAGAGAATAAGAAAGATTAGTTTAATAAGTTTCATATTTTTTGTTAGCCTTTGTCTTTAATTTCTAAAGTATAATATGCCTTACTTGATATTATTAAGGATTTTCCCAGTAAGAGTAAACTAAAAAATATGCTAATGGGCATAAAATGTTGATTAAATATACAAACTAAAACCAGTGCGATAAATGTATCAAAGTTTTGCAAATGTCCCCAAAGGCAAATTTTTACATTAGATTGATTGATTTTTTTGTAATCTTGTTTCGAAATAAGAGCATATGATAAAAGAGAAACAGCTGATATTAACAGGCATATAAGCAAAAAAACACCTCCTCCGGAATTATCTTGCGGATTTGCCAACGTAAACCCCCATATGAATAAGGAAAAAGAGGTATAATCGGCGATAATATCGAAAAATATTCCAAAGGATGTGATTTTTTTTAGTCTTGCACACATTCCATCTAAAATATCGCATATACGATTAGAAATTAAACATATGAAAGCTAGAAAATAGTTGTTTATAGCTAAAAAATTGAGCCCTAAAATTGCAAAAAGTATTCCACAAAATGTTATCATATTTGCCGATACATTATGATTAATAAGATATTTTGCACAAATTAGAGCTTTTTTATATGTAAAATCAGCAAAGCGACAAATATAAGGTTGTAATTTTTTGTTTAACATATTTTATCTCCTCAGAGATAAAATATGAATATTTTTTGCTAATTCAATATTTAGTAGATTTTAAAGGATATAACTCCTATTCCAACTGAAGCTGCTGTGGCTCCTAAATCATCACCTCTAAATTCAATCTTTACCTTTTTGTCCTCTTTGATGATATCGTAAGGTATAGTTATTTTTTGATTTATAGGTTGCTTTATGTTGTACGGATAGATAAAATTAGTTGTAGGAACTCCGTTTATCCAAATTTTTATATTACGTTGATTATTTTCCATAAATAAAATAGAGAAATCAACTTCTAAAACTATATCCTTTTGAGGCTTATCCGGGAGTGTAAATGAAAGAGTGTCTAACCAAACAGTATTAATATGTTCTTCTGAAAACGCTGCATATTGTTTAATGCTTTTAACTCCCTTAACTATGTGTCCCCACGTTGGATATAATGTATATAAATCTTTGAAAATCAGATTGTATGTATTAAATTTGTTATATTCTACAGATTGTTTTAATAATTCCGTAAAAAGTTTTTTCCCCATTTTTTCATAAAGTGTTGGCGTATTTGAATATAAAGATCGACCAAGACCAAATTTGCCTTCGTCAAATTCAGCACCAATGGCATTTAATATGGTTGGTGCAATATCAAGATTAGTCCATTTTTTATTTGTCGTATCTGTAGGTTTGTTTGCTGATGAATTTAAAATAAGGTTGAAAATTTGTCTGTCGTTATGGTTTGGGTATATTTCATTTTTACCGCTGACAATATGATCTCCCATAATTACAATGGTTGTATTATCGTAAAAATCTTGTTTTTTAATCCATTGAACAAAGTCAAAAGCCATTTTATCGGCGCATAAAATAATATCTTTTGTATTATTATAAGTTGTTGTACATTGTTTATCTAAATATACATCAGGGCCGTGTGTGTCTAACGTAAGCATGGTAAAAACAAAAGGATTTTTACTTTTAGCAATTTCAGTAAGTTTTTGTTTTGCCAGTGTATAGGATGTGCTATCTTTATAGCCCCAAGATGTTCCTTGATGTTCTTCTAATTTATATCCGTATATTTTTTCAAAATCATCAATTCCTGTAATATGGTCATATCCGTGACTTTCAAAGAAAAGACCAAAACGTGCAAAAGCTAAGGTTGTCGGTTTAAGCAAGTGTAAATCATAACCGTTTTGTTTTAAAATATCTGAATAGCAAATAAGTGAAGGCATAAAGTTGCGTAAATCGGTAAAATTTTTTGCTTTATTAAATTTATAAGGAATTGCGCATAATCCGGTAACCATCGATGCAATGGAATAATTTTGTGTCGGATGAGCTCTAAATCCGTCAAAGGTTACTCCTTCGTTTGATAATAATGTTAAATTAGGTAATAGGTTTGAGCCTGTAATTTCTTGATACGCATAATCTTTTTCTATGGATTCGAGGTATAAGATAATTAAATTTCTCTTTTTATCAGGAAATTTAAATTCAATATTCTCAGGATTGATATATTCGTTTTTATAGATATCGGTGTATAAGGTTTCATTCATCAAGTATTTGAAAAAATTGATTTGGTACAAAGAAGTAATAATAAAAAATAGGGATAGCCCAATAAGCTTACGATTACTGTTGATGAAAAAAATCAACAACAATGTAATTATAATGGAGGGGGATAATACGAAATAAATATAAGAGTTTATAACATTTTTCCCTACACCGGTGATACCTTGTTGCAAAACAATTATAATTTGTTCAAAATAAATATCTCCCCAAGTATGGATAGTTTTTAGTACTGCTAATAAAGTTAATACAGAGATAAAAGTTAAAATAAGAGTGATTGTATTGATGAAAATATTGGTTAACTTTTTAATCATTTTCAATTAGTTCCTTAATTTTTTTAATTATTTCGTCAAACATATCATAAGTTAATACTCCGGTATTAATATTATAGCGAGAAGTATGATACGAATTAAATAAAATAAGATTATGATTATAAAGAGTGTGTTGTGCACTATGAGAAAATTTGAATTCACTTAAACGATATCCTAAAGCTCTTAAAACCGCTGAATGAGAAACAGAACCCAAAGAAAGGATAATCTTTAAGTTTTTCATATTTTTTATTTCTTCAATTAAAAATGTTGAACAATTTTTAACTTCATCGGTTGTAACTTTATTTTGAGGAGGAACGCAGCGTACAGCGTTTGAAACTCTAATGTTTTTAAGCTCAAAGCCATCATTTTTTATTTTTTTATATTCTCCGATTGCAAAACCGAACTTTTTCAGACAAGGATATAAAACATCTCCGGCGTAATCATTGGTAAATGGTCTATTTGTTTGATTTGCTCCATTTAGTCCAGGAGCTAAACCTACAATCAATATTTGAGCATTTAAGCTCCCAAAAGATTCAACAGCCCCATTATGATAATGAGGAAATTTAGATTTATTTTGGTTACGAAATTGAACCAAACGAGGACACAACGAACAGTTAGCATTTGGCGGGCAAAAAGACATTATATTTCCTTATTAAATTATATTTTTCAACACATATCATAAAAAAAAATGGTTTGCACTATTTAAAATTGTTTTTTGCATAATATATACACTTAAGAAGTATTATACAAAAGTTATATAATGCTTTTGACGGACTAAATAATCAATTAAGTGATAACTTAAAACTATTTATAAATAGGAGTCAAAAATATGAAAAAAACATTATTGTTGGCAGGTGTTGCAAGCTTTATAGCATTTGGAGCAAGAGCTGCTGATTTCAGTTATACTAATATAGCTAACGAAATTGAACCTTATGTCGGAGCAGATTATGTATACTCTTATGCTAAATTTGGCGGCAAGGCAAAATCAATGAAAGATAGCTACCATTCAGGCTCTGTATATATGGGAACCAGAATGTATGATTATATGGGATTGGAAGCATTTTTCCAAATGTCCGGAAAAAGAGAAAATTCTAAGCCTGATGGAAAACATGAAGCTGAATTTTTAGCTTATGGTGCCGATTTGTATGGTTATATGCCATTATGGTGCGGTAATATGAATTTGTTAGGTTCTTTAGGTGCAGCTAACTATCGTTGGAGATTTAAATATCCTGAAGTTAAAGCTAAACACCAAAATCGTATAGGATATCGCGCCGGTATAGGTGCTCAGTATAACTTTAATGAAAATTGGGCAATACGTGTGATGGGGCGTTATACATATTTAGGTATGTCTCGTGTTAATAACCTAAAAGAAGTTACCGCCGGTTTAAAATATACGTTTTAATTTTATAAAAAAATAAAAAAGCAATGTCCTGATATTTTCGGGACATTGCTGCATATTTACATTATAGAAAGTTTTCATATGTTTAATAAAATAAGAACTTCCTTTATAATTAAAAATTATGTAAAAATTTTGCCTTTTGTAAAACCATATTTAGGTAGGGCATTAGGTGCAGTCTTAATAACAATTCCTATCGGGTCTGCAGATGCTCTAATTGCTTGGTCATTAAAACCATATATGGATGTGGTTATGATAGAAAAAAATGTGTACCAAACGTGGTATATTCCATTTTTGATTATTATTTTTAGTTTAATACAAAGTACACTTAGTTATATTTCAACATATCTAAATACATGGGTTGGGAGAAAAATTTCCAATGATGTAAAAGCAGATTTATTTAATAAACTTATGTATTTTGATTGTTCATATTTTGATAAAAACAGTTCAGGAAATGTATTGCTAAGATTTAATACAGATGTTGATACGGCTTGTAACGGATTATTAAATAATCTGAAATTATTTACAACACGATTATTTTCATCAATTTCACTTATAGGTGTATTATTCTATAATTCTTGGCAATTGGCGATTATAGCAGTTGTGGTGTTGTTAGGAGCTTTATATCCACTAACAACTGTCAGAAGAAGGATAAAATCAGTTATGGATAAAAGTATCTTTTCAGGAGCTGAAGTGGTAACACATTATAATGAGACTTTTAGTGGTAATAAAATTATATCCTCTTACAATTTATATGATTATCAAAATAAACGATTCCTAAACACTCTTAACACAGTGTTTAAAAATGGAATTAAAATAGTTCAAAAAACCGGTATTTTATCACCAGTAATGCATTTTGTAGTATCTGTAGGAATTGCATGTGTAATATGGATAGGTAGTTATTTAATTGTTTCACACCAAATAAGTGCCGGCAATTTTGTTTCATTTATAGCTGCATTGATTATGTTATATAATCCTATAAAAAGCATAGGAAATAATTATAATAATGTACAAATGTCATTAATGGCAATGGAACGCATTTTTGAAATTAAAGATTGTTCTCCCGGTATTAAAGATAATCAAATTTCAGTAATGTTAAATGGGATAAAAAAAGGTATAGTTTATGAAAAAGTAAGTTTTGCATATGAAAATAATAAACCAGTTTTAAAAAATATTAATCTTGTTATTAAATCCGGAGAAAAAATTGCGTTTGTAGGGAATTCTGGCGGAGGCAAGACAACTATAGTAAATTTACTTCCTCGTTTCTACGATGTTACTGAAGGTAAGATAAGTATTGATGGAATAAATATCAAAGATTTTAATTTACAATCTTTACGCAATAATATTGCAGTGGTTTTTCAGGATAATTTTTTGTTTTCGGGGACAATTAAAGATAATATTTTGCTGGGAAAACCAACAGCAACTCAAAAAGAAATAGATTATGCCGTTAAATGCGCATGCTTAGAAGAATTTATCTCCGAACTGCAAAATGGTCTTGATACTCAGATAGGAGAAAGAGGGGTTTTGCTATCCGGAGGGCAAAAACAGCGAATCGCAATAGCAAGAGCATTTATTAAAGATGCCCCTATAGTGATTCTTGATGAGGCAACATCGGCTTTAGATAATAAATCGGAAGCTGTCGTGCAGCAAGCTCTTGATAATTTGATGAAAAATAGAACAGTTTTAATTGTTGCACATCGTTTATCTACTATAAAAAATGCTGATAAAATTGTAGTTATACAGTATGGTAAAGTTTTAGAAGTAGGAACTCATGATGAACTTATGGCAAAAGAAAATGGAGCATATTCAACACTTTATAAAGCTGGGTGAAAAAGTTTATTAACTTAAACCAAATATTAACCATGATAATGTCTAATGAGCTCGTTAAAGTTTTTAATGAGGTAAAAATGAACAGATTATATGACATATTTTCCAAGATAAGAAGTTCTTCGGGCTTTTTCTTTGTTATGACTTTATTATTTGTTTATTTCAGTGTATATTTTGTAAAAGGTGAGCGTGGCCTTATTAAATATTTTTATCTTACTGATGAGGTAAATTTGGCTCGAGCAGAGTATGCAAAAAAATCTAAAGAAAGAAAATATTGGAACGAACAGGTTAACTTGTTATCTTCAAATTTAGACCTCGATTTGTTAGATGAACGGGTAAGAACAGTTCTCAATATGGTTGGACCTAATGAGTTTGTTATTTTAGATGAAAAGCTATCTGATAAATAAAATGCTTTATTTTAAATATTTTTTTTGCTATAATAGGCCGAGTTACGCCTTTATGGGCGTTAATTGTTTGTTTTAACTGGGTTTTATATGATAAGAAAAACGCATAAGATTAAAATTAAGAAACCTACAAAGGTGCAATATACTGAACCGAAACCTATTTTTTCTAACAAGGAGATTATATTTCGGAGTGGTGGTCGTGCCAAAGTTTTTAATATATCTTCCAGATTACAAGTATTTATATTGATATTACTTGTAGGTATAGGTATGTGGAGCGCTTATTCTTATTATTTATATAATATGTCAGATAAATTGATATCAACAAAAGACAGAGAATTAGTTGAGGCAAGAGATGCTTTAGTTGATTTGATGACAGATTTTGTTGCTGTTCACAGAAATGTAAGTTCAATGTTTTCTCAAGTTAATGAAGAACAACTGACAGATGAGACTGAATTAAATAGGTATAAGCAACAAGCTTCGGTTATGGAAGAAAAAATACGACAAATTACCGATAGTGAAGATTGGATAGAAAGTGAAGATATCGCAAAACAAGTTACGGTTCGTGAGGCTTTATTACAAAGAGATAGGGCTTTATCAGAAAGAAACGAACTTGTTAGAAAAATTGCAATATTAGAAAATAGTGTTGCGCAGTTGGAAGATTCTGAAATTAAGATTTTGCACCAAATGGAAAAAATTTCTACAAAAGAAATGGAAAAAATTAAAGATGCTTTATCTGCTATTAATAAATCTATGAAAAATCAAAATAAATATTTTAACCCTCTGGCAAACAGTAAAAAAGATTCAACCGGAGGAAAATTTGAGGCAGACGTTCCATCTGTTTCAAATAAAGAACTCAGCAAAAAAATGCAAGAAGTGTTTTCTATAATAAATGACGTTTCATATTATAAGGAAGTTATGAAATCTGTTCCGGTTGGTAAACCTGTATGGAGTTATTGGCTTAGCTCACCTTTCGGTAAAAGGTCAGATCCTTTTAATAAAAAATCTGCTGCCCATAAGGGGGTTGATTTGGCTAGTAATACAGGAAACAAAGTTAAAACTATGGCTAAAGGTAAAGTTATACGCTCTGATTGGAATGGCGGTTATGGAAAATATATCGAAATAGACCATGGAAATGGTTTTAAGACTAAATATGCACATTTAAACAAATCATACGTTAAGAAAGGTCAATATGTTGAACAGCATGAGGCAATTGGAGAGGTAGGATCAAGTGGCCGTTCAACAGGGCCCCATCTTCATTATGAAGTTTTATACAATGGGGTACCGGTTGATCCGATGACATTTATTAAAATACAATTATAAGGAATTATTGCAATGAAAAAATTTCGTAGAATGTTATATTTGAAAATAGCTCGTATGGGTAGGGGTTCTAATACCCCGGTTCCCAGTATTATCAGTTTTGGAACAAAGATAAAGGGCAATATCTTGGGTGGTGATATTATCCATATTGATGGACGCTTAGAAGGTAATGTTGTTTGTGATGAGCTTATTATTGGCGTTAAAGGACAGGTTGTAGGCCAAGTTAAAACCAAAAGTTTGAGCTTATACGGAACATTACAAGGAACAGCAGAAGCTGAAAGCATTTTTATTGCCGGAGGAGCTCATTTGACAGGAGATGCTTTGCATCAAACAATTGCTATTGAACCAGGGGCATATATTGAAGGAAGATGTATAAGAGTTCAACGAGCTGAAACTAAAACCGAGCCTAGAAAAGTAGAAGTTGTTGCAAAAGTTAGCTAGAATGAAGCTTCGTTAAAGATTGCGTCAGGCGATAAATAATAATGGTAAAAAAAACTACAAAATCTGATTTTATAACAAAGGGGCAGGTAGCGCATAATCGCCGTGCTAACTTTGATTATTTTATAGAAGAAGTTTTTATTGCAGGACTAGAATTGACCGGAACTGAAGTTAAGTCTTTACGGTTAGGACACGCTAATATCAATGATGCATTTGGTGTCGAAAAAAATGGTGAAATCTATATTTCTAATATGTTTATAGCTGAGTATGTAAACAAAGGATATGAAACACATGCTGAAAAACGTATGAGAAAGCTTTTACTTAAAAAACGTGAAATAATAAAAATTATCAATGAGCTCAGCAGAAAAGGGGCGACATTGGTTGCTATGAAATTGTTTTTTAATGATAAAGGACGAGCTAAACTTGAAGTTGGATTAGGGCGTGGTAAAAAAATATATGACAAACGTGAGACCATTAAAGAACGCGATTGGAAACGAGAAAAAGCGAGACTTTTGGGATAAAATAATCATTTATTTGAAAACTAATTGTTGAACTTATTAATGATTAAAAGTTTTTCAGCATTATTAAAGGTATTGTAATCTGTCAAGAGCTCCCTGTAAGATATATGCGGCAGCAGATGCATCTAAAACTTTTTTTCTTTTTGAACGAGACAAATCAACTTCTTTTATTAAGAAATTTTCTACGGCGCTTGATGACAAACGTTCGTCCCAAAACATATATGGTAAACTAGTTTCTTTATGAACTTTATCGGCAAACTCGCGGACTTTAGATGCAATTTCACCTTCCTGCCCGTTCATTTGTAACGGAAGACCATATATAATTGCTCCGATTTGCTTTTCTTTTATAATATTTTTAATTTGTAAAATATCGTTTTCCCAATTTTTTCGTTCTATAATTTTATATGAAGATGCAATGGTTCTTAATAAATCAGAAACAGCAATACCTAATCTTTTTGTGCCGAAATCAACACCCATAATTGCTTGATATGGTTTTAAACATTGATTAAAATCATTAAGTTCCATTAAGATCTACTCCTCTAACTCTTGTTGGGATATAATATTTTTTAAATCATTAAGCCTGAGTTTTAGTTGTTCAGGGGCGGTTTTGTATGCTTCTTCAATTTGTTTTTTTGCAGTTTTATAATTCTTCATAGCAACACTATATTGCGCAGAGGCATATAAGCTTTGAGCTTTTTGGTCATTTTCTGCATATGCTCTCGCAAGTAGTATCCATGCAGTTTTTGATGGTGCAGTTAATTGTATTTTGTTTAATGTGGCTATTATATTTTTTAATTGATCTTTATCATGAGGGGCTTCAAGAGCTGTATGTGCCCAACTTAGCATAATGTCATTAGAATCAGGTTTAAGTTTTAAAGCGTTTTCATAAGATTTTAAAGCTGCATTTATTTGATGACTTTCAAATAAAAATTGCCCTTTAAGTTCGTGATAATAAGGATTTGTAGGATATGCTTTTATAAGCTCATCTAATATTTTTATACTTTTAACAAAGTTATTCTTTTTATATTCAATAATAGCATTTGCATATCTGCCTGCTAATGATTTGTCGCTTTCAGGATACAATTTTTGAGCTCGTTCTACAGGTAATAAAAATGCAGATAATTTTGCTTTAATCAGCTGAAAAACTTCATCATATGGCGATTTTTCAGAATAAATATTTTTTTGTAAAGCATGCTTAAAAAACTCTTCCCTCTCGATGCTTAAAGGGTGGGTTCGGAAATATGAATTTTCTTTATGTCCTTCAAGACGATTAACAAATTGTATCTTTTTCATAAAGTTTTTTAAGCCCACAGGCGATTGCTTAATTGCTGCTAAATATTTCACGGCACTTTCATCTGCGCTTCGTTCTTCTTGCATCTGATAGGCTGTCATAGCATTTATGAGTGAACTCTGTGAACCAAGCATAACTGCAAGTGCTGCATCTCCACGTCCTGTCGCCATGGCTGCGGCTCCGGCAACTACAAGTGATGCTACTGAAAGACCTTGTAATTGTTCAATACGTAGTTTTTGTCTTGCTATGTGACCTCCGGCAATATGTCCGGTTTCGTGTGCTAAAATGCCATTTAACTGATTTACGGTATCAGCATTAATTAAAGTTCCGGTATGTACAAACATATAATTGCCGTCACTGACAAAAGCATTTAAAGAATTATCGTTTATGATATATATTTTATTTTTATCAAAATTAATGCCGGCGGCATTAAAAATAGGATGAATAAGTTTAGCTAAAAAGGTTTGTGTTTCATCATCAGATATAAGAGATGGTAAGGTCTGTGCTATACAATCATTTATCCAAACTGCTGCCGTTAAAACAACGGCAAGCAGTTTAGATAATAAGCTTATTCTTATCCGATAAGTCTTCTCCACCATGCAGTTTTACCTTCTTTTTTACCATCTTTATCGGTATCATTATTTGTAATATTTACATCTTCATGACTGTTATACAAGATAACCGGAGATTCTTTTTCTTTTGAAGTATTGCGATTATGATCACGGCGATTACCACGACGTCTTCTGTCATAATGTGAACGACGTCCTTTGAATCTGCGATTGCCATATTCATTTTCTTCTTGAAAATCAGTATCATATTCATCAATGTCTTCATTAGGTAAATCTTCTTCATGATCATGATTTGAATATGTGGTGGCGACAGCTTCTTCAACTGATGTTTCTTCAACTTTTACGGTTTTGACACGTTCTATACGATAATCTGAAACCATTTTTATTTCATTATCGGCCGAGATTATAATAGACATCTTATATTTATTTTCCAAATCAGTCAAATTCTGACGTTTGTAATTCAGTAAGTAAATAGCAGTATCTGTTGGTACGAAAACCGTAATTTTTGATGAACGATTTTTTGTTCCTTCTTCTTCAATTGCTCGTAAAATAAGCATTGCTCCCGATTCTGTAGTGCGAATCACCCCTTGTCCTTTGCAATAAGGGCATGGTTGATAATTGCTCTCCATAAATGATGAATGCATACGCTGACGAGAAATTTCCAAAAGACCAAAACAACTCATTTTTGCAATCTGAATGCGTGCTCTATCATTTTTGAGGGCTTCTTTCATGCGTTTTTCAACCATTTGATTGTTCTTTGCTTCATCCATATCAATAAAGTCAATAACAATCAATCCTGCTAAATCTCGCATTTTGAGTTGACGAGCAATTTCATCTGCTGCTTCTAAATTTGTTTTTAATGCTGTTTCTTCGATATCTTTTTCTTTTGTGGCACGTCCTGAGTTAACATCAATTGAAACAAGTGCTTCTGTCGGATTTATAACTAAATAGCCACCAGATTCTAATTGAACAGTCGGATTGTGAAGCTTATCTAACTGTGATTCTACCTGAAATCTTTGGAAAACAGGCATTTCATTATTTTTTCGAGTTTTAATTTTTTTCAAACTATTCGGAGATAATATTTTTACAAAATCACGTGCGGTTTTGAAAGCCTCATTTCCATCAACTATAACTTCGCTTATATCTTTTGTAAACATATCTCGTAAAGCTCTTTTTATAAGATTCCCTTCTTCATAAATCATGGAAGGAACTTTATTTTTAAGAGCACCTATTCTTATTTGATTCCATGTTCTTATTAGATAGTTGTAGTCACGAACAATGTCTGATTTTTCTTTTTCTTCGCCGGCTGTACGTATAATCATTGACATATCCGAACTAAGCGGTAATTCATTCATGATTTCTTTTAGACGTTTTCTGTCAGCGGCATTTGTTATCTTACGTGATACACCACCACTTTTGATACGATTAGGCATTAAAACACAATAGCGTCCGGCTAGTGATAAATATGTTGTGCACGCAGCACCTTTATTGCCTCTTTCTTCTTTGACAATTTGTACCAAAAGAGTTTGGCCTTCTTTTATTACATCTTGAATTGTAGAATAATGATATAACTTACGAGCTTTAATTAATTTACGCTGTAATTCAAAATCATTATCGTCATCGTCATCATCAGCTTCTAAAATATCATCATCGTTATTATCATCTTGCGATTTATAATTTTCTTCTTTTTCTATTTCTTCTCAAACAATAGGTTCTTTTTCTTCAATCTCATTTGCTAAAATTTGTAATTCTTCTTTTTTATCGTCATTGTTTGTTTCTGTTTGGTTGGAAGATGCTGTTTCATCTTCGTTTGTTGTAGCTTTTTTGCGACGAGTGTATTTTCTCTTTGGTTTAATAGCGGTTTTCTCTTCAGCTATAACTTCTTCTTTTCCTTCAGCTGTAACTTCTTCTTTTTCTTCAATTTCTTTGTTAGAATTGTTGTCTACTTCGTTGTTTTCTTGCTCTTTTGAGTTTTCTGCTGAATGTTCTTGAATATTGCTGTCTGTTTCATTATTTGAAATTTGGTTTTCAATATTTTCAGTTTCTGAAACTATTTCTTCCATGGATTGTTTTTCTTCATTTGCCAATCGTTCCTGTTCTTCACGGAGTTTGGCTTCATATAAAGCTTTTTTTTCAGCACGGATTCTTTCGCGTTGTTCTTCGCGCTCTTTGATATACTGTTTCTTCTTTTCAATGATTTCATCAACTTCTTTTTCAACGGCATCTATCATTTCTTGGCTTATATTATAATAATCCGGGTGTATTTCCCCAAAAGCCAAAAAACCGTGTTTATTTCCGCCATAATCAATAAAAGCTGCCTGCAAAGAAGGTTCAACCCTGATAACTTTTGCAGTATATATATTTCCTTTGATTTGTTTACGACAACTAGATTCGAATTCTACATCTTCTACTTTATTACCATCTACGATAACAACTCTTGTTTCTTCAGGTTGAGTGTCATCAATTAACATTCTTTTTGTCATTTTTTTATTCCAATCCAACAATCCGTTAATTCAAAACGGAAAATTATGCCCTTTACGAGATAGGTGTGAAATAAAAACAAAAGATTAACTAAATTACAATTTCAAACATCAGCAATAATTTATATTGCCGGAATTTTGCATTTTATATCACCTGCCGGATAGGGAAAGTTGTTGTTGTTTCTTAATTAGTCTTTCCTTAAGCGACTTTGAATCTCGTATATTCTCTCTTTGTCAGGTTTTGTTTGTATGTTAGGGTAGAAACATTGTTGTTGTTTGTTATTTTAGTTTCTTTAAAATCAGCACAAAACATCTGACCAATATCTACAATACAAAGATTATTTTAAATTACAACAATAAAATACAGTATATCAAAAAAATTTAACTGATTGGTAACTTATTTTATGTTAATAGAAAACACAATGTTTACGATGTTATTTAGATACATAGACCGTAAGGTCATAAGAATTTTTAAAAACGTACTTCAGTATGCGGCTGTCGTGTGTTTTTGTATGTTTGGCTATATAGCGTCTGTTTACGCAGGTAATATTACCAACATGAGAATCGGTCAGCAAGTAGGTAGTGTCCGTATAGTCTTTGAGGCTGATAAAAAATTTGATTACAAAGCTTTTTTATTAAATGATCCCAAAAGACTTGTTGTTGATATATATGATATGGATATAAAGAAAACGTTGCAAAGCGATGCTAATAATTTAGTTGTTAATACCAGAGTCGGTAAACTTGATGCTAATGATAAACGAGTTGTATTTGATTTAAAAAAACCGGCTATTATTAAAAAAGCATTTATACTTGCTCCCCAAAGTAATATGAAATGGCGTTTTGTCGTTGATGTCTCAATTTGTTCCGAACGAGATTATAAAGCAAAAGTTGGCGCAAAACATGCTTTTTCAAGTTTGTCTGAAAGCCAAACAAAAGTTGCATCATCAAATTGGATATTTGATAATGATGAAAATAAAAAAACAAAACCCAAAAAGAAAGTGATAGTTTTAGATCCCGGACACGGTGGTAAAGATCCCGGAGCAATAGGAGTATATGGTAAAACTTATGAAAAAAACATTACTCTTGCAATGGGTAAAGAACTCAAGGCTATGCTTGAGAAAAAAGGATATACGGTATATCTGACCAGAAGTACAGATGTTTTTATTCCCCTCAGACAACGTGTGAGAATTGCGCAGAAGCATAAAGCTGATTTGTTTATGTCTATTCATGCCGACAGTGCATTAAATCGTAAAGCAAAAGGGTTATCTGTATACACATTATCAGAAAAGGCTTCCGACAAAGAAGCTGCGGCTTTGGCTGAACGAGAAAATAAAGTAGATATTATAGGTGGTGTTGATTTTTCCGAAAATTCAAAGGAAATAAACGATATTTTAATATCTTTATCACAAACGGACAGTCGTAATAAATCGTCTAAGTTTGCTACATATATTGTCGGTGAAATGAAAAAAACAGTAAAATTGCTTAATGATAGCCATCGTTTTGCCGGATTTGCAGTGCTTAAAGCACCCGATATTCCGTCTGCTTTGTTAGAAATGGGATATTTATCAAATAAGTCGGAAGAAAGCTTATTAAAGCAAAGTTCATATCGTAAAAAGCTTGCTGCTTCAGTTACACAAGCTATTTCTCGTTATTTTAATGATCCTGAAATTGCCTCAATTTATTAAATGATGCACATCGTTTAAAATTTTAATTTGCATTTTAATTAAGATGTTATAGAGTGCATATACGTTTAACTTAAGTGAAATAAGGCCAACCTGATATGTTAAGGATATTTAGTGCATTAGTAAGTGCCGGATTGTTTTTTGCCACGATTGTTTTGGTGGTTTTAATTGTATTTTTTAGTAAACTTTCAAAAGAGCTTCCGGATTATCGTCAGTTGGCAAAATATGAACCTGCCGTGACAACACGACTGTTTGCAGGTGATGGACAGTTGCTTATGGAATATGCAGCAGAAAAACGTCTCTTTGTTCCGATTGATAAAATTCCGGCAAAAATAAAACAAGCATTTATTTCTGCTGAGGATAAACATTTTTATGAGCATGGAGGAATTGACTATATTGGTATTGTTCGTGCTGTATTAAATAATCTTAAAAATTTGGGTAAAGGCAGGAGACCTGCAGGAGCTTCAACCATTACACAACAAGTAGCAAAAAATTTCTTACTAAGTTCTGAGGTGTCTTATATACGCAAAGTTAAAGAAGCAATTTTAGCTCATAGAATGAACAAGGCATTTACAAAAAATCATATTTTGGAGTTGTATCTTAATGAGATATATTTAGGCAACAGATCATATGGAGTAGCTGCAGCAGCTCTAAATTATTTTAATAAGTCTCTTGATGAATTGTCTTTAGAAGAAATTGCCTATTTAGCGGCGCTGCCTAAAGGACCGAATAATTATCACCCAAAAAAGAAATATGATGCAGCAATAGCAAGGCGTAATTGGGTTATTTCTCGTATGGTTGAAGACGGATATGCAACTAATGAAGAGGCTGAAATAGCAAAACAAAAGCCCTTAGTGACGACTGAAAGAAAAACAGGATTTTTAAAAGATGCCGAATATTACAGTGAAGAGGTAAGGAGGGCTATATCATATAATTTAGGAGATGATGCTCTGTATGAAGGAGGTCTCATTGTAAGAACTACGATTGATCCTAAAATTCAAAGTGTTGCAACCAAAGCATTTCGTAAAGGATTAATAGAATATGATATTAGGCATGGTTATACGGGAGCAAAGAAAAATATAAAGATAGATGATGATTATAAAGATAATCTGAAGAAAGCAGAGCTTCCAAAAGGTGCTGAAACATCTTGGGAAAAAGCTGTGGTGTTAGAAAATTCTAAGAAACAAGCCAAGATAGAAACCGTTAATGATAATACGGGATATATTTATTTAGAGGATATTACATGGGCTAAACCTCGTTTAAAAAACAATGCGGTAGGGGCAGACCCGTCTGATGTTTCTAAAGTTTTAAATGTTGGAGATGTGATATATGTTGAAAAGCTTATAACTTCTAAGTCTAAAAAAGATGATGCATATGCTTTAAGGCAGATTCCTGATGTCGAAGGTGGAATGGCAGTTATAGATCCGCATACCGGAAAAGTTTTAGCATTAGTTGGTGGATTTGCTTTTGAAAAATCTCAATTTAACAGAGCAACACAAGCATACAGACAGACAGGTTCATCTTTTAAACCTTTTGTATACCTGACAGCATTGGAAATGGGATATTCTCCCAATGATTTAATTTTAGATGCTCCGTTTGTTTTAGATCAAGGAGTTGGGCAACCTAAATGGAAACCGGCAAACTATTCGAAAAAATTTTACGGACTTATGACCTTGCGACAAGGAGTTGAACAGTCAAAGAATTTGATGACAGTCAGGTTAGCTCAGGATATTGGTATGGATAAAGTAGCTGATATGACTAGACGTGTAGGTATAAACGACAAATTACCTGAATTTTTATCATCATCATTGGGGGCAGCTGATGCAAGAATATTGGATATGACAAGTGCTTATGCCATAATCGCAAATGGAGGTAAAAAAGTAAGTCCATATTTAATTGAACGCATACAAGACAGAACAGGAAAGACTATATATAAGTATGATACTTTTGATTGCGAAGATTGCAATGTAACAAATTGGGATAATCAGAATCCTCCGATTAAACCGGATGAGAGAGAACAAATAGTTGATTCTATAACAGCTTACCAAATGACCTCTATTTTAGAGGGGGTTGCAATAAGAGGTACGGGAGCAAGGTTGAGAAGCTTAAAACGTCATTTGGCAGGAAAAACAGGAACAACCAATGATAATAAAGATGCTTGGTTTATTGGCTTTTCTCCGGATTTGGTTGCGGGAGTTTATGTCGGATATGATGAACCCGTGAGTTTGGGAAAGTTTGAAACAGGGGCATCGGCAGCTTTACCTATTTTTTATGAATTTATGAAGGAAGCTTTACAAGATGTACCTGATTCTGATTTTAGAATACCGCAAGGTATCAAATTAGTACGTATAAATCCTAAAACAGGTAAATTATCAGAACCAGGAGATGAAACAGTAATCGTGGAGGCTATTAAACCTGATTATAGTTTTGATACAACTAAACAAAGAGTTATAGGAAACAGTGATGAGCAAAATGCAATGGTTATAGATACAAATGCAGAAGCTCTTCAAGTTGGTGGTGAATATTAGAGGTAAAAATGAAAGCAGAATTTATAAATAAGATAGATAATATCAAGCAGTCTTTAAGTCTGCTGAGGAGGTCTCTTTGATTATGATAATGCTGTTTTAAGGCTGGAAGAACTTAATGCGTTAAGTGAGGATCCTCTTTTATGGAATGATGCTGAAAAAGCTTTAAAGATAATGAGCGAAAAAAACTCATTAGATGCTGCGTTGAAATCTTACGAATATATTACAAATAGTCTTTCAGATTATGAAGAAATGGCGGAAATATCTGAAGATGATGAAGATATGCAATCTGAAATTTTTATGCTTTTAGAAAATTTAGAAACAGAAGTTTCAAGGTTAGAACTTGAGGCATTGCTTTCTGGTGAAGTTGATGCAAATGATGCTTATATAGAAATACATGCAGGAAGTGGAGGTACAGAGGCTCAAGATTGGGCCGAAATGCTTTTACGCATGTATACTCGTTGGGCAGAAAAAAGAAAGTTTAAAGTTGAGTATCAAGAAGAAACAGAAGGTGATGTTGCAGGTATTAAGTCGGTTACGATAAAAGTTGTTGGTCATAATGCATACGGATGGTTAAAGTTTGAAAGTGGTGTACATCGTTTGGTTAGGATTTCGCCATTTGATAGTGCCGGAAGAAGGCATACAAGTTTTGCTTCGGTAAATGTTTTTCCGGTTATTGATGATACGATAGAAATTAATATAAATGAAGCTGATTGCCGCATAGATACATATAGAGCTTCAGGAGCAGGTGGACAGCACGTAAATAAAACAGATTCAGCAGTTAGAATAACACATATTCCGACAGGTATAGTTGTACAGAGTCAAAATCAGCGTTCGCAATTTCAAAATCGAGATAACGCATGGAAAATGTTGAAAGCAAAGCTTTATGAATTTGAAATGAAAAAACGTGAGGAAATAGCTCTTGAACAGAGAGATGCTCAAGGTGATAACGGGTGGGGATACCAAATTAGATCATATGTTTTACAACCGTATCGTATGGTTAAAGATTTAAGAACTGAAGTAGAAACATCAGATTGTAAAGCTGTTTTAGATGGTGATATTGACATGTTTTTAGAAGCCGCTTTATCAAGTAAGGTCGGTTAAAATGAAAAAAGTTAAATCACTACTTGATGTAGTAAAATATCATACACGATTTATGGGTGTAAATTTATTACTACTTGATTTATTGGTAAAAGATAAGTATAATAATTTGGACTTAATAAGAGATATTTAATACAAGGTTGTTAGTTATGGCCACAAAAAGTGATACATTACCATATACACAAGCCCTAAAGCTTTATAAAAAAGCATTGTCCCCTAAGGATATGATTTTATATCATTATGCTTCGTATGATTTGCGTAATTATCACAAACTTATGGAGTGGTTAGAAAAGTAATGAAGAAAATTTCAGGAAAAGCGTATTATTTACGTAAAACAGCAGATTATATGGGGGTAGGGTTATTACTTTTTCTGTTGTATTTTCTGTGGGTTTTATATAAAGGTCCCTTATCGGTTGATTTTTTAAAGCCTTATATTATTAAGGCAATAAATTCACAAGATACAGAATATTCGATGAGTGTCGGAGAGGTTAATCTGGAATTAGTTCGCTCCATACAACCGGTAAAAATTATAGCTAAAAATATCGTTTTTAGAAAAAATGATGATAAATTTTCAATTAAAGCTCCTAGCTTATCACTTTCTTTTAGTGTTCGTGCATTACTTAAAGGTATAATAGCTCCAAGTAGTGTTAGAGTTGAGAACGCTCAAATATCGATTTTTACTACGTATGGAGTAGAAAAAGAAAAGACCAATGAAATTAATAAAAAGAAATTTGAATATTATGTTGATTGGTATGAGAACTTTTTGGAACGTTTTAATTCCGATGAAATGATATATCCTGAAAGTTTCATCAATGATATAGAAATCAAGAATGCTTCGGTTGAGTTTCATGAAGTAGATTTAGGCCGTAAGCTTACTTTTAATGATGTGAATTTTAATTTTAATCGAAATATTACCAATTTGGAAATTGGTATTCAAGGACTTCTGGAAAAAAATGAAAGACTTGTGAGTTTGAATTTAAATGGAGATTATAATACACTACAAAATAAATTAAATTTAGGTTTTGTGTTTTCTGATTTTATAGTTTCTGATTTTGTAGGAAACAAAAATGAAAATGGTTTGAAGATAGATGTTCCGATAGATGGTAAGATTTCTGCAGAGATTGATATAGCTCAAATTATGAATAATAAAGAAGATGTAGTTGAGCATATTGATGATATTATTAAGGATATAAATTTTCAGGTGAATGGCGGAAAGGGTGAGGTTGTTTTTAATGAGCAACAACGATTCAATTATGCTATAGATTCGTTTGTTTTGGAGGGAACTGTTAGCGGTGGATTGGATGCTGTTACTATTAGAGATGCTGATTTTGAAACAGCCGGTCAAAAAACTCGTTTAAGTTTAGATGTTTCCGGATATAAAAAGTATTTTTTTGAAAAATCGTTAAAAGATTTAAAAATTGTTTTTACTTCTGAAATTGATAAATTCAAATTAGCTGATTTATCAAAATTTTGGCCCAGATATTTAGCGGAGCCGGCTTGGCAGTGGTGTAAGGATAATTTAGTCGGCGGACAGGCACAAAATGGTAAATTTGTATTTAAATTTAATTATGATGAAAATAAAGAAACTCTTTATATGTCAGATTTAAATGGAACAACAAATGTTGTTGATGGTGATTTAACATATTTGGAAGGTATGCCTGTCGTAAATCATGTTTATGGAGTGGCAAATTTTAGTCCTTCATCTATAGATATTGATATTGATAAAGGTGTGTCTGCAGGTGTGTTGATAAATAAAGGTAGAGTTAGCCTTTATGATTTGAATAAGGAGCATAACTATATTGATATTAAAATTTCCGGTAATTCCAGCATAACAGATGCATTAAAGTTTATAGATAATCCGCCTTTAAATTTTGCATCAGGAATGGGGGTTAATCCTGAAAAAGTTTTAGGAAATGTTGATATTAAATTAGGACTTAATTTTGAATTACATAGAAATTTAACACCTGAAGAAATAAAGGTTGATGTAAAAGCTGATTTAAGCGATGTGAAAATAGAAAACATATCTGACGGAAAAGATTTAACGGCTGAAAAATTAAATGTTGAAGTTAATTCAAAAGGCTTTTTGGTTATAGGAGATGCTGTTTTTGATGGAATTAATCTTAATCTGGTAATAAATGAAACTTTTGCTAATAAAGCTTACAAAAATAAATCTAAAATTTCATTTAAGCTTGATGAAATGGTAAAACATAAGCTTGGAATAGAAAGTTCAATATTAAATCCTCCTTACATAAACGGATATGCTGATATTGTTGCAGATATAACCGTACAAAATAATGATGATGTAATTTTAGATATAAATGCAAACATTACAAATGCTGAGATTGATTATAGTTTTCTGGGGTTCAAAAAGGAAACAGGTCAAAAGGGCAATATAAAAACAAAAGTTGAAATAGCCGACAGTAAAGTTAAATCTGTTCCGTCTTTTAGTTTATCAAAAGATGATTTTTCTTTAACTGGAAATATGGTAATGGATAAAAAAGGACAGATAGAACTTATTGATATAAAAGATATTAAAGGTCCGAAAACTTCTGCAAGTGCTAAGATAGAAATAGTTAATTCGCCTAAAAAGAAAGTTAAAGTAAATGTAAGTGGTCATAGTTACGATTTAAATACATTATTTGATAAAAGAGAAAAAGCAAAAAAACTTTCTGATAAAAATAAGGAAGATGACAATTTTAAAGATGTTGTAGATGCTGAAATTTTCATCGCAGTGAACAGCTTGTGGACTAATCAGGATACCCCGATTAAAAATTTTGCCGGTAGTGCCGTGTTTAAAAACGGAATAGGTATTGATGAGGTTCATATGGTAGGTAACTATGGTACAGATAAATCAATAAAATTAAAATTAGATTATGTACCAAGACCGGAAGGTGAACATTTGTTATCAATTGATTCAAATAATGCCGGAAGTACCTTAAGAGTGTTGCGTTTGTATGAAAATATGAGCGGAGGTATATTGAAAATTGAAGGAAAACATAGCGCTGATAAAGGTTTTATCGGACATGCTCAAATTCGCAATTTCAGTATAAAAAATACGCCATTATTAGCAAAACTTTTAACAGTTGCTTCGTTTAAGGGAATGCTTGATTTATTGATGGGAGAGGGAATTACATTCTCACATTTTGATGCTCCTTTTGAATATGTTGATAAAACTCTTAAAATAAAAGATGCAAAAATGTTTGGAAATGTTATAGGTTTTACGGCTTCAGGAAAATATAACACATCATCGGAACAACTAAACCTTAAAGGTATTATATCTCCGGCGCATAGTATCAATGCCTTTATAGGTAAAATTCCTCTTGTGGGAACCGCACTTGCTGGTAAAGACGGAAGTGTAATTACGGCAAATTATGGTATAGAAGGAAGTTTAGCAGATCCTCAAATTAAGATAAATCCTTTATCAATGTTTAGCCCCAGTTCATTAAAAGAATTATTTTCTTCAGCCTTTGGAGAAAAAGATGAATAAAAAAATAAAAATAGGGATAGATTATCACGGAGTTATTACGGCAAATCCGATTTTTTTTAAAAAGTTTAATGCCTATGCATTAGAACATGGTTGTGTTATATATGTTATAAGCGGTGGATACCGAGCAGATATAGAAAGTTATCTTCAATTACATGATATAAAATATTCTGACATTTGGTCGATGGTGGAACACTTTGATAATTTGGGAAAAATCACATATTATAATGATGGTTCATTTCATGTGGATAATGATTTATGGAATAAAGCAAAAGCTCAATATTGTGCAGGAAACAAAATAGATTTTCATATTGATGATTCGCTTATTTACGGTAAATATTTTACTACCAATTTTTGTTTGTATAGTGCTGTTAATAACAATTGCGTTATTAAGGACGTTTGTATTGATTTTTCGTTACCCGTAGATAAAATTTTAAACAACATCTTAAATGTAATTAATTCAAATTAGGAGATAAAAGAAATGGATTTAAATCAAAAATTGGAAGGGGAACGTATTTATTTGCAAAAGCCCGAAGTTTCTTTTGAATTTGCATTAAAGATGTTTAAGGTTGTTGATGCCAATAGAGATTTTGTTATCCCGTGGCTTGCTTGGGCTTTGCCGGAAATTACCCAATCGGCAGAAGATGATTTTTCTTATGCTTTGGAAGCAGATAAAGCGTGGAAAAATGGCGAAAGGTTTGAATATGTTATTTATAACAAGGAAAATAAAGATTTTTTAGGCACTATAGCGCTGATAAAAAGAGGTAATGAAAAAAACAAGGCATTTGAGATTGGATATTGGCTTAAAAAAGATGCGCAAGGAAACGGTTATATACAAGAAGCAATAAAATTGGTGGAAAATGAATTTTTTTCTAACGGAATAATCCGCTTAACAATAAGAGCAGACGTCGAAAACGAAAAGTCTAATAACGTGGCTAAAAAAGCAGGATATACTTTTGAAGGTACATTGAAAAAAAGTCAATATAATATGTGTTTGCACGAATTTAGAGATATGAATTTATATTCTAAGATAAAAGAATAAAATATAAAAACTCGGGAACCGAAGTTTCCGAGTTTTGTTGTATAAATTGTAAAAATATTTATTTACCAATTTCTCTTTTGGCTTTTTTCATTTCAAAATATTTTTGAAGCTTATTCAATTTCTTTACAACAGTCCTTGCAGGTTGTTTTCCTGATGCTTCAGCTTGTTGCCTTAGTTTTTCGCTTTTTTCTACTTGACGTTCAGCAACTTTTTTGATTGCAAGATATTTAACAGTATCATCGTTGCCGTTTATATCATAATGCGTAAATTGAGTTTTATCACCTTGTTTTACGGTAACTGAAGAGACACTTGGGGTATCTTTATGATATGTATATTTTATTGTTTTTGGAAGTTCTGCACCTTTATGATCATATAAGGTTTCAGTTTTTTCTTTAATGCTGTTGTCGTTTTTATATGTATAAGAAGTTGTTTTAACAATATCTTTTCCATCATATAAGGTTTCGCTTTTTACTTTAATGATGTTGCCTTTTCCAAGAGTATAACAAGTTTTTTTTGCAATATCTTCACCATTTTCAGCATACTCATAAGAAGCGACCAGCTGATGATTTTCAAATGACTGAACATTAAGTATTTTATCTCTATCATTTTTAAAGACTAAATGTTCAATATTATCACCTGCATATACATGCTCGATTATATAATCTTTATTAACTTCTTTAGTAAGTTTTCCGTCTTTATTATATTGCTTCCATTCAGCACTACCTAAATTTAATTCTCTTCTGTCTCCATTAGGGAAATTAATTGTCATTACACCATTTTTATTACATGAAAATTTTTTTCCTGAATTATCTATATATCCTTCCAGATTTTCACCATCGTATCGTTTAAAATAAAGTTTATCACTTCCTAACGCATCGAATATGCGTGAATGCATATTATTTTTACTAAAACTTAATTGATGTTTCTTATTTTCAAAAGATGTTATATGTCCTTCTTCGTTTGTGCGTATCACTGTTCCGTCTTTATACATTTCTCGTTTAGAATTCCATAGATGATTTTCAATTACAATTTTTCCGTCAGGATAAAATGTTTGTGTTTCTCTGGCATCATCTGTCCACCAATTTTCATCCGTGTGTGAATATCTCAAAAACATTATTAGTTTATCATCACGCATTACAATATTTGCATCTCTAACATCTTTATTGGTATGAGATGCGTCGCCGGTGTTTGATGTTACAATAGTGCACCAATCTTTTTTAGGATTTTTTTGTAGTTCTATAATAGTTTTACCGGTTCCATCGTAGCAACGTTGTTCTTTACTGTCATAATGGAAAATTAGGTTCTCATTTTTATCAAACAAAAGTTTATCACCATCAATATTAACAGCAAGTGTCTCTAATTTTCCATTTTTAAGCGGGATTCTTTTACCTTTGAAGATAAGTGTTGTTCTGTTACCTTCTTCATCATAGGTAAAACCTGTGCCCAATTTATTCACTTCTTCTTTTACTTGACCGTTGGGATAATATTCTTTACGTCCCAATTCATTTAATACTTCTGCTTCTACTTGACCGTTGGGATAATATATTTTGTACCCGAGAGAGCCTTCAATTCTGAAAATATTCTGCCAATAATTACCAGATCCGATGTCTCTATTAATGTTTTTGATTTTTCCCAAACCATCCTCTGATAAGATAGGTGTTCCATCTTCTTTATATGTTTTGACACTTGTCGGTGTTTCTTCATAGGCTAAATTATTTTCTTTATTATTGTAATAATATCTTTCTGTAAAGCTGTTTTTATCATAATGCTTCCTTAGACGATAACTATCCCCATAATATTCTTTATGTCCTTCTGATCCATGAATTTCTATAATTCTGCCATTATCATCGTGGTCAACCCTCGTTATTTCTCCGAGGCTGTCTTCAGAATATATAATGGTTCCGTCTTCAGCATATTGTGTGACACTGGTAGCTAACCTTATTTCTTTTAAACTATTTTCCTCATTGTTATGATAGTAGTTATATTTATATATATACGAACCTCCCTCTTTGATCCCCTCTCTCAAATATATTAAACGGTTATGTTCATCATCATAATATTCTTTAATTGTCTCATAATCTTTATTTTGCCGATCTACTTCTTTAATAAGTCTGCCATTATGAAACTTTTGTTGGAAGATTTCACGGTTTTGTTCACGATATGTAGTTTTTGTTTCATATATGTCTGAATCACCTTCGTAAGAATAGGAATATATAGTAGAGTTAGCAAAATTACGTTGTTCAAGATAGTGTCGTATGTAATCACGGTTGTAATTTAGCACTTCCATTATGTCTTTTCTGTCAGCACCTTCTACTTTTCTTATAACTAAACCCTTTTCACTATTTTCATAAAATGTTATTGTATTATCAGGAGCAATAATAGAATGTAAGCGATTATCTTTATCGTTAAAATAATTTTCTATTGTTCCATCCGGTTTATTTACTCGTAATTTGTTGTATGATTTATCATCAGGAGAATACTCGTATACGGTTACAGTATTGTCCGGTGATGTTATAGTAAGCCAAATAAAATCTTTATAACCGATTGATCCGTCAGTGTAAACAAACTTGTCATAATAACTGCCATCTTTTTCTACACGTGATTGAAATGTAACTTCAGGTAACTTAACACCCATAATATAACTCCTTATAGATTACAATTACTAATATACTGCTCAGTATATCATATTCATTTTTTTTTTGTCAATAGACTTTGGAGTTATTTATTAAAGTTTTTTCTGCTATTTCTTAATATCTCACTTCCTACGTCCCAAAGGTTTTGAAGATTTTTAAATTGCTTGGATACAAACATTGTTACAGTAGTTTCACTAAAGTTTTCCGGCACAGTATTTTTACTTACGCTCTCATTTTGACTTATTTTTTCTCCTTTTGCTACTCGTTTTTTGGCAACTCTTTTAATTGCAAGATATAGGGCGGTATCATTATTGCCGTTTACATCATAATGTACAAATTTAGTTTCATCGCCTTTTTTTATTGTAAGAGAAGCAACTTTGTTTTTACCGGCATAGTATGTGTAAGTTGTTTTAGAAATTTCCTTGCCGTTTATATCATAGTGCGCAATTTGACTTTCTTTATCTGTTTCAACACTAATTGAAGATGCTTGAGAGCTGTTTTCATAATATTTATATTTGGTTTCAGAAATTTTGGTTCCGTTAACATCAAATATTTTTTCAGCATTAATGTTTTTGTTTTCCGGATTATAAAAAATTGCTTTTTTAACACTGTCCCCGTCTTCGTGATATTCAAAAGTGTGGTCTTGTGTTTCTTCTTTAATTCTGATAAGTTCGGAATTGTATGTGGTTATAGTGTTGTCAGGTGATGTGACAATTAGGTTTTTTGACGCATGAGCCTTAAAGCCAAACGAACTATCGGCATAACTATATTTAACTCCGGAAAGACCGTTTTGAGTATCAGCTTCTTGTGATAAAATTTCAGGCTCATTAAAACGCATATTATAATCCTTTCCCGGAAGGAAAAATCAAACTTACACATTGTATAGCACAAACAAAGACTTAAGTCAAATAAAAATCTTTTATCAGTTTGAATATTAGTGTTGATTTTAAAATACAGTATAAAACCCTTTTAAAATATTTGCTTTTTTGTGGGCTAGGGTGTAGTTTTAACGCAATGTTGTTTTTTAACTATAAGGAAACCTTAATATGTCAGATGTAAAATTTAAAATGATGGATGGTAATGAAGCAGCAGCATCTGTTGCTCATCGTATGAATGAAGTTTGTGTTATTTATCCGATTACACCTTCATCTCCGATGGGTGAGTGGGCTGATGCTTGGTCTTCTGCAAAGCAAAAAAATATATGGGGTGTTGTGCCCGAGGTTCAAGAAATGCAATCAGAAGCAGGAGCAGCCGGAGCTTGTCACGGTAGCGTTCAGGCGGGAGCTTTAACTACAACTTTTACGGCATCTCAAGGTTTGCTCTTGATGATACCTAATATGTATAAAATTGCCGGCGAGCTTTTACCGTTTGTTATGCATGTGGCGGCACGCTCTCTTTCTTATCATGCTTTATCAATTTTTGGTGATCATTCTGACGTTATGGGTTGCAGACAAACCGGTTTTGCAATGCTTTGTTCAAATTCTGTGCAAGAAGCACACGATATGGCAGCCATTGCGCAAACATCAACATTAAGAGCAAGAGTTCCGTTTATGCACTTTTTTGATGGTTTCAGAACATCTCATGAAATTAAAAAAATTAAAGTTCTTTCCGATGACAATTTACGCTCTATGCTTGATGGAATTGATTATACGTTTGTGGCTAAAAATGCTCTTAATCCTCAAAAACCCGTTATTAGAGGAACTGCGCAAAATCCTGATGTGTTTTTCCAAGGAAGAGAGGCTTCTAATCCGTATTATCAAAAAGTTGAAAACATTGTTCAGGAAGAAATGGATAAATTTTCTGCCATTTCCGGACGCAGATATAATGTTGTGGATTATGTCGGACCCAAAGATGCTGAAGACGTTATAGTAATTATGGGGTCAGGCGCCGAAACCGTTGAAGAAACCGTGAATTATCTTAATGCAAACGGTGCAAAAGTTGGTGTGTTAAAAGTTCGTTTGTATAGACCGTTTCCGGAAGAAAGTTTTGTTAAAGCATTGCCAAGTACAGTAAGGACCGTATCCGTATTAGACAGAACAAAAGAATCGGGCGCAACCGGTGAACCGTTATATCTGGATGTTGTTGCGACACTTTCTAAAGCTTTTGCAACCGGCAAAATTAAGTCTATGCCAAAAGTTTTAGGGGGGCGCTACGGCTTATCTTCAAAAGAATTTACCCCAAATATGGTTAAAGCTGTTTATGATAATGGGGCAAGTTCAAACTCAATCAATGGCTTTTCTGTAGGAATTATTGATGATATAAATCATACCTCTTTGCCATTTAGTGATGATTTGGATACAGAAGCTAAAGATGTTGTTAGAGCTGTGTTCTACGGACTTGGAGCAGATGGTACGGTTGGTGCAAATAAAAACTCTATCAAAATTATAGCAGAAGATGCCGGAAAATATGGTCAAGGATATTTTGTTTACGATTCTCGTAAATCAGGATCGATGACGACTTCTCATTTAAGATTTTCCGATAATCCGATTAAATCGGCATATCTTATCAGCAAGGCAGATTTTGTAGCGTGTCACCAGTTCTCATTTATGAATAAGATTGATATATTAAAAATAGCAAAAGATGGTGCAACATTCTTGCTTAATGCTCCATATTCGGCTGATGAAGTGTGGAACCATTTGCCGGTTGAAGTTCAAGAACAAATTATTGCAAAAAAACTAAAGTTTTATACCATTAATGCAATTGACGTAGCAAGAAAAACCGGTATGGGACAGCGTATTAATACGGTTATGCAAACATGCTTCTTTGCAATTTCTAATATTCTGCCTAAAGATGAGGCAATTGCTCAAATTAAGGCAGCAATTAAAAAGACATATTCTAAAAAAGGCGAAGAAATTGTTAAAAAGAACTATGAAGCAGTTGATGCTACATTAGAAAATTTGCATGAAGTTGCTTATCCGTTAAACGTTACATCTTCATTTAATCGTTTATCGCCGGTTCCTGCACAAGCTCCGGAATTTGTTAAGAAGTTTACTGCAGAAATTATTGCCGGTAATGGCGATTTGTTACCTGTGTCAGCGTTTAAAGATGTTGTTGACGGTACATATCCGACCGGAACTACGCAGTATGAAAAACGTTCAATTGCAACCGAAATTCCGGTATGGGATGAAAACACTTGTATTCAATGTGGTAAGTGTTCTTTGGTTTGTCCTCATGGTGTAATCAGAATGAAAGTTGCATCTGAAGAAGAGCTTAAAAATGCTCCTGCAACATTAAAAACGGCAGATTATAAGGGTAAAGAATTTGCCGGAAAGAAATTTATGCTGCAAATTTCTCCTCAAGATTGTACGGGATGTGGTTTGTGTGTATCTGCTTGTCCTGCTAAAAACAGAGAAGATTTAAGCAAAAAAGCAATTAATATGGATCATGTTGAAAAACATATGGAAGAACAAATTGCAAATTGGAAGTTTTTTGAAACTATTCCTTATGTTAAAAGGGCAGATGTTGTTAAAAACTTGCCGAAAACAACACAACTTATTCGTCCGTTGTTTGAATATTCCGGTGCTTGTGGCGGTTGTGGAGAAACTCCTTATATCAAATTGTTAACACAACTCTTTGGTGATAGAATGGTAATCGCCAATGCTACAGGTTGTTCTTCAATTTATTCAGGTAATTTACCGACAACACCTTACACCAAAGATGATAACGGATGCGGTCCGGCTTGGGCAAACTCTTTGTTTGAAGACAATGCAGAGTTTGGTTTGGGAATGCGTTTTTCAATTGATCAACAAACAGAATTTGCTAAAAACTTGCTGGAAGAATTAAAAGATGAAATTGGAGTAGAGTTAGTTCAGAAAATTTTATCAAATGAACAAGAAAATGATGAACAGATAGATGCTCAACGTCAAAATGTTAAAGCTTTACGTGAAAAATTAACTGATATGAATACCGAAAAATCAGCTCATCTTAGTGATTTGGCAGATTATCTAGTTAAAAAATCTTTATGGATTTTAGGTGGCGACGGTTGGGCTTATGATATTGGTTTTGGTGGCTTGGATCATGCGATAGCATCGGGCAAAAATGTCAATATTTTGGTTTTGGATACCGGGGTATATTCAAACACCGGCGGTCAACAGTCTAAAGCAACACCAATGGGAGCTTCAGCAAAATTTGCAACAGCAGGAAAATCTTTACCGAAAAAAGATTTAGGCTTAATTGCAATGTCATATGGCAATGTTTATGTTGCACAAGTTTCGTTTGGTGCTAATGATATGCAACTTATTAAAGCCTTAAATGAGGCAGAGGCTTATGATGGTCCGTCACTTATAATTGCATATTCTCATTGTATTGCCCAAGGGTTTAATTTGGCAGATGGTTTAAGTCATCAAAAAGATGCTGTAGAAACAGGTGCTTGGCCGTTGTACAGATATAATCCGGATAATACCCAAAAAGGTTTAGCGCCTTTAACACTTGATTCAAAAGCGCCTACAAAACCTTTGGCTGAATATATGTCTAATGAAACACGTTTCCAGATTGTAAATAAACTCAATCCGGAGCGATATGAGGCATTGCTTAATAAAGCACAAGAAAATGTACATGAAAAACGTTCTTTGTTGGAACATATGGCTCAAATAAAGAAGATATAAAATATTAAAATACGAAAAGAGAAAGTGCTATTTTCGGTGGTTTCCGGAGATAGCATTTTTTTTAATCATTTATTGTCATATCTATGATTGAGTGAGTTTAAGTGGCTTCGAATTAGTTTTTTAATCGGAAGATGCTTGGACCAAACCTTGCGGTTTGGTAGCATGACTTAAAAAATGTTCTTGTTTTTGAATAAATATGTTCACTTGACAGGCTAGGGACTGATTAGAACAAAAAAGGTTGCAAGAAATTGCAACCTTTTGAGTTTCCAAAAACAATACAATATTTACGTTTTGAGAATTGGAATGAGCGACGAGCTTTTGCTTTACCGTATTTTTTACGTTCAACAACACGATCATCACGAGTTAAGAAACCAGCTTGTTTCAAAACAGTGCGAAGTTCTGGCTCATATTCATTCAAAGCTTTTGAGATACCATGTTTGATAGCACCGGCTTGACCTGATAAGCCACCGCCTTTAACTGTACAAACAACGTCAAATTCATTCAAACGATTTGTGATTTCAAACGGTTGATTGATAATCATCTTCAAAACAGGACGTGCAAAGTATGTGTCAATGTTTTTATCATTGATTGTGATATTTCCTTTACCTGGCATAATCCAAACTCTGGCAACAGCGTCTTTTCTTTTACCTGTAGCATAAGAACGACCAAGCTTGTCTTTGTTTGCTTTACGAGCAACAGGAGCTTCAGTTTTGCTTGTTGTTGCAGATTTGATTTCTTGCAAAGATTCTAATTTCTTAGCCATTATAATGCACTCCTTTTATTTTTTGGGTTACGAGATGCAATGTCCAAAACTTCTGGGTTTTGAGCAGCGTGAGGATGATTTTCACCAGCGTAAACTTTGAGTTTTGTCATTTGTTGACGACCCATAGGATTACGTGAAATCATACGTTCAACAGCTTTTTCAACAACTCTCTCAGGAAAACGACCTTCTAAGATTTTGCCGGCTGTTGTTTCTTTGATACCGCCAATCCAACCTGTGTGTTTGAAATATTTTTTATCTGTTAATTTTTTGCCTGTTAATTTAACCTTATCGGCATTAACTACAACTACATAGTCTCCGCAGTCTAAGTTTGGAACGAAGTAAGGTTTGTTTTTGCCGCGTAAAATTTTAGCAATTTCAGCAGCAAGACGACCCAATACAACGCCTTGAGCGTCAACTACATACCATTTTCTCTCAATGTCTGAGGGTTTGGTTGCATATGTGTTCATCTTTTTCTCTTTCTAAAAAGTTATTATTAAATTCGTGTTCAATATACATATTTTTTTCTGCTTGTCAACAACAAAAAAACACATATTATCAATATATTAGTAAGCGGTATATTAATACCGCTCACTAATATATTGATTTATAATGATATTGTGTATTTTTTGCTTTTTAATAAAAATATTTTTTTTATCTATTTAATTATCCCGAGCATTATTGTTTATTTCGATGTTAGGATTTGTACGATTTTTGTTTATAATTCTCGCAAATTTTTCAGTATATTCTCTTATCATTTCTATAAGTTTTTTATTGGTTTCAGGGGCACAAATTTGCGCATCAAGCTTTGCAGAAGCTTGTTGTATGGCATTTGGTCTTCTAACCAACATCTTAATCAGCGATTTTTTAACAACTCCCATATCTTCAGTGTCCTGACTTAAGAACAAATTCAAGCCTTTAGCCAGTTTTGTGCGTATTATCAAATTAGGATGTTTCAGCTTGAATTGTTCAGATATACCTTTGGCAATGTGTTTATCCATATTACCTGATAATAATGAAGCTTTTACAATTTCACTTACATCTATATTGATATCGCTTTGAGTATTATCGCTTATTTGTTTTACTGTTTTTACAACTGCTGCAATTTTTGTACCTAATTGGGTTTGGTAATTTCCGGTTTGTTGTAAGCTTAATAAGGCTTCTGCCATATCAATTTTTTCGCCTTCTCTTCTTTTGTTTACCATAAGATCAAAGGTGTCGTATAAAAGTTTTCCAAGCTCTTGTCTGTCTTGTTCCGAATAATTATCTTTTTGACCTTGTAAATCAATTGAACTTACTGCTTCTTTCATTACACCTTTTAAAATTGCAATATCAATATCTTTTTGACTGATAATTTCACCTAAGGTAGGCATAAATTCTTTCGGAATGTTAAATCCGAGTGTTTGTGGCGATTTCTCGGATAATTTATCAGAAATAACGTTTAGTATAGGCATGTTAACACCCTTATCTTGAAGTTTTTGCACTTCAGATTTAATTACTTGACCTATATTTTCAGTTCCGTCAACGGATGCAGAAGCATATACATTAAATATAAGGGCTCCTAATGCTTCTTTATCTTTGTGTGAAAACAAAGGTTGTTTAGTTGCAAAAATACCTATATCTTTAATTCCTTCTTGAACAAAACCTTTTACTATGCTTTTATCAATAGGCATATCTTTATTATTTATTGCACTGTTTATACATTCTATAAAATCGTTTGCTGATAAATCTTTATAGTAGTCGGTTAAAGCAAGTAAACCTCTTTGGCATTCTGTAAGATATGTACTGTCTGTAAGTTTGTCAGCATATACACTTTCAATTTCCGAACTTAAAATATTGCCGACTTTACCGAAAGCATTTGAATTGTCCGAAGAATATTCCAAAGTTTTTTGCAAGGTTCTGTATATAACCCTACCTAAAAGCTCTTTGTCTTTTTCTGACGGATCTACAATTGCCATTGCTCCGGTATCAAATAAGCCGATAACATTGTTTTGTGTATCGATTTTCATTTGCTTACAGTGACGGTCATGGTCAAAGCGTGATCCGGATAACATATTCATTAACTCTACGGTAAAATAAGCTTTTGATAATGCTTTTTTGTATTGAGGATCTTGTATCTGATCTAAATCTATACCTTGTGCACGCTCTAAATCTGCCCAATTTTTACCATATTCCGGCCAATCGGCAACATGAAGTTTGAAAGAGTGTCCGTCAACATCAATTTGTTTTTCTTTATATAGTTCTTTAGCTGTTTCAAGTTGTGAATAACCGATGTCCAAATTGGTTTCAACTTCAACGGTTTCTTGTGCTTGTTTAACTAAACGTACAAAACTGTCTATACCGTTTTTCATCACACCTTTTTGAGCTAAGTCATAAAGCATATTTTCGAAAATTTTAAATTCTTTATCAGATGCAATTTTTGCACCGGCACGTAAAATTTTTGTAACACGGTCACTATCTTGAGGAATTTGTCCGTTTTCAAACTTGCCTTTTTCCAAGGTTACAAAATATGAAGCAGAACCGATAATTTTTCCGAGCCATATATCTTGTCCGTAGTTTAATTTATTATCACCATCTTTTTTAGCATAAAAATCAAGCCATTCATAAACTTCCCAACGGGAAGGGCGAGATGCATTAGATTTTAGTTCTTGCATTTCATCACGAATAAATTTCGGAACATCCGTATAAGACGCCATGGCTTGACCAAGTTTTATGGCTGCAGGTCCGGAGTTTTCCAAGAACAGTCTGATACCTTTTGCAATGCTCTTTTCAGGATCAGTTGTTGAGCTGTTTTCATTGGCGGCAACCATCATGGCAGCTAAATATAACGTGCGTTCATTTTCTTTACGTGATTTTATGTAAGAGTGTAAAAACTCTGTTCCGATTTTACTCATCTCGCTGTCGGCATTAGGGAAAATTTTGGGAGCAACTTTTTGGAATATATCTTCCCATCTGTTTTCGCTATTCTTTGAAGAAGCGGAATATAGCAATTCGTTAATCAAAACGGCTCTTGCTTCCAAAGGATATCCCCAAAATTCGCGATGTAAAATCTGTAATGTATCAGGAGATACTTTTTTATTTTGTATATCATGACTTTTGAATATTTCACCAAGATGCTCACTATATTCAGCACATTGAGGCATTTGACCTTTTGAAAGCAAAAAGTCTATTAAAAAGGATGCTTCATTTTTATCGTGTTCAACTAATAGTTTTATAGCATCAAAACCTGAAATCATCATGCTGTTACTGGATCGATTACCTTGATTCATTTCATCAAAGCTTGCAGGTTTTGGTTTTATCATCATGGAAAGTTTTTGCTGGGAAACAAACCTATCGGCCATCATTTTTGCAATTTCGATTTTATCGGCCATGTTGATGTTTTCAACTGTTTTTTTCGAATCATAATAATAGTCTTCTTCGTGAGCTTCATGAAGCTTGAATAAAAACGGACTGATTTTTTCATGTAATTGAGCCGAATTATCATCAATTTGTTTTCCACAGGCTTCAAAAACACTTTCTACCCATAAACGTTGATAAGTTCTTCTGATGTCAGGATCTGATATACGATTATCTTTGCTTATAAACATATCATAAACAACATTTCTTTCGTAAGGATCTTTTATTGCTTCAATTTCTTCAATAAAACCGGTTAAAAGCTGGTTTTGTATTTTATAATCATCAGCAAAACCGGAAACTAAAGCAATTTGATGGTAAGCAGCGATTCGTTGCATTAATGGTAATTTTTTATCAAAAATTATGCTATTTTCCAAAAGCTTGTTTTTAAAATCTGTTGATTTATCAGAATTGTCATATTTTAAGTTTCTTAAGAACAATAATGTTGCTTTAAGAGCTTTTTTAGGATCTTTTTCCGAGTGTATTATATCAATAATAACCGGACCGACTTTTTCCATATCAATAACAGAAGACGGAATATTATTAAATGTTTTAATTGCTTCGAAAGTGTCCTCAGGATAATTTTCTCTGTTTAATAAAAACGGAACAAATTTTTCTTTTACAACGTTACGAAAATATAAAGAGGTGTCACTATATTTAAAAACTTCTCCTAAAGGCAATTTATTTGTTTTGCTTTGTAATATGTGAGTAGTTAAAACATAAGATAAAAATAAAGGAGTAGCTAATCTCTGCTCATCGCTTCTTTTATAATTTGATAAATCGGTCGGAATATCGAGTTTCTTAGACATTTCTTCGGCAAGTAACGGCTGATATTGAGAAAAATCAATATCTTTATATGCAATTTCCGGATTATCGTGAATCTGTTGCTCTATGTATGCAAAGATATGCTTTAACTCAATGTTTATCGCATTGGAAACAGAACGCTGATCTGATTTAAGAGTTTCCGGATTAGCAAACTCAAAAAATCTTTTATGATATTTTATTAACTGTTCATGAGTGAAGAAGGGAGATAAATTAGATGTTAGAACATAATTATTAGGTTGATATTCTGCATATTCTCCCGGACGAAAACTATCCATTCTAATTGAGTATGATTTGTCGGCATCTTTATATAAGGCATTAAACACTGCATCATCATTTTCCGCAACATATTCTGTTGATGCGAACCGTCGTTCATCTTCGGTAAGATGTTGTAAAATTAAATCTAGATCAAATTCTTTATGTTTTCCGGCAAGAGGGCTCTCATCTGCTAACGTAGTGTATTGCTCATTTATAACATCTTTAAGCATTTGGGTGCGATAGGTTATATCAGGGCTGTTTGATGTAAGTTTTGCATTGTAGACCATTAAGCGCCAATTTGCATCAGATCTGTTTATTTCGTAATTAATACTTCCTGTATATTCTTTCAATCTGAGTAAATCTCTTGAAGATAGATTAACCGATGAGGGATCTTGTTTCAATTTTTGCAATGTTGCATAATCTTCTTTTACAACATCTGCAACTTGTTTATAGAATTCTACTCTTTTTTGCTCAATAATTTCTTGTTCTTTTTCTTCACGTTTTTCCGGGGAAAAAGAAGATAGAATATTACCTTCTGCATCAACACAATACATCCAATAATCTTTTTCCGAACTTAAAGCACAAGGATTTTGGTAATCTGCGTTATATGTAATAAAATATACACCATCCATAATACGTTCAGAAGCTATACCAAACTTAGATGAAATAATAGCATGATTAAAGGTATGAGGCGGAATTTTCTTTCTGGTCGGATTTTCCGTCATTTCTAAATTAAGTGAAGGAAAAGTTTTAGGATTGAAACGATAAAAAAATTGTATCATAGGAGTTGTGAATTTCAATCTGACACTTTTATCAAGGTTTTCTTCAATGTTCGTACAACAATAGTTACGATCCATAATTTGCATTTTACTCTCGCTGAAATATGAATATTCGTTTAATATTCTTTCAATTGTTGCCAGATATGATTTTCCAAAACTTGTTTTTGATAGATCAATTTGTTGCAAAGGATTTACGGCAAGAGCTGCGTAATGGTTGTAGTCATACACAGACATTGTAAGAATTCTGTCCCAAAACTGTAAGCTTAAATCTGTGCCGTTATCTATATTTTGACGTTGTTCTTGTCTTTTAGTTTCCTCAATTGCTACATGATGTTCATATTCATCATCAGGAACAATTTTAAACGGAAAAGATTCTAAAATGCTTTGTCTTTCAGTTTGGTCATAAGGAATTTGTAATTCTGTTAAGCCGTAAGATAAAGAATATTCTTTTCCGACAAGCTCAATCCATTTATCTAAACTTTCTTTTCTTTGGTCATTATTGAGCCAACCCTTAAAATAATCGGCATCACTTTGTTTTATAACCCGTCTAGGCATTTCTTGTCTTAATTGGGTAATATGGTCGAATACTATAGTGTTTAAAGCTTCTGCATAACAGTTTGGCAAACCATAATGAGAATTCCATGAGTAGTATTCCCATAATTCTGCTCTTCTTTCGGATATATCATGCATATATGACAATAATATTTCTTGTTTTTGAGGTAAAGGAGCTTCATAATATCCGAGCTCTTTCAACTCTTTTTCAAACAAAGAAACATATCTGTTACGTTTACAATCTTCCTTTATGTTTTCAGGAATGTCAGATATTTGAATCTCGTTTATATCTATATTTTCTTTTTGATAATTGTCTTCAATGGTCTTGATTTTGATATCAATGGCGTTAAGACGGCTTTCATCATTCGGGTGCTCGTCTAAGGATCTTGATATAATTTGTTTTAACGAGTAACAATTGTCATTGCCGTGAAATATCTCAGCTGCAATTTTTCTTGCTTCATTAATGTTATATCCGGCTTTTGCCATCATATCAAGAGAGCCAAAGTCTGAAGTGATTTCTTCCATTTTGGAGTTTTTATGTTTATCATCAAGTAAAAAATCTTGACGCAAATGCCCCAACTCGTGACCCAAGATATATGCCAATTGGTCTTCATTTTCCAATATTTCAAGCAAACCTTTGGTAATAAAAACGATAGGATATTGTTCTTTAGAAGCCTCTTCAATTTCTTCATCTGTGTAAAACACGTTTTCCGTATCAAGAATTTTTGGGGTTTTACCGGGGACAAAAGCTGCATTGGGGTTTTTATCATCAACTATACAAAACAAGACGGGATATCGTTCAAAGTCCAGATCCTCACCAATTAAGCGTTGGCAAATATTTTGCAAATAATCTTGTCGTTGTTGCTCTTCTTCAGATGAGCCACTTAAAATCTTATACTCTTCAAAAAGTTTTGCCGGAATTTTTTCTTTTAGTTTGCTTACATCCATAATTTTATCCCCATATTTTGCATATATTTGCAAGTTATCACGGTTTTGTCAAAATGGCAAGTGAAATATTATAAAGTATTTATATTATATCTTGAATTTTTTGCTTGAATAATCGAAATTAGTAGTATAAATTTGAGCCGAATTGATTTTTTTAATTTTGGTCGTGTTAAAACTTTTTTGTTTTGGTGCGGCTGTGTGTTTAACTTAAGATAGCTGCGAAAGGAGCTTTTATAACCATGAGTAAATGGGTTTATACATTTGGTAACGGCAAAGCCGAAGGCGATGCTTCCATGAGAAATTTGCTCGGTGGTAAAGGTGCTAACCTTGCTGAAATGAATGTGGTTGGCATGCCTGTTCCTCCGGGATTTACTGTAACAACAGAAGTTTGTACATATTACTATGACAACAACCAAACTTATCCTTCAGATTTGAAAGATCAAGTTCGTGCTGCAGTTGCACATGTTGAAGATATTATGGGCAAAAAATTTGCAGATTCTGAAAATCCTTTATTGTTCTCTGTTCGTTCAGGTGCCAGAGTTTCTATGCCTGGTATGATGGACACTGTTTTGAACTTAGGTTTGAATGATGAAACAGTTAAAGCTTTAGCTAAAGCTTCAGGCAGCGAAAGATTTGCTTACGATTCTTATCGTCGTTTCTTGCAAATGTTCTCAGATGTTGTTTTAGGTGCTGATATTGATTTGTATGAAGAAGCTCTTGAAAATATGAAAAAATCTAAAGGATATGCTTCTGATACAGATTTAACAGCCGAAGATTTAAAAGAACTTGTTAAAGAATATAAAGCAATCGGTGAAAAATTAGGTAAAGTTGTTCCTCAAGATCCATGGGATCAGCTCTGGGCTGGTATCGGCGCTGTGTTTGGTTCTTGGATGGCAGCTCGTGCTATTACATATCGTAAATTAAACAACATTCCTGGTGACTGGGGTACAGCAGTTAACGTTCAAACCATGGTGTTTGGTAACGCCGGTGATGATTGTGCAACAGGTGTTTGCTTCTCTCGTGACCCTGCAACAGGTGAAAACGTATACTACGGTGAATATTTAATCAATGCCCAAGGTGAAGACGTTGTTGCCGGTATCAGAACTCCGCAACCTATGGCTTCAAAAGGAGATGGTACATCTTTGGAAGAAAAATGGCCTCACTTATATCAAGAATTGGTTGATGTACGTAATAAACTTGAAGCTCACTATAAAGATATGCAAGATATGGAATTTACTATTGAACATGGTAAACTCTGGATGTTGCAATGTCGTAACGGTAAAAGAACAGCTGCAGCAGCAGTTCGTATGGCTGTAGAAATGCAAGAAGAAGGTTTAATTAATAAAGAAGAAGCAATTATGCGTGTTGGTGCTGACCAATTAGACCAATTGTTACACCCAATGCTTGATCCTAAAGCAAAAAGAAACGTAATTGCAACAGGTTTACCGGCTTCTCCGGGTGCAGCTGTCGGTCGTGCAGTGTTTAATGCTGAAGATGCAGAAGCTTGGGCTAATAAAGGTGAAAAAGTTATTCTTATCCGTAACGAAACATCTCCTGAAGATATCGGTGGTATGCATGCTTCTCAAGGTGTAATTACTGCTCGTGGCGGTATGACATCTCACGCAGCCGTTGTTGCTCGTGGTATGGGTACTCCTTGCGTATCAGGTTCTACAGATATCACAATTGATTATAAAGCTAAAACAATGACAACAAAATCCGGTTACACAATCAAAGAAGGCGATTGGGTATCTTTAGATGGTGCTAAAGGTCAGATTATTGAAGGTGCAATTCCGACTGTTCAAGCAGATACAAACACCGGTAACTTTGGTAAATTAATGGGCTGGGTTGATGAAGTTCGTACAATGAAAGTACGTGCAAACGCTGAAACTCCAAAAGACGCTCAACAAGCTTTAGATTTTGGTGCTGAAGGTATCGGTTTGGCTCGTACAGAACACATGTTCTTTGATCCTAAACGTATTGCAGATATGCGTGCTATGATTTTGGCTGATGATGAAGCTGGTCGTCGTGCTGCTCTTGCAAACTTGTTACCTTACCAAAAACAAGACTTCAAAGACTTGTTCAAAATTATGGACGGTTTACCGGTAACAGTTCGTTTGCTTGACCCACCGTTGCACGAATTCTTGCCTCATACAGATGCTGAAATGCAAGAATTGGCTAACAAATTGGGTAAAACTTTAGCAGATGTTAAAGCAAGAGCTGAATCTTTACACGAATTGAACCCAATGTTAGGTCACCGTGGTTGTCGTTTGCCGATTACATATCCTGAAATTGCAGAAATGCAAGCTCGCGCTATCTTAGAAGCTGCTGTTGAATGCTCAGAAGAAGGTGTTAAAGTTATTCCTGAAATTGAAGTTCCTTTAACAGGTTCTAGAAAAGAATTAGATATTGTTAAAAACATTATCGATACAACAGCTGAAAAAGTATTTGCTGAAAAAGGCAAGAAAGTTGAATATATCGTTGGTACCATGATTGAGTTGCCTCGCGCTGCTTTGATGGCTGAAGATATTGCTCAATCTGCTGCATTCTTTGGTTTTGGTACAAACGACTTAACTCAAACAACTTTGGGTATGGGCCGTGACGACACTGGCGCAATTTTAGATGAATATCGTGCAAAAGGCGTTTATGTTGCTGATCCGTTTGCTTCTATTGATGTTGACGGTGTTGGTAAACTTGTTAAACGCGCTTGTGTTGAAGGTCGCAAAGTTAACCCAGACATTCACTTAGGTGTTTGTGGTGAACATGGTGGTGATCCTAAATCTATCGAATTCTTCCAAGAATGTGGTTTAGATTATGTATCTTGCTCACCGTTCAGAGTTCCGGTTGCTCGCTTAGCAGCAGCTCAAGCAGCTGTTAAAGCTAAGAAGTAATTTGTAGCTTAACAATAAAAAACGGAGTTTGATATTCAAACTCCGTTTTTTATTGTGAAAATTGTTGTCAGTTAGAAATATAACTTAAAAAATGATACATGCTTTTTAATGTGGTTATAAAGTATGTATTGAGAAGGAAGATCAGAAAAATCGATACCACTTGCTTCGGCGTCAGACTTTATTTTTTCCAACTTATGAAATAAGCAAATAAGATCTTTTTCCTCATATTTATTGATATGAGATAAAATCCAATCAGCTACATTATCCTCCTCTGGTATGAATATAGCAAAGGATGGGACATCTGATAAATCAAGCAATCGGTAATGAGCTTTATCAAAGCATAAATCGTAAGCGAACACCATGTAAGATAAGCTTCTTAAATCAAAGTTTGATTGTGTAAAGAAGGTATCGTGTGTTCCTTGAAAATCAAGTAAATAATGAGCAAGTCCACGTAGCTCGTTTCTGTGAGTTAACAGGTACATGATTTGATAGCTATGACCAGTTGTTTTGGAATCATGTTCTACGGCACAAGTAAATTCATCAAAAAAATTCTTGATTGAATTTCTCAATTCTTCCATCTCATTTGTTTCGAAAACCTTACTTCTCTTCGGGTAATCGCTGTAAAAATAATCTTTTAATAGCATAATATAAATAATTAAAACGTGGAGCGAAGTATATGTATGAAAGCATAATATGTCAATATTAAAAATAATTCTTTATAAACTAAACTCTTGGTTGCGAAAATAAAAAAAACAGATTAGAATAACGGCTATTAAGTGTATCTTTTAAAGAGAAAAAAATGGCTTTATATCGAAAAATAGCGATCATAACAATAGCTCTGTTTTTGTTTTTTCCAAACAGTGTAAAAGCTTATGAAAAAGCACCGAAGGAATGGTTGTCGTGGCTAGATATCTTAAAAAAAGAAATGATTTCAAAAGGAATAAATGAGAAGACCATTCAAAAAGCATATAAAGATCAGACATATTATCATCAAAAACCGGAAGTTGTTCAAAAAGATAAAGAACAGACAGAGTTTATTTTAACTTCAAGAGATTATGTAAATAAGTTAGTAAATGAAAAAAGAGTTAAAATAGCTCGTAAACATTATAAAAAATTACAAAAAAAATATCAAAAAATAGAAGAACAGTATGGCGTGCCCCTTAATTATTTGACCGCTTTTTGGGCAATTGAAACTAATTTTGGGCAAAATAAGGGTAAATACCACTTAATTGATGGTTTAACAAACTTAAGTTATAAAAATCGTCGTTCTAAGTTTTTTAAGAATGAACTTTATAATGTCTTGAAAATTATGGAAAAATTTGAACTGGAAAATGATAAGATGATGGGATCTTGGGCAGGGGCTATGGGACATTTTCAGTTTATGCCATCGACATATAATGCATATGCGATAGATTATGATAATGATGGTGTAATTGATATTTGGGATTCTTTTGATGATGCGATTGCATCTGCAGCAAATTATCTTAGTTCTTTAGGTTGGAAGAAAGATGAGCCATGGGGAATGAAAGTGAGTTTACCTTGGAATTTTGATTATACTCAAACAGGATATAAAAATGTGAAAACTCTTGCAGATTGGGAAAAAATCGGAATTAGAAAAACTAATGGTAAAAAGTTTGGTCTTGATTCTGAATTAAAGGCTTCGGTTATTATTCCGGATGGTAAAAAAGGTGAGGCTTATATTGTTTTTTCAAATTTTAAGCGGATTATGATTTGGAATCGCTCTGAAAACTATGCATTAGCAGTCGCTAAGCTTGCTGATTATGTTAAAAATACGGAGAAATATATTCCTCTTAGTTCTGAGAGACAATATGCATTAACAAATCAAGAAGTAAAAAAAGTGCAAAAGTTTGCAAACAGATTATTACGTACAAAGCTAAAAGAAGATGGAATTTTAGGGCCTAAAACCAGAGATGCTGTAAAAATTTTACAAAAAAAAGCAAAAATACAACAAGATGGGTACCCTGATTATCAATTGTTGCTGAAAATTGATAGATATAATCCCAAAATAGGGTTTATGGTTCCGGTTCAACCTATGAAATGTGTAAAATGAAAAAAATAAGCTTTAAAAAGTTTTATGAATGTGAAAAAAGTAAGTTAAGGATAAATCGGTAAAATAAATGAAATTAAAGCAAATTAAAATACTAACTTTATTAGCACTCTTATTTTTGAGTGGTTGTGCTTCGAAAGGTACGCCGGAATTAAGTGGCTTGTCACCACAAGCTCAAGCAATTGCTATTAAAAGTTATGGTGGAAGTTATAAAGTTGGTAATCCGTACAAAATTATGGGAAGATGGTATTATCCTAAAGAAGATTATTCATATTCGGAAGTAGGCATGGCTAGTTGGTATGGAGAAGATTTCCATGCAAAGAAAACAGCTAATGGCGAAGTTTATGATATGAATACGTTGACAGCTGCACATAGAACCTTGCCTTTGCCATCTATAGTTAAGGTTACAAATTTGGAAAATGGTCGTTCTTTGGTATTAAGAGTTAATGATAGAGGGCCGTACGCTAAAGAACGTATAATTGATATTTCAAAACGTGGGGCCCAACTTTTAGGATATCAAACTAAAGGTATAACAAAAGTAAAAGTTGAAATCATGGCAGAAGAGAGTAAAGCATTAAAAGCTGCATTACTTGGGCAAAAGGTTCCTAATGTTTCAAAAATACCTGTAATGAAACAATCGAGCTCTGAAGAAAATAGTACAAATACAATCTATTATGTTCAAGCAGGTTCTTTTTCACAAAAAGATTTAGCAGATAATTTAAATTCAAGACTTTGTCAATTTGGTACAAGCGAAGTAAAAGAAATTGATTTAAACGGTGCAACATTTTATAGAGTAAGGATTGGACCATTTTCATATAAAGAAGATGCAGATGTTATGTTAAATAAAATTAGAAATTATGGTATTTATGATGCAAGAATAGTTAAAAACTAAAGGAGATTTTTTATGAAAAACAAATTTAAATTGTTAGCTTATACATTTTTGAGTACTCTGATATCAACAGAGGCCTTTTGTTTTGAAACAGCGGCAAAAAATGCTATATTAATGGATTATGATACAGGTGCGTATATATATACAAAAAATCATGATGTTAAAGTGGCACCTGCTTCAATGAGTAAATTGATGACAATTTATGTCGTTTTTGATAAAATAAAAAGTGGTTTACTTTCTTTAGATGATGTTTTTACAGTCAGTGAAAATGCTTGGCGTAAAGGAGGAGCGGCAAGTGGCAGTTCAACCATGTTTTTAAAAATAGGTGAAAAGGTAACTGTTGAAGATTTACTTAAAGGTATCATCATTCAGTCAGGTAATGATGCTTGTATAGTTGTGGCTGAAAATATTGCCGGTTCTGAAGAGGATTTTACGGTTTTGATGAATGAAACGGCTGAAAAAATAGGATTAAAAAACAGTAATTTTGCAAATTCAACAGGATGGCCACATCCGGATCATAAAATGTCGGTTGAAGATTTAGCTGTTCTTTCAAAATTATTGATTAGAGATTTTGGTGAATATTATCACTTATTTTCACAAAAAGAGTTTACACATAACAATATCAAACAATCTAACAGAAATCCATTGTTATATAGTATGGATGCTGCCGATGGGTTGAAAACCGGGCACACAGACGAAGCTGGATTTTGTCTTAGTGCATCGGCATATAAAAATGGTCGTCGCTTAATTGGTGTTATGAGTGGTATGGCAAGTAATAAGGAGCGTTCCGAAGAAACGGAAAAGCTGATGAATTATGGTTTTAGAGAGTTTAACAATTATAAAATATTAAATAAAGGTGATGTTGTAGCAACAGCAAATGTATGGTACGGACAGAACAAAACGGTTGAAATGGTTGTGCCGTATGATATAACAGAAACGATTAAAAGAAGCTTGCGTAATAAATATGAATTGAAAGTTCGTTATAAAGAACCTGTTAAAGCTCCGATAAAAAAAGGAGACACAATAGGAGAACTTATACTAATCGATTCTGAAGGATCAGAAAAGGATTTTCCGTTATTGGCAAAAAATGATGTTGAACAAATTGGAGTGTTTCAAAAATTTGTTGCTAATTTAAAATATTTAGTATTGGGAAATAAGTAATGTTAGGTAAATTTATCACATTTGAGGGTGGAGAAGGGACAGGAAAATCAACCCAAATCAAACTATTATCCGATTTTCTTAAACTAAAAGGTAAAGACATTATCTTAACAAAAGAACCTGGGGGAACTGATATAGGGTTAGAGTTGAGGCGTATTTTAATTGAAGGAGAAGTGAGCAAACTAGATGCTGAAGCCGAAGCTTTATTGTTTTTTGCAGACAGACGCATACACATGGTAAAAAAAGTTTGGCCTGCCATGAAAAATGGAAGTTGGGTGTTAAGTGACAGATTTGCAGATTCTACCATGGCTTATCAATATTACGCCTATGATAAAAGGTTATCAAAAGAAGACATAAATACATTATATTCTTTTGCTGTCGGAAACTTTAAGCCTGATTTGACAATAGTGTTGGATATCGATCCTAAGATAGGTTTAGCCAGATCGTTTAAAAAGGCTGAAACTATGCTTAATAAAGAAACAAGAAATGAAAACAGAGAACTTATTTGGCACGAAAACTTAAGAAGAGGATATTTAGAGATTGCAAAAGAAGAACCTGACAGATGTATCGTTTTAGATGCAAATAAAAGCATTGAAGATTTGCATTCTGACATTGTAGAAGTTGTAACCCAAAAATTCGGATTGTAATTTATGGAAAATATTTTACCTCACCAAAATTCCTATCTTTTAGGTCAAGATGATGCTCTTGATAAGTTTTTGAATGCTTTTAAGCAGGGAACATTACACAATTCGTGGCTTATAAGTGGACCTAAAGGTATCGGAAAAGCAACATTTGCTTATAAAATAGCTCGCTTTTTATTAGCAGTAGGTAATGAACAGACAAATGAATATGCATCAATTAATATAACTGAAAATCATCCTGTTTTTAAACTGATAGCATCAAATTCGCATCCGGATTTAAAAATTATTGAGCGAGATTTTATTGATACGGATAAGAAAAAAATAATAAAAGCAATAAAAGAAGGTGAAGCATTAGACGAAGAAGATCTGAAAAACTTAAAAAAATCGTCTGTAATTAAAGTTGATGAGATAAGAATTGTGAATGATTTTTTAGGCAAAAAATCTTTTGACGGTAATTGGCGTGTTGTAATTATTGATTGCGCCGATGATATGAATTTGAGTGCAGCCAATGCTTTGTTAAAAATTTTGGAAGAACCGCCGGCAAAAAGCATTTTGCTTCTTATTTCTCATAACCCTAATAAACTTTTACCAACAATAAAATCGAGATGTGCAAAGATAAATTTGTCGGCTTTGGATACAAATATTGTATCATCTCTGTTACGCCGTTATCGTCCGGAACTTTCTGAAATTGAGGTGGAAAAATTATCACAAATTTGTTCCGGTAGTATCGGAAAAGCAATCAACTATGCAGATAACGGCGGATTACTTCTTTATCAAATGTTAGAAAATTTATTTTTTGCCGGAAAAGATTTTGATATTGTAAAAGCAATCGAATTGTCAACAATGGCATCAAAAGATGAAAATGTTTGGGATCTATTGCAAGAATTGGTTACAAAATTTGTTTCAGATATGATGTTGGGCGGTGAACATATTGAAGAATTAGGACAAGCATGGGATAAGGTAAGAGTTATTTTTGCAGATACAATAAATCTGAATATGGATAAAAAACAAGCTATGATAAATATAATCAATACAATATGTAAGGCAATGTAGATGTTGATAGATAGTCATTGTCATTTAAATTCTGTTGATAATTTGGAGGAAGTAGTCAAACGTGCTAAAGATAGCGGAGTTGAGCTGATGCTCAATGCGGGAGGAAAGTTTGATGAACTGGAACAAAGCTTGAATATATGTAACAGATTTGAAAATATTTATACCGTAAGCGGTGTTCACCCTCATGATGCAAAAGATTATGAAAATATTAAGGCTGATGATGTTTTAAAAAATGTGGTGTATGATAAAGTTGTGGCAATTGGGGAGTGCGGACTTGATTATTATTATGATTTTAGCCCCAAAGATGTGCAAATAAAAGTTTTGCAAGAGATGATAAAAGCAGCACAAGAAAGTAATTTACCGATAATTATTCATAACAGACAATCAGATGATGATATGATAGATATTTTGACATCTTCATATAAGCGGAAGCCGTTTAGCGGTGTTATTCATTGCTTTTCTTCATCTTGGGAGTTGGCCAAAACAGCTCTTGATATTGGTTTTTATATATCAGCTTCCGGAATTATAACCTTTAATTCGGCCTCGGATATTAGAGATAGTTTTGTTAAAGTTCCTCTTGATAGGTTGTTGATAGAAACAGATACGCCATATTTAGCTCCTGTTCCTAAAAGAGGAAAGGTAAATGAGCCATCATATGTTGTACATACGGCAAAATGTTTAGCACAGATAAAAGAAGTTGATTTTAATATAATATCAGATATAACAACATCAAACTTTTTTAATTTGTTTACAAAGATAAATAAGAAAGGTCTGTTAAATGAATAGAGTTATTATATTGGGTAGTGGTTCAGCTCCTGGTGTGCCGTCATTGGCATCAGGTTGGGGTGATTGCAATCCGAATAATCCTAAAAACAGACGCAGACGTACAAGTGTATATGTTGAAATTGAAGGTGTAAAGTTTTTGATAGATACGTCACCGGATATACATTGGCAACTGTTGGATAATAATATCAGACATATTGATGCTGTTTTGTATACACATTCGCATGCTGATCATTTGCACGGAATTGATGATTTAAGAGATTTAAACCGAATATCAAAACAATCAATAGAAGTATATTCTAATTTTGATACAATAGAGGTTATAAAAAATAGGTTTCCTTATTTGGTAACAGATAAGTTCAATCCATGTAAAGCAAGTCTATCACTTAATGTTGTTGAATTTACAAAGCCGTTTTATGTGAAAGGGGTTAAGATTGTTCCGATAAAATTATCGGGTCATCCGGTTACTACAAACGGATACATATTTAATGATAATGAACTTGTATATATTGCTGATTGTTTACAAATTGAAGATACAAGCTTGCGTTTGATAGAAAAAAATCCTAAATTAATGGTAATGCCACTTACAAGTATAAAATCTAAGTGGAAGAAGCATTATCATATGGGGCTTGAAAATTTGTTAGAATATGTTAGGATAATCAATCCTGATAGAACAATTATAAATCATATGGCTGTAGAATGTGATTACGATAACGTTAATAACTTAACACCTGAAAATGTTTTACCAGCCTATGATAATATGGTAGTGGAGTTTTAAATAAAAGGAAATAAAGATGCTTTGTATATATCATATTGCTGATCATGACGGAAAGGGATCCGCCGCTATTGTTAAAAGTATATATCCTGAAATTGAGCTTTTAGGATTAAATCATGATATGGAGATTCCTTATGATGAAATATTAAAACACGATAAAATCGTGGTATGCGATATATCATTGCCGGTTGATTTTATGTTTAAGTTAAGTCAAGAAAAAGATTTTGTGTGGATAGATCATCATATTTCAGTTATTGAGCAATATGAAAACAAATTAAAATCGGAAGGTTTGGAACCAATTAAGGGAATAAGGCGTGTCGGAACGGCAGCAATGATTTTAACTTGGGAATATTTTTATCCCAACAAAGAGTTGCCCCTAGGAATTAGGCTTTTAGGGTTAAACGATATATTTGATTTAAGAGATAAAAGGGTGCGAGCCTTTGAATATGCAATGCAGGCAATAGGTGTAAACAGACCTACGGATAAAGTATGGAAAGAACTTATAGAAGACACAATGGATATAGATTCAATGGTTGAAAAAGGTAAAGCCATATTATCTTATATCAGAAATCGTAATTTCAGACTTGTAAGAGCAGAGGCTTTTGTTAGCGAGTTTGAAGGATACAAGTGTATTTGTGCCAATATGCCGCAAGGATATTCAGAGTTTTATGATTCTCTTGATAATATTAAAGATTATGATGTTATGATAAATTTCTTTATGAATAAGAAAAACTGTTGGAATTTATCATTTTATACGGCAAAAGATGATGTAGACGTGTCAAAAATTGCTGAAAAATTTGGTGGTGGCGGCCATGCAAAAGCAGCAGGTGCTTCGTCGTTGAAAGAATTACCTGAATTTTTACGAAACGGTAAAATGTGGGTTAGTCCCAAATTGTTAAATCAGTAAAATCAATAATCGGGTATATAAAGATGAGTGAGAAAGATTATTACGAGCTTTTGGAAGTGGATAAAAATGCGAACGCAGATGAGATTAAGCGTTCGTTCAGAAAGTTGGCAATGAAATATCATCCGGATAGAAATCCTGATGATAAAAAAGCTGAACAACGTTTTAAAGAGATAAACGAGGCTTATGAAGTTTTAAAAGATGATCAAAAACGTGCCGCATATGACAGATATGGACATCAAGCGTTCCAAGGCGGTATGGGCGGTGGAAATCCGTTTGGTGGCGGTTTTGGTTTTAATGCAGAAGATTTATCAGATTTATTTTCTAATGTGTTTAATGATTTTATGGGCGGTGGTATGCGTTCTGCCCGTAAAAACGGACCTAAACGCGGAGAAGATTTGAGCTATGCATTAGAAATATCATTAGAAGAAGCCTTTACCGGCGTTGAAAAAGAAATAACCGTTCGTACAACCCAAACTTGCGAAAAATGTTCCGGACATGGTACCGCAGATGGTAAAGAAGCTCCTGTTTGTGATATGTGTCATGGAAGTGGTAAAGTTCGTACTCAGCAGGGTGGCTTTTTTGTATTTGAAACAGTGTGCCCAAGATGTAGAGGTGAGGGAAAAGTTGTAAAAGATAAATGTCGAGAATGCCATGGTGAAGGGGTTGTAAGAGTAGAAAAATCTTTGAAAGTTAAGGTTCCTGCCGGTGTTGAAGATAATACACGTATGCGTATAACCGGTGCCGGACAAGCCGGTAAAAACGGAGGACCTAAAGGCGATTTATATATATTTATCAATATTAAAGAGCATAAACTTTATGAAAGAGATGATAAAAATTTATACACATCCGTTCCTGTATCGATGGTCTGTGCAACATTAGGAGGAAAGGTTGAAATTCCCGGAATTGATGGCCAAAAGGTTGAAATAAAAATATCTGCAGGAGCTCAAACGGGAGATAAGTTAAGAATTAAAAATGAAGGCATGAGTATACTTAATTCAGATAAACGGGGAGATTTGTTTGTTATATTAAAAGTTGTTACTCCAACAAATTTAACATCTCGTCAAAGAGAATTATTGGAAGAGTTTAGAGATATAACAGGTGATGACAGTTGCCAACCGGAGATAAAAACATTTTTGGATAAGATAAAAGATCTGTTCAAATAGTGTGTGCTAAGGAGAAGATATGATATTTTCAAAATTTGAAAGAATGGTTGCCGGACGATATTTAAGGGCCAAACGTAAAGAGGGATTTATTTCTGTTATAACCGGTTTTGCTTTTACGGGTATCGCATTAGGTGTCGCAACGCTTATAATAGTTATGTCCGTAATGAACGGATTTAAAAGTGAATTATTGTCAAGAATTTTGGGAATTAATGGTCATATTATGATTGCTTCAACTCCAGGATTTCCTTTTACAGATTATAAAAATGCAGTTGAAGATATTGAAAAAATCGGTGGAGTTAAAGTTGCCATTCCTATGATTGAAAATCAAATTTTACTATCTTCAAGGAGTGGTTCCGTTGGAGCAATGGTTAGGGGTATCCATAAAGAAGATTTGTTAAAAAAACAGGTGTTGCGTAGCGCTATGTCTTCAATAAGTGTAGATAATTTTCGTGATAATATGGTGGTTGTAGGTAATAGACTTGCTGATAAATTAGGTGTTTTACCCGGAGATGAAATTACGCTTATATCTCCTAACGGAAAAGTGACGGCATTTGGCACAATGCCAAGAATGAAATCTTATCAGGTTTTAGGAACGTTTGATGTTGGTATGTATGAATATGATGCAAATTATATTTTTATGCCGATGGAAGCTGCTCAAAAATATTTTAGTATGCCAGAATCTGCAGAACAAATTGATGTTACTTTAGATAATGAAACAGAGTTAACATCGGTTAAAGCTCTTATTGAACAAGGAGTAGGCATAGATGCTTATGTTTATGATTATAAGCAAACTAATTCGGCATTTTTTAATGCAATTGATGTTGAACGTAATGTGATGTTTTTGATATTAACACTTATTATCATTGTTGCGGCATTTAATATAATTACGGGTCTGATTATGTTAGTAAAAGACAAAGGTCGGGATATTGCTGTTCTACGTACTATGGGTGCTACAAAAGGTATGATTATGCGTATATTTTTTATTGATGGTGCTTTTATTGGTGTTATCGGCACTTTGATAGGTTTGGCTTTAGGCGTGTTGTTTTGTGAAAACATTGAAAGCATTCGCCAATTTTTGGAAGGATTGTCAGGACGTGAGTTGTTTTCGGCAGAAATATACTTTTTATCAAAGTTGCCTGCTAAGATAGATTTTAATGAAGTGGCAATTGTTGCCGGAGTATCGTTGATGCTTTCATTTTTAGCGACATTATATCCGGCATACAGAGCAGCAAAATATGATCCGGTGGAGGCTTTACGTTATGAATAAGATATCTACTTTAGAATTAAGGCAAATTTCTAAACACTATTATCAGGGCGAACAAAAACTGGAAGTTTTAAAAGAACTTGATTTGAAAATTGCACCTAAGGAAGTTGTGGCATTGATTGGACCTTCCGGTTCGGGTAAATCTACGTTATTACAAATTGCAGGTTTGTTAGATAAGCCAACAAGCGGCGATATTTTAATTGATGGTCAGAGCTATGCAAAAGCCGGAGATACTTTAAGGACATCGTTAAGAAGAGATTATATGGGGTTTGTTTATCAGTATCACAATCTGTTATCAGATTTTAATGCTTTAGAAAACGTGATGATACCTCAGCTTATTGCCGGAGTAAAACATAGTATGGCAAAAGATAAATCAGAATGGTTATTATCCAGGCTTGGTTTAAAAGAAAGGTTGTTGCATCGTCCGGCTGAAATGTCCGGTGGTGAACAACAACGTGTAGCAATAGCCAGAGCTCTTGCCAATACACCAAAATTGTTACTTGCAGATGAGCCGACAGGAAATTTGGATCCTAATACATCAGATAATGTTTTTATTGCATTGTTAGACATTGTAAAAGAAACAGGTTTATCAGCGTTGATTGCAACACACAATATGGAATTAGCCGGTAAAATGGATAGACAGTTACAATTAAAAGACGGTAAGTTGGTAGATTTACGTCCAAGTAAACGCATAAAAGAAACCAAAAACTTTTATTAATATTTTGATATGTGCTAGTTTTCTAAATATAAGTTGCTTTTTTTATAGTTGCTTATGGCGTATCTGATTATAACACCTATGATTGCTGCAACAGGAACGGCAATCATAAGCCCTAAGAAACCTAACAGGACACCTCCGGCCAATAATGCAAACATCACCCAAACAGGATGTAAACCTACTTTATCTCCGACAAGTTTAGGCGTTAAGAAATTTCCTTCAATAAATTGTCCGATTAAGAAAATGGCTACAACTTCAATTATTTTTGTTACTGTACCAAATTGGGCAGAAGCTAATATAATACTGATTAAAAATCCGGATATACTTCCGATATATGGAATGAACGATATAATACCGGCTAAAAATCCTATCAATAAGCCTAACTCCAGACCTATAAAATGAAGACCTAAAGCGTAGTAAGAGCCTAGAATCAGGCACACGCTTAATTGTCCTCTGATAAATCCTGATAAAGCTCTATCTATTTGTTGAAATTGTTCCTTAATTGCAGGTTTAGATTTTCGAGGCAATAAATTATCAATTTTTTTTACAAAAGTACTCCAGTCTCTTAACATATAAAAAGCCACAACAGGAGTAATCAGCAATAATGAAAGCAAATTCATAAGTGCAAAACCATTATTTATAATACTTTTAAGTAATTTTCCACCAATTTGCATTCCGTTCGTCAGATTGTTTTTTATCATTTCCGGTAAGCTGTTAACTTCCAAAGATGGGAAGGAGTTGTGCAAATCTATCATGACAGGTTCCACACGTTTGATAAATGTTGCAATATAAGTAGGAGCAGCCTCAACAAAGATAGTTAGTTGCTTATCAATAATACTGAAAACCATAATAAAGGTAGGAACAGCAAACAAAATAACCACAATGAAAACTAAAATAGTAGCGAAAGTTCTTGATATGCCGAGTTTTTCAAACTTGGTTGCAAGAGGATCAAACAAATATCCTAAGATAATACCGGCAATAAAGGGGAGTAAAACAGAGCGTAAAACATAAACGGCAATACAAAATAAAATAAAAATTATCAACCATACGAAACTATTGTTGTATTTTGATTTTTTAATTGATGCTCTGTTCAAATGCTTTGTTGTATTGTTTCTTTTTTTATTTTCTTTATGTTCCAAAACTTTATACATTTTACGGCCCTTAGATTGTTAGTTTATAAATTCCATCAGTCATTTGAAGATACATTCCCTGACGAGCCATATCTTCAATAAGATTATCAACATCAGACGAAAACTCTATATTAAAGATAGCTTTTCCCATACTGAATGATTTAAGAAATACTTTTTTAATTTGATGTATATTGTTTAATTTTTTTTCTATTTCAAGCCAATTTGATAATTTCGTTTCAAAAACTATATCAAGTTGCCCAATTTGATTATTGTTATTTTCAGACTTATTTTGCATAAAGTTTGTAATATTAGCGATAGATTGTTCTATAGCTTTATCAAAGGCATCAACTCCGTTAACTATAAAACTTTTATGATAGTTTTTGGGAAAAGCTTTTATATTTATAACTAACATATTAGAACCGGCTCTTATAGCATTAATAACAAAAATATCTTCGGTTCCATTTGCAAAACGTAGTTTATCATAGGTGTCATTATCAATAGAATCAATATTTTGACTATTAATTAATTCTTTGTTCTTTTCTATATCGGATATTGTATAAAAATCTATATTATCAGAGCTGATATTGCCTTTTTCTATCCAAGCTAAGCGCCAAATATTACCATCTTCAAACAAAACTTTATCTTTATAATCGGTATCTCCATATATAGGAATAATCAGAACATTTGAAGTTGAAGAAGTTTGTAACATATTATTTTCAGATAAATATTGTTTCAATAAATTTTCATTTATTTTTATATTGAGGTCTGCTCTGTATGAGTTTGAGGTCATTTTTTCGGCAACCACTTCAACTTCACGGATAAAATGGGATAACTGTTCATCAGTTAATGTATCTAATGTTTTTACGTTTTTTGCTGTTGTTAATCTGGAACTTACCTTTAAAAAAGCTTCTCTATAAGCATTGTTCATGGCTATTTGTTTTGCTAAACCGGAGTTTTGATTTGTCGCTTCAGTATTTACACCTGCTTCAAAACTTACTTTTGCAGATACACTAAAAGAAATTATCATTATTGATAAAAAAACATAAAAAAAACGCATATAAAATAAACCTTTTAACATGTTATACAATTACATAATATGCATATTATTATAAAATCTTGCAAAAATCAAAACTTTTTATAGACATTTGTGCAAGATAGTGCTTAATTTTGATTATCATAAAATTTGAAACTTGAAATACGAGGAAATAACTAATGCTTACAAAATATTTAACAGGTATAATGGACCAAGCATCAAAAAATGTAAAAACCATTGTTTTACCCGAAGGAGAAGATAAAAGAGTTTTAACGGCAGCTCATATTGTTACACAAGCTAAAGCTGCTAAAATAATTATTTTAGGCGATGAAAATGAAATTAAAGATTTTTATCGTGAAAATAATTGGAGTATGGAGGATATTACGGTGTTAAAGCCGGAAACTTCCGACAAATTGGAAGATTATGCAAAGCTTTTGTATAATTTGCGTAAAGAAAAGGGAATGACCGAAGAAGAAGCTCATAAAACCGCTCTTAATTATAACTACTTTGGTACATTAATGGTAAAAGCCGGCGATGCCGATGGTATGGTGTCAGGTGCAAACCATTCAACTGCAGATACGGTAAGACCAGCTTTACAAATTATAAAATCTGCTCACAAAGACAGAGGTGTTTCATCATTTTTGATTATGGTTTCGGGTGATGAACCATATCTGTTGTCAGATTGTGGTGTTGTTATCAATCCGAATGAGAAAGAACTGGCAGACATTGCTTTAACATCGGCAGAAACCGCTATTCAATTTGGAATTGAGCCAAAAGTTGCTATGCTTTCATTTTCAACATACGGATCAGGTAAATCAGAATCCGTTGATAAAGTCAGAAATGCAACAATTTTAGCTAAAGAAGCTCTTAAATCAGATGAATATAAAAATTCCAATATCGAAATTGACGGAGAATTGCAAGTTGATGCGGCCTTAGATGCTGTTGTTGCCGCCAAAAAGGCACCTCAGAGCAATGTTGCCGGAAAAGCAAAAGTTTTAATATTCCCTAACTTAGATGCCGGAAATATCGGTTATAAGCTTTTACAACGCTTAGGCGGTTGTGAAGCATATGGCCCTGTGTTACAAGGTTTAAATGCTCCTGTTAATGATCTTTCAAGAGGTGCTTTTGCTGAAGATATTGCAGGTGTTATTGCTATTACATGTTTACAAGCTAATCACAAATAATTTTTAAAAAGGAACTTATATAAATGAAAAAAATTTTAGTTTTAAATTCAGGTTCATCTTCATTAAAGTATCAACTTTTTAATGTTGAAGGTGAAAATTATGAAGTTGTTGCTAAAGGTGTAGCAGACAGAATTGGTATCCATGGTTCAAACATTGTTTTAAAATGCGGTAATGATAAACAAACCAAAAATGTTGATCTTCCTACCCACACTGAAGCAATTAGAGAAGTTTTGGATATGCTTTTAAGCGGACCATTACATAGTATGGATGAATTAAGCGCTGTAGGTCATCGTGTTGTTCATGGTGGAGAAATTTTTAAATCTTCCGCTTTGGTTACCGAGCAAGTTAAAAAAGATATTGAAGATTTAGCAGAACTTGCTCCGCTTCACAATCCGGCAAACCTTCTCGGTATTAAAGCTGTTGAAAAGTTGTTACCTAACATTCCTCAAGTGGTTGTTTTTGATACTGCTTTCCATCAAACAATGGAAAAAGAAGCATTTTTATATGCTTTGCCGACCGAATTATATACAGAACATAAAATTCGTCGTTATGGTTTCCATGGAACATCACATGCATACGTTGCGGCAGAAGCTGCAAAGCTCATTGGTAAAAAAGGAAAAATAATTACTTGCCATTTAGGAAACGGAGCTTCAATTTCAGCTGTTGATAACGGTAAATGTGTTGATACATCTATGGGATTTACTCCTCTTGCAGGTGTTGTAATGGGCACAAGATCAGGTGATATTGACCCATATATTCCGCTTCATCTTATGAAGAAACTCAACAAAAATGTTGATGAAATAAACGCATTGATGAATAAACAAAGTGGAATGTATGGTGTTTGCGGTTTTTCTGATAACAGAGATGTTGAGACCAATTATCTTAACGGAGAAGAAAAAGCAACAGAAGCTATGAATGTTTATGTTCACAGTTTGTTACGTTATATCGGTGGATATATTGCCGTATTAGGTGGTGTAGATGCAATTGTATTTACGGCAGGCGTTGGAGAAAACGGTTCCATTGTTCGTAAAATGGTGGTTGAACGTTTGGCATATTTAGGTATTGAACTTAATGAAGAAAACAATAATAAACGTGGTCAAACAATCGAGATATCAACTTCATCATCTAAGGTTAAAGTTTTTGTTATTCCTACAGATGAAGAATTGATGATTGCAAAAGACACTGTTTCTTTGGCTTTCTAAATTTATAAATATATCAGAATGTAAGCTCCTTTCATAAGGAGCTTTTTTTGTATTTAGTACTCATAAATAAATCTGAAAAAACACTTTATTTACAACAGCTTAAAGCTTAAAAAGTGTTGCATTTAAACGTACGTTTAAATCAATCACTTTTTTACCCATTGTGCATAGTTTTTCATTTTACTTAAGTTATTGAAAAACAAAGAAACTCAAAAATCACTTTTTGATATCTGACTGCCGCATTTAAACGTACGTTTTTGTAACATAATATCATATATGTTGCAACTATTATAAGGAAAAAATTATGAACAAATTTATATTCAAAAACAAACTCTTAGCAACAACTGCTATTTGTGCAATTTCTATGTGTGCTAACACAGTTAAGGCTGATGAAGAAATCAGCATTTTAGATATCTTAAACAATTCAACAACCAAATCCCCCAACATCTCATGGGAACAAGTAACTTCCGCCGGTGAAAATACAATCCAAATCGGTGATGAATATTTTAAATATACCTACACAACACCGGCAGATTATACCGAAGTTAAAGATAAACTTACAGAAATATCAGTAGTTAATCCTACCGAATATGATACATACGAATATGTCGGTTTAGGAGTGAATAACCCGTCGGGAACAGATTATGGAGATATAGAAAAATATGTATTCTCAAACAACAAAGTTACGGCAACTTTGGAAAATAATACCGGTGATTATAGATATTTATATGTCGATGGCGGGGCAATTTCTAACCAAGGGACAATAGGTGATGTAACTGCAGATTTTTTAAATAACTCAATAGAAACATCAGCTAGTGGAGATTACGCATATTCTTATGCCTATGGTGGAGCTATTTATAATGCAGGTTATAATCATTATGGTACTTATATTGGTGGCACAATATCATCTATAACCGGAGATTTTATCGGTAATACTGCAAATTCACCAAATAATTATGCTTATGGTGGAGCTATTTTTAATGGATATAATGGTACAATAGAAACTATAACCGGAGATTTTACCGGCAACAGTGCAACAGGAGAATGTGCCTATGGTGGAGCTATTTTTAATTACTATAGTACTACAATATCATCTATAACCGGAGATTTTACCGGCAACAGTGCAACAGGAAATTCTTCTGCCGAAGGTGGAGCTATTTATAATGGATATAATGGTACAATATCATCTATAACCGGAGATTTTACCGGCAACAGTGCAAATTCAACAAATGATTCTGCCCAAGGTGGAGCTATTTATAATACTTATACATTATCAGGTATAACCGGAGATTTTATCGGCAATAGTGCAACTTCAACAAATAGTAATGCCTATGGTGGAGCTATTTTTAATATAGGTGGCACAATATCATCTATAATCGGTAATTTTGATAGTAATAGTGCGACTTCAACAAATGGTTATGCTAAAGGTGGAGCTATTTATAATATAATTGGCACAATATCATCTATAATCGGAGATTTTATCGGCAACAGTGCAACTTCAACTGAGTATTCTGCCTATGGTGGAGCTATTTTAAATAGTAGCACAATATCATCAATAACCGGAGATTTCGTGGGCAACAGTGCAACCGGCTATACTGAAGCCGATGGTGGAGCTATTTTTAATTATGTTACAATAGAAACTATAACCGGAGATTTTACCGGCAACAGTGCAATTGGAAATTCTAAAGCCTATGGTGGAGCTATTTATAATGATGGTACAATATCATCTATAGTCGGAGATTTTACCGGCAATAGCGCTACTTCAACAAATTCTTACGCTAGAGGTGGGGCTATTTATAATAGTAATTATGGTACAATATCATCTATAACCGGAGATTTTATCGGCAACAGTGCAACTTCAACAAATTCTTATGCCTATGGTGGAGCTATTTATAATTATAATGGAGGTACGATAGAATCTATAACCGGAGATTTTATCGGTAATAGTGCAACTTCAACAAATTCTTATGCCTATGGTGGAGCTATTTATAATTATAATAATGGTACAATAAATTTTGTAGCCGATGCATCAGATTCTGAAGATAGCTTACAAGATGATGTTTTGTTCCAAGGTAACTATATTCAAAGAGGTAATAACGCTAAACAATATCAAGCAATTTATAACAATGGTACAATAAATTTTGCTGCCAACAATGGCGGTTCATATACATTTTATGATTATATATATGGTTCTAACGGTACCATAAACTTTACGGCAGATGGTGGTATCGGCACCTTAAACCTTTATGACAAGGCTTATATAAGTGGCCAACAAGCCATCAACATCAATGATGCATATGTTATAAATCTTGCAGGTGACGGCTTAACAAGATCTGTTGACCTTAATAACCTAAACATTAATGCAGATATCAGTATGAATATTGATGTCAGTTTTGATTGGCAAAATTATTGGAACACATATGACACAGCTGATAAAATATCCGGTAGCATGACCAAAGCAGATGGTGTGAGCTTTGAGCTTGGTAGGGTAAACCTTCTTTCAGATATGGGAGAAGAGATGGAAGCTTACCGCGGAATATATAATAACAATTATAGTGGTATCTTAACTGATAACATCGGAGAGATGGATATCACAAGTGATACAGGCACAGAGTATGATGGTTATAATGACGGAAGATATGTCAGCATATATAAGCAAAATTTAAGCGGAGGTTTGGCAGAGTTTTTAGCCAACAGAGAGCGTACATCAACCACATATGATTTTACAGGTGATGAAAACTTAAGACTGTGGTTTGGACCAAACGGTAAAAGAGCGTGGATAGAAGGTGATACAACAGATGAGACCATCACCATAAACGGTAACGGACATAAAATCAGTGCATATACACCGGGAATTAGTGGATTTTTAGATAACTATAATGACTATGGTGAAAACGAACTGATTATCAATGATCTTACGATTGAGGGTTTTGGCGGAGTTGATGCACCAAATGTTTTAGAAGGTTATAACATCACACTTAACAATGTTATATTCCAAAACAATCATGGAGATATTTGGAATGATATATATGGCAATATATATAATAGTAAATTTATAAATAACTCATATATTTTTGATGGTGAAGGTGAAAATGATGGCTATGTATATGGTTTAAATATTGAAAATTATTCGGATATTGATACCATAAATGCCGATTTTATAGGAACCCATGTCAGCATGCAGAACACAACCTATACAGATGTATATGGCGGAGCTGTTTATAATGACTCTAGAATAGAAAACCTACACGGAAACTTTGAAGGTAACAAAGTTGAATTAAAAGACACCACAGGTGAAGCTTATGTGTATGGCGGAGCGCTTTATAACGGAGGCGGAATAAACTCTTTAAGCGGAGATTTTGTAGATAACCATATCAAAGTAGAAAATGCGGAAGATCTTTATGTCTATGGCGGAGCTGTTTATAACTATGGTAAGTCAGCGTTGCAAACAATGGTTCAAGACTGGAACGGATATGAAAGTTTTGAAGAATATGTACAAGATATGTGGGGTATGAGCGGAGAAGATTTGTTGGCAGAATATGGCATATCTTCAGAAGAAGAACTTACCCCTGAAATTGTGATGTATATGAATGATGGAGTTTTCAGTGCAAGAGAATTTGCAAACAATCAAGGATATGACAGTTTACGAGAAATGCTTGATGATTATGGTTATTCATCAATAAGAGAAATGGCTAATAACTGGGGCTATTATGATAGAGGTATCACTTTTGTAGCCGATGCATCAGATTCTGAAGATGATTTGCAAGATGAGGTGTTGTTCAAAGGTAACTACATTGAAGTTGATGGAGATAAACGTTATGAAGCGATTTATAACAAAGGAATCATAAACTTTGAATCAAACAATGGCGGAAGCTATACATTTTATGATTATATCACCAATGAAGGTAAAATAAACTTAACCGGAGACGGGGATGGCGTTTTCAATATGTATAACAATATAGAAGGTTCCGGAGATATTAATATCAAGAGTTCATATAGTTTTAATATGATAAATGATGCTATCAACACCATTTATGCAAATGAATTAAAGATTGAGGCAGAGTCAACTTTAAGCTTAGATGTCATGCTTTCAAATGGCACAAGTGATTATTTTGACATAGCGACGATTATAGGTTCAGAAAATTTCAATCTTGAAGAAATAAATTTGATTGATGAAATAAGCTCAAATACGCAATATGTAGAGCTAGATTATGCCAGTCAAAAATTGACAGGTAATGAATTTACCCGAGAACAATCGACGAGTGGCGGAACATATTCTATAGTTAATGACGGACAAAAATTAACAATTACGAAGACTGATGGAGTTGGCGGATTTGCAGGATTTTTGGCAGATGTTAACAATATAGGTCTCCAACGCACATATTCATTTACAGAGGATGAAGGTATGATGAATATTTACGTAGATGGAGAAGATGTAACCGGAAATGTTGTTCATGAAGGTTCATCACTTAAGGTTTACGGCAATGGACATATGTTAAATTATGTTTCCGGAGAAGATACAAAATCTATGTATTTACAAGACGGACAAACGGCAGAGATTAATGATTTAACAATCAAAGGATTTGAGACCGGACTAATAAATGAAGGGACAATGACCCTAAACAATGTGACAATGTCAGAAAACCAAACCGGCTTGATAAACTATGGTACAATAGAAAACATTAGTGGAAGTTTTATAGGTAATATATCAGGGGTTGACGAAGATGGGCGAGGAAGTGCGCTTACGAACTATAAATATATAGGAGAAGTAAAAGCAAACTTTAGCGATAATATAGCAAAATCTTCTTTTTCTGAAGGCGGAGCTGTTTATAATGATGGTACGATAGGATCTGTAATAGGAGATTTTGAAGGCAATAGTGTAATTGGCTCTGATATATACGGAGGAGCAATAGATAATGAACGTATAATAGAAACTCTTCACGGTAGTTTTATCGGAAATAAAGCAGAAGCAAAAGATGTATCAGGAGCTTATGTATATGGAGGAGCCGTTTATAACTATGGCGGAATAAACTCTTTAAGCGGAGACTTTGTAGATAACTATATCAAAGTTGAAAACGTAGAAGATCTTTATGTCTATGGTGGAGCTGTTTATAGCAGTGGTAAGTCAATATTACAAGAGATGGTTCAAGACTGGAACGGATATGAAAGTTTTGAAGAATATGCACAAGATATGTGGGGATTAAGCGGAGAAGATTTGTTGGCAGAATATGGCATATCTTCAGAAGAAGAACTTACCCCTGAAATTGTGATGTATATGGATTATGGAGTTTTCAGTGCAAGAGAATTTGCAAACAATCAAGGATATGACAGTTTACGAGAAATGCTTGATGATAGAGGTTATTCATCAATAAGAGAAATGGCTATAAGTTGGGGCTATTATGATAAAGGTATCACTTTTGTAGCTGATGCATCAGATTCTGAAGATACGTTGCAAGATGATGTATTGTTCAAAGGCAATTATATCGAAGTTGATGGAGATAAACGTTATGAAGCAATTTATAATGAAGGTACGATAAGCTTTAAATCAAACAATGGCGGTAGTTATACATTTTATGATTATATAGATGGTAACAACGGCACACTTAACTTTGTTAGCGATGATAATGAGGGTGCAACAATAAACCTTTATAACAACATACAAAACCAAAAAGATATCAATTTCCAAAACAAATATGTTTTGAACATGATATCTCCTGATGATATACATTCTGATGCGTCAAAATATAGCTACATTCAGGCACAAAGCATCAATATCAATGCAGCGTTGCAGATGATGCTTGATGTAGATTTGGAAAATGCGGAAATGGACCGTTTTGAAGCAGAAAACTTTACTATCGCTGATAGCGGTTCAATTGATGTAACTAAGTTTAACATCGTAACAGACTTAACAGGTGAGATTGGTTCTACAACCGAAGTTGAATTTATCTTATCAGATAATGCAACCGGTTTAGAAAATATAACAAACGTAACCGAAGCAGTTGGTGAAGTTTATACATATTCTGTAATGTTCAACCCTGAAACAGGAGCGTTTGAATTTGTGTCAACAGGATTTGCACCTGAACCTGTAACACCGGCACCTGAAGAAGTTGCTCCGAACCAAGCGCCTGTTGTAACGACCACAACAACGGTTGCGGCAGTTGAAACAGTTGTTGCGCAAATCTTTGATAGAGATGTAACGATATCAACAGATATCAACTATGGTGCAGATACAACAGACTATATGGAAACATCAGACGGAGTAAATATCCATAACAGTAAAAGCGTATGGGTTAAGACCTTTGGTTCAGATGATGATGTAAAAGTTGAAAACTTTAGCAACACAATCGATGCTGAAGCATATGGTGTTGTCGGCGGAGTAGACAGCAAAGTGTTTACTTATGACAACGGGGTTAAAGCAGCATATGGTGTATATGGTGCATATGTTGGCGGAAAACAAAAATATAACGATAGCAAGATTGAGCAAAAGAGCGGCTATCTTGGTGTAAGCGTAGCGTTCAGAAAGAATAATCTGTTCTCTAACTTCACACTTAACGGTGGATATATCACAAGTGAGGCAAACACATCATGGGGTAAAGATGAATTTGATACCAAGGTAGTAAGCGTTGCAAACAAGACAGGTTTTGACATCAAAGCCGGCAATAACTGGACAATTACACCGGCAATGTATGTAGCTTATACCGGTATGGATAACGAAGACTACACCAACAAAGCAGGTGTTAAGATGGAAAACGAGTTTTGTAACGTTATAACGATTGCACCTGAGCTTAAGGCAAGTAACCGTATCGGCAAAGACTTAGACGGTTATGCAAAAGTAAGCTACAAGCATTATATCTATGATGCTGAAGTAAGAGCAGATGATGTTCTGTTAGAAGAAATGAGCGCCAAACCATATGTAGAATATGGCTTTGGAGTTGAAAAGAACTGGGCTGATAAATCAGGCTATGCTGAAATCACCCGTCGCTCCGGCGGCCGTGAAGGCTGGAACATCAACCTCGGCTTAAACTTTGACTTCTAAACACAAACTCAAACAAAAAACACCCCACTGATGCTAACGGTGGGGTGTTTGAGAAGTTTTATAGCATTATTTAGCTCTTTTTTTCTTTTCTTCTTTGGCTTTTAAAATTTCCAAATCTCTTTCCATAGCGATTTTATTTAAAATTGTTTTTACTACGGTATCAATATCTTTCCCTTCAGAATAGTCAGCAGGTAAGGCAAAATTTACTCTATTTTCACGTAATAGCTTAATAGCTTTATCTTTTTGGTGACTCTTTGGTTTATAAACCGCAATAGCATTACCGTTTCTTTCTTTAACCATTTTCATAGAAGGAATATCTGTTAAACCATCTCCAAAGTATATGATTCGACGATAAGGTATGCGACGTTTATCATCAGGAGTGTACTCATTTACGGCTTTATCATCAGTTTTTTTCAAGCCTTTATTTATTTTAGAAAGATATTGTACTTTTGTAGAATAGTTAATTACACGTGCCGGCCAAACAGGATATCCTTTGTCATCAAATGCAAAAGAACAGCCAAATACATCTTTAAAATATTTTCTGATTGAGCAACCCTCAATAATTTCTTCATATCCGGAAGATATAATGTAATGTTCAATGTCTAAATCGAGATATTTGCCATATTTATTTATACGATCAAACCAAGTTTGCACACCTTCATAATATTCAATTAATGAACCACAGCAAAACAGGTTTTCTTTATTAAGTTTAATTTTCTTTTCTCGAGCAACTTTAGTAAAATAATACATGCTTCCAGTTACTTGATCGGCACAATTGTCAACTGACCATTGATTGGCTTTTTTCCAGAAAGTTTCAGGTTTCATACCGAGTTCAGGTATAAGGACATAGTCTTGCATATAAGTTGTGCTTAATGTTTCATCAAAGTCATAAACAAGGGCTACTTTTGTTTTTTTCATAATTTTACACTCTCCTCTTGCATTTTGTTTGGATATAATATAAACCTTAAGAGTTAAGATTTAATCAATAAGAATAAGGAAATTAAAAAAATGTCTGCAACTACAATGGAACAACTTGTATCTTTATGCAAAAGAAGAGGATTTATATTTCAAAATGCCGATATATATGGCGGTATGCAAGGAGTTTATGATTATGGTCCGTTAGGTGTTGAACTTAAAAACAATTTAAAGGCTGCTTGGTGGCGCTCTATGGTTTATGAAAGAGATGATGTTGAAGGTTTGGATGCCGCTATTTTAACGAATCGCAAAGTTTTGAAATATTCAGGTCATGAAGATACTTTTTCTGATCCGATGGTAGATTGCAAAAAATGTAAAGGACGTTTTAGAGCAGATCATTTGACCGATGGTAAGTGTCCTCTTTGCGGATCAACTGATTTAACTGACCCGAGACCTTTTAATTTGATGTTTAAAACTCAAACAGGCCCGGTTGAAAATGATGAAAACTTGGCTTATTTGCGTCCGGAAACAGCTCAGGCTATTTTTGTTCAATTTAAAAATGTGGTTGATTCTACTTCTCGTAAGCTTCCGTTTGGTATTGCTCAAATCGGTAAGTCTTTCAGAAATGAAATTACTCCGCGTAATTTTATTTTCCGTGTTCGTGAATTTGAACAAGCTGAATTGGAGTTTTTTGTTGCACCGGGTGAAGACGAAAAATGGCACGAAATGTGGAAAGAAGCTCGAATTAAATGGTGGGAAGAGCAGGGACTGAAAAAAGAAAATATCAATATTTATACAACTCCGAAAGATGATTTAGCTCATTATGCCAAAGCATGCTATGATATTGAATATCGTTTCCCGCATGGTATGGAAGAACTTGAAGGAATTGCAAACCGTCGAGATTATGACTTGGGAAATCATACAAAAGCACAAAGCGAGTTTGAATTGGAGGCTCATTGCCATGAAAATCCGGAATCTACTACAAAGCTTTGCATCAGAGATGAAGAAAACAATAAGTGGGTGATACCTTATGTGATAGAACCTTCAATGGGCGTTGACAGAGGTGTCTTGGCAGTTATGACCGAAGCATATACGGAAGAAGATTTAGGTGAGGGAAATAGCCGTATTGTTTTGAAACTGAAAAAACATTTAGCTCCAATTAAAGTTGCGGTTATTCCGCTAAAGAAAAATAATGAAGCAATTATGCAAAAATGTTATGAAATTAAAAATAATTTGTTAAAATTAGGTATTGGTCGTGTGGCATTAGAAAATACCGGAAATATCGGTAAAGCTTATCGTCGACATGATGAAATAGGTACTCCTCTTTGCTTAACAATAGATTTTGAAACAATTGAGCAAGAACCTGCTTCTGTTACTGTTAGAGATAGAGATACAATGGAACAGGTGAGGGTTAATATAGCTGATTTACCAAACTTTTTAAGAGACTATTTTTTAAGTTAGATAATGTTTTATACCCCGTAAGGTTTCTTGCGGGGTAATTTAGTTGAGGATAAAATATGAAAAATAATAAGATATATTCTTTTATAGCATCTCCGGTGTTGTGGACCAAAGAAAACAGAGTTGCAAAGATTGAAGATCTTCCTAATGCACCATATTATGAAGAATTGATGTTTGAACTGAAACTTAATGCTGATATAGAACCATTGATTGCAGCTAAAGATAATAAGTTTAAATCAGATGATTTTAAGGCTAAAAAAGAAGAATTTCAGAAAAAAAAGGATAGTTATGAAAAACAAATTGCCCGTTTAGAAAATAGAGCAAATAAACTTGAAAATATGGAAAAATATGTAAATTATGTCTATGGTGCTGTTCAAGATATTATGATATCTTTTCCTAAAGATAAAAAACAATATTTGAAAAATCTTTTATCAGGATATGCTCGTAACGGTATGTTTATGATAAGCGAAGTTAATATGGTTAAAGCAAAATCAAATAATTTTATCAAAGCGTGGTTAACTTCATCAAAAAGAAAAAAAGCAAATGAAAAACTGGATAGATTTATTAAATATTGTGAAGATAACAATCTTTATGGAGAATTTCAAACGGACCCAAACGGAAAGTCTAAAGATACTTTTGATGCAATAATGTGCTTCGAACCGATTGTTATTAATACATTTTTTGCTGAGATTACCGGTCAAATTGATAAAGTTAAACAGGAAATTGAAACAGCAAAAGCTGAAATTATACAAGGTGAGAATTCTATAGAATTATCGAATGAGGGTTACGAAAGAGATAATTATGTTTTGATTGATATTGAAAATGAAATTATACGAAAATATGCAAAACAAGTGAAAGAAAAATTATTTCCACAAGAAATAAAACAGGAAATTATAAAAAAATCAGAACAAGAAAATACATCCCCAAAACTATCAGTTGATAAAAGAGGTAAAAAGATATCAAAATTTACAGATTTTATAAATCAGATAAAAACACCTGACTTTAATGTTATGAAAACAAAAGTTACTAAAGTGATAAGTGTAATAAAAAATATACTTAAGAAAAAATAATTTTTTTTGCAGATTAGGTAACTTTTATAAATATAAAGCGCCACCAACTGAATATTGGTGGCGCTTTTATCATCTACCAAGCATAATTAACGCCTAAGCCGACGGAAGATGCTTTATAATCAGAACCGAAGGTATAATTAGCCCATCCGTATGTAGACCAATGATCGCCGATACTATATTTTCCGCCTAATTCTATGCGTCCTAAGGTATCGTTATCTATCGTATCTACCTTGCCGATTTTATTTACTTTTATTTCATCTCCGTCCGTCAATGTTTGTACA
>JAZRHM010000012.1:0-9990 GCA_045644765.1 Alphaproteobacteria bacterium | reverse complement strand
TACTCTTCGATATTTTTTATACAACGGATCATCATAATCTGTATCAAAATCAAACGGAACATATTCTTCATCAAGCAAAAATTTTGTATCTCTTGGCGGATATAAACTCTCCGGTTTATAATTGCTCCCATAAAAGTTTTTAGCTGCCTTTGTCAGTCTTTGCATTTGCTCAAACGCTTCTTGATTTTTATTTGTCATCTTCTTTCCTTCTATAAAAATTTGGTCGTGAATCTTTTTCACGACCATTATATTTTACCACTCTAATTTATATTAAAAAATTGTGTTTATCAGATACTCTAGTAGCAAATCAAACCATCAAATATACATTTCTTTATATCTTTTTTATTAATGTATAACATCCCCACTCCACTTCTGTGTCTATATTCATCATATGTAATATGCCTGATTAGTATCACATCTTTTCTCTCTTCTTTTACAAAATATTCTTCGTATGTTAATCGAGTTCCTTCATCTTCATAATCTGTATAGCATTTAAGCATAACATGTAAAAAATTATTTTCCACAATTGAACAATCTGCTTTCCATATTCTACCGTTCAAATATATCGTTTCGGAATTGGGCGTTAATCTTACCGGCCATGCATGCCTTGAATACGGTTGTAACTCCATATTAAATATAGGATTTACAAATTTATCTACAGGTCCTTTGGGCTTGTCAAAATATTCTTCTACTGCTCTTAAATCTTCTTGGCCTATATCATACGGAACATAATATCTGTAATCCGTATTTGTTTCATTTTTCTCATCATCTGAATATTTTGTAAATTGTTCATTCTTTATCAAAATCTTACCTTCATCTTGATAAATTACCCTATAAGTAAAAATTACATTAGATGTATATTTATTGTTATGATACACACAATCATAAGCTAATTCTTCCATAGTGTTTGTGATTTGTTTACATTCTTTCTTAATACTGTTCTTTCCGGGATATAATATTTGATTCTTATGGTCATCTTCAATATAAAATCCGTCAGAAGTTTCTCCTCTTAAAAATTTCAGCTTTAGTCTAAACAAAGGATTAACCGGTTCAGTTGCCATACATATATTAACATTTAACATTATGATAATTATCAATATTTGTTTTATAACTTTCATAAGATTAATCCTTTTAACTTAGTTTACTATTTGTTGTAAAAATACCCCCTCCGGCAATAATTGTCAACCCATTCATTTCTTTGTTTCATAATTGCATTTCCATTATCCTTACGATGTAAATTATCGCAAAATTCTTGTTGCTTTTTCTCTTTAGCAAAATTTAATGCTTTTGGAAAACTTCCAAAGCCCGAGTTGAAATACACTTCTTGTGCACTAGCTTGCAAAGAAGGGCTTGCATCTCTAAACCACTTATAACCTGATAATTCACTATATCGTGTATTTATATCTTTTTCCAATAAATCACGGCAATAATCATCAGATAATCGTAAATCTGTCTTATCTTTATAGTATTCTGGTACATGATTGTATTTATATGTTTTACCCAAATTAGAAAATCCTTCACTTATTTGTTGCGGTGTAGCATCAGGACACTTCTTTATGTCTTTTTTACAAGCATTAGAACCATCAAAATATTTCCACGGATGAGTGACAAAATCTTTCTCTTTTGTTTCTTTATGTCCATAACAAAAAGTTTTATTATTTGCATTATTCCAATCAAGATACGGATAATTTTTTATATCTTCTGCCCTTTGGAGTTGTTCTTTTAAATCTTTTTGGGCTTGTTCATATGTAATATCTTGTCCTTTTTGTATATTATCAAGCGGATTATCAAGCATTCTGACACGTCGATATTCTTTATATAACGGATCATCATAATCTGTATCAAAATCAAATGGAATATATTCTTCATTTAAGAAAAATTTTGTATCTCTTGGCGGATACAAACTCCCCGGATTATAATTGTTGCCATAAAAGTTTTTTGCTGCTTGGGTTAATCTTTGCATTTGCTTAAATGCTTCTTGATTTTTGTTTGCCATGTTATTTCCTTTTATAAAAAATCGGTCGTGAAAATATCACATCCACGACCGGTAAAAAAAGGAGCATAAAGCCCCTTGTGTTAAAAATTAAATTACTTTTTAATCCATTACAAAAAATAGCATATACCAACACCAAACAGAGATGTAAATAGCAATACAAATTGACGCAAACAAAATCACTTTTGAAAGCTTTTTTAACGCTCCCCAAACTTCACTTAATACGAGGGTAAACCCTTGAAACCATCTCGTGGCAATCCCCTTGCCTGTTATTCCATCCAACCATTCTACCAAATTTATTTGCTTTGTCATCTTCTGCACTTGCCTCTTTTGTATTATCTTTATCCAAGCGTACATCTTTTACTTCGCCAAGTAAAGATAAAAATGAAATTAATTGCTTATCTGCATAACCTCTTTGTGCTGCACGACAATTAATCATTGCATGCTTATATTTATCGTTTATTACTAAGTCTTTGTAATAATAGTAATCATCTGCAATAGCTTTGGGAGCTGTATAAACTTTTCCAACCTGTTTACCAATCTCCCAAATATTATTTGCTATTTCCTTATAAATTGGAAGCTTGCTTTTATCATTTTTAACACTTGTTGCATAATTTTCCTTGTCTAATCCTGTTGTAACAGTAATATCATTATCTTCTTTTTTGATATCCTCAAACGGATTATCAAGCATTCTCACTCTGCGATATTCTTTATATAACGGGTTGTCATAATCTGTATCAAAATCAAAGGGGATATATTCTTCATTTAAGAAAAACTTTGTATCTTTTGGCGGATACAAACTCCCCGGTTTATAATTGCTCCCATAAAAGTTTTTTGCTGCTTGGGTTAATCTTTGCATTTGCTTAAATGCTTCTTGATTTTTGTTTGCCATGTTATTTCCTTTCTCTTTAATATAAAAGTAGCCGTGAAAGTTTCACCTCTCACGACCGATTAAAATTAAACGATTAACAAAATATTTATTAAAGTTTACCGGAATTTTTAAGAAAACAGATTACCCAAGCTTCCTCCAATCATTGATCCGACTTGTGCCCCTGCAGGACCTCCAAAATAATATCCGGCACCTGTACCTAATAAACTTCCCCACTGTGACGCAGATGATTGTTCATCTTTGTTATCCGTTTTATTATAACCTGCTGGCAAATTCCCCATACCATATGCACCGCCGCTTAAAGCTGTTACCCATTGATTCATGGCCTTATTTTTCATTTGCGCTTCAGCTAATGCATTTCTATAAGCTTGTTGATATTGATTATTGCTATAGTTAGAAATTCCCATCATCATATCATATGGCATTTGATAATAATTAAACAAGTTATTCAATATATTAGAGTTTCTTACATCTTCATTTGCCATAGCATCAACTTCCAAATCAGCTAATTTGTTGGCAAACTGATTGCTCATCTGATTTATTGATGAACCTCTTGTCAACCCTCTTGTAGCTAACGGATTTATCACATTGTTTTCAAAACTTTGATTAGCTAATCTGTTACGTTGGTCTGTTTGAGCCTGAAAAATAGCAGAATTATAACTCGGGCTGACCATTTGTTCTAAATATTGCGGAATATACGTATTCGTCATATTAATTAACTGAGTTTCAAAATCTGACGGATTATATCTTGTACCGTTCTTATTAGTTGTAGCTGAGCCATATAATCCGCTTGCAAAGGTCTGTGGCTTTGCTTTCACACTACTTGACATTTTATTTCTCCTTATTTAATTAAAAGGCTCGGCAAAATACCGAGCCCATAATCCTACATATTATACCATAGAATTTACTGACGATACATCAACAGTCATACCTGCCAAAGCTTTTGGTAAGATAACTTTCATACCGTAAACATACAATCCTCTGACATTAGTACCAAAAAATTTATCATCGCGAATACCTTCAATATTTGACACATTACCAACATAAGCAATAGCTTCGTTGATACCTGCCATAATATTAACCTTATTTTCAACTGTAGGCAAGTTTGTAGAAACCAACACATCTAATCCGGCAATGGTTCCTATTGAACCTTCACGTAAAATTCTGTCACCGGCATTTGTAGAATGGATAAAGTCAGGAGATTGTAATAAAATAGCTTCCACATCCGGATTTATAATAACATAAGGCATAGCCTCACCTGCTCCTGCCTGATTAGTTTTAAATACCTTATCATTTGCTTGCTGAATTGCATTGTTGTTTTTAAGTGTTTTAGCGAGCCATACCAAACATTTATAAGCATTATCCGGAGTTAAAGTTACATCTGTTAATTTATTTTCTTCCGGAATTTCGGAAAATGCCGAAAGAATATAAGTATCTTTAGCTAAATCTATTGCAGTTTTAGCACGTTCTTCAAATTTACGTTGTAAATCTTGTTGACCGGATTGACGCATTGTTATATCTGAAATAAACACACCAAAAGCTTTACTTTGATCAAGTTTAAGTTGCTGATTTTTAGTATCAACTCTTTGATATGTAACACCACCGGTTTCGACATCTTCTGAATAATCAACAACATTAACGTCTCCAATCTCTCCAATATTAACCGTATCTCCATAATGTGAAGTATCTTGTTCATACACTTTATTAACAATTTTCATACCCACACCTGATTTATCAAGTTTTTTACTCAAAGACATGGACCATACTTCAGGTATAATTTCAGCACCTTGTCTGTTTAAATTTGTTGCATTTTCTGACATTTTATTTTTCCTTTCATAAATTTAATAAATTAAGTTAACATACGTGGAAGCAAGCCTTTCTTTTCAAGCATTACTTGCTCCACAATCAAATCATATTTTTCAGTTTCTTCTTTTGGCGAAAGTTTGTAATATTCAGCCTTGGTAAGCCATTTTTTCTTTTTTGATTTAGGCGTTTCACTACTGTTTGGTTCAACTAAAGAATTCTGCAAATAAGTTGTCTCTTGTTGAACATTCTTCTTTTTAAGATATCTAGAAATTGCATCTTCCTCTATTTTCTCAACAATTTTTTTCAAACTTAAAAGATCAACATTTCCATCACTAACATCAAGAGCTTGCTCAAATAATTCTTTTTTCACATCAGAATCAATCCAGTTAGTGTTTAAACGCTTAAAGTCACCCAATTTACGGCTATTACGAACATTTTTGTCTTGTTTTAACATTTCTTCATATTCTTGCATACGAGAATTTTTAAACATAGCTGTATCTTGCGAAACCATCGCCACAATTTCGGGAGTAAAATATCTTCTAAGACGAGCCAAATCATCTTTTACTCCCAAACGATGACATCTATCAATCAATGTCTTAATTTCCAAACGCTGTTGTGACGGCAAAAAATGTGAAGCTGCAATTGCATAATTATCAACTTCATAATGCCATGCATCTTCTTTTAATGCCATTTCCAACCGACTATTAAAACCATTATCACGGGCAATTTTATCTTGTTCATAAAGCTTGGCTTCTTCTTGATAAAGTTTTAGCTGTTTTTCCAGTTCTGCCGATCTGGTAATGGCTTTTTCTGCTTCTTTATAACTTTTGTGAGCATCTTCAATGGTCTTAAACTTACCAAAAATAAGCTCATTTTCTTTTTTCACATCAGCTTCATCTTTTGTAACTAAAGGCTTTTCATCTAAACTATTTGGCTCACCAATAAAAGATGAGTTATCTATAGTTTTTGAAGATGAAAAGGTGTCTTTTTTATCATCTGATAAAGGTGTTGATGTTTCATTTTTACTCATATTTTTATCTCCTGTTTAATTCATTCAAATTACGGCATTTTTGATCAATTTCTTTCAAATGATTTATAAGCATGCCCATTCCTTTAATCCATTCAGAATTAGCATTAGATTTAACTGAAGTTTCTATCATAAAATCAGTAAGGTAGCATAACAACAACCGTCCCTTATCCGAAGATAGAAACTCTCTTAATTCCACTAATTCCAACATGATTAAAAGTTATTTTTCAATATACCGCTCATATTGTCAGGTATATTGTTTTTTCCCAAAGTAGACATCATTCCTGCAGGATTTTGATTGATAAAATATTTATCCGTATTTTCAAAACCGGCATTATTTAATGCATCTTTAACAATTTCAGATTTATTAAGTGGTACAGATACATCATTCCACACTGGAGTCAAAATTTGTATTAATGTATTATTTTGCATCAATTTTTTCTGAATACCTGTGTTATCCGTATATTTATATTCATAATCACCTTGACGAACAACATCGCCTACTCTTTCTAAAATTTTCTGCCCAAATCTATTAACTGAAATAAGCTCATCACCGAATTTCATATTTGCCTCTAATTCGGCAACTTTAGATACCATCGGTACAATTACATTTTGTTTAATAGCATCAAGAGTTTTAGATAACCTGGTTGTTTGTCCTTGCACCTTAACGTTAATTTCGGTTGCTGTAACACTTCTTGCTTCTTGTTGCCCTTGCATATTTGGAAATATACCTGATACATTAGATGCTGTACTATCATAATATTGAATAATATCCTCGTTTTTAATTAGAGGAAAACTCATTTTTATAATAGCACTGGGATCTTCCAAACCTTGTTTATATTCAACTTGCTTTCCCGGAAATAATTTCACCTTATTTTCTTTAAAAAATCCCTCCGGAGCATAGGCTGGAGGGTTAAGATTTAAGCTTTGAGCATCGTTTTGTAAATTTACTTTATTTTCTTGTTCTTTACAAAGATCATAAATCGACCATAACTCCGGAATTCCTCTTTTGCTAGTCACATCTCTAAATAAAGCCATATTGATAATCGGATTTATTATCCAACGATTATGCTCAAACATAGCCACATATCGACGCGCAATCACTACAATATGCCAGTTTTTAAGAACTGTACCATCTTCCGTAGTATAGTCTCCCCAATATTGTAAAACTTCAATTCTATCATTATCGACTATATCTTCAATTTTTTGCGTTTCAGGTTTATCTTTATCATTACTTGGATTAGCAAGCATTTCCTTTATTACATCTAACTCTGGCTTACTTAAATTAAACAACTTATTAGAAGCAATGGTAGAATAAGTTTCCCATGATTTTATAATTTTACCGCAAGCATCCCATTTTGCACTATCTTCCGGATTTACTCTCGGATCAAACACTAAATTAAGCGGATTAATTGCTTCAACATTAGCCCCATTATATATTTCCTGATTAAAAATACCGAGAGTTCCTTGTCTTAAAACAGGCAATCCATAATCATTTTTAATCAAATCTAAAGGACGTCTAACTTGTTTATATTTTTTGTTCCAACTGATAAACAAGCACATCTCACCGACACTTCCCAAGTGTTCTACAGCCATATCCAGTTTTCGCTGTAATCCTATTTTATAAAACGTATTAACAAGTTTTTCTTTTTGCAGATTTGCTGTTTGAGAAGAAACTTCATCAACTCCTTCTACATCAAACAAATTTTCAATATTAGAATAAATATTTTCCCAAATATATGCTTGTTGCGTCTGAAACAGTGAATATATCTTATTTAAATGAATATCTGATTTCCAAACATCATCGCCATCATTATAAATTTTCTTTCTTTCATCTAAATAAATTTCAGAACGCAAAAGATCTGCTATATTTTTTTGCTTAGAACGGACATCATCCCAAGCTGAAAATAATTCACCAATATGCTGGGCTACTTTTGCTTTTTGCTCTGTGCTTAATTTTATTTTTGGAGATTCTTTTTCATTTACATATTCAAACATATTTTTTCCTTTTAGAATTTTAAATTAAAAAATAGTCGTAAAAGTAACTACACACTTTTACGACCAACTAATTTTTCTCTGATCAGCAGCTATTTTCTCACATTAAACTATATATTCATATTCGCTTTAATAAGTAATGTCATACATACAACAATTAATGTCGGCAATCCCCCAATGAGCAACGCCTTAAGTATATTTTTCCTAACATAACGATATGAATACCCTATACTCAAAAAACATATTACAAGCAAGCTCAAAGAAAACCTCACAAAAACAATTTTATCTTCATAAAACCAAGGCCATTGAGTAAAACTATAATATTCAAACGAATTAAAGTTTATAAGTTCTATACCATCAACTATAAATATAACTAAAGCACACAACATTTCTAAAAACCAAAATGCTCTTAAAAAATATTTTTCAATTGTTTTTCTCATATTCCATCTCCGATAAAAATCATATAACTATCTCAAATTTATAAATACAAATACATTATAAAGCAGCAAAGGAATAATCATAATCAAAATTGCTTTAAGTTTATCCGTTTTGAAATGCTTGTATGAAAAATACAAACTTAATACGGAAATAACAGCCATAATAAAAATGCATATTGAAAACAAAACATTTGACTGATTAAACATGTACCACTGAGTAAAATTATGATATTTATAACTTCCTGACGATAATATTTCAATTATCGAACCGAAAACATCGGATAAAACCATCAAAATTTCCACTCCCAACATTAAGCACATTAAGGCATTTAACATGAGATTAATACTTCTTTTCATTAAATACATCCTTCTTTAATTTAACATATATTTTGTTATATACATCAATTAAAAATAGAAGTCAAGCATAAAATAAACCATTAGTTGTAAATAATTGCTGTATATTTATAGACATTACAACCAGAGAGATATAACAAATCATTACGGCAATATATTGTTAAATAAATTAAAAACTGTTTGGATACTTAACTTTAAGTCTCATATCTTTTCCGTATGAAGAATATTTATCATTAAAATCATCCATACCGTTTTCAAGATCAATACAACCATTAGAACCAAAAGAGTTTCCACCATGAATAGCCAGTCCTCCACGACCATATGTATATGTATCTTCACTAGGATCTAGCCAAACTCTATGATTTCCCCAACTTGCCGTACCGTTGGGCCATTGACCTCGACCCAAACGACCTACAAACTTCTGAAAATCACTGGCATTGTCATAATGTTGAGCTCGACTTTGTCTTACATTCCATTCTCCTTCAGGCAAAGGTCCTTGACCTTTTCTCGCCTGATACATTCTGTTTTGATAATCCGGACTTCCAGACATTGCTTTCCATTTATATTTTTCTGCACCATCTTCCATCCATTTTAAATTACTTCCGTCAAACTCTAAATAAGGTTCATTATCCGGCATTTGGGTAGTTTGAGCACTAATATTCACATCTTCTTGAGTTCCCTCAAAAGGATCCTTAAGAGTTCTAACCCTCATATATTCATTATATAAAGAACTATTTTGAGGTTCATTTTCAAAATCAAACGGAATATATTCTTCATCAAGTAAAAACTTTGTATCTCTTGGAGGATATAAAGTACTTGGATTATAACTTGATCCATAAAATTTTTTTGCTTCTTTAGTTAAACGTTTTACTTGATCTATTGCTTTTAAATTTTTATCAAAATTTGACATATTGTTTTCCTTTCATAAAATAAATATAAAAAAAGGTTTTTAAGATATAAATATCCCAAAAACCGATAAAAAAAGACGCTATAATTTTTGATTACAACGTCTATCACAAACTAACTTCGCTATTCTACTTATTTTATTACGTCTTTTTTACAAAAATGTCCAACATTATTTTGTCCTATTTTGTATTACAATGTCTTACTTTGTATTAAAATGTCTTATTATATTTATTAACATATTCAAAAAAAATTATAATCTATTATATTAACTTTTTTTCGCTTATAAAAATATAACTTCCAGTCCTTTTTGATTGGTCATAAATTGTCAAAGAATCATCTGATTAAGTTATAACATTTGATAATAGTTTTTAACTGATAGCGGACAAATCAAGTAATATAAAGAAACCCCTCCTAGGTAGGAGGGGGTTGATAAATAAGAATGAAAGGGGATAGAAGATAGAAGAACTGGCGGCGACCGACTCTCCCGTGCCTTAAGACAAAGTACCATAGGCGCTAAAGGGTTTAACGACCGAGTTCGGAATGGGATCGGGTGGGACACCTTTGCAAGAGCCACCAGTTCATC
>JAZRHM010000011.1:0-5047 GCA_045644765.1 Alphaproteobacteria bacterium | reverse complement strand
ATCCATAACAACAAGAGCGTATGGGTTAAGACCTTTGGTTCAGATGATGATGTAGAAGTTGAAAACTTTAGCAACACAATCGATGCTGAAGCATATGGCGTTGTCGGAGGAGTAGACAGCAAAGTGTTTACTTATGACAACGGAGTTAAAGCAGCATACGGAGTATATGGTGCGTATGTTGGCGGAAAACAAAAATATAACGATAGCAAGATTGAGCAAAAGAGCGGCTATCTTGGTGTAAGCGCTGCGTTCAGAAAGAACAATCTGTTCTCAAACTTCACACTTAATGGTGGATATATAACAAGTGAAGCCAATACCTCTTGGGGTAAAGATAAGTTTGACACCAAGGTAGTAAGCGTTGCCAACAAGACAGGCGTTGATATCAAGACATATAACAACTGGAAAATCACACCGGCGTTGTATGTGGCCTATACCGGTATGGATACCGAAGACTATACCAACAAAGCAGGTGTTAAGATGGAAAACGAGTTTTCTAACGTTATAACGATTGCACCTGAGCTTAAGGTAAGTAACCGTATCGGTAAAGACTTAGACGGTTATGTAAAAGTAAGTTATAAGCATTATATCTATGATGCCGAAGTAAGAGCCGATGACGTTTTGTTAGAAGAAATGAGCGCCAAACCATATGTAGAATATGGCTTTGGAGTTGAAAAGAACTGGGCTGATAAATCAGGCTATGCGGAAATCACCCGTCGCTCCGGCGGCCGTGAAGGCTGGAACATCAACCTCGGCTTAAACTTTGATTTCTAAACAAAAACTCAAACAAAAAAACTCCCTGAAACACAGGGAGTTTTTTCTAACTGGCGCGCCCTAGACGATTCGAACGTCTGACCCACAGCTTAGAAGGCTGTTGCTCTATCCTGCTGAGCTAAGGGCGCATAAGCATTAACAAGAATGTTTTTTTACACATTTTATCAAACTTGTCAATACTATTTATTATTTTTTTTCTTAAATTTTATCTTATTTTCTTGTGCTTTGCGTTTTTTTATGGTTTTTGGCTTTTCAACCGAAAAACCAAACTTACCGATTTGTCTTCCCAAAGTATAATAAAAACCGTGAGCATATGCAAGTAAACCTGCTTTTGATAAATCGAGCGCTCCTCTTTCGTTTAAATATTTATCATCAACATTTACGGCCAAAACTTTGGCCAAAAACATATCATGCGTACCAAACTTCTTAATTTCCAAAACTTCACACTCCAGAGAAATCGGTGCTTCTTTAATTTGTGGAGCTAAAATCTTTGTACAAGGCTCAGCCGTTATATTACACACTTCAAACTTATTTATATCTCGGCCTGATTTCACACCACAAAAATCTGTTGCATGCGCCAACGCCAAATTTGGAATATTTATAACAAATTCCTTATTTTTAGAAATAATCTCATGTGAATATCTTGAAGGTCTGATTGAGACATAAGTCAACACAGGTTCTGAACATATAATTCCGGTCCAAGCAGCCGTCATCACATTGGGTTTATCAACACTACCCGACGAAATTAGTGCCGGTGGTACAGGCGCAAGTAAGGTTCCGGCCGGCCAAGTTATTTTTGCCATATTACTCTCCCATTAAAATGCTTGATATAAGAATTCATACAAGCATTTTATATTTTATTCAAGTAATTTTAAAATTTGCCCGACAAGATTGTTGTCTAATTTATAATATATAGTTTGTGCGATTCTTCTTGTTTTAACTATTTTGCTTTTTCTTAAAACAGCTAAGTGTTGAGATAGTGCAGATTGGCTCAAATCAACCATTTTTTCTAACTGACCGACACTTAACTCATGCTCATTTAACAAAATCAAAATTTTAAGTCTGTTTAAGTTTGCAAGAGCCTTTAAAATTTGCACATTATGTTTGTCATTTTCCATATCATTTCTCCTTTGTATCTACCTGATTTATCATACAAAACCACAAATACACAGAGGATATAAAGCAAAAAGATATATACACTTTCAGTTAAAAAACAAATACACAACTTATAAGTAATTGTTGATAATCAAAAATCTATGCGCTAATCTAACATCAAAATAAGGAGATTAAAATGAAATTAAACATTGATAAATTAAGTTTTGAAGAAGCCCTTGAACAACTTGAAACTTTGGTCAGAAACTTAGAAAGCGGTCGCATCAAACTTGATGACGCCGTAGAAGCTTACGAAAAAGCAGTTGCTTTAAAAAAATTTTGTGAAGACAAACTTAAAGCTGCTCAATTAAAAATTGAAAAAATAGAAGTAGCTCCCAACCAAGAACTTCAACTAACTCCTTTAGATAAGACAGACGAATAATGAGCAATATAATATCCGTTGTTAAAGAATATTCTTCTTTATTTAATTTAAAAATACGTCCTCTGTTCATAAAAGTTGACGGTTTAGAAAAGCGTGTTGTTGACGCCATGGAATATTCAGTTATGAACGGAGGAAAACGTTTAAGACCTTTTTTGGTTTATGAAACATCTAAACTTTTTGACATACCTTTTGAACAAAGTTTTTATGCTGCTGCTTCTTTAGAAATGTTACATTCATATTCTCTTATCCATGACGATTTACCGGCCATGGATAATGATGATTTAAGACGCGGAAAACCAACATGTCATAAACAGTTTGACGAAGCCACCGCCATTTTAGCCGGCGACGGACTTTTGACATATGCTTTTGAAATATTAGCCACCTCACCTTATGAAGACAAAATCAAAATAGAACTTATAAAACTTTTATCTCAGGCTGCAGGTGCCATAAATGGTATGATAGCAGGACAAATGCTTGACCTGTCCACAGAAAGAATGACCAACATTACAAATTCGGAATTTATAATAAAACATATTGAAGAAATGAAAACAGGATGCCTGCTGAGATATGCTTGTGAAGCAGGTGCTGTTATCGGTAAAGCAGATAACCCAAAACGTCAAGCTCTTGTTGAATATTCAAGAAAAATAGGTGTAGCTTTCCAAATTGCCGATGACATCTTAGATGTTGAAGGTTCTCAAGAAATTGTCGGTAAAACACTTAAAAAAGACAAAGATCAAAACAAGCTTACTTTTGTCGGATGCTATGGCGTAGAAAAAGCCAGACAAATGGCTCACGAACTGATAGGACAAGCAAAAGACATTGTCTCTGTGTTTGGTAAATCTTCTCAAAATTTGCAAGATTTGGCCGACTTTATCATAAACAGAAATTACTGATTTTTTTACATGTTACATTTATGTTACAAAGGTATTGCAAATTGCCATAATTTGTGATATATTTATATCATAATATAATTATGACGAAAGGAGACACTCCGATGATGACCATGCAAAATAAAACTCTGGGCCAACAGTTTTTAGAAGTGTTAAATGCGGCTAAAAACGATAAGGAAAAAATGTTTACTCTCCTTCGTTCAACTTTGGAAAAAGTAAACCCCTTTCCTTCCGAGGGCATCAATTTTCCAGCCACTGTTAAACAAATCACTGATATAGACAGCATCGCCTCAATGCGAGCGGCAAAAGCCGGATTTAACGCAAGTCACGGAGCTTATATGTTTGCTGAAGATTATATATATCTGACAGCAAAAGCATACAAAGAGCAAGGCCTCGGAAATATTACAGATTTTAAGAAAGATTTCAGAATGTTTACAGATACACCGGTAAATATAAATGTAAAAGATAAACAATATAACTAAATTTCCTAACTCCGGATTTCACTCCGGAGTTTTTTATTATCTTTTATGATGTATATCAAACAATAAAATCTTGATTTTCATTTTATAATACACATAATAAGGAGATGTTTTAATAAAATGAATTGATAAGGAATTTAAAATGTTATTCAGTCTTGTTTTAATGCTTAGCTTAATTTTTATAAAATCAGCATTAGCCAATCCGGCATGTGCCGTTTGTACTATTGCTGTCGGAGCATCTCTTGAAATTGCCAGAAAACTGGGTGTTGACGACAGTGTAGTCGGCGTATGGGCCGGTGCTTTTTTGGTTTTATTAGGTTACTGGACAATAAAATGGTTTGATAAAAAAAATTGGCACTTCAAAGGACGCAACTTTATCATTCTTGCAACATCCGTTGCTATGATTGGCTTTATGTACATAAGCAAATTAACATATCATGCCGAAGTTATCGGGATTTTATATCTTGACCCGTTCTTATTTAGCACCATTGCCGGAGCTATAACATTAGTTTTATCATCAGATTTTTATCAATGGATGAAAAAGAAAAACGGCGGACATGCTCACTTTCCGTTTGAAAAGGTTTTGGTTCCTGTTGTAGCCTTATTTTTACTGAGCTTATATTTTTATTACTTTCCTCTCTGCCAAGATGCAGCGAGCAGTTTGTACAAGTTTTAACACAAAACCCGAAAATCATAACGGTTTTCGGGATTTTCACATATCAAGGATACGATAATTATCATAACTTATAAAAAAAATAAAAAAAGTTCTTGCATTTAAAAAATAAATAAGTATAAGTAACTCTATCAACGTTACGGGATTTAGCTCAGCCTGGTAGAGCGCTTGCTTTGGGAGCAAGATGTCGTAGGTTCGAATCCTATAGTCCCGACCAACAAAAAAAATCCTACCCTTGTGGTAGGATTTTTTTTGTTGAACAACGAGAGTTGTGGGCTCGAACCAGCGAGGAAGCTGTTTGACAACAAGCGAAAGCCGAGCGGAAGCGCGGCGGTGAGCTATAGCGAATGAGTGCAGGTGCAACTCAAACTTTCGTGCAGACTAGTCCAGTCATTCCGACCAATATGTAAAAACCCTGTCCTTGGTGGCAGGGTTTTGTGTTTTATAAATAAGTTTTGGATAAAATTTACCCCTCACAATAATAAAATTGTGAGGGGGTTTTAGTTAGATTTTACTTACACATAGCGTTTTGACGAGTTATGTTTTTAAAATCAAGGATTTCGCCATTATAGTCAGAGATTTTTATCTCAACAGTTTCGCCTATAGAAGATGTAGCGATATGAGAAAATATTGTATTTGCATAATTCCACGACAAAGACTTGTTTAAACAAGTTGCACGTGAGTTTCTATGCGCTTCTCT
>JAZRHM010000010.1:0-65807 GCA_045644765.1 Alphaproteobacteria bacterium | reverse complement strand
CATCGCTTGATACAATTTCCTGAATTGCCAAACCGACACCAAGATGAGCATTTGCAAGCTCTATACCTGAAAGCATATAAGATGTGCGGCTACCTGTATCATCAAATATTTTTGTAGAGATATCGTTAGCTAAACTGAACTTACCTGCCGGCAAATTGAAGAGTTTTTCGTTCATATCAAAGTCAAGCTCGTGAGACATAATCAAGTCTTCGTTGGTAAAACGAGATATAATATCTTGACCGGTTAAAGTATCGGTAAGTTTGTTAAGTTTTTTGATGCTTGTTGCAGATTTTAGGCCGCCAAAAAGCTGTTCGTTGTTTTCTTGCGCGTAGTTTTGCTCTAAGAACTTAGCCACATCTTTGTTGTCAACAAGCTTGTCAAAGCCTTTTTTGTTTAAGACGATGTCGTTTCCTTGTAAAGAAGCATCAAACAACACAGATTCTGAAGAAAGTTTTAAGCCGGAAGCATCTGGTGTTTCAACAGCATTATTTAAAGTATATGTGTTTTCAAAACCTTGGCTTACAGCCTTTGAAGCAACTGCCAAATCACCTGAAATTTGAACTTCGGAACTGTAGCTTCCACCTGTTGAAATTTGTGTTCCTTGCGGCAAACTTAATGATGCAGAACTTATAACTGTGCCTTCATTTACAAATTTTGCTTCCTCTGTAAGATAAATTGCATATGAATTGTCAGAGAATTTGCATCCATATGCATTGCAAAGACGTTCGTTATCGGGGACAAGAGAAAAACCATTTGCTATTATTTCGTAGTCTCCGGTGTTATACACTGTTGCACCATTGGTGGCGTAAATGCCGTAGGCCATGTTTCCGGTAACGGTGATTTTGCCGGAGTTTTCTACAATCCCTCCATCGCTATATATACCATAAGCAGTTCCTTTTGTTGATGTAACTGTTATAGCTTTTGTCTCGTTAGTGTTCACAACTGTGCCACCACAGTTATATATACCATAAGCAGTTCCGTTATCTGCTGTAACTGTTATACCTTGTGCTGTGTCAGTGTTCATAACTGTGCCATATTTGTTATATATACCATAAGCATCGCCACCAGAATCTTCTGAGGTGCTAACGGTTATGCTACTTGAGTTTGTAATTTGAGAATTAATGCCATAAATACCATAGGCATTTTTATAGTATGACGCAGATGTTATTTTATTTTCATTTAATACAGTAGAGTTTTCTGCATAAATGGCATATGAATTTCCTGAGTCTGAGTCGACTTGTATCAAATTTTCGTCTAGACCATAATGTTGCACATATCCGCCTTTATTATATATACCATATGCGTTTCCTGTACCAGGGGCATTTCCTGAATACTGTGAGCTAACTGTTATGTTTCCGGAATTTTCTATATATCCTAATCCATAGATGCCGTATGCATCACCATAGTTGCCTGTTACTGTTATTGTTGATTCTTGAGTAACATTACCTTCTTTTTTAGTTAAGTTATAAATTTCACCTTCTGAAGATGGGTTATAGATACCATACGCATCGCCTGCTCCTTGTGTGCTGATGTCTAGTTTAGAGTTTAAGGCTAGACTCCCAATATTTGCATCACTATCACTGGAAAAATATATTGAGTATATTTTATTGTTTCCAAAAATTCCGTATATATCTCCGTTTCCTGTACTCTTAACCTCAATATTTGCTGCAATAATTTCATTAATTGTGGTGATAGACCCTTTCTCTTTCACTATAGTATAATTGTTATAAATTTCTTCCGCATTTTTAGAATACATTCCATATGCGTTTCCATCGCTTGATTGAGTTACCTTTATAGTTTTATTGATATTAAGGTAGGGGTAGGTAGGTGTTGCAAGCACATCGCCGTAAGGTGTTGTCGTTCCATCATCGTAAACTACTATAGGCCCATCTATAGGCTTATCAAAAATCTTAATTTCATAAACCGTATAGCTGTTGCTCATTTGGTTTTTGGGTAGGGTCAGGTTTGTATAATCACCTTTTGCATCATAATACATGCCGTAAATATGTTGATATTTATCACTATCATTATAAACATTAATAGTTGATGAATTAACATTAGAGTTGTTGCTTCCATACTTGCTAACTGAAAGAACTTTACACTCTCCATTACTGATTTTTCCATAACCGGGTGCACAATCATCACATGTATCACCGGTATATTCGTCTTTGCATACAAGCTGATTTCCTACTTGTTCAACATGATCTTTATTTTTGCCATTTAAATTTTCTTCGGTTAATTCAATTTTTTTATGGCAATTTTTTGTTTCATAAGGGAAGTAGTTATCTGCTTCGTTACAGGAGTCACATTTTTCTCCTATATATCCGGTATAACATACGCACTTGTCACCTTCATAATAACCAAAACGGCAATTTGGGTCAACTTTATTATCGCTGCCACCACCGCCACCGCCGCCTAAGGCAAGAGCCACACCGGCACCTGCAGCAACCACGCCGGTTCCGATAAGTGTTTTAGTTTTCCAACTCATACCGGGTTCTACAATCTCTTTGGCATTGGTAGCTGTGTCCATTTTTTTCGGGGCATCATAAACTGCTTGTTCCATAAAGTCACGATATCCTCTAATTTCCCATGTGCATGGATGCGACGAGTTTGCACCGGCAAGCATAAAAGACTTAAAAGCTTTTTTATCACGTCTTTTGGCTGCAACACATAAGCCGGTATCACCATTCTTGTTGACCGAATTTATATTTAAACCTCGGGAAATGGCATGATTTATGGCAGAAACATTTTCATGTGCCGCAAGCGAATATAACGCATCAAAACTTGCCGGTGATAATGGCTTATAGTAAGAATTTGCATTTGAGCTGGCTAATAAACCAAGCATTACCATTAAAATTTTATATTTAGAAGACATCGTTACCTCTTAAATTATAGTACTATTTGGCATATTATATACCTATATTTATGAAAATAAGTTTAAGATTGAGATAAAATAAGTAAAAATCATTTTTATATTGACTAAATTTGTTTTTTTGTATAATTTGGCAGCATAAAAATAATTACTTACGCAATTATGATGCTAATCAGACATAAAAAATGTGCTGACTATTAAATTAAATATATGTTGAACTATAAAAATTATTAAAAAATGAGTAAAGCATTAGAAATGATTCAAGCGATTATGCTTGAAGGGTTTGATCTTTCAGCTGAAAGAGTAATTCCAAGTGCAAGATTGGGTGAGGATCTTATGCTCGGTTCAATTGATCAAGTCGAGTTATGTTTCTCGGTTGAGAAAGTTTGTGATATTACAATTGCTGATGAAGACTGGATTTGCGTTAAGACAGTTGGTGATCTTGTTAATCTTATCGAAGCAAAAGTAAATTAACTTACTAGAGAAGAATGAAAAAAAAGAGCCTTTTCAAAAGGCTCTTTTTTGTGTAACATATTGAAGAACCCAAGGTTCGAAGCCCTAGGGACAACAAAAAAACCACCCTTTCAGGTGGTTTTTGTATTGGTGAGCCCGACGGACGGCCGAAAGAAAAAGTGCTGTAATGCACTTTTTATGAGGAGACGCAATGAGACTTAATGTTGCGAACGAGCGATGCGAAGTGTGGCAACATTGTAGACGGAATTGAAGAACCCAAGGTTCGAAGCCCTAGGGACAACAAAAAAACCACCTTTTCAGGTGGTTTTTGTATTGGTGAGCCCGACGGGATTCGAACCCATGACCCTTTGATTAAAAGTCAAATGCTCTACCGACTGAGCTACGAGCCCGCACTCAATGAGTGGATATATAGAATATAAAAAATTGCATGTCAACTAAAAAAATAAAAAAAGTTAAAAAAAATGAATTTAGTGTTTATTTATTAATAAATCTGTGTTATTGTGCCTTAAATTATGTGTTAATATATATCTTATAGAGGTTTAATATGGCTGAAGATACTCAAGCAAACGTCAAAAAAAGCAGATATGACATTTTGCAAAATGACCAAGGACAGATTATGATGATTATCCAGCAACGCAACGGAGGCCCTGAAAATCCTTTGTTTGTGTACGATGGAACAGAGTATGCTCTTTTGTATCGTTGTAAGGAAAATGCTGTTTATTTTGATGATATTGCTCAAGGTGCTCGAGCGCCATTAAAATCTGTTTCGGAAGTGTGGGTTGTGGAAATTAATGATGATGATGTTATCAGAGAATATAAAGTCCCTGTTCGAATCGTGAAAGATGTTAAGGTTTTTATGTAAAATAAACAGTTAGATTTTTTTAAGGGCTATCTTTAAGCCCTTAAAATTTTATGGTGGAAAATATGCTTACAAATGCAGTTGCTTATTTGTTGTTTATCGGATTATGTGCTTTATTAAAGTTTCGCGTTAAAGCAGATAAATTTATCGTCCCTCTTATGACATTTGCAACATGTTTTGTTTTTTATCTTTTTTGTAAAGATTTTCAGACAGGTGATGAAAAAATTACGACTTTGTTATGGGACAGTTCCAGAAGCGGAGATATAAAAATTGATATCATTTCTTCATTAAATAATTGTAAGATTGTTTTTCCGTTTTTTATTATAACGCTGATTGCTTTGTTTAATAATCTGTTTTTTAAGTATGAAAGCAATAAAAGAGAATTTGCTGCAATTTTGATATTTAATTTATTGAGTTTAATAATGCTCATTGCCGGTAATAATTTGATCCAGATTATTACTTTTGTGTTTGTAATTGATATTCTAAGTCAGCTTTTTATTAAAGATATTTATGCCAGCAGGCGATACAGTATCTATAATCTGGTTGCCGATATGGGGCTGTTTTTGGTTATGGCTATGCTTAAGGGAAAGTTGGAAACGTTGGAAATCGGTTCTGTCGGTCACTATTATGAAACCGGACGACATCGTGATTTTATAATGTTTGTAATTATGGTAAGTTTGTTTATTAAGATGGGGTTTTTCTTGTTTCATAGTTATTTGCTTGACTTGAAAAATACTAAATTTCACAAGCTTATTTTAATTTATTATTTGTCGACTCCTATGGTTGCTCTTATTTTATTTATGAAATTTTATCCGTTGCTGGTGGTTTCTCCTTCTTTTGAGATGTGTTTAAATATCGCCATTGTTCTTACAATGTGTTGGGGAACAATCGGGATGATTGCTATGAATAATTTAAAAGAAAAAACAGTATATCTTAATATGCTTATTATGGCAATTGTCGTCAAATTGTTGCAATGTTCGGAATTTGTTTGGAATATGCAACTTTCAATTATGCTTGTGGCCGGATTTTGTTTAAACTTATGCCTTTATTATACACACTATTATCTTAACCGAGAAAGCGATTTATCGTATATATATACTGAGCCGTTAGGAAACAAAAAAGCAATTAAATTTATAACTGTTATTTACATGTTAACCGCTTGTGTGTTTTTTTCTCAACTTGAGACAGTTTATGGCAATTTGAGCCTGCCTTGGATTTGTTTTTTTGCTGCTTTGTTTGTTGTTGCATCATCAAATTTGTATGCGCAAATATTCAGTTTATTCAAAAAAAATATGCAAAAACTAAAGTTTGATTTCAGACCTCTACTGATATTAAGCCTTTGTGTATTTGTAGAATCTTTTATATTATTTGAGTATAAGTCATATTGGCTATATCCTTTGATTTTTATCGTAACTTTTGTGGCGTTGATAATGTTGTATCCGCTAAAATTTATTTTTGAAAAAAAGCAATTGAACACAAAATTGCAAAAGATAGATTTTTTTGCACATATTTACGATATAATGATTGTCAATCCGGTTAAAATTATCGGAAGATGGTTGACGGTTTTGTTTGATTTTATGTTTATTGAAAAAACACTTACCGCGATGGGAACATCAGTAAACAGTTTTACAATTCGTGTTTTCAGAAAGTTTGTAAGAAATTGGCCCGTTTATTATTCGATAAATTTTATATTGGCTATCTTGGTGGTTATATGGTGCTTTATAAAGGGAAGTAAATAATGGTGCAAAATTTGTTATTGGTAATTATCTTCTTGCCGTTACTTGGCGGTTTGTTTGTTGTCAGTTCTCATGATGGTGAACGTAAAAACTCGGTAGATGTTGCCATATTGACCATAATAAGTAATATTTTTTTAATATTAAAACTGTTTTCGGATATTGATATGCATAGTGAAAATCTTCAAGCAATCAGTTCCTTTATTTGGCCGATTTTACCTCGAGTGAATGTTGTTTTTGGTATTGATATGACATCATTGTTATTGATGTTGGCTGTACATTTAGCAATTTTAGTCGGCGTTTTTGCTATCAGGTATGAAATAAAGTCGCAAAAATCGGTATTATTTTTTACTATGTGTTTTTTGAGCTCGTGTAATGCTTATTTTGCAGCTGTTGATATTTTTTCTTTTTATACTTTTTTCGTTTTAATGATATTTCCTTTGTTCATGCAAACCGGTATTATGGGTGGTGATAAAAAGTATAAAATGATATCAAGATTTTATATATATAATTTTATAGGCGCATTTTTATTTTTGAGTGCAATAGTCACAATATATGCATTAGAAGGGAAAAGTGTTGAAATCAATCAGATTGCTTCGGTTAAACTGGATAAGGGATATGGTATATGGGTGTGGAGTGCTATATTTTTGGCTTTTGTATCGCGTATTCCGGTTTGGCCTTTTCATTATTGGATAACATCATTTAGTGCGAACATAAAAAATCCGTTAGTGTTTATTGAAGCAAATATTATACCGGTGGTTGGTTTATATGGATTTGTTCGTTTTTGGCCGGCAAATATTCCGGATGAGATTTCATCATTGGCTCCTATTTTTGAAATGTTTTGTATTCTTACGATGCTGTTTATATCGTTTAGCGTATATTCAAACACATCGGTTAAAGAAAAACTTTTTGCTTATACCTTAGTTTATTATTTATTGTATCTTATAGGTGTGTTTTTGCCTACAGATATCTTAATTGATAATATAGCTTATTCGTTATTTGCATTTATTTTGGTTATGGCTGCTCTTACAATGATTGTGGCGCATATTGAAGCAGAGAGTGAAAAACTTTCTAGTGGAGTTAATGGTATATTATGTTTACAACCTAAAACTTCTTTAGCATATTCTATGTTAGTGTTAGCGGCAATCGGTCTTCCGGTTTCGGCTCTTTTTTGGAATAATTTTATTATTATTTCCGAAATTTTTAATGTCAGTCTATATATCGGTACAGCCGTTATAATAACTCTGGTGTTGGCTGCAGTGTCATTGTTACAAAATTTATATACTTTGAAAGATGATACTTGTCCGTTAAATGTAAAAGAAAAAATACATGATATTGATACAACAGAATTTGTAATTTGTATCGTTGTGTTGCTTGTTTTATTTTTATCGTTGTTTAAACCTCTTTGGTTTGTGTATTAAGAAAGATAAGCTTATGGAAAATGCATTGTATTTTACTTCAGAAATTTCATTGTTTTTAGGTATCTTGTTTTTGTTTATGCAAAAATATTTAATGGAAACATCAATCAAGTCTTATTTTAAAACTACTAAAATCATGGTGCTGATAAGTGCTTGCTTTTCTATACTTTTTTACAACAAGTCGGTTTTTCCGATGTATATGGAAGTAACAACTTTTACATCACTTTTTTATGTTTTAACTTGTTTTGTTATGTTTTTATGGTTGTCTCTTTCTGTTAAGTGGTTTGTTTCTGAAGATTTGGAACCTTTTTATTTTTGTATTTTATCTCTTTTTGCGACATTATGCTTTAGCATAATTATTAAAGCTGTAGATTTGAAAGTGTTGTTTGTGGGATTATCAATTTTGTCATTTGTTAATTATAAAATGTTGAAATTTAGTCAGCAAACTGAGGAATTTCATAATGGTAGTAAGCGTTATGCAGTAGTTTCGTTGATGTTTGTTTTGATGATGCTTTTTTCGATTTGCTTTTTAGGCTCAGATAATACGTATTATGCAAAAGCGTCTGAAATTGTTGGTATGTCTGATATTAAAATGTCAATTTTTATTTTTATTTCGGTTATCTTTTTTGTATTGTTCTTGCTGAATTTGGCTCCTTTACATTTTTGTTTTGCTGACATGGTTGCTCCGGCTGTGTTACCTGTTGCATCATATTTGAATTTAGTTCCGTTATTTGCTTTATTTGCTTGTTTTGTTAAGTTAAATACAACAATATTTATGCCGATTAAACTTGAGTTAGATTCGGTGTATACTTATTTTGGCATTTTCTCATTGCTGTTAGGTGCAGTTGGCGCAAATTCCAGCAGAAATTTGCGTAAAATTTTTGCTTATGGTGGAATTTATAATTTAGGTATGATCCTTTTACTTCTGTCACCATTTACAAGTTCCAGCATGTATGGAGGATTTGTTTATTTACAGATTTATATCTTAGCTTTGTTTGGTATTTATACATGTTTTTACAGTTTTAAAAGTAATGGAGTATATTTAGCAAACTTAAATATGATAAATGGTATTGCCAAAGTACGTCCTTTTGTTTCAGCATCTATGTTGTTTTTTATGATATCTTTAATGGGAATTGCTCCTTTCCCCGGATTTATCGGTCAACTTTTCGCTTTTGAAAGTTTTGTAGAGTGCGAAAATTATTTTATTGTTTTTATAGCGTTGATATCATTAATAATTTTAATGTCCGCATATTTGCAAATTATACGTTCAATGTATTTTAATCAGAAAGATGTTGAGTTTAACAGGCCTGATTACGGCTTATATATATATCTTCTAATAAATATAATTTTAATTGTATTACTCGTTGTTAAACCCAATATTTGGCCGGATAATATGATAACTGTTTTTAATTTGGTATTGGTATAAATGAGAAAAATACGAAATTGGATATATAAAGATTTACAAACTGTTGTAAGCACAAACGATGAAGCAAAGCTATCGGTGTTAACAGAAAAGCAAAACTGTATCGTATCAGCAATTGAGCAAACAGGAGGTAGAGGAAGACGAGGGCGTCAATGGATAAGTCAAGATGGCAATTTATTTGTATCGTATGCATTTAAAATAAAGCCGTCAGATTTAAATAGAATCGTAATTTTAAGTGCGGTGACAATTTTTGAAACAATAAAACATTTTGTGCCAAATCATGATGTAAAGATAAAATGGCCGAATGATGTGTTAGTTGATGATAAGAAGATCTCAGGCATATTATTTGAAAAGGTTGATGATGATTTTTGGGTTATGGGTGTTGGTATAAATGTTATGTCGAATCCGGAGCATACAGATTTGGTTTATCCGACTACGAGCCTTAAAAACTTAGGAACCGATACAAATAGAATTGCTGTGTTAGAATATTTAACCGACATGTTTGATAATTTATTGGATACATATTATAATGATGGCTTTGAGAATATAAGACAAACTTGGCTTAAAAATGCCTATAATCTTGGTAAGCATGTAATAATTAAACAAGAAAACAAGATTCAAGAAGGAATATTTTGGACGATTGATGAAAATGGGGCACTTATTTTGAAAAATAATGATAATATGGAAAAAATATTAGCAGGTGATTTATTTGTGAAAGAGGCTGAAGATGACAGAAATTGATAGAAAAGGGGTTTATTTTTTGCCTATAGGCGGGGCAGATGAAATTGGTATGAATATGTTTGCTTACGGTTCAAACGGTAAGTGGATTGTTGTTGATGCCGGTTATGGTTTTTTAAATGATGATTATCCCGGAATGGATATGTGTTATGCTTCACCTGAGTTTTTAACTAAAGTAGCACAAGATGTTGAAGGCTTGTTTATCACTCATGCTCATGAAGATCATATGGGAGCAATTGCGCATGTTTGGCCGGTGCTAAAATGTCCGGTTTTTGGTACGGATTTTACATTAGGTATTGTGAAAGAGCGCTTAAAAGAATATCATCTTGAAGATGAAGTTGAGCTTGTTTGTGTAAATGATACGATGAATGTCAAACTGCAAGAATTTGATGTTGATTTTGTATCATTGGTCCATTCCGTACCTCAAACTTGTGGGCTTTTTATAAAAACCGGATATCAAAATATTTTTCATGCCACAGATTGGCGTTTTGATGATTCTAAAATCGAAATGCTTAAAAATCCGCTTGAGAAATTAAAGCAAGTTGCTAAAGAAGGTGTTGATGTTTTTGTGTGTGATTCAACTAATGTTTCTGTTAATGTTCATCAATATTCAGAATATGATATAAGACAAAGTTTGTGTAAAATCATTCCGGAGATAAAAGGCGGTTTGATAGTTACCTGTTTTGCTTCAAATTTGATGCGTTTGGAAAGCTTGCTCATGGCGGCGGATATAGCTCAAAGAACACCGGTTTTAATGGGAAAAACCTTGCTGACTAATATGAAGATTGCAAAAGAATGCGGCTATTTTCAAAATACACCTACAGCATATGATGCAGAACAAGTAAAACACATTACATCAGATAAAGCTATGTACATCTGTACAGGTTCTCAGGCAAATTATCGAAGTGCATTGAGCCAAATTGTAAAAGGTGAAAATAAGTATGTTTCCTTAAGTGATGATGATACCATTATTTTTTCTTCAAAAATTATTCCGGGTAATGAAAATAAAATAGAAAAAATGCAGGAGCAAATGCTTGCAAAAGGTGTTTCGGTTATTACGGAAGAAACAGACTTGGTTCATGCTTCTGGCCATGCTTCAAAAGAAGAATTAAAGCAAATGTACCAAATTTTAAAACCGCAAATTGTGTTTCCGGTTCATGGTGATAAACGCTTTATAAGAGAGCATAAACGTTTTGCTTTGTCTTGTGGTGTTAAAGATGTTTGTTCCGGTAAAAATGGGGATGTGTTTTTATTTTCAGACGGAAAAGTAGAAAAAATTGAAGAAACAACTTCGGATGTTATTGGTGTTGACAGAGGTCGAAGTGTTTCTCTTAACTCGGCTTTGATACAAAACAGAAGACGCATTGCGTATAATTGTTCTATGTTTATCAGCGCAGTAATTTCAAAAGATTTACAGATTAAAGATTTACAAATTACATCTGTTGACATCTTAGAAGAAAATGCTTGGAATGAATTGGTTGAAAAAATAAAAGTTGCGGTTATTCCGCTTATAGATGAAAAACTTAAAGAATGTAAATGTGTCAATTCGCAAGTTACGGATTTTATAAAAGGACATATCAGAAAGAGAGTTTTGAAAGCAACAGATATTAAACCTGTAACGCTTTTACATATATATCAAGAACACGAAAATTAAGGGAGATTTTAAAATGACAATTATACCTCAAAGACTTAAAAAAGGTGATAAAGTGATGATTATTGCTCCATCAAGAAGCCTTAAATTAATTGGCGCTGATTGTAGGCAAATTGCTGAGGAAAGGCTTAAAAACTTGGGCTTGGAAATTGTTTTTGCTCCAAATACTATAGATGAAAATTGTGATTTAACAATTTCTACAGATGTAAAAAAACGTGTTGAAGATATTCATACTGCATTTGCAGATAAATCGGTAAAAGCAATTTTGACGGTTATCGGCGGGTTTAATTCTAACCAGCTTATTAAGCATTTAGATTATGATTTAATTAAAAATAATCCGAAAATTTTTATGGGTTTTTCAGATATTACGGCGCTTCATGCTGCAATTTATGCTAAAACGGGTTTGGTAACATATTATGGCCCGCATTATAGCTCACTTGGTATGTTAAAAGGAAATGAATATACATTGGAAAATATGATAAAGATGCTTTTTGAAGGTCATGAACAAGAACTGAACGCTTCTGAACAATGGAGTGATGATTTGTGGTTTTTGGATCAGGAAAATCGTAAATTTATTAAAAATGATGGTTGGTGGCACATTCAAAAAGGTAGTGCAGAAGGCACAATTATCGGTGGAAATTTATGCACTTTTAATTTGCATCTGGGAACATCTTATCGTCCGGTTTTTGAAGAAAACACCATATTGTTTTTAGAAGATGATGAAGAATCTCATTTGTTGACATTTGAACGCAATTTGCAAGCCTTAATAAATCAGGACGATTTTAAAAATGTGAAAGGCTTAGTTATCGGTCGTTTTCAAAATAAGTCAAATGTAACTCGTGAAAAGCTTGAGTTTATTTTAAAGAATAAGCCAGAGCTAAACAATATGCCTATAATTGCCAATGTTGATATGGGGCATACAACACCGATTGCAACAATTCCGTTAGGCGGGAAGTGTGAAATAAGAGAAGATGGTAAAATTATGTTAGGGTAAATTTTTGTAGTGCAAAAAAACACCTTTTTCAAGATGAGAAAAAGGTGTTTTATTTTGCATAAATATATTATTTTTTGCTGCTTGCTTTTGTGCTTTTTGTAGCTGTTGACTTCTTAGCAGAAGTAGAGCTTGAAGCACAAGATTTTTTGCAACAAGATTTTTTAGCTGTTGATTTTGAACAAGAGCAATTTGCAAACTGTTCTATAGCCATAGACCAGAATTTTTCGTCTTGTCCGCTAGGGCAGCCGGCGTTTTGCCATAAGTAGTAAGCTGCTTCTCTGATGTAATTTTCATTACAATTTGACATAGTTATATACTCCATATAAAAATTAAGTTACGGTCTCAATATATATACTAAAAATTTATGCGTCAATATTTAATTGTTTTAAAATCTCAAGATATTTTCTTGCATTTAAAATGATATGCATTTATAGATATGAATCAGATGTTGAATGTCAAAAAAATTGATATTATTTTGACTTGTTATTTTCATGGAGGTCTAATGAAAAATTTGTTATCACAAGATGAGATGAATGCCATTATTGATGGCAACCATTCAAATGTTTTCGCAGTGCTCGGAATCCATAGAGATAAAGGATCTAAGGAGGTTTTTATCAGAACTTATCAGCCTAATTCTCAAAGAGTTGAGTTGCTGGATTATGAAAATAATTTTATCGGTGAAATGTCTCGTTTGGATGATAGAGGTTTTTATCAAATTAATCTCGGTAAAAAACAAAATTTTAAATATCGTTTCAGGATAACAAATGATTTAGGGGCTGTGTATATCATTGAAGATGTATATCGTTTTGAACCTACAATTGGTGATATTGATATGTATCTTTTTTCTGAAGGTAATCATCATGATATATATGAAAAATTGGGTGCACATGTTTTGGAAACAGATGGTATAAAAGGTGTCGCATTTGCTGTTTGGGCGCCTAATGCAAAACGTGTTTCGGTTGTGGGTAACTTTAACAATTGGGATGGTAGAGTTAATGTTATGCGCAAACACCCGACATGTGGAATTTGGGATATCTTTATTCCGGGTCTTAGTGAAGGAGAAGTTTATAAATTTGAAATTAAAACATCTCAAGATTATATTTTATGCAAATCTGATCCGATGGGGTTTTATGCAGAAAAAAGACCTAAAACAGCTTCCATTGTTTATGACATAAATAAGTATCACTGGAATGACAAAGAATGGATGAGCTATAGACAAGCGTATAACAGCTTTGATAAGCCGATGAGTATTTATGAAGTTCACTTAGGTTCTTGGCGCAGAAAAGGTGAACGAGGAGAAGAATATTTAACTTATAGAGAGTTTGCAGATTGGCTTGTGCCATATGTTTCAAATATGGGATTTACTCATGTTGAGTTTTTACCTCTTTGTGAGCATCCTTTAGATGCTTCTTGGGGATATCAGGTGACGGGCCTTTTTGCCCCGACGTCTCGTTTCGGAACTCCTGATGATTTTAAGTATATGATAGATAAATTTCACCAAGCCGGAATTGCTGTTATTATGGATTGGGTGCCGGCGCATTTCCCAAAAGACGGACATGGTTTGGTAGAGTTTGACGGAACATGTTTATATGAACATGCAGATCCCAGAAAAGGTGAGCATAAAGATTGGGGAACAAAAATTTATAACTATGGCAGAACAGAAGTTTGTAATGTGTTGTGTGCAAGTGCTTTATATTGGCTTAAAGAATATCATATTGACGGTTTAAGAGTTGATGCCGTTGCTTCTATGCTATATTTAGATTATTCCAGAAAAGATGGTGAATGGATACCGAATCAATATGGCGGAAATGAAAATCTGGAAGCAATTTCTTTTATCAGAAAAATGAATGAACTTGTATATGGTGAAACAAAAGGTGCTGTAACTTGTGCCGAAGAATCGACAGCTTGGCCGCTTGTTTCTCGTCCGACAACAATGGGCGGACTTGGTTTCGGTTATAAATGGAATATGGGTTGGATGAATGATACTTTAAGATATATTGCACATGAACCTATACACAGAAAATATCATCACGGGCTTTTGACATTCGGTTTGTTGTATGCATTTAACGAAAACTTTATATTGCCGATATCGCATGATGAAGTTGTGCATGGTAAGGGTTCTATGCTTGGAAAAATGCCGGGTGATGAATGGCAAAAATTTGCAAGTTTAAGAGCGTATTATGGCTTTATGTGGACGCATCCGGGTAAAAAACTTTTGTTTATGGGTAATGAATTTGCGCAAGATAAAGAATGGACCGAAGCAGAAAGTTTGCGTTGGCATTTGCTTGAATATCCTATGTATAAAGGTATGCAAAATTGTGTACGTGATTTAAATTTGATGTATAAAGGAAACACACCTTTATTTGAAGAAGATTTTGATTATAAAGGTTTTGAATGGATTGAACATTCAAACTGTGATGATAGTGTTATTTCATTTATGCGTAAAGGTCATAATCCGGATGATTATTTGATTGTAATTTGTAATTTTACGCCGGTAGTTCGCCATAATTATCGTATTGGGGTAAATGAAGCGTGCAGATATCAAGAAATTTTCAACAGTGATGATAAAAACTATTGGGGTAGCGGTGTTAAAAATGAAGGCTTGATAAATGCAGAATATCAAGGTTGGAACATGAAACCGTTTTCTATTAGCATCACTGTTCCTCCACTTTCTACAATTGTGATTAAACCGGTAAGATAAAAGGTGATATATGATATTAAAAGTTAGTCAGGGTAAACCGTTTCCGTTAGGTTCAAGTTATGATGGCAGAGGGACTAATTTTTCCATTTTTTCTGCAAATGCAACAAAGGTTGTGTTGTGTTTGTTTGATGAAAGCGGAACAGAAGAAATATCACAAATTGAAATTAATGAAAATGATCATAACATTTGGCATATTTATGTGGAAAATGTGAAACCTGGGCAGGTTTACGGATATAGGGTTTATGGAGAATATAAGCCTCTTGAAGGAAAACGTTTTAATCCGAATAAATTGCTCATTGACCCATATGCAAAAAAATTGATCGGCAAACTTATTTGGCATAAAGCCATTTTCGGTTATGATATAGATAGTCCGCAACAAGATTTATCTTTTTCTAATTTAGATAGTGCGCCTTATGTGCCAAAGTCAGTTGTCGTAGATGAAAATTATGATTGGGAAGGAGACGTTCATCCGAATCATGATTTCAGCCAGAGCATAATTTATGAGATGCATGTAAAAGGGTACACTTCGTTATATCCGAAAATTGAAGATGCGCATAAAGGAAAGTTCAAAGCCATTGGTTCAATGCCGATTATTAATTATTTCAAATGGCTCGGGATTACGGCGGTTGAATTGCAGCCTGTTCATGCTTTTTTTGGGCATAAAACCGGAAAAGAACAAATTAATTATTGGGGCTATGAGTCTTTAAGTTTTTTTGCCCCTGATAATGCATATTTGTTTGGTGAAAAAATTGATGATTTTAAGGATATGGTAAAAGCACTTCATAAAAATAATTTGGAGGTTATTTTAGATGTTGTGTATAATCATACCGGAGAAGGAAATCAGCTCGGCCCGACGCTTTGCTATCGAGGAATTGATAATGAAAGTTATTATGTTTTAGATAAAACCAATAAGCGCTTTTATTATGACAGTACAGGATGTGGCGCTTCGTTTAATGTGGAAAATCCGTACGCTTTGATGCTTATAACCGATTCAATGCGTTATTGGGTACAAAAAATGCATGTAGATGGTTTCAGGCTTGATTTGGCGGCATCATTAAGCAGAGTTAAAACAGTTTTCAAATATGACAGTTGCTTTTTAAATGCCATCAGGCAAGATGAAGTTTTAAGAAATGTAAAAATCATTGCCGAACCATGGGATGCCAGCATGGGAGGATATCAGATTGGGGCTTTTCCTCCGGGGTGGGCAGAATGGAACGACAGGTTCAGAGATGTTGTCAGACGTTTTTGGCGTGGAGATGAGCGCCAGATTGGTGAGTTTGCCAGCCGAATTGCCGGCTCAAGTGATATTTTCGGTTATAATAACAGAAATATGTGGAGCAGTGTTAACTTTGTTACGGCTCATGATGGTTTTAATTTGAATGATTTGGTCAGTTATAATTCTAAACATAATATGGCAAACGGCGAAAATAATCGTGACGGCAGCGACAATAACTGGAGTTGGAATTCGGGCGTTGAAGGTTTTTCAAACAAACAAGATGTAATACAAAACCGCAATTTAAGAGCAAGAGCTTTAATGGCAACATTGCTTTTGTCTTTCGGTACACCGATGATGCTTGCCGGTGATGAGTTTTTAAATACACAATTCGGAAATAATAATCCGTATTGTCAAGACAATGTCATCAGTTGGATTGTTTGGCAAGCAATCGGTAAAAATGAGCGCAATTTTGTGCGTTATGTTCGTAAGCTTATCAAATTGCGCAGACGTTTATCTGTGTTTAGAAAAAAGCACTTTTTTACCGGTCAGAAAATTGAAAAAAGCGAATTTAAAGATTTAGCTTGGTACAATGAAAAAGGTCAAGAGTTTATAGCTTCAGATTGGAATAATGCAAAAACAAAATCTATATCATATATGGCATATTCTGAGAATGGATTATTGCTTACAATCTTTAATGCTGAAGATACGGATAAAAAGTGGAAACTTCCGAGCGTGAAAAAAGCAAAAAAATGGAAAATTGTTATAGATAGTTCGGAAAGTTTAGGTAGTGAGGTAAAATTAGGAAGTTCTAAAATAATTGATGTGCCGGCATGGTCGGTTGTGGCAATAGAAATTAATATTTAATGGGGGAAGTTTTATGGAAAATAAGTTATATGAATTGGCAGATAAACTTGGTGTTGCTCGTGTTTTTTCTGATGCCGGTTTAAGTAAAAAAACATATAATGTGAGTGATGATATAATAAAGTTTTTTTGCACACAATTAGGTTTTGATGCTAAAGATGAAAAGAAGATAGAACAATCCATTAAAAAATTTGATGATGCACAGTTTAAAAATGTTTTAGACAATATTGTGATTGTGAAAAATAGTAATCCGAAATTTTTTGCAAATTTAACAAGTGTTGATAACTTATCGTTACAGGTTGAGCAAAACGGTAAAAAGGAGAATTTAGAGTTTGATTATGAGATAACGGAAGAAAAAACAATCGGCCGTTATACTTATAAAAAAATCTGTTTTACAATAAAAAAATTGCCGGATATCGGTTATTATAATTTGGAACTTAAGCAAGGTAAAAAGACTTATAAAAGCATTATGGCGGTGGCGCCCGAAAAATGCTATACCAATGAAGATATAGAAAGTGCAAAACTTTGGGGCTACAGTTTGCAACTTTATGCTCTAAGAAGTAAACGCAACTGGGGAGTTGGCGATTTTACCGATTTGAAAAATTTTGCTAAAATGTGCAAAAAAACAGGTGCTGATGTGATAGGTCTTAATCCGCTCAATGTGTTGTTTCATGATTTTCCGGAAAATGCAAGCCCATATTCTTCCATCAGCAGATTGTTTCTAAATCCGATTTATATTGATGTTGAAAAAGTGGTCGGTTTTGATGCAAAAATGAAAGCAAAATATAAAAAAGAAATAGCAGAAGCAAAACAGGGTGAGACAATAGATTATACAAAAGTATACGGTTTAAAAGCTAAAGTTTTAGCCGAACTTTTTGAAAAAATCGGCACACATAAAAAATATGTAAAAGAGTTTGAAACTTTTAAAAATGAAAAAGGGTGGAATTTAGATACATTGGCAACTTTTCAGGCATTGTATAGTGAGCAAGCTAAAACAATTTGGGGTGGCTGGTGCGCTTGGGAAAAGGATTTACAAAATCCAAATTCGCTTAAAGTTGCCGAATTTAAAAAGTCGCATATTAAAGAAATTGAGTTTTTTAAGTTTATGCAGTTTGAAGCAGACAGACAATTAAAAGAAGTTTATGAAGAAATTAAGAATTTGGGTTTGAAAGTTGGTTTATACAGAGATTTACCGGTTGGTGTTTGCAAAGATAGTGCAGAGCTTTGGGCTGATAGGTATGTGTTTGTAGATAAGGCAGGTGCCGGAGCTCCACCTGATGCGTTTTTCACAACGGGGCAAAAGTGGTGTTTGGGTGCTTTTAATCCGTTTGAATTAAAAAACAGAGCTTATGAGCCATATCTTAAAATTTTGCGTGCCAATATGGCATATGCCGGAGCTTTAAGAATTGACCACGTTATGGGTTTGATGCGTTTGTTTATGATACCTGATAACAAAGATGAAGGAACATACATACATTATAACTTTGATGATATGTTGGGTTTGTTGGCTCTTGAAAGCCATTTGCATAAATGTGCCATTGTAGGTGAAAGTATCGGAAATGTTCCTGACGGATTTTTAGATAAATTAAAAGCGCACAATTTATATGCTATCAGTGTGATATGGGCTGAGCGCTGGAACGGAGGCGAGGGAGATTTTAAGATGTCGAAAGATTTTCCTGAAGATGCTTTTGTTTCGGTTGGAACGCACGATATGACACCGTTAAAAATGTGGTGGTTCGGTTATGATATTGAACTGATGAGAAACTTAAATTTGTTTACCGATGAAGATAAATATAATGCCTATAAACGTCGTGAAAGAGACAGATTTATGCTTCTTGATGCGCTTGATTTTAATCAGGTTTGGCCGGAAGATAATTTGAGAAAATCAAATTATTTGTATGGTGAAGGCTATCCGGAAGGGCTTGTTGAAGCCGTTCATAAACTGGTTGCAAAAGCGCCGAGTAAGGTTGTTATGTTGCAACTTGAAGATATTATGGGCGTGGATAAATTGCAAAATCTTCCCGGAACAGACAAAGATCAATATCCTAATTGGAGATTGAGGTTGCCGGTAGATTTGGAAGATTTGGAAAATTTGCCGGATTATCAACGAAATGTTAATGCAATTAAAAAGATACGATAAAACATTTTGACAAAACTCAAATATTTTGTTATTATAGGCAAATATGGAGAGAAAAATGTTGAGTGAAGATAAACTTAGAAAATGCATTAAAGGTGCGTGTGGCGGTGTTCTTGTGGGAGCAGGTGTTGCCGCAAAGTTGGCAGATTATGGCTTAAGTGTTGCCGAGGTGGTGTTAAACGGTGCTGAAAATTTAGCCGATCATTTTGTGAAAGCACCAAAATTAGGCATTGGCAAGGCGTTGTTTGATTCAACACATAAGGCGATGACCAAGCTTTCTGCCAGGTGGATTAAAAAAGGCAAGGAGATGTTTTAGCAATGGAAAATGAAGGCGACTACGAAGTTATAATTACGCATGAAGGCGTGTTGGTTTTTTTGATAAAAAGTCGTGCGGATGAGCCTGTCAGACCTTTTATATTGTACGATGGCGGTAAACACGCTACTTTGTATCGTAAAGAAAATGAGACCATCTTGCTAGACTATTTAGATGATAAGGTTGCAGAAATGTTGGCAAACTCTTCTAAAGCCGTTGTTTTTGAACTTTCTGATGAAATTGAAGATATTGCGCTTGATTATGAAGTGGCGGTAAAGCATATAAAGAAAAATACGTTTGCGCAAAATGCCGGAGATTGTCTGTAAAAGGCAATCTTTTTTTTTAATTAAAAATTTACCCGAAATATATTATAAACATATCTGTTACAGAATTGTGAATATTTTGCTATGAGCAATATAATTGTTGGATTTTAAACAAATTGTATGTTATCATGCAAAATATAGTAGGTCTATTGTGTGAGAAAAAATATGTATTTATGGGTAATAATTGCAACATTTATTACAATTTTATATTCGTTCAATATCTCTGTCAGAGCGGATTTGGATCGTGTGCACGCTGAAACAAAAGCAGGTGTTGTTGTGACCAAATTTTTTGCTCAACATAATGCAGTAAAAGATTATCTTAATTCACAAGCAACAGATAAAATAGGGCAATCAACTGTTCCGTATTATCCCGGATATGGTTATAACAGTACGACAGCTGATGCAAAGGGTGATTTAAAATCTGTTGTTACACAATATTTACCGGTTGGCTACAAGGAAGACGGAGCTGTTGTAACCAAAGTTTTTTGCCTTTCTTATGATGATATGTCACAGCAATGCATTTCAGGTGGAGATGGTAGTTGTTGCAGTGATGAATATACCGGTATATATGTAGTTTCATTCAGGCCGATTCCTTCAAGATGGATAAACAAAACAAACAGCATGCCTAATGCCGATGTTTTAGGTTTTATGTCCAAAGCCAGAGGGTATGGAAAAAGCTTTGGCTATACAGATACCATTAATAGTAAGTTGGTGCTAAGCGGTGGTAAAAAGGTACAAGAGTTTGATGAATCCGGTGCAAAAGTAGGTGATCCGGAGTTTCAATACCATGAGATTTTTGAGGCAGTGAAAACTGATGCAGATTTTGTAGACATGAAATGTAATGAAGAAGGTGTTCACTGTTTTTATGCAATACAGCAGATTTACGGTTAGGAGAAAAGATATGACTGATATACGTAAAAAAATATTAAAAAAGATAAATCAGGGCGGTTCCATGATGGTCGAGGCAATGGCCATGCTTGCTTTGATTGCTCTTGTTACGCCGACCTTATATAAAAAGTCTGCTGAACGTACGACTGAGTTACAAGATATTAACACGGCATCACATGTTCGCACGCTTTCTAAGGCGGTAGATAACTATGTGGGGACAAATTATCAAGCTCTTTTAGATCCGGTGACAGGAGCATTAAAAACAGATGAAAGTACGGCAAATATTACATTGGCTACACTTGCTCCATATTTGCCGTATGGATATTCTTTTGATGAACTGAAAAATTTTGGTACACCAACTGTTAGCGTTAGAAGAACTGCTGATTCTGTTACAGCTTTTGTTCATCTTCCTAGAAAAACCGATATCGGACAGATGCGTGCTGCCAGAATTGCTTCCATGATCGGAAGCAATGGTGGTTATGTAGACACCGATGGAGAAGCAAAAGGTGTAGGTGGTGTTTGGAGCCTTGATTCAAGCGGTTTGAACCAACTTGGATTTACATCTTCACAACCTGGTTCGATTGTTGTTGCTTCATCAGAGGCAATAAACTCTGCTACCTCAGGTGCTTTGGAAAATGAAAAATATTTGCAAAGGACACCAGTACCTGAAGGTGAAGAATGGCGTAACACCATGACTACAGATTTATATATGGGTGGTCTCCCCGGTGATGGTGACACATCTGTTATGCGCCAGATTTTAGGTGTTCAAAAGATGATTGTCGGTGCTACGGAAGATACGCTTACCGGAGATGATGCTACCAATCCGTCATATGGTTTGGTGCTTGCCGATTCTAAATCGGCTTGGGTTGACGGAAACCTTGAAGCTTTGCAAGGCTTTTTCGGAGTAGAAGAGGATGGGTCTACACCTCATTTGTTTTTCGGTAATGAAGGTGCTGAGATAATTAGTGCAACAGACACTGATGTTTCCCTTTTTGTAAACAACGGCGAAGAAGGGGCTGATGCCGCAGTTTCATTTGCCGAGGATGTAGCAAATGTAAATGTTGATACATATGTTGCCACACAAGAAGGTAACGTGTTTGCAGCGGGTCCTGAAGGAGCACGCTATATCTATGCAGATAAAAGTCAGGTACAGTTGCTTGAAGGTGCCGGACATACTACTTATCCTGATGGTAGTAAAGGTGATGTTCTTACTGCAGTTGGAGACGGTTCGGTAGCTTATGTTAAGGCAGATTCGGAGCTTCATGTTACAGATGAAACATATTTAATGGGTAAAACAACAATCGATGATGCGGGTAAAACGGCGTCAGGTGTTATATCAACTCTTTTAACAAATAATACTAACTTTGAGGATAGAATGCTTGAGGTTGACGGTAATGCTCTTATAACAGGAAGGTTAGAGGCAACACAACAAGTGGCAAGCCGTGAGATGGATGCCGGCATATTAAGAGCCGGTGCAAAATCGGGCGATTCATCTTTCACAGAAAATGAGAGTTATCAGTATAATTGGTGGTTGACAGCTGATGTAAATGGTATATCGTCAACAGATACTGCTAGCGAAACAAGAATGTTAATTAATAAAGATACTACAGAACTTTATGGTAAGGATGGTGGGGGAGATACTCAATCAGAGTTGATATTAGGTGTGGGAAATGCTTTATTAAGTGCCGAAGATAGAGTTGAGGTATATGCAAAAAGAGTTGATGGTGAGGTTTATTTGCAAAATGAAGCTATTGTATTGAAGGGACAATCTCTTGATCCAAGTATGTGGGAGAATTCGGTTACTGTTAATGCAAAATACACAGATATAAATTCATCAGAAGCAAAGGTGAATACTTCGAACTATTTTCAAGTAAATGCTGATGGCGGTAGCACAAAGGTTCTTGAAGTTAAAAGCAGTACAACCGGTAGTGGAAAGGACGTTCCTCTCAAAATTGATGAGGAAAAATTGCAGGCTTCTGTTATCGGAGCAAACGGACCCCTTGTTATGGAAGTTGACTATTCATCAGATCCTCATTCTAATTTGGTTACGGCTACGGATACGGTTACGAATAATACTAATAATGCAAGTGTATACATCCGTCGAGGTGCTATTTCGCTTGAAAGTCAAATAGCTGGTAAAGGAGACAGACCATATGATGCAGATGATGGTGTGGGCTACGTTGAAGCAAGTCGCTTTGTGTCAAACTCTGTAGATTCTAATGGAGCTGTTGTTGAACCTATATATGCATTGGATTATGCAATAGGCACATACTATACTGACGGCGCCCGTGCTGACTATAATTCCGGTAAAGCTGCAGGCACAGGATATGACAGATATATGGTGAATCCGGCATATACATCTGTGATGCATGATATCAAACTGACCAGCAGAGGCGGGGCTCGCTTGAGCGACATTTTACCGGACTTTATCAATAAAGGTATATATGTTGTTACAAATACGTATCAAGACGATATAAATATAGAACGAATTGAGCCGGATATAAGTAACATAGGTGGTGGTGACCAGGTTATAGCTAAAGGGGTTACGGATGTTGTGGAAACTTCAGGGGGGGATCTTCAAGGCTCAAGTAGGTGGGCATCTCCGTTTTTAGGAATTGTGCCGGCTCCACAATGTCCTCCGGGGCATGCAAAGTTGATGACACTTACACCGGCAGGTTTCCAGATGGCGCAAGCTACATCCAAATTTGACGAAGCTAAAGCTTATAATCCACATATAAATCCAGTCGACGAAACGACACGTTTGGTGATTCTACCTGGGGGTGGAAATGTTGAGCAAATAGGTAATGATAATACTTCTAAAGCTAAAGACTATGCTATTGCTACAACAAAATCGGCAACAATACCTGGATCACCTGGATCAACAATATACTATTTAGGTTATGATGAAGGAGATAATGCAGGTAAAGAACATCCTAAGCCATTATATTTTCAGCAAAGCACATGGCTTAGAAGTAAGGTGATTCCACAAGAACTTGGTTATACGGGAAATCGTAATTTTGTTAATGGAGATGAAAATTCTCCAAGGTCTCCTGCAGATGTGGCTGCAAATGCTGATAAGTTTGTTGGTTGGTCTGCAATTACAGGGTTTGTATACCCCGCTAACCATTATACCAGCGTTATAGCAAGAGTGTTGGGAGACAGTCCACAAAATGTTGATCAGGACAGATATTATTGGAATGTGTTCCCTGTACAAACAGGTACCATAGAGGCTTATGCAACTGTTTATTGTTACTTTGACAGAACTAACATATTTGATTCCGGTAATGATGCTAAATATGTTGACCAGTATGACCAACTTAACAATTTTAGAAGAGGTTATCATAAATCCGGTAATGTGATGGATAATTCACCAAGCGGATCAGGACCGGGTCAGAACACTGATTATCTTAATCGTTTAGATGATCCGACGCTTAGATATGATGATCCATGGTAAAAAAAAAGGAGGGGTTTCCCCTCTTTTTTTTGGTTTGTTTTTTTATAAAAAAATATGTTTTTTTTACTAGATAAATAAAATGTTTTGTGCTATATTATGCGCGAAAATTAAAAGAGATAAAAATATGGCCTTGTAAAACGAGCATGTTTTTGTCTTTAAGTGTTTGTATTAACTGTAAAAAAAAGGATGTATTATAATGGATAATCCAATTAAGGCCTGGGAAGGCTTCAAAACTAATAAATGGCAGAACGAAGTTAATGTTCGCGATTTTATTACATTAAACTACACTCCGTATGAAGGTGATGACTCGTTCTTGGCACCGGCTACGAATCGTACAAAGAAAATGTGGGAAACTGTTGCCGACTTGATGAAGCAAGAACGTGCTAACAATGGTTTGTTAGATGCAGATACTTCTGTTGTATCTTCAATTACATCACATGGCGCCGGATATATTGATCAAGAAAATGAAATCATTGTCGGTTTACAAACAGACAAACCGTTAAAACGTGCTTTGATGCCTTATGGCGGTTATCGTATGGTTGAAGGTTCATGCCAAGCATATAATTTGGCTTTGGATCCGAAATTGACCGAAGTTTTCACTACATATCGCAAAACTCACAATGATGGCGTTTTTGATGCTTATACTCCTGATATCAGAGCTTGTCGTAAGAGCGGTATCGTAACCGGACTTCCTGATGCTTACGGTCGCGGACGTATTATCGGTGACTATCGTCGTATTGCTTTGTATGGTATTGACAGATTGATCGAAGATAAAAATGATCAGAAAAATATGTCAAATTTGGCCAGCATGACAGAAACAGTTATTCGTGAACGTGAAGAATTAGCTGAACAAATCAAAGCATTAAAAGATATGAAGACAATGGCCGCAAGTTATGGATTAGACATTTCAAAACCTGCTGAAAATGCAAGAGAAGCCATTCAATGGACATATTTAGGTTATTTGGCTGCAATTAAAGACCAAAACGGTGCAGCTATGTCTTTGGGTCGTATTTCTACATTCTTAGATATTTATATTGAACGTGATATCAGAAACGGTGTTATCACAGAAGCTGAGGCTCAAGAAATGATGGACGATTTGGTTATCAAATTGCGTATGGTTCGTTTCTTAAGAACTCCGGAATATAACGAATTGTTCTCAGGTGACCCTGTATGGGTAACAGAATCTATCGGTGGTATGGGAATCGACGGAAGAACTTTGGTTACAAAGAACTCTTTCAGAATTTTGCATACATTGTACAACTTAGGACCTGCTCCGGAACCGAACTTAACTGTTTTGTGGTCTAACCATTTACCTGAAGCTTTCAAAAAATTCTGTGCTAAAGTTTCTATCGATACATCATCAATCCAATATGAAAACGATGACTTGATGCGCGGTTTCTTTGGTGATGATTATGGTATTGCTTGTTGCGTATCTCCAATGAGAATCGGTAAACAAATGCAATTCTTCGGTGCTCGTGCAAACCTTGCAAAAGCATTGCTTTATGCAATCAACGGCGGTAGAGATGAAAAATCAGGTGAACAAATTGGTCCTGAATTTGCTCCAATTACAACCGAATATTTGGAAATTGGCGAATTAGAACGCAAATTTGACAAGATGATGGATTGGCTTGCCGAAACATATGTAAATGCATTGAACATTATTCACTATATGCATGATAAATATTCTTACGAAAAATCTATGATGGCTTTACATGATAAAGAAGTGGTCAGAACATTAGGTTGCGGTATTGCCGGTTTCTCAATTGTTGTAGACTCTCTTTCTGCAGTTAAACATGCAAAAGTTAAAATCATTCGTGATGAAAGAGGTTTGGCTACAGATTTTGAAATCGAGGGTGATTATCCGAAATATGGTAACAACGATGAAAGAGTTGATGAAATTGCAAGAAGAGTTGTTAAACAATTTATGGATAAAATCCGTCGTTTGCCGATTTATCGTAATGCAGTTCCGACACAATCTGTTTTGACCATTACATCAAACGTTGTATATGGTAAGAAAACAGGTTCTACACCTGACGGACGTAAAGCCGGCGTTCCTTTTGCACCAGGTGCAAACCCACTTCACGGACGTGATACAAACGGCGCTGTTGCATCTTTATGCTCAGTTGCTAAGTTGCCGTTCCAACATGCACAAGATGGTATCTCAAATACATTTACCATCATTCCTAACTCTTTAGGTAAAACACGTGATATCCAAGTTGATAACTTGGTTAGCTTGTTAGACGGCTATTGCGGTAATGATGGTCAACATATCAATGTTAACGTTTTAAATCGTGAAACATTGCAAGATGCTATGGAACATCCGGAAGAATATCCGCAACTTACAATTCGTGTTTCCGGATATGCCGTAAACTTCATTAAATTAACTCGTGAACAACAATTGGATGTTATTTCCAGAACTTTCCACGAAAAAATTTAATTGGTTATGATTGATATGGGCGATTCTGATGTTATGTCAGAGTCGCCTTTTTATTGATAACAGGAGATATTAATGTCAGATTTAACAAATTTACAATTAAGGGTGCATTCTTATGAAAGCGGTGGAACCGTTGATGGTCCGGGAATCCGTTTTGTGGTGTTTTTACAAGGATGTCCTTTAAGATGTAAATATTGTCATAATCCGGATACTTGGAACTTTAATGGCGGAAAACAGGTGTCAGCACAAGAGGTTGTTGATGAAGTTTTAAAGTATGAAAATTTTATGACTTTCTCACATGGAGGTGTGACTTTTTCCGGCGGAGAACCTTTGATGCAAAAACAAGTCTTGTTACCTGTTTTTGAAAGCTTAAAACAACATAATATACATATAGCGTTAGACACTGCCGGCACAACAAATGTGGATGAAACAGTTTTATCTTTATTGGATAATACCGATTTGGTGATGCTTGATGTTAAACATTTGGTGAGTGCCGAGCATAAAAATTTGACCGGTATGGGAAATGAAAAAACATATGCTTTTTTAGATGTGCTTAAACAAAAAAATATCAGAACGTGGATACGTTGGGTAATTGTGCCTAATTTTAATGATACTGTAGAATATGCGCAAAAGTTTGCTGCGTTTATTAAAGAATATGAAAATGTTGAGCTTGTTGAATTGTTGCCTTATCATCAACATGGGGTGTATAAGTGGAAAGAATTGGGTCTTGATTATCCTTTAAAAGATACTCCGGAACCAGAAAAAGAAACCGTAAAACAGTTGGCAAAAGTTTTGGAAGATTTGAATATAAAAACATTATACGCTATGTAAGTTTATTTAAATCCTAACATGATAGAACACTCGTTATCAGGACATGTGCATCCGAGAGTGGCAGTTTTTAAGGACATGGATCCTTGCCAGTAAGGAGTATAAGCGTCGCCTTCGTCGGTTGGAAATTCTTGTTCTGTACCATCTCTTATAGTATCTCCTATATATGCACTATCACAAGCATAGTATCCGCAGGCGCCTACCAATAAAAATCCGTTGTCGTATGACCAATTTTGTGATGCTAATTGTATACAGGCATCGGAAGATAAATTCATGTAGTTTATTGCAAAAGATATATAATTTGATTCACTTATACCATATATACTGATATTGCCTCCAAAAGTGCTACTTAAATTATTTTCATGCCACATGTTTTCAGGAACGATATTAAGATTTTTCATTAAATCAATATTGTCACTGTCAAGTTCTTCGTATTTCCCATTAAAAGCAGTTCTTATACTAGCAACCATATGAGATATTTCATTGACAGTTTTATTTATCTTTTGTTTAAACATCGCTTTAGAATATCCTGCAATAGCACCTACAGATAATACACCTATAATGGCCAAGACGCCAAGCATCTCCACCATACTTCTTCCGTATTGTGGCGCATCTAATTGACATTTTCTCGCTCGTGTATTTTGTTTATACACGTTGCTCGAAAATATCTGCTCATCTGCACCATACTTCGAAAGAAGGATTCTTCCGTATTGATTGTTCTTAACTAATTTCATCAAAAAAAACTCCTAAAAACGACATTTAGTCAAATTATAAGTTTATTTTTTTTTTTGCAATCATTAAGTGTGCCAGTTGTGATTAAATGCATAATGATATATTTAAATATTTATATTGCGTATTTTTCACAATGATTTATACTGACACTTCGTAAAGGAGAAGATATGCAAATCAGCGCAAGATATCAGGCTGTATTTGAATTAATCAGTCAAATATTTGAAGATAAAAAACCGGCAGATAATATCATTAATGAATATGTTCGGTCTCGTAAGTATATCGGTTCGAAAGATCGCCGATTTATTGTGGATACAACTTGGGATATTATACGTCATCGCATGCGCTTAGAATTTGATGCAAAAAGCAAAGATGTTCGCAAAATTTTGCTTGTTTATCTTAAAGATGAAGATTTTGACATTATTACGGGTGGGCAATATGGGCTTGAGCCATTAACCAAAGAAGAAAAAAATTGGCTAAAATTGTTAACTGATGATATCTATCCTGATTATGTTGAAAATGAGTGTCCGAAATGGCTTTACGATAAACTTAATTCTTATGCCTTGGTTCAAGCATTAAACACCGTTGCCCCTGCCGATTTAAGAGCTAATCTGATTGAGAGAAAAAGTGTGAAAAAACGCTTAGAAAGTGAAGGTTTGTTTTTTAGTTTGACACCATATTCTCCCTATGGCTTGCGTTCAACTGAACGAGTTAATCTAAATAATTGTATGAGTTATCAGGAAGGTCTTGTCGATGTACAAGACGAATCGTCACAAATTGCGGCAATTCTTTGTGATGCGAATCCTGATGAAAAAGTGGTTGATTATTGTGCCGGTGCCGGCGGTAAGAGTTTGGCTATGGCTGCAATTAATTGCAATGAGGGTACAATTTTTGCTCATGATGCTAATTTTAACAGAATGGATGCAATAAAAGACAGGGCCTTAAGGCTTGGAATAAGGAATATAAAAATCATTCGTAATTTAGATATAAGCGGTTATGACAGGTTTATTGTTGATGCGCCTTGTTCCGGAAGCGGTACATTAAGAAGAGCTCCTGATGCAAAATTCAGATTAAGTGAAAATAAAATTAAAGAGTTAAACCAAATTCAACAAGAAATATTGGAAATTGCATATAAAAATACGGTTAAAGGCGGTTTTATCGTTTATATGACTTGTTCTCTCATAAAAGATGAAAATGAAGATATTGTAAATGCTTTTAAGCAAAAGCATCCGGATATTACATTTGTAAATCATCAAAAATTATGGGAAAGAAAAATTGATACACTTTATCCGTTTGCAGAAACAGAGTGGATAAAACTAAACCCTCTGGTTACTAATACCGACGGCTTTTTCTTTTGTATGATGAAAAAAGAAAAGTAAATTATCTTTTTGATTCAATAATTTGTATTGCTGTGTTTATTTCTTCTTCTGCACTCATGTTTGATGTGTCAACCACGATGGCATCATCGGCAGGCTTTAGTGGCGCAGAGGCTCTTTGTTCGTCACGTTTGTCACGAGCAATCATATCTTCTAAAACTTTTTCATAAGTGGTGTTAATGCCTTTAGCAACAAACTCTTTGTATCTTCTTTGAGCTCTAACTTCGGAGGAAGCCGTTACAAAAAGCTTAATGTCAGCGTTGGGGCACACAACCGTTCCGGTATCTCTGCCATCATATATCACTCCGTTAGCAGGAGTTCCGTCCGCAAAAACGGGATTAAGCGCAAAATCTTGCTGCATTTTGAGAAGAGCAACTCTGACTTTGGGTAAAGCAGAAACTTTTGATGCAGCGCTTCCGCCGATATCAGAGCGAAAATCAGGATGTTTTGAAAGCGTCATCATCTTTTCAAAAGTAAGTGATTTGGCAATTTTTTCTGCAATCTGTTCATCTTCTACATCAAGATTATTAAGAACCATATCCAACCCGACGGCACGATATATCATACCGGTATCAAAGTATGCTAATTTGTAGTGCTTGGCTAAATATGCCGAGAGAGTTCCTTTTCCTGCAGCGGCAGGTCCATCGATGGTTATAATCATTTTTTTCCCGCTTATTTTATTAATGTTATTTATTCTTTAACATATATTTTATTATAATGCAGTTTATATTTAAGGTTATGCCAAAGTTTTTTAAGGGATAAGTTAAGTTGAGCAAAAAAAATCGTATACGAATTTATGTAAACGCCTCGCTTTGTTTAGATGAAAATATAATTTGTGATGAAAAGCAATCGCATTATTTGTTAAATGTTATGCGCTTATCCGAAGGTGATGAGGTTTTTGTTTTTAACGGTAAAGATGGTGAATTTTGTTGCAAAGTTGAAAGTGTGCAAAAGAAAAAATGTGTGTTGAAGGTGTATTCAAAATTTTGCGATTTTGTTCAATCTGCTGATGTTTGGCTTTTGTTTGCACCTTTGAAAAAAGATAATACGGATTTTGTAATTGAAAAAGCAACTGAATTGGGTGTCAGAAAAATTGTTCCGGTAATTAGCGATTATACTTCGAATATGAAAGTTAGAATTGACAGGTTTATAATGCAGGTGATAGAAGCATCGGAACAGTGTAGACGTCAAGATATTCCTCAAGTTGAACAACCGATAGAGTTAAAAAAACTTTTAGCAAATTGGGATGAAAACAGAAAACTGATATATTTGGATGAAAGCTTAAAATCTCAATCTGCAATTAAACAAATGCCTGTTTGTAAGGAGCCGGTAGCTATTTTGGTCGGTCCTGAAGGCGGATTTTCTGAAAAAGAACTGGAAATTTTGAGAAAAAAAGATTATGCTTACGGTGTATCGCTCGGGAAAAGAATTTTGCGAGCTGAAACCGCAGCAATCGCATCACTTGCTTGTTGGCAGGCTTTATGTGGTGATTGGCAATAATTAAAGGAGAATGTGTTTGAAAATACTTATTGCAGATGATCATGAGTTATTTTTAAATGGGCTTGAATTTGTTTTAAATTCTGAGTTCAAAGATGCTACAATTGTTACGGCAAAAAGTTATACGGATATTTTTGAAAAATTGGCTCAGGCGACAGATTTTGACATCATTATTACAGATTTAGCAATGCCCGGGGCAAATTGGATTGAAGCTTTAAGCCGTATGCATACCCAGGCAAAAGATGTGCCGATTATTATTATATCGGCAGTTTTTGATAAAGAAATTTTGCAAAGAACACTTGAAGTTGGTGTTGCAGGGTATATCCCTAAGTCATCATCAAATGCTATTATGATTGGAGCTATAAATCTGGTTTTGGCCGGTGGGGTTTATATACCCAGAGAGTTGCTTTCACATAAAGTTGATAATAAAGAAGTTACTAAAGAAATTGAGCGCCTTAAGTATTTAGGTGAAAATGATATTAAGAAATTAGATAAAAAACTTACTTCCAGACAAATAGATGTCGTAAGAGCAATAGGTAAGGGGTTGTCTAATAAACTTATTGCATACGAACTGGGCCTTACGGAAGGTACGGTTAAAGTTCATGTTACCGTTATTCTTAAAATTTTAGGTGTGACAAACAGAACCGCTGCTGTTATAGAAGCAGTTAAACAAGGTTATATAAACAAAGAAGAAGTTTACATATAGGAGTTGGTTTAGATGAAATATAATATGGTAAAAAGTTCTAAGGTTGTTAAAATTCCGGCTTATGTACATGAAGTTTATGGTAAAATTTATGAAAATGATAAAGTTTCACGTTTTTTAGATGATGATCGAATTGCTACAATTATGACTTGGGGTCAACAAAATAAAATGGTGAATGATTTGGTAAAAGAAATCAGTACCAATAGTAAGGTTTTACAATTAGGTTGTACATTTGGGCGTCAAATAGAAGCTGTTGCTGAAAAAATTGGTGCTTACGGTAAGTATGTAATAGTTGATGTTTGTGCAAATCAGATTGAAAGGTGCAGAAGTAAAACCATATATCAAAAGATCAATTTTCAGTCGCAAGATGCAAGCCGTGCTTTTAGTGAAAAATATGATACGATTATTTGTTATATGCTTCTTCACGAGCTTCCTCCCGCTACACGTGCTAAGGTTATAAATAATGCATTGAATACGATAGATGAAGGGGGAAAAGTTGTTTTCATTGATTGTCACAAACCTTCAAAATGGAATTTGTTTCGCTTTTTGATAAAACCGTTTAACCGGTTGTATCAGCCATTTACAGAAAGTATGTGGGATAATAGTATAGAAAGTTATGCAGAGTATAAAGACCACTTTGTATGGCGTAAAAAAACCTATTTTGGACGCTTATATCAAAAAACTGTTGCTATACGTCAAATCCCGATACATGAAAAGCCGGTAGTTAAGTCAAGCTTTTATTAAAAAATTGTTGATGATATTAAAAATGAATGAAAAAAATATTGCTTTAATTGTGATAAAGTAATACAAAATATGGAAAGGGTTAATTTTTTGGGAGAATAAGTGGTATGTTATCGAAGTTGATGGGTTTTTTATCGTCTGATATTGCTATAGATTTAGGAACGGCTAATACTCTTGTGTATGTTCGTGGAAAAGGAATCGTATTAAATGAACCATCTGTTGTTGCGATCAAGGAATATAACGGGAAAAAACAAGTTTTAGCTGTTGGTAATGAAGCAAAGCAAATGTTAGGTAGAACCCCCGGTAATATAAAAGCTATTCGTCCGCTAAAAAATGGCGTAATTGCTGATTTTGAAATTGCTGAAGAAATGATTAAGTATTTTATAAGAAAAGTACATAATCGTAGAACATTTGCATCTCCTATGATAATTGTTTGTGTGCCTTCAGGTTCTACAGCTGTTGAAAGCAGAGCTATTCAAGAATCAGCAGAGGCAGCAGGAGCCAGAAAAGTATGGCTGATTGAAGAGCCTATGGCCGCAGCTATTGGAGCAGGTCTTCCTGTTACTGAGCCTACAGGTTCTATGGTGGTAGATATTGGTGGTGGTACAACAGAGGTTGCTGTTTTATCATTAGGCGGAATAGTATATGCTCGTTCAGTTCCTGTTGGTGGTGACAAGATGGATGCGGCAATCGTTTCTTATATTAGAAAAAATATGAATTTGCTTGTTGGTGAAAGTTCTGCAGAAAGAATTAAAAAGGAGATTGGTAGCGCTTGTCCTCCACCTAAGGGTGAGGGTAGAACCATTGATATTAAAGGTCGTGATTTGTTAAATGGTGTTCCGAAAGAAATAGAGGTTTCTGAACGTCAAATTGCCGAGGCTTTATCGGAACCTGTATCTGATATCGTTGATGCTGTTAAAGTAGCACTTGAAAATACGGCACCTGAGTTAGCTGCCGATATTGTGGATAAAGGCATCGTTTTGACCGGAGGTGGAGCTTTATTAAATAATTTAGATTTGGTATTGCGTAATGCAACCGGTTTGCCGGTTTCTATAGCTGAAGAACCTTTGGCTTGTGTGGCAAAGGGAACCGGAAGTGCATTGGATAATATAGAAAAGTTTAAGACTGCTTTATCTTCAATGTATTAAGGGGCGTTGTTTTAGGAGATGATAATTGAAACGTCGCCGTATATCTTTTATAAAATTAAGTCAGATTAAAATTTTTGCTCGAAAAGTTTTGGTAGCATTGGTTTTTGTATCCGCTTTAGCTTTTATGATGTTGAGTAAAGCGGATACGATTGTTTTAAACAAAACAACCGGTTTTATATCTTCTGTTTTTAGTCCTATTATTGCAGTATTACAATTTCCCGGTAAGTTGATTTATGCCGGGTATGAAAAAATTTATGATATTGTTACCGTGTATTCTCAAAATAATAAGTTAAAAGAAGAAAATTTGAAATTATTGATCTTGCAAAATAAAATAATGGTTCTTCAGGCTGAAAATAAACTTTTAGGAGAAATGCTTAATTACACATCATTACCTAAATCATCATTTATTACAGCTAAAGTTGTGGCAGAAGAAGGTGATGGTTTTTCTCATTCAATGATTGTATACATAGGAAATGAAAGTAATGTTTATGAAAAACAGGTTGTACTAGGTTATGAAAGTGTAGTTGGTAGAGTTGAAAACGTAAACGGAAAATTTGCTCAGATAATTTTGATTACAGATATCAACTCTAAAATTCCGGTTATTACGGAAAGAAGTCGGGAAAGAGCAATTTTATCCGGAGATAATACATTAAGACCAAAGTTATTATATACAAGACTTAATGCGGATATTAAAAAAGGTGATAGAATTGTGACGTCAGGTGTATCTGGAGTATTTCCTGTCGGGTTACCGGTTGGTGTTGTAAGTGATATAAGTGAAGATGGTATTGAAGTTATGCCTATTGCCGATATTGAGAAATTAGAATATGTTAAAATTGTAGATTACGGGATTTATCAAGATATTATGAATATGCTAAATGATAAAGGAAAATGATATGAACGAGTCTATTTCCCATATTGTTAGTTATCAATTCAAAAAAATATTGCCATTAATTAGCTCAATATTATTGGTTTTATTTATATATATCCCATTATCGGTTCCTTTGTTGAAATATTTACGTCCAGATGTCGCAATGGTTTGTGTTTATTTTTGGACTTTATATCGCCGAGATTTATTTGGCCCTATTAGTGTTGCTTTGTTAGGATTTGTTGCTGATTGTTTTACAACCCTACCACTGGGAATTAATATGTTTATATTTATCTTTACTTATATCATGTCAATTACTTATGCTCGATTTGTTAATACTAAAGTATTTGCAGTTGGCTGGACAGGTTTCTCAGTTATTTCTTTTATAGCATTTTTTGCTAAATGGTTATTGATATCTTTTTATTATAGTCAGTTTTTATATTTTATAGGTATTCTTGCAAGCTATACATCAACAGTGTTATTATATCCGTTGGTAGTACGTTTAAATGTTTTTGTTCAAAATAAACTTATTTCAAATGAAGAGGTTGTATATGAACAGGGATAATGATAAAGGAAAAGTTTTACTTTCACGCACAATGTTGCTAGCTTTTATAAACTTGCTTTTATTGTTTATACTTGTTGGTAGACTATATTATTTACAAGTTGTTGAAGCTCAGAAATATAAGACATTGGCTGATGAAAATAGAATTTCCACACGCATGTTGTTACCTGTCAGAGGAGAAATATTTGATAGAAACGGCGTTATATTGGCAAGTAATGAACAAAGCCTTTCAGCTTTTATTATTGCAGAACAAACATTGAGTGTTGATAAAACTTTAAATGAATTTAAGAAATATATTGATTTGAACGCTAAAGAAGAAAAAAAAATAAGAGAAAATATAAGAAACCATCGTAAATTTATACCTATAAAATTAAAAGATAATTTAAGTTGGGAAGAAGTTGCAACATTGCAACTTAATGCTGCGGCATTACCGGGGATTGTTATTGATGAAGGTATAAACAGATTTTATCCTTTTGGTAAATCGATGGCTCATTTTTTAGGATATGTTGCAAGTATAGATGAAAAAGAAAAAAGTGATGATCCGTTAACAATGTTGCCCGGATTTAAAATGGGGAAACTTGGATTAGAAAAGTTTTTTGAAAATGATCTGCGTGGTGTTGGGGGAAGTGTCAAACTTGAAGTTAATGCTTATGGCAGAATTATGAAAGAAATTGAAAGAACAAAAGGAAAAGAAGGTAAGACTCTCACATTAACGATTGATTCTAAATTGCAACAGTATGCTCAAGATACGTTTGGTTCTCATAGTGGTGCTGCAGTAGTATTAGATGTTCACAGTGGTGAAATATTAGCATTTGTTTCTGTACCATCTTTTGATCCAAATTTATTTACTACCGGTATTTCATATGAAGACTGGAATAAATTACTTTATGATGAAAAAAAACCTTTAATTAATAAGGTTATAGCTGGACGCTATTCTCCGGGGTCAACATTTAAGATAGCAGTTGCTTTAGCCGCTCTTGAAAACAAGGTGGTTACAAAAGATAAAAGTTTTTATTGCAGTGGTGCAATGTCTTTGGGAAATCATAAATTTCATTGTTGGAAGCATTCCGGTCATGGATCTCAAGATATGATTGATGCTTTGAAAAATTCATGTGATATATATTTTTATGAAGTGGCAATGTTGCTTGGAATTGAAAAAATTGCCGATATGGCAAGAAAATTGGGACTAGGTGATGTTACAGGAATTACTTTATATAATGAACAAAAAGGATTAATACCGGATCAAGATTGGAAATTGAAAAAATATAAAGAAAAATGGCAACAAGGGGAAACTGTTATTGCAGGTATTGGGCAGGGATATGTTCAGGTCACACCATTGCAATTAGCTGTTATGACTGCAAGAGTTGCAAATGGAGGATATGCAGTAGTTCCATCATTCACAAAGTTGAACTTAAAAGAAAAAGCAAAAATAAAAAAACTGCCAATTTCTTATGAAAATTTAGAGATTGTGAAGCGAGGAATGTTTGAGGTTGTAAATGGAGAAAAGGGAACAGCTGTAGCTTCTGCTTTTAATATTAATGGTATGAAAATGAGTGGAAAGACAGGAACGACTCAAGTTCGTAGAATTAGTATGAAAGAACGGCAAAGTGGAATTATAAAAGATGAAGATTTGCCTTGGAATCTAAGAAATCATGCATTATTTGTAGGATTTGCTCCTCATAACAAACCTAAATATGCAGTTGCTGTAGTTGTGGAACATGGATCTTCCGGTTCTGGAGTTGCTGCACCTATCGCATCGAAAATTTTACAAAAAGCTATAGAACTTAATATTTAATGTGGAAAGATATATGTCAAGGTTGTATGAACAAAGATTTAAGGGCCAGAACCTTTCGCTGAGAGATAAATTTTTTAATCTCAATTTCGGTTATGTGTTTTGTATAATTTTACTTGCTTTGTTAGGAATAGTTGTCTTGTATTCGGCTGCAAACGGAAGTTTTTATCCTTGGGCGATAAAGCAGGGTGTCAGGTTTTGTTTTTGTTTATTTATTATGCTATTTTTATCTCTTATTGATATGCGTATATATCTGAAGTATTCCTATATTGCATATTTTATTGTTTTGTTGCTGCTTATAGGTGTTGAAATAGGTGGTCATGTTGGTATGGGAGCGCAAAGGTGGATAGATTTAAAATTATTTAAGCTTCAACCTTCTGAACTGATGAAAATTACATTGGTCTTGGTATTGGCCAAATATTTTCATAGTTGTAATTTACAAAAAATTCAAAGTATAAGAGGAATAATTGCTCCAACATGTATGGCATTGTTTCCGGCAATATTGATTATATTACAACCGGATTTAGGAACTTCGCTAATGCTCTTATTTACAACTATGGTGGTCTTTTTTGTTGTTGGCGTACAATGGTGGAAATTTGCTTTTTTAGGTGGTGGAGTTTTGGCTATGCTTCCAATTGCTTGGCAATTTTTGCATCAATATCAGAAAAACAGGGTGCTTACATTTTTAAATCCGGAAAGAGATCCTTTAGGTACAGGTTATCATATTATACAATCAAAAATAGCTCTCGGTTCAGGAGGTGTGTTTGGTAAAGGTTTCTTAAACGGAACACAAAGCCATCTTAATTTTTTACCTGAAAAACATACCGATTTTATTTTTACAATGCTGTCGGAAGAATTTGGTTTACTTGGCGGTTCTTTGGTTATTTTTCTTAATTTAGTCATAATTATATACGGCTATATATTTGCATTCAGAACTACTAGCTATTTTGCAAAGCTTGTCATAATAGGCTTAAATACAAATTATTTCTTGTATGTATTTATCAATATAGCCATGGTTTTGGGTTTGCTTCCTGTTGTGGGCATTCCTCTACCGCTGATTTCATATGGCGGAACTGTTATGCTATCAGTGATGGCGAGTTTTGGTATTATATTATGTATGGATGTAAACAGGCATATAAATTTAAGCAGAAGTTCATTAGGTAGTGATTAGTTTATTTCCATAAAACATAAAGAATGCAATTAGCACCTTCTTCACACACTTGACATAATTGTTCAGTATCTTGTAATGTAAGATTTTGAATACATTTATTTTTTCCGCTGCAATATTTATTTCCGTATGCATGTCCGGAATATTGTGTTGTACCAGATAATGATTTACCTGTTTCCAATAACCATAAGTTTTCAGCATTTTCTTTTGCTGCAAAAACAACATTGCGACAAATATCGGCTCTATTATTGGCCTTCGAACCGAAGGAAAAGCCTATACCTCCAAAATCTTGATTATTTACCATGTTATGGTAAGGTGTCATGTTTACTTTGAAATATTTATCTTGTAATGTTGAGTTAGATACATATTTGATACCATCCGGTAACAGATTTAGTTTTTTTAAAATTTCACCATAATATTGTGTAGCACCTTTAGGTGGTTTGGGAAGCGTTTCTTTAGCTTGCAAAAAATTGTTTATTAATAAGGATATAGCTTGTGCGTGTTGATTTAGCTTATGTTTTGTCATTGCTTTAGAATAGCCGGAAATTGCGGCAACAGACAACACACCTATTATGGCAAGCACGCCAAGCATCTCAACCATAGATCTTCCTGTTTGTACCTTTTTCAAAAAAAACATAAACTAACTCCATATATTATACCTAATTGTATATTAAAAGATTTTATTTATCAATATCCAAAAAAATATATATCGTTAGTATAAATGTAAGTTATTTTTTTCCTGTGGCAAAACCCATATTATCAAATTCTAATGATTGCAATATTTTGTTATTGGAAGATATTTTACATCCTAAAGAATTAAACTTATAATAAATAGGGGTGTTTATAGTTGCAATTATAGCACTGTTATCAGGGATAAAACCTTCTAAAATACGGATATTAAAATGTTTTAACCAATGTTCAAGTGTTTCTTCATTAACTTTTTCTCCGATGCTAAAAGCCATACGTATTTTGAAAAAATCAAAAGAAGATGAAAACTCCATGCTGCTTTTATAAATAGTAGCGTCGGCAAAAATTATGCTTGCAGACAAATCGTAACAAATATTGGATAAAATTTTAGGATTTACTTTAGGTATAAAATATGTTTTAACGCCACTTAAAATCGGTAGTATGAATCCTAAAATAAAGCCGTCAGGATTGTGAGACGATAAAGTGCTTATAGCTATATCTTTTAAGTTAAAAGGTAGTACGCAATCTAACTCATAATATGATTTTAAGATGTCATGAGCACTATATTCAAGTTTTTGGTTGTTTTTAAATAGTATTAATGATGTTTTACAAGAAGCATAGGTATGCTTTCTGATAAATTTTGAGGGTTTTATATTTTGGATATTTATTGTGTGACAACTCAAATTTTCATAATCTTTTATTCCGATTAAAACTTCAACGTTAGCATCTTTTATTTGTTTTTCTAAACTGTTTTCATCTATTATAATAGTTGTCTTGTTTAAATATTGCAAAGCCCAAAATATGGTTGCAAACATAAAACCGGAAGGAATGCAAATGCCGATATTTGTTTTGTCTCCAATAAATTTGTTTAATGTTTCACCATAATTTATAGCATTTTTAATTAAATCATTGTATGAGATTTTTCCGTTAATGATATCTCCTATTATGATATGGTCTTTTTTATTTGTTTTGGAGCTGTTAAGTAGAGCTTCAAATAATGTACTTGGATAATTTATGGCGTTTAGCGACATTTCAGTCATTATTTCATAAAGTTTTCTTGTTGCTTGTGTGCGATTATTTTTATCGTGTGTGACGTTAAATACGCAAGCAGGCATTATGTGTAAATCTATTTCAGGAAAAGCTTTGGTATAAAATTTATCATTGACGTATGATAATGTTGAATAATGTGCTCCGGAAATTTTTACTGGTAGTATCTTTGCACCGGCTTTTGATGCAATCATGGCTGCACCATCAAAAACTTGCATAATTTTACCGGTAAGTGAAATTCTTCCTTCCGGGAAAATTACTACTTTTCTACCTTTTTTTATTTCTTCAATCAGATTTCGTATAGAAAGAGGATTCATCATATCAAGAGGGTAGAAATCTACCAATAATCTTATTATCGGCATAAACCATTTGCCCGTCCAAGCAGATGTTATAGCGAATGTTATGCGTTCAGGCATAAAAGCAGCTATTAAAATCCCATCCAATAAAGAAGTATGATTTGCAATAATCAAAACTTTGGATCCTGCTTTTTTAAAGTTTGTATATCCGGTAACTTTGGTGCGAAACATAAAACGTAAAATTGTTTGTAAGATTGATCGAGTTAATGTATCCGGTAGTAATGAACAAATGTATATTGCAACAACTAACGAAATTATGCTCATGATTAGAAATAATTGTGGAAGAGTGAAACCGAGCTTGAATAAAATAATTGCAAATATTGCGGCTCCTGTCATACCTAATGAATTTATTATGTTGTTTCCGGCAATAACAGATGCGGTATAAGCTTTGGGAGCACGATTTTGCATAAAAGCATTAAGTGGAATAATATATAAACCACCAAAAAATGCTAACATAAATAAACTTATAGAAAATCCGATAGAATTTTTTGCCTTAATAAATTCTATAAAGTTTAAGGTTTGTTGGGCGGTGGGGTAGTTAGAACTTAAGAGAAAGATCCAAAACAAACAAGCTGACATACCAAGTGCGCATAATGGCACATATATCATGTTTATTTCACCTTTTAATATACGATTACATACATAAGAACCAAATGCTACACCTAAAGAAAACAAAATCAAAAAGAATGTTATTGTTCCTTTATCGGCATTTATTATTTTACCGCATAAAGGATAAATTTGAACAGCTACCAAAGCTCCTATTGTCCAAAACCAACTTGCTCCTAAGATGCTCTGTAAAATATACTTGTGCTTCTGAAGAAATGTGAAATTTAATTTCATTGCAGTGAATAAATTTTTGTTGATTTGCAGTTGTGGGCGAGGGGCCGGTGCATGTAAAATTTTAAGAGAGGATATATATCCTATAACTGCTAAAATTATAAGCACACAAATACTTATTTGAATAGGCAATAATGTGCCTGTAATTAGCCCTCCTAAAATTGCAATATAAGTTGTTGCTTCAATGTAAGCATTACCTTCTATTAATTCTTCGGGATTTAGTTGCTGAGGCAGTAGTGCATATTTAACCGGACCAAAAAACGCAGATTGAGTTCCCATTAATGCAATTAAAATTATTAAACATGCAAGACTTGATGTATAATAAGCAACTCCTACTCCTATCATTAAAATAATTTCAATTATTTTTAAGGTTTTTGCAATTTTATCTCTGGAATATTTATCTGCAATTTCTCCTGCCCATGCAGAAAATAAGAAGAAAGGCAGAATAAAAAGTCCGGCTATAACATTTGATAAAATATCTGACTGTTCGGCCATTTTTAATGTAACTAATGTTAATAATGCATTTTTAAAAAGATTATCGTTTAATGCGCCCAAAAACTGCGTAACCATTAACGGAAGAAAACGTCTGGTTTGTATAATGCTTTTCATTATAAGTCCCTAAAATGATTATTTTACGAACATGCCTGAAGATAAAGAAGAGAGTCCGCCTCCACTTTTTTTACCACTACGTTTTTTGCTGTTTCCACTACTACGTTTATTAGTCGGTTTGCTCTTGTTAGAAGATTTATTTGTATTATATGATGCACCTGAACCATTTTTACGATTGTTTCTTTTAACTTTGTTATTTTTATTTTTTCTCTTAGCTAACATTTGTTTTTCGAAAATTTGAGCTGCATTTAGCTTAGGTTCGTTATTTGACAGACGATATTTATCTTTGTTATTATCCTTTTCTGAAAGGGTGTCGGAAAGGGCCTCCTCTCCAATATTATTCTCTTCTTCCGGTAAGTTTTGTATTGCGATATCTTCATTCTCGGTAATATCAGTTACTGACGTATTAGCATTGGCTATAACGCTGAAAAACATGATGGATGTGAATAAACAAAAAAATAACCTCATTATAAACTCCTTATAATTACAAATTATATTTAATATTATATCATACAATTTTTTTATTTCAAATAAAATATCAAAATTCTTATATTTTATTTAGAAATTCTTCTTCGTTCAAAATTGTTATGCCCAATTCAATAGCTTTTTTTGCTTTTGAACCTGCATCAGTTCCTACAATTACATAATCCGTATTATTAGATACAGAACCTGCAACTTTTGCACCAAGTTTTACTCCTAATGATTTAGCTTCGGCTCTTGTCATTTGTTCTAATGTGCCGGTAAATACAATAGTTTTTCCTGCAAAAAATGAATTTAAGGTATTTTGTTGTTCATAATCTTCTACATTAACATAGTTAAGCAATTGAGCTATAATCTGATTATTATGTTCCTCTTTGAAGAATTCGGTGATATCTTTAGCCATGGCCGGCCCTATGCCATCAATACTTAAAAGTTTATCGATATGTTCATTTTTCATTGCAGTTTTAAAATTTTCAAAAGATGTGTAGTTTTTTGCAATTAATAATGATGTTGCAGTTCCTACTTGACGTATACCCAATGCATAAATAAATTTTTGTAAAGTTATATTTCTTTTTTCTTTTATAGCATTAAATAAATTGTCAATTGATTTTTGACCCCAACCGTCTCTTTTTTCAAGATGTAAACCTTGTGCTTGAGAAAACAAATCATCTCCACCATTTCTTTCTTCTAATGTAAAAATATCTGCCGGATTAGTTAAAATTCCTTCTTTGAAAAAATCCTCAATAATTTTAGAACCCAATCCTTCTATGTTAAATGCATCTCTTGATACAAAGTGTTTTATACGTTCCATTGCTTGTGCTGGGCAACTTAATCCACCTGTGCAACGACGAATGGCTTCGTCATCTTCTTTAATAGCATGTGCACCGCATTCAGGACAAATATGTGGAAATTCAAATTCTTGTAAATTATGTTTTCTTTTTTCTGAAACTACGGATAGGACTTGTGGAATTACATCTCCGGCGCGTTGAATTTGAACATAGTCTCCGATACGGATATCTTTTCTTTTAATTTCATCTTCATTATGAAGTGTGGCATGAGATACCATCACTCCGCCAACATTAATAGGTTCTAAATCGGCAACGGGCGTTAACGCTCCTGTACGTCCTACTTGTATACGTATATTGTTTATTTTTGTGATAGCTTTTTCTGCCGGAAATTTATGTGCAATTGCAAAACGAGGTGTTCTGGTTAAATAGCCTAATCGTTGTTGTAGGTTTAATGAGTTTACTTTATAAACAATACCATCTATATCATATGGTAAATCAGCTCTGGTTTGTAACAAAATTTCATAGCTTTTTATTACGTCTTGTAAGTTATGGCAAAGTTTATTATACGGATTTACCGGAAAACCCCATTTTTCCACTTTTTGTAAAAATTCGCTCTGTGTTTTCCAATTTATATCAGATACTTCACCCCAAGTATAAACAATCAAGCTTAAGTTACGCCCTTTTGTTATATCGGCATCAAGCTGTCTTAATGAACCGGCAGCCGCATTTCTTGGGTTAGCAAAAGTTTTCTTATTTTGAGATATTTGCTTTTTGTTTAAAGCAAAAAAATCATCTTTCGACATATATACTTCTCCTCTGACTTCCATTATGTCCGGAAAATCGGGAGCATTAATAAAATGTGGTAAATTTTTTATGGTTTTTAAGTTTTGGGTTATATCTTCACCTGTTGTGCCATCACCTCTGGTTGCTCCTTTTACTAATATGCCATTTTCATAACGAGCAGAAAATGATAACCCATCCATTTTGGGTTCTGATGTCATTTCTATATCAGAATCTGTATTCAAAAATCTTTGAACACTTTTTACAAAATCGATTAATTCTTCTTCTGAGAAAATATCACCTAATGAAAGCATTGGTACTTTATGCTCAATCTTTGAAAAATCAGATTTTATAGGGGCGCCTATTTTTTTTGATGGACTATCTTCACGAATTAGATGAGGAAATTTTTTTTCTAACAGTTCATTCTTAAGTTTTAAAAAATCGTATTGAGCATCTGTTAAATATGGATCATCATTTTGATAATACGCAATATCGGCTTTAGCCATCTCTTTGGCTATAAATTCTAAATCTTTGATCGCTTGTTCTTCGGTAACCGAATTGATATAATTATGCATACCTTCCTCCATGTTTTCATGGATTAATATAAAGCAAATACTTTGAAATTCCAAACCAAAAATATACTTATTGATACATAATTTAAAACACAGATTTTAAGCTAATATTGCAATTTCAGCTCGTATGTTTTCCAGACCTTCTTTTTTCTCGGAACTGGTCGCGTAAACTATTGGGTGTGCAGCAGCATGTAGTTTTAGGCATGTTTGCGTATCATTTATTAATTTTGTTAGTTCTTGGCGATTTATTTTATCTGTTTTAGTCAGAATTATTTGATATGTAACAGCAGCACTATCAAGCGTTTTCATTATGTCTTCATCAATTTTTTTAATACCATGCCTACTATCAACAAGTAGAAATACTCGGCGTAAATTTGGTCTGCCTTGTAGGTATAAATTCATCGTTCTTTGCCACTTTTTAACATCTTCAGGTGGAGCTTTGGCAAACCCATATCCCGGTAAATCAACTAAATAAAGTTTATTGTCTAGATTAAAAAAATTAAGTTGTTGTGTGCGTCCCGGTGTTGATGATGTTTTTGCCAATCCTGTTTTACTAAAAAGAGCGTTTATCAAACTTGATTTTCCGACATTTGAACGCCCGACAAAAGCTATTTCATCTTTATCGGAGGCTGGAAGTTGGTCTAAATTCGCCACGCTAAGCATGAAAGTGCATGGGCGCGTAAAAAGTTTTCTTCCGGCCTCTAAGGTTTCAGCATCGAAGTTAAAATCAGTTTCGGTCATTATTTTACACCATGCTTTTTCATTATGAACTTTTGTTGCATAATTGATAAAACGTTACTAAGTGTCCAGTAAATAACAAGTCCTGAAGCAAATTGTCCCAACATTAATGTGAAAATCAAAGGCATAATCGCAAACATACGTGCTTGGTCTTTATTTGTCGGAGTCGGATTAAGTTTTTGTTGGAACCACATGGTAAATCCCATTAAGATAGGCCAAATACCGATATCTAACAGCGATGGTAACGGAATATGAGACCAAACTGAAATAGTCAGAGGATCTGGTGCTGATAGGTCTTTAATCCATCCGATAAATGGAGCATGTCTTATCTCAATGGCTATGTTTAAAACTTTATATAGTGAGAAAAAAACAGGAATTTGTATGAATAAAGGCAAGCATCCTGCAGCCGGATTAATTTTTTCCTTACGATATAATTCCATAGTTTCTTGTTGTAAACGCATTTTATCATTTTTATACATTTCTTGTAAAAGCATAACTTTTGGTTGCATTTTTTTCATTTTTGTCATGCTTTCATAAGAAGCGTTGGCAATTGGTAACATGGCGAGTCTCAAAAATGCAGCAAATAACAATATTGCCCATCCCATATTTCCGATTATATTATATAAAAATGTTAAGATGTAGAAAAACGGTTTAGTTAAGAAATAGTACCATCCAAAATCTACAGCTAAATCAAATTTTTCAATTTTGTTATTATCTGCATATTTATCCAACAGTTTAATTTCTTTTGCTCCGGTATAAAAACGAATGCTGTTTGTTGATGCTGATCCTGTTGCAATAGTTATAGCAGGTCCACGATAATCTGTTTGGAAAACGTCATTGGAGTTGTGGCTGATTTTAACGTTAGATGTTGCACTGTTATCTAATACAATTGCAGTGAACCAATATCTGTCTGAAAAACCGAACCATCCGCCTTTGGTTTCAAAATTTTCTGTTTCTTTTTCCTCAAGCTCATTAAATTTTATTTCTTCAAGTGAACCGTTTATTACGCCACTAAAACCTTCATGAACGACAGAACGTTTTTGTTTTTTCATATCAACTTTACGGCTAATTAACCCGTAAGGATATAAAACAACCGGATTTTTTGTATTGTTTTCGACTGTTTGTGTGATGTTAAAGAGGTAGTTTTCATCAAGTGAAATAGTTTTAATAAATTTCAATCCTTGTTTATTATCCCATGTTAATGTTATGGGGGTTTCTGGTGTTAATTTATCGCCAATAACTTTCCAAACAGTTTCTGAGGTTGGAACTTTAATGTCGGCTGAAGTGCTTAACCAACCAAATTCGGCAAAGTATGGTGTTGATGTTTTTGCAGGTTGTAAAAGTTCGATATTTTCACTGTTTTCTTCAAGAGTTTGTTTATATTTTGATAAACTGATATAATCAAATCGAGCTCCTTTAACACGGATAGAGCCTTTTATATCTGAATTTTCTACGATTACGCTATCTTCAAGTGCTATAATGTCTTGAGCCGGCAAAACATTATCTTGAATAACATCAATATCAGTGTTTAAATCTGAAACTTTTGGAGTTTCTGCTACTTCTTCGCTGGTACTATTATAAGTTTTCTGAGCAGGAAAAAAGTGGTTGACTCCAAATATAATTAAAACGGCGGCTGTTATAGCTAAATATAAACTTTTTGTTTCTTCTTTCACCTTAAATACTCCTGAAAATAAACGTTAGATGTTGCTTTTTAGAACATATTTTTTCTAAAATCAAGCAAATAAGCACCTTTATAACTAACTCTTTTTATTTTTTTTAGGGACAGGGTCATATCCGGAACCTCCCCATGGGTGACAACGTAGTATTCTGCGTATTCCTAAATATGTTCCTTTGATTACACCATGTTCTTTTAGGGCTTCTATCATATATTCAGAACAAGTCGGTCTATATCTGCAGCATCCTGAACAAAAAGGCGATATAAATTTTTGGTAAAATTTAACAAGACATATCAGCAGAGTTTTCATGGATATCCTCTGTTACGATTGTATTGGAATTTTCTTCAGGAATGATTATTGAGTTTGCTTTCTTTATTGCCCATTTAATATCTGAACGTAGCTCTTTGTAAGGGCAACAATGAGTATTATGCCTTCCTATTAACACATATTCAATGTTATCCATGCCATAAATCGGTAAAAGTTCTCTGATAACGGCTCGCATACGTCGCCTAGCCTTATTACGGACATTAGCTTTTCCAATTTTTTTTGTAGTTGTATAACCAATTTTAGGAGGTGCGCTCTCTTCAGATAAACTGGGAGCCGCCTGAAGTATGGCGGTTTTTGTAACCTTACTTACTCCTTTGGCGACTCTTACAAAATCTTTTCTTTTTTTTAAGACAAGAATTTCTGTCATAACGAAAACTTAAGCAGAAAGTTTTTTACGACCTCTTGCACGGCGAGCAGATAAAACTTTTCTGCCTCCTACTGTTGCCATACGAGCACGGAAACCGTGACGACGAGCTCTTACGAGCTTACTTGGTTGAAATGTTCTTTTCATATTAAAATCTCCGGTTAATTATTAGTTATTTAAAGCTGACAAACATTTAAAATCAGCTCTCGGTTTTTTACAGTTCTGCTTATATCGACTTTTTTTTACAGAGTCAACAGCTTTTTTTCTTTAGAAAGCAAAGTTTAGGTTAAACATTCCGAAATAATCAGGCTTCGCATTCGCATCATGTTCAGGATTAAACCTTACTCCAAAACGTGTTTTGAAATTTGCGTCATCTTTTATTTGTTGATTATAAAACATACTGACATCCCATTCACGATCCGTATCTTTTAGGGAAGTATGATATTTATTTAAATATATTTTATTTTCTGTTTGATGACGACCGGAAGCTAAAACAATATCAGTACTACCTTTTACAATTCGTAATGGAGAATATACGTCCAAGCCGATATTATTTTTGCTTGTTAACTTGTATGTAGCATTTAATGCTATACTTTCACTTTCAATATCTGACATGGAAAATACATTATTATTTGCTGACGTATTTGTATATCCTCTGTAATATACGCCACTTAAAGATAATCTGTCAGTGGGGTTAAATGTGACTTTCATGCCGGTAAAGTACGTGTTAGAATCACCGATATCAAAAGTATCATTGCCTATCATACCTAAAACAGAACTTTTTTCACTTAAATTACCTAAAATAGAACTTACACTGAAATTATCTGTAAAATTATAAGATAATTCGGAAGTTATGGCATTCATATGATTGTCGTATAAATCAGAGTTTTCTTCATCTTCAAAGAAATTATTTTTTCCGCCGGTATAGTCTAATTTGAAAGATGTTTTGCCGGATTTATAATTAAATCCAAGTCCAAAAGCATTATCCATACTAATAAACGGATTTTGTTCCGTACGGGTAAAAATTTCACCTCTATTTAAAATTGTATTTTCAGAATAAAAAGCTTGAACACCAAATTTGTTGGATAAATTATAATCCACACCGATAAAACCGTAAGGACTATATATATCATTACCGGATACTGAAGAATTAAAAGCAAAAGATACATTATTTCCGGTTTTTACGGTTTTCTTTCCATGGCTCATAAATGCCTTAAAATCATTTTCGAAAAGATGTCTTCTTTGTTTTGATGTGTCAGCAAACAGTGAAGATGTATTTATCTCAAAACCACGGTCATATTCATCAAAAACAGTAAATTTTGCAGGTAATATATTCAAAATTTTTGCACTGACTGATTTTGATAAGTTAAGAGCTGAGGCAGAATAAGTATTTTGCTGTTTATTATCTAAGAAATCAAAAGATAGATATCCGATAGGACTGGTTGCTGCATCTAAATTAATTAGACCATGTCCATATACTTCATCAACACCTTTTGCACCTAAATCTGTTGCCGTCGTGAACAAAATTTCTACAATCTGCTGTGATGTCAGATGCGGATATGCTCCCATCAATAAAGCAACACTTCCGGTAACAACAGGTGCTGCCATAGATGTTCCTTGCATATAACCATAAGCGGCTCCATTTTTATCTTTTTCGTGATTATCATCATTTTGTACGGTAGAATAAATTAAATCACCGGTTATAGCGTCTCCTCCTGGTGCAGCAAGGCAATAATTTTTTGTTGTACCACATTTTTGAGAATAATAAGCTAAGTTATTATTACTGTTAACGGAAACAACAGTAATAAACAAATTGGTCATATCATATTCACTTCCCGATTTGAAGATGTTTGTTAAAGGTATGCCTGATAATGTATCAGCTTCATAATCATTTCCTTTGTTTCCGGCAGCTTTTACTGTTACAATGTTATTTGAAACTAAGTTTTTAAATAAGTGTTCTGTTGATAGGATGTTGGCATCACCTATATCACTAAAATCTTTATTTATCATATATGAGGCTTGTCCTTTTTCGCTATTTTCATCAACAAATGACATTGTAAAACTCATATTAACTACACGAACACCCTCTTCAACAAAAGTCTCTCCGGCTTTTTTAAATAATGGGTCATTAGTGTTAATAATTGTTTCAGTAAAATTAATACCAACCATATCTACGTTTGGAGCTACTCCTTGCATGCCGCTACCATTTGCTGATGCTCCTATAATACCCATTACGTGTGTGCCATGATCATTTGTTTGAAAGTTAGTATTGCTATCTACTTCATCACCGAGAAGATATGGCGTAGGGTCGTACATAATATCATCCCAATTATAGTTAGCAGAATACTGCTTAAATAATTCATTGTACATATCTCGAGTGTAGACAGCATCCGTATGAGCAATAAACTCTCCGTCGGAATTATATAAGCTTATTTTACCGAGTCCGCTTCCATCATTTGAAGGATTAAAAGCATAACAATTTTTTGTATCTCCATTGCGACAAGGACCATAATCAAAATTATAACCATAAGGGTTTCCATTGTCATTTTTTACAATATTGTTGATTAAATCAGGATGGTATATATCAAATCCGTTATCTAATACGCCGACTTTAACTTTTTGATTACTTATAAATCCGGAACCGTTATCTACAAGATATCCGTTCTCATCACGATTTATAATATAACCTGTGTATCCTCTCGCATAAGCACTATCAGCTTTAATTGAGCTTAAAAATGTTGCAGATGAATTATATTCTTTGGTATGATAATTTTGTTTCTTGGCGTTTCTTGGGGATGCTCCCGGATTGTTTAAAAGAATGCATTCTCCATTTATTACGGTTCCACCTTGTCTTTCACACATATGAGTGTTATCAGATGAAGAATCGGATCCGCTGCCTCCGCCTCCACCACCTCCGGCAGCTGCAACGGCACCTCCGACAAGGGCAACAGCTCCCAATCCTATACCAAACTTGGTTGAAGTGGATAATGTAGATGGTTCTGCTATTTTTGTCCTTGTTAATAATGTTCCATGTTCATTATATCTGCCAGTGGTAGACATTTCATATGCATTTAGACTTTTTTCAAAACTTTGTTTAGCTGTCTTAGATAGCTTTTTCATACAATAATTATGGCTTTTTGCACCCATTTTCATAAGTGCTTTATAAGTTTTTATATCATTATTGTTAATGGCATAGCAAAGTGCCGTATTTCCATTTTTATCAAGAGCATCTATACCGTAATTATTTGTAAGCCGTTGTATGCCTGATACATTTGATGTTGAAGCATAAAGATATATTGTTCTGGCATATCCATCAGTTGCGACATTGGCATTTGCATAAGGTGCAAACAAACAAATTCCGGACAAAACCAAAAGGCAAATTTTTTTATTAAACATAGATTATCCCTCTTATATAAAAATAATATGATATTTAACTATATATATAATTAAAAATACATTAATACAACAAAAACCGCCTGTTTTTATACAGGCGGATAATATATTATTTTTTTTAATCTTTATTTGCGGTTTCAATTCGCATTGCATAAAATGATCTATATACGAAAATAATACCCAAAATAAAGAAGAAAATGCCAAATCCGATGGAAACACATTTTGGTGCAGTAGCGGCCATTTCAACTGCTAATAAACCAAATAATGTAGTGAATTTTATAATTGGATTTAGTGCTACAGATGATGTATCTTTATATGGATCGCCCACAGTGTCTCCGACAACAGAAGCATCATGTAAAGCAGTTCCCTTTTCGTTTAAGTCTACTTCGACAACTTTTTTGGCATTATCCCATGCACCGCCGGCGTTGGCCATATATAATGCTTGGAATAATCCGAATATGGCAATTGAGATTAAATAACTTGCAAATAAGTTTGCGTTAAAGCAAGCAAAAGCAATCGTAAATGAGAAAATTACGATAAATATATTGAACATGCCTTTTTGGGCATAAATGGTACAAATTCTGACTACGTTTTTAGAATCTTCGATTGAAGCTGCAGTTTTACCGTCAAGTTTAATATGTTTTTTGATGTAATTTACAGCTTTATATGCCCCGGCTGATACGGCTTGCATTGACGCACCGGAGAACCAATATATTACGGCGCCACCTAAAATTAGGCCAAACAACACATTTGGATCAAGTAAATTTAGGGATAAGTTTAACAGTAATATTATTGAGAAAATCATTGTCGTGGCACCGATCACGGCAGTTCCGATTAATACGGGTTTTGCAGTGGCCTTAAAGGTGTTACCTGCAGAATCGTTTTCTTCCAGCAAGTGTTTGCCGATTTCGAAGTTTGGTTTAAAACCATAATCTTTTTCAATTTCTTTTTTAATGCCTTTAATTTGCTCAATTTGAGAAAGTTCAAATACAGATTGTGCATTGTCTGTTACAGGGCCGTAGGAATCTACTGCAATTGTCACAGGTCCCATGCCAAGCATACCAAATGCTACCAAACCAAAAGCAAATACTGCCGGATATACCATGTATGCATCTAACCCTGTACGAGCTGTGAAATATGCAATAACCATTAAGCCAACAATCACCAAACCTTGCCAGAAAGCAGAAAAATTACCGGCTACAATTCCTGATACGATGTTTAATGAAGCGCCGGCCTCACGACTTGCATTTACAATTTCTTCAACATGTTTAGATTTTGAAGATGTGAAAAATTTTGTAAACTCTGGTATTATTGCAGCCGATAATGTGCCGCAACTGATGATGGTTGAAAGTTTCCACCATAAATCGTCACCAAATACGTTGGTGTCAATCAATATATAAGAAACACCGAATGTTACTAAAATTGAAATAATGGAAGTAAGCCATATCAATGAAGTAAGAGGTGTTTCAAAATTAAACTTATCTTTGTTGCCAAAGATTTTTTTGCAAATGATATTGTTTAATGAATATGCAAACACTGATGTCAAAATCATTAAAACACGCATAGCAAAAACCCAAGTGATAAGGCGCGCTTGAATATCAATTCCGTTTGACATTAACGCAAGTTCTCCGTTCGGAGTATACATCATTCCGGCGCCTAATACGATAAAGCTGATGAGAGCAACACCTGTTACACCATAAGTTTCAAATCCGTCAGCAGTAGGACCGACAGAATCTCCGGCATTATCTCCGGTGCAATCGGCAATTACTCCGGGGTTTCTGGCATCATCTTCACCAATTTTGAATATGATTTTCATCAAATCGGCTCCGATGTCGGCAATTTTAGTAAAAATGCCACCACAAATACGAAGTGCAGATGCTCCTAATGATTCTCCGATTGCAAAACCGATAAAACAAGCTCCGGCATTGTCACGTGGAATGAATAGTAAGATAAAAATCATCATTATTAGTTCAACACAGATTAACAACACACCAATTGACATGCCTGAGTGTAAAGGTAAACTCATTACAGGATATGCTTTTCCTTTTAATGAAGCAAAAGAAGTTCTGGCATTGGCATATGTGTTAATGCGCATGCCGAACCATGCAACGGAAAATGATCCCAAAATTCCCAAAATTGACCATAACAATATGTTAAGAACTTTTAATATTGGTGTATTGTTCAGGTAAAAGAAATAGTAAAAAATGCAAACAGCGATAAAACACTCTAAAATAAACAAAAGTTTACCTTGTTGTTTCATATACGTTTTACATGTTTCATAAATTGTTTCTGAAACATTTTTCATTGAAATATGAGTGGGCATTTTTTTTATGCGAACAAATTCGTATAAGCCGAACAGCATACCTAAAATACATACACCCATACCAATGAGTAAAATCTGTGAACCGGTAATTGTTAAACCGAAAATATTAAAAATTGTATCAAGTGACGGAATATTTAAATCAATTTCAGATGCATTTGCATTTTTAAAAAAACACAAGGAAATTAAAGTAAATATTGAAAATTTGCACATTTTTCTAAAACCAAACATAATATACCTCTTAAAACTTTGCTACCTATATATTCAAATTGTTACATTTAAATATAAACATTATGGTGGTACATTACACCCGATTTATAAAAAATAGGTTAAGTTTTTTATTTATATAGCCGGATCAACGTTTACTTTTTCCATATCGGAATATGTTTTACCTTCAATATCTTTAATTGTGGTGTCGGCACCTTTTTCAATCAGCAGATTAACGACATCGTTATTGGAACTGGCAAAAGCATAAAAGAGAGCTGTTTTTCCTGTTTTATCGGTTGCATTTAAGTTTGCACCGGCATCAATAAGTATTTTAACAATATCCAAGTTCCATACGTTTGTAACAGCATTCATCAAAGGAGTTCCGAGAGAACTGACCAAATTGACATCAGCTCCATTATCTATGAGTAATTTAGTCATTTCAATTGCTCTGGTCATCTCACGGAAAAGAGTTTTCTTGAGCTCTTCCTGAACCTCTTGTTTGCTTGTATCAAGGCCCATGGTTTTCATCATCATTATTTGTAATTGGAGCTCATTTGCTTTTGATGTTGCAATATTCAAAGGAATCATACCGTTTTTAGCGGGTATATTGACGTTAGCGCCATACTCAATGGCTTTTTTTGCAACTTCCAAATCAGGATTGCGAGTTAAGATATAATATAAAGGAGGATTACCGTTTGCATCTTTTTGGTTAAAATCAAAACCTATGTTTTTTAATTTTTCCAGTTCGTTAATATCAGCAGAAGACATTTGATCTTCCAAATCAGTGTTAGAAAAATCGGCAGTAACAGTTGCAACCGGCTCGGGTTGAGTTTGGATGCCAGCAATAGCTTCTTCTGTTTGTGTATTTGTAGCATCTTCGGTATTTTGCGCATTTGCAATGAAAGGTACAATTATCAAAGCTAAACTTAAAAAAAATGATTTTAACATAATTTTTCTCCTAAAAAATATTAGCTTAAGCATAAACAATTTTGAAACAATTTCAAGAGCTAAAAAAAATATATAATAAAATTGTAGAAAATTTTAGCTGTGCATAACTTTGTGTAAAAGATGTATCCGAGGTTGCGAATCTGAAAAAGTTAATTAATAGTTAACGTAAAGTTTAACCCTTAAAAGGTATTTTGATATGGATTTTGAAAACGAATATGTAACTTTACAAACCGATGATATTTTGGTTTCGGCTTGTCAGGCTTATCTTGAAGACGAAGATGACAACGCTTGTTCATATTATTTGCGTATTGAAAACAATTCAGACGATAAAATACAGATTTTAAGTAAAGAGTTTAATATCGCCGATGATAAGGGAAATTTGTATCTTGAAAACGGTTTAGGTTTTAAGGGCGAAATTCCGGAACTTGAACCGGGGGAATATTTTGAGTTTTCAGATAGCGCACCTGTGAAATCGGCTTTTGCGGTTTTGTATGGTACGTGTCGAATCGTGAAAGAAAAATGTAATCAGGTAAAAGATATCAAAATTCCGGCAGTGAGCTTGGTCGGAAATGTGCGCTTAGGATCTGCATTAAATTAGACGATGCTAAATGAAAAAGATTAAAAAAACTCCATCGGTTGTATCGATGGAGTTTTTTTGATAATATGCATTATAACTTAATCAGACCGTGTTTTTTCTTTCCTTGAGAAAGTTTTACCTGACCTTCCACCAAATCAGCTGTTGTGATTTGATAATTTTCATCAGTTATCACTTTATCATTTAATTTGAGACCGGATTGTTTAATAAGTCTTCTTGCTTCTCCTTTTGAAGCAACGAACCCGATTTGCAAAAATGCATCTAAAACACCTATGCCGACATTGAGATCAGCGTTTATAACCGGTAAATCTTGTCCGGTTAAGCCTTGTTCAAAAGTTTTTATGGCAGTTTCCATAGCATTTTTTGCTTCATCTTCGCCACGGCAAAGTTTGGTTGCTTCATATGCCAAAATCTTTTTAGCTTCGTTGATTTCTTTGTCTTGTAAAGCTTCTAAGCGTCTGACTTCGTCCATAGGAAGTGTGGTAAACACTCTTAAGCATTTTCCAACTTCCGAATCGCCAATATTTCTGAAATATTGATAATAATCATAAGAAGAAAGTTTATCATCATTAATCCAAATGGCATTTCCTTCGGATTTGCCCATTTTTTTGCCGCTCGAATCGGTCAAGATGTGGCTTGTTAAACCAAAAAGTTCAACGTTGTAACGGCGACGTCCGAGTTCTGTACCTGAGGTGATATTTCCCCATTGGTCAGCACCGGCAATTTGAGAACGGCATCCGTATTTTTGGTATAAAACGCAAAAATCATAGCCTTGTAAAAGTTGATAGTTAAATTCTAAGAATGACATAGGCTGTTCACGTTCCAAACGAGATTTAACGCTGTCCATCGTAAGCATTCTGTTTACAGAATAGCAAGTTCCGATATCGCGCAAAAATTCAAGATAATTGATATCTTTAAACCAATCCCAGTTATCAACCAAAATGGCTCCGTTTGCACTATCGTCAAACTTTAAAAACTTTTTATAAGAAGTTTTTAGGCCTTCAATGTTATGTTTTATCAGCTCTTCAGATAAAAACGGACGGAGTTTGTCTTTTCCCGAAGGGTCACCGATACGGGCAGTGGCGCCTCCGACAAGCATAATCGGTTTATGGCCTAAGTTTTGAAAATGCTTAAGCATCATAATCGGCACAATGTGACCTACGTGTAAACTGTCGCCTGTCGGGTCTGAACCATAATAACCAACTGCAGGTATGCCTTTTTGTTCGCATTCGGCAACATATTCATCAAAGCCGACTTCGTTGGTGCATTGATTGTAGAAACCTCTTTCAACCATTATGTTAAAAAATTCAGACTTAAACTTGCTCATTTTATATATTCCTCTATACTAAATTTTAACGCATACTAGCATATATTTAGAATATTGCAAGAAGTGAGGTAAAATTTTTTAACAATGATTATAAAACCACTCAATATATTAGGTTTGATGAGCGGAACTTCGCTTGATGGTATTAAGGCTTCGTTGGTTTCAACAGACGGAGTTGATGTTTATGAGACATTTTTTAAAAGACGCTATGCTTTTGATGAAGTTTTGCAAAATAAAATAAGGTCCGTTTTAGGTAAAAAAATATGTGTCGAAGAAGAAAAAAATCTTATAGATGACGTTGAAAATGAACTCACAATTTTTTTATGTTCAATTGTTGAAGAAATTAAAAAAGAAACAGATATAAAAATTGATGCCATAGGACTTGAAGGTCCGACAATTTGCAATGAGCCGCACAATCATTATACTTATCAGCTCGGTAAAGGTAAAATTCTTGCTAAAAATTGTGGAGTTGACGTGGTGACGCACTTTCACAATGCAGATATCTTAAATGGCGGTTTAGGTTTTCCGATCAGTGCTACATATTATAATTTTATTGCGCAAAATTTAGGTAAACCGATTGCTTTTATTAATATAGGCGGGATAAGTAACATTACATGGATTAGTCCTTTTGGCGAGATGATTGCTTTTGATTGTGGACCGGGGAATGCTCTTATTGATGATTGGATGTTTAAACATGCCGGTGTTTTAATGGATTATAACGGTAAGTGTGCCGCTATGGGTTCGGTACATCCGAAAATTGTAAACACTATGCTAAAACATGACTTTTTTGCAAAATATCCGCCTAAAACATTAGATAGAAATGAGTTTAATAATAAGGTAGAGCACCTGGAAGGTTTGTCTTTGATGGATGGTGCTGCAACAGTTACTGAGTTCGTAGCCGAAGCAATTGCTTATTCTTTAGCTTTTTATCTTCCTGAAGTGCCTGCACAAGTGGTTGTTTGTGGCGGTGGGGCAAAGAACCCGACACTTTTGAGATTTTTAAGAAATAAACTTAAAAATATGAAAATTGCGATTATACCTGAAACTGAGCTGGATGCAGATATTGATGATGCCAGTGCAATTGCATTTTTGGCTGGTCGCAGAATTTATTCTTTACCGATTACGTTTCCGCAAACCACAGGTATAGCTTCGGCTATGACCGGTGGTGAAATTTATGCAAAGGAATAGAAAATGAACGAAAGTATTAAAGTTGAAAATATCACTAAATTATATGGCAATATAAGGGCTGTTGATAATGTAAGTTTTTCTGCAAAAAAAGGTGAAATTATAGCTCTTTTGGGCCCTAATGGTGCCGGAAAATCAACTTTGATGAATATGATTACCGGATTTTTGGCACCAACTGGCGGTAAAATTTATGTTGACGGATTGGATATTGCTCAGTTCTCTGAAAAATCAAAAGAAAAAATCGGCTTTTTACCGGAAGGAGCTCCGATATATCCGGATATGAGTGTTAAAATGTTTTTGAAATATATGGCAGATTTAAGAAATGTATCGGAAAAAGAAATCGGATATGCAATTGAACTTGCAAAAATCGAAAATGTTTTACATCAAAAAATTGAAACTCTGTCAAAAGGATATTTAAGACGTGTGGGATTTGCGCAAAGCATTTTAAGTAATCCGGATATTTTGCTTTTAGATGAACCGACAGACGGATTGGATCCTAACCAAAAAGCACATATGCGTAAATTAATTGAAAAAATGGGAAAAAATAAAACAATCATAATTTCAACTCATTTGCTTGATGAGGCAGAAACAATATGTAACCGTATTATTTTAATAAATAAAGGCAAGATAATGGCTGACGGAAGTTGTCAAGATATATTAAAACAAAGCAAAACAAAGTCATTGGAAAAAGCTTTTGCAAAATTAACCAGTTTGGAAGAGTAAGGAGTTAGTAAAGTGAAAAAACTTTTTATCGTTACAAAAAATGAACTTTTGCGCTATTTTACATCGCCTCTGGCTTATGTATATATGGTTTCATTTTTAATATTAAATGCGGCTTTTGCTTTTTATTTTGCTAATTTCTATGAAAGAGGGCAGGCATCTTTATATACAATGTTTGTGTATCAACCATGGTTATATTTGTTGTTTATTCCGGGTATTTCCATGCGACTTTGGGCGGAAGAATTTAGAAATAAAACTATTGTTCAAATTATGACGATGCCTGTATCCGTTGACACTTTGGTGTGGGGTAAGTTTTTTGCTTCATGGATTTTTTGCATTTTATCCTTGTTGTTGACTTTCCCTTTTATTGTTACCGTAAACATATTGGGAAATCCGGATAATGGTATAATTGCTATCAGTTATATAGGGAGTATTGCATTAGCAGGGTGTATGTTGGCTGTGTCGCAAACTATGTCCGCATTGAGTAAAAATCAGGTTATCGCACTTGTGTTGGCTGTGATTGCAAATTTAGTGTTCTTTTGGAGCGGAATTGAATTTGTTTTATCTTTTTTCAGACTTTTTATGCCTGATTATATAATTGATACAATTGCATCTTTTAGTTTTTTAACACATTTTTCAAGTATAACAGGTGGCCTTGTTGAGTTAAGAGACGTGCTGTTTTTTGTTTCGGTTATCTTGTTGTTCAATTTTACGACGGTTCTTATCGTCAGTTTTAAAACAGCAGGAACTGCTTCATGGTTGAAATCAACAAATAAATATTTCTACATATTGGCGTGGTGTATGTTGGTGCTAATTTTTATGGGTTTTAATCTACTCGCAAACAATTTAACCAGAGGTACACAGATTGATTTTAGTGAAGATAAACTGCATACTTTAGATAAAAATACGGTTTATATTTTGCAAAATTTACCGGAGCCTGTGGTCGCAAAGCTTTATTTTTCCGATATTTTGGAGCAAAGAAATCCTGCTATGCGTCATATGTTTGATAGAGTTCGTACAATGTTAAAACAGTATAAAAGTGTGTCAAACGGACGCTTTGATTACAGAATTTATCATCCGGAAAATTTGGATAATATTGAAGATAGAGCAATAGCAGATGGTGTTCAGCCAATTCCGTTAATCGATATTAATCAGAATGCTTTGTTTGGCTTAACTTTAAGCGATACATTGCAAAATAAAAAGGTAATAGAATTTTTTACACCTGACAGAATAGCATCTTTAGAGCAAGATTTAACATCAAAAATTTATCAACTGGCAAACAGAAAAAAAACTGTAGCTATTATGTCATCTTTACCGATTAATGGTGAGGGTGGAACTGATAATATGTTTTTTCAGCCTTGGGAAATAACTAACAGGATAAGAGAATTTTATAATGTGGAAATTATAAAATCTGCAGAAGATTTTGATAAGAATATGGATGTTTTAATGATTATACATCCTCAAGCAATGGATGAAAAAATGTTAGAAGCTGTTAAAAAATATTCCAAAAATTATGGAAATATTTTGTTGCTTTTAGATACAGCTGCAGAAGCAACTCGCTTATATTCTTCAGTTAACTATCCTTTTGTTCCATCTGTATTAGGCGAATTATCCGATTTTTGGGGAATTAGATTTTATGGGGAATATGTAGTCGCTGATTTAGATAATTCAATTACGGTAGATGCCACAAGTAATTATCAAAATAATCCTGCTTATACGCAAGATATAATACAGTTTAAGATGAAAAAAGAAAATTTTAATCCGTCTCATATGATTACAAAAAATCTTAATTCGCTATTATTATCTTCTGCTTCAGTTATTTTGCCGATTGAAGGAGCAAATGTCGATTTTATACCACTTTTGCAAGCAAGTAAAATCTCATCAGTGATGAGCAATAAGGTTGTATATGATGGATTAAACCCTCGTCAAATTTTGACTTATTTTAAGGCAGATAATAATTCAAAGATTTTGGCAGCTGCCGTTCGTGGTAAAAATCCGGACAATCAGTTTAATATGGTAGTAATAGGTGATACAGATTTTATCCATAACGATTTTTGGGCCAGAAGCCAAATTTTGATGGATAAAACACTTCTTATTCCTCTTTTTGATAATCCGGACTTTATCTTAAACAGTTTGGATTATTTAACCGATAATACAGATTTGTTGAATTTGAGAGGTAAAAGTGCATTAAACAGAGAATTTACAGATGTTGAACGATTAAGAAAACTCAATCTGTTTGAATATAAAATCAAAGAAGAAGAAATTTTTAAACAAATAGATAATGTAAAAAAACAATTACAAGAAATTTGGAATAAAAAAGATTTTGAAGAGCGTCAAAATTTTACGGCAGATGAACTTGCAATTATAAGTTCTGTCAGAAAGAAGCTTGATGGTTTACGCAAAGATTTAAGTAATATACGATTGCAGGCAGGCAAAGATATTGAACGCATCGGTATGAAAATAAAATTTATTAATATTTTTGCTATTCCGTTATTGCTAAGCTTTATTTTATTTATCTTATTGATTTCTAAAAACAGAAAAAAAATTAAAACCAAGGCTGATTTTAAGCTTAATAGACAGTTATTAAGGCTTATAGTTTTTTCTTTCTTTGTTTTATTAATAGGTATTATTTCTGTTTATATTAGCAACCGATCAGATATACAAAAATATGAAGATAAACCGGTTTTTGCTAACCTTAAGGATAAAATAAATGATGTAGATGAGATTAGCATTAAAACGTATAAAAACGAGCTTAATTTTATTAAAGATGAAAATGGTATATGGATTATGAAAAATGGTAAAAAAATACCGGTTTATCAAGAAAGAATACGTAGCTTTTTAAGTGCTTTACTGGAGGCTAAATTTTATGAGAAAAAGTCGGATAAAGCACAAAATTTAAGAGTGTTTGGTTTACAACCGATTGAAACAGAAGATTCTCCGAATACAAGAATTGTGCTTTCAGATGCCAATGGAAACAAAATTCAAGCTTTTGAAGTAGGAAAATATGATGTAAGTTTAGGACGAGGTTCCAAAGCAGCTTATCTCAAATTTGACGGACAGTTTCAGGTATGGTTGGCGGAAGTTGACTTTGTAGATTTGTCTTCCAAGGAACAAGATTGGACTTATTCTACTGCTTGGAATTTGAGATTTGGTAGATTGGAAGAAGTAAACAATATGAAAGATGTTGAAACTTTAGCTAACATAATGAAAGTGATTTTGAATATGCCGTTTATAGGAGAAACGACAAATATTGACGGAGCCAAAAATGTTTATACCTTGAAAATGCATGTTGAAAATTATAATGAAGTAAAAATTGATTTCTACCAAAAAGGTGATAAGGTTTGGTTGAAATATGAATTTGCAGAACCTATAACAAACAATCATTTGCAATTTTTTGCAAAACATGTTAACGGAAGTTTTCTTGAGATATCTAAAGAAAGTTTGGAGCTAATAAAATATGCGGCAGAGCATAAATAATGATAAGATAAACAAATTAAAAAAAATAGCAGTTAGCGCCAGTATAGGTGTGGCCTGCCTATTGTGTGCTATAAAGACTATAGCATCTGTTTATACAGGTTCGTTGGCTGTTTTATCATCGCTGATTGATAGTTTGTCAGATGTTTTTGCTTCTTCTGTTTCATATATTGCTGTTAATTTTTCAACAAGACCTGCAAATAGCAATCATCGTTACGGATACGGTAGAGTAGAATCTTTAAGCGCATTGGTTCAGGCTGCTTTTGTTGCCGGTTCTGGCCTGTTTGTTTTGTACGATGGTATAAATCGTCTTTTAAATCCTATAGAAGTTCATCAAACAACTTTTGGTTTGATTGTTATGATTGTTAGTTTGCTTGTTACGCTTTGGCTGATTTCGTTTCAAAAATATGTGGCAAAAGTTACAGGTTCTGTAGCAATAAGTGCTGATAGCGCTCATTATGTAGTTGATGTTTTGACTAATGGTTCAATAATTTTATCTTTAGTTGTGGTAAAATTATTTGGCATTATGTGGTTTGATATACTTACGGCAGGTATAATTTCTATTTATTTGATTTATAATGCCTATAAAATGGCAGCTGAAGCTGTTGGAGATTTAACAGATAAAGAACTTAGTGATGATATCAGGAAAAAAGTTATTAATATTGTCAGTGGTTGTGAAGGTATAAAAGGTTTTCATGATTTAAGAAGTCGTGATTTAGGTGGAACTTATTTGTTTGAAATTCATCTTGAACTTGATGGAAATTTAAGTTTATTTGAAGCCCATAATTTTTCCGAACATGTGGAAGAAAAAATAAAACAAGAGTTTCCGAATGCGCAAGTTGTTATACATCAAGATCCGTTTGGTATAAAAGAAAACAGACTTGATGATTTTTTAGATGCGAACAGCTAGTATTAATTGTATATAATCACACTATTTAAGCTATTTATTACTAAAATATTAATTGACTCTGTGCAATGTATAAGATATGGTTAACATATCGTTAATTTTTTAGTATCGGATATTATAGAAATGTTTAGTGGATTTATGTTAAGTATTGGTTTAGCTGTCGTTGTGGTAACTTCTGTTAGTGCTTCTGAACCTTTGATTAATGATTTAAATAAGTATGCAAGCGATGACATCACTTATAAAGAGGTCAGCGGAGGCGGAAAAGATAATGTTTTTTCAGTTAACACAGCTGATGGTGTGAAATATTATGAGTATACACTAAGCGATACTAATCCATTGACAACTAAACAGAAGATCTCTACTTCCAGCACTAATTTTGTTGGTAATGTTGTCGGCGTTATAAATCAATCTACGACTAATGAAGGAAATGGTGGTGCTCTACATGTATCAGCTAATCTTACTAATATTTCTGTTGATGGTGCTTTTATAGGTAACGTTGCAGCTTCAGTAGGTGGAGCAATTTCTAATCAGAGTAAAACTGTTATTTCTTCTCTAAAAGGTGATTATATCAACAATACTGTATGTCCGGAGTGTACAATTAGTGCAGGAGGTTTTGGTGGTGCTGTTAACAATGCCGGTACAATTCAATATATTAAGGCAAACTTCATAGGAAACAGATCAGCAACAGGAGGAGCTTTAAGAACAGGTACATATGGTAACATTGAAGCTAATTTCATCAATAATTATGCAGGTCTTTTGGGTGGTGCTATTTTTAACTTTGTGTCTATAGATTCTGTTACTGGTAATTTTATTGGTAATACATCTCCGTCAGGTGGCGCTATTTATAGTGAGCAAGGGAGAATAGGTAATATAAATGCATATTTCTACGGTAATGGCGGAAATTTTGCAAGCGGTGTTATCGATGGTGGCGCAATCGCCAACTCATATAATAGTACAATCGGAAACATTACAGGAACTTTTGAAGCAAACTATACTCAAGTTACATCAGGTGGAAGTGCTACAGGTGGTGCAATTTCTAACTCAGGTAATATACAAGAGATTAAAGCCCAATTTATCGATAACCGAGTTTCAGGTGTTTCTCAGAGTGGATATATGACTGCAGGTGGCGCTATTTTTAACAATACACTTACAAACACAAATGGTGTAGTGGGTTCTATAACTATAAAGGATAGTTTATTTGACGGTAATAGTGCTAATTCAAGTATTTCACAGGGTGGAGCAATTTATAATAATGCTATTTTGAATGTTTCAGACACAGTTTTTACTGATAATACTGCAGCATATGGTGGTGCTTTATATGTTAGCGATACCTATGGAACAGGAAGTACTAATTTAGAGAATGTGGAACTCAAAAACAATACAGCCTCTCAGCATGGTGGTGCAATATATTCAACTGCTAACGTTACTTTATCAGCAGATGGAAGTGGTAAAAAAACCATTGTACAAGGAAATAAACTCAGCAATGGTTCGAATGAAGCCATATATATGGATAATACTAATTCTACTTTAACTCTTAGTGCTACTAATGGCGGTAGTGTTGAAATTTATGATATAATAAACGGCGTTTCAGGATATAACATAAGTATTACAGGTGATCAAAATAGCTCAGTATCATTGAATAATGATATAGTAAATGCTGATGTTATAGCTGAAAAAGTAAATATTAATTTGTTAAACGGTGCTATAAAAAAGTATACGCTAAACACACTTAATTCTTACGATACAGCAAGGTGGAATGTTGATATAAATTTATCGGATCTTAATAATGTATTGGTTGATAAGATAGAAACCAAGTCAGCATCCAGTGGTAAAGTTGTGATTGGAGATTTAAATATATTAGACGGATCATTTGCTAATATATCAAAAGATCAAACAATAAATCCATTTAAAGTACAGATATTGTTAACACAAAGCGATGCATTGCAGTTGGCCTTCAGTGATGAGCTAGCAGCAGAATTATCAAGTTATGATGATTTCATCTTAAATTCTGTTGGTGGTTCAGTAACTAATGCTGAAATAAAAGAAAATACCAATTGGAATGATGAGTATATGGCAACTGTCGTGACAGGTACAATCACTTATGGTAAATTAGGCTTAACCACGACAACAACAACAAACGACTCAATCGGTATTGTAGAGAGCCATACAGTTGATAGTACCACTACACAAGAGAGTATGGGCGATACGTTGGTCTTAGTAGCAGCATCAGATCAAGAGGTAAGAAACTTCAATGCAAGTAAATCAACGGATAAATATGACTTAAGTGCCGATATAGGTAGTGTTGCCGGCGGAACGTTAAATATTAACGGTGTTTCAGATGCAGAAGGTAAAGTTTCAGAGTTAAATATGAATTCACACAAAGGCTTTAATTTAACAGAAGAGACAGTATTGAGCTTTAATAATATCACAGTAGGCGGTGCAGATGGAGCATTGGTAAATGTGAGCAATGAAGAAGCACAAGTTAATTTGAACAATGTAAACTTAAACAGCAATATAACCGGTAGCGTTAACTATGGAGTAAATATAAGCGGTAAAGCAAATATAACAAGTGCAATAGAAAATGCGACAGTTAAAGCAGAGAATGCGACATTAAATTTTGCATCTGAAACATTTGAGACATCAAGTTTAACAGTAAAAAGCAGTGAAGTTGAACTTTCAGATGGTGCGACTAAAGAATATAATATAGGTAGCTTAACCTCTGATGATGCGACAAACTGGAGTATTGATATAAATTTAAGAGAAGGAAAAACAGATCAGATAGTAACAGCGTCATCATCCAGTGGTAAGGTTGTAATTGGCAGTTTGAATTTATTAGATGGTTCGTATGCTGAAATATCGAAAGATCAAAAAACAGATCCGTTTAAGATACAGATATTGTTAACCCAAAGCGATGCGTTGCAGTTGGCTTTCAGTGATGAGCTAGCAGCAGAATTATCAAGTTACAATGACTTTGTCTTAGATTCATCCGGCGGATATGAGAAAGATGCAGAGATAAAAGAGACAACAGGTTGGTCAGAGACATATAAGACGACAATTGTTGCAGATACGATCACATATGGTAAGTTGGGTTTGACCACAACAACTACGACAAATGACTCAATAGGTGTTGTAGAAAGTCATAAAGTAGAAGGTAAAACAACATACAGAAGCATGGGAGATACGTTGGTCTTAGTAGCAGCATCAGATCAAGAGGTAAGAAACTTCAATGCAAGTAAATCAACAGATAGATATGACTTAAGTGCCGATATAGGTAGTGTTGCCGGAGGAACATTAAATATTAACGGTGTTGCAGATTCTGAAGGCAATGTTTCAGAGTTAAATATGAAATCTTATAAAGGTTTCAATTTAACAGAAGAGACAGTATTGAGCTTTAATAATATCACAGCAGGCGGTGCAGATGGAGCATTGGTAAATGTGACCAATGAAAATGCTCAAATCAAATTAAATAATGTAAACTTAAACAGCGATATTACCGGTAATGTTGATTACAAAATGAATATCACCGGCAAAGCAAACATAACAAGCAAGATAGAACAAGCTGATGTAACAGCTGA
>JAZRHM010000009.1:0-110024 GCA_045644765.1 Alphaproteobacteria bacterium | reverse complement strand
GATGAACTGGTGGCTCTTGCAAAGGTGTCCCACCCGATCCCATTCCGAACTCGGTCGTTAAACCCTTTAGCGCCTATGGTACTTTGTCTTAAGGCACGGGAGAGTCGGTCGCCGCCAGTTCTTCTATCTTCTATCCCCTTTTTACTATATTACGCCTCCTAATTGGGAGGCTTTTTTTTATGCCTGAAATTTTGATTTTTTTCTGTTGCTTTTTATTTTTCCTATGTTACCATCTCTTTAAACTATCTCTTTATCTATCAATATCGGACTTTATATTATGAAAAATTTTGACACATTAGATGTAGTGCAACAAGAATTTAGAGCATTTTATGATTCAAATTTGCAAGATAAATATACGCAATTAGAAATAATCAGAAAACGTTTATTAAAACAATTTCTTATTACAGCATCTTTATATGTTTCTATTATTTTATTGTGTATTTTTACGAATGTTATTACTTATAATGATTTTGATTCAGAAGGTTTTGGCTTTATTTTTGTGCTTTTTCATGGAATTTTTATTTATTTATGCTTTAAACCACTTGATAAGTATAAGAAACAAACAAAATCTTCAGTTATGAAAATAATATTATCTTTTTGGGGAGATTTTCAGTACAAAAATGGATATAATACAATACCGGAAAGCCTTTTAAGAGAATCTGAACTTTTTTCTTTTGACACATGTAGGTCCGATGATGCATTTATCGGAAAATATAAAAGTACAAATATCAGTGTATCAGAAACAGAATTATTATTAAAAGGAAGCAAAGGTACAACTGCTTTTTTTAAGGGTATTTTTATGTCGATTGAATTAAATAAGAAGTTTGAGGGAAAAACAATTGTTACAAATTGTAATGATAATAGCAAACGGAATATAAGGTTTTTTATTTGGTCTAGCTTTTCTGTTGCTGCTGTTATATTAGCAATATTGCAAATTTGTTTGGGAGTTGAATCTTCTGACATGATGTTGAGTGAAAAGATTATGAGGCCGGTTATTTATATTCTTATATTTTATCTGTTTTATAAGGAAATTAAGAAGAAAAAAGTAAATATAGCTAAACAATATGTATGTCTTGAAGATGTTTGTTTTAATAAACAATGGAAAGTTTTGACTAGTAATCAGATAGAGGCTCGTTACGTTTTAACACCGGTTTTGATGGAAAAAATTAAGGATATAAAAAAGCTGTTTAAAGGAAAATATATAGATTTCAGTTTTTTTGGAAATAGCTTGATTTTTGTTATTCATACGAAAAAAAATATGTTTGAAACAACATCTTTATTTAAGCCTGCATTAAATTATACAGATATCAAAGATGTTGTTAGTCAATTTTACAGCATTTTTTCTGTGATTGATATTTTAGAAGGCAATAACAAAAAAGGGTAAGATGTTCTTACCCTTTCTTCAAATTCAGAAGAAAATTAAACGCTGCTTTTATGAGCTTTTTTTGTTCTCTTTTGCCCAAATATTTCCATAGTGCTACAATCCATGCAATTAAGAAAAATGTTTTTTTCTTACCGCTTTTGGATTTTTTGTTTTCATCAGTTTCTTCTTTTACATCTTCAATCAGTTCTTTCACTTCTGCCTGATATGGTTTTAAGATGGCCTCAATTTCATCGTTTGTGATATATCCGCCATGAATACGGGTTAATTCTCCGTTTCCGGCTAAATATAAACCATCTCCTCGGCCTATTAAGTTTTGTGCGCCTACAGTGTCAAGTATGGTTTTAGAATCAACTCCGGAGGCAGTTTTAAATGCCAATCTTGAAGGAAAGTTTGCCTTAATGCTTCCTGTTACCACATCAACAGACGGGCGCTGCGTGGCAAGTATGAGATGTATACCTGCAGCTCGAGCCTTTTGAGCCAATATTTGTATATGTTTTTCAACCGATTTATCAGAAAGAACCAAATCTGAAAATTCATCCACTATGGTCACAATATACGGAATAGGTTTTTCTTTTTGATTATATTCTTCAATATTTTTTGTTCTTGATTTTTCAAACAAAGCGTATCTGTCGTTCATTTCTTTAGTTAAATATTCAAGAGCTAATGCTGCTTTTTGATTGTCTGTAATAACAGGCATATACATATATTCTTGATTATTATAAATTGAAAATTCAATACGTTTAGGATCTATCATCACAAACTTTAATTCGTGAGGGCGTTTTGCCTTAATTAAAGATATAATAAAAGCATTAAGCTCAACTGATTTTCCCGAGCCTGTTGCACCTGCTACCAACAAATGAGGCATTTTTGCTAAATCTGCAAAAATAGCGGAACCATCTATTGTAACACCCAAACTGAGCGGTAAAGCGCCTTTTGCTGTTTTAAACTCATCAGTTGCCAAGATGTCTTTTAAAAATACGGTTTCAAACTGTTCATTCGGAATTTCAAAACCGATGCAATTATCTTCGCACACGTTACTTATTCTTAAGCTTTTGAAACCGGCTTCTCTGGCAATATCTTCTAAAGAAGCCTCTATGTCTTTGATTTTTGTACCGGCAACTGGTTTAAATTTTATCTGTGTAATTAAAGGACCTTTTTGGTTTCCTATAATTTCACCGTTTATTTTATAGTGGCTCAAAACTTCAGTTAAATCTGTCATTTTAACCTCCTAACTGGCTTTCAACATAACTTCAGGTGCTTCTATGCCAAGTAAGAACAGCATTAACGTGAGAGCTTCTTTTACCATGTATGCCAAACTTAAACGAGATTTTACAATCTTTTCATCTTCGGCGTTCATAATTGGACAAGCATTATAAAAACCGGAAAATGTTTGTGCTAAAGTATAAGCATAATCAGCAATAATGCTTGGCTCTTTATCATTGTGTGCTCTGAAAACAATGTTTTCAATTTGTGCAAGCTTTAAGGCTAACGAACGTTCATCATCATTATTTATAACAATGGAACCTTTTTCAATGTTGTTTGCTTCGGCTTTTCTTAAAACAGAATTTATACGAGCAATTGCATATTGTATGTAAGGGCCTGTTTTACCGTCGAATTTTGCAAAATCTTCTAAATCAAACACATAACCTGATGCTATGGAATTTTTTAAATCTTGAAATTTGATTGCTGCCATTGATATTTGCGAAACCAATTTTTCAATTTCTTTTTCGCCATATCCGTCAACTTCTCCGGCTTTTGGCATAGATTGACGAACTTTATCTTTACTCATATTTATCAAATCTTCCAAATTCATCACTCCGCCGTCACGAGTTTTAAACGGTTTTCCGTCTGCGCCGTTCACCGTACCGAAACCGATATGTTTTAAGGTTGTTTCAGGTGCTAAGTTGAGCATATCTGCAACTTGGAACACTTGTTCAAAATGAAGCGCTTGACGTTTATCAACAATATAAATAATTTCATCTGCATTTAAATCGTCATAACGCATTTTAATGGTTGCAATATCGGTAACCTGATAGCCAAATCCGCCATCAGATTTAACGATAATAACCGGAGGCATCGGTTTGTTAGTTTCCGGTAAACGTATAATGGTTGCTCCATCATCAATTTCGGATAAGCCTTTTTGTTTTGCAATGTTTACGACTTCTGCACTGGCATTATGAGCATCGCTTTCTCCAAGCCATAAATCAAAATATGCATTTAATTCGTCATAGTTCTTTTTAACATCATCTACTGAAACTTTTCTTAAGTGTTCCCATGCTTTTTTATATTCTTCATGACCGTTTTGGAGCTCAGCCGTAATTTGACGAGCTGTTTCTTTTGCTGTTTCGTCTTCTTTACAACGAATGTTAGCTTGTTTATAAAAAGCAGATATTTGTGCAATGTTATATGTTGATATTTTTGAAAGGTCACCATCTTTTTTAATAATTTCTGCCAAAATCATTCCCATTGGGGTGCCCCAATCGCCAAAATGGACATCTGATACAACATCGTTTCCGATAAATTGCTCAATTCTTCTTATCGATTCGCCAATAACGGCAGAACGTAAATGCCCGACATGCAAAGATTTAGCAACATTAGGGCCTCCGAAATCCATTACAACTTTTTTAGGATTTGCGGTTTTAGAACAACCTAATCTTTCATCAGCCATCATTTCTTGCATTTTTTGTGCAATAAAAGCATTATTAAGTTTGATATTAATAAAACCCGGTCCGTCAATTGAAAGAGATTCAATTGCAATATCTGTTTGAAGTTCGTTTACGATTAATGAAGCAATTTCACGCGGATTTTTCTTGAGTTGTTTTGCCAAGGCTAAGGCGCCGTTACATTGTAAATCGCTCAAATCAGGCCTGTCAGATGTCTTTACGATGGCAAATTTTGTATCAAGCTCAAGTTTATTAAAAATTGTTGCAAGTTTATCATTAATTGTTTTTTCAATAGATATAGTCATCATCATTTCTTTCTAAAAAATTATTTAACGCATTTAAAATAGTCATGTGAGGGTAAAAACATTTTACAAGTAAATTTGCTGGTGTGTGTTTTTACAGCATGTGTACCTGTGTCGTGTTTGTTGCATTCTGCATCGGCCAGTTGTTGAATTTTAGCTTCATCAGAAAGCAAACCATTATAACATATTGCCGGTTCTGAAGGAGTTGAACGACCTACATATAAATTTTCAATATTTTCCACTCCGGCATTTCGTCGTCTGTCAACAAAAGGTTCCAAAAGGGAACAAGATGTTGTTAATATCAAAATAAATATGGTTATCAGCATTTTTATACTAGACAATTTTTTAAACTCCGTTAAATTGAGTATTAATGTTTTAACCATATTATACAAAGAAGATTTTAAATGCAAAGCGAAAATGAATATATTGGTGATGATAAATTTAAAAATTTTTTAATTCATTACAACTGTCCCACTTCATTAGAAGTTGTAAAGCTAAAATTTGCGGGAGCAATTTGTTCTCCTAACCTAAATTTGCGTCCGACAGATGTCATTTCTTCTTTTTGGGAACAAAATAAGCAACCTCGTCTTGAAACAAAAAAAGAAGCAGAATTGTTTTTTAAGTTTTTTATGGGGCTTTGGGATGATATCTTTGATAAAATTCGTCGCAATAAGCTTTCTTTATCTAAAGCGCCAAAAGATAATCTTACTTGGGGTCAAGTTCGATTTGAAGAACTTGAATATGGCTTTTTAGAAGGTTTTTGGGGAGGTTGTGATGACCTTAAAGTGCCAAATTATGTGGCTCAGATTGTCGATTCTCTTTCCGAAATGGCTGATGCTTATTTAAAACTTTCGCAAAAAGCAGGAGAATCTAAAGAGCAAAAAGCTATAGCAAACGCTTTGCTGAACACTGATAAAACAGTTGAAAAAGCTTTTTCTTTTATTATTGAAAATTCTGTTTTACCCAGAATTGCCGATTTAGAAAGAACCGTAAACTAACGATTTGTTACCAAAATAAAAATTTTTTCTTTTTTGGAGTTTTGTTTGCAGATTTTGCGCTTTTCTTAGGAGAATTTGCCGTCTGATTTGGTAAATCAAGTGTTGTTAGCATAATTTTTTTCCAAATTTGTGCCGGTAAGGTTCCTCCGGTTATGTTGTCCATAGGAGAATTATCATCATTTCCGACCCATACGGCAGCGACATATGTCGGTGTCCAACCTACAAACCATGCATCTCTATAGTCTTGGGATGTTCCGGTTTTGCCGGCTGTAAAACAGGGTAAAGAAGCTTTTTTTCCTGTTCCGGTTTTTATAACATTTTCTAACATATCCGTAATATGGCTGACGGTTGTTTCATCTAATATTTTTAACGGTTCGCTGAAGTTTCTTTGATACAGTTGTATACCATCTTTTGAATATATTTCGTTAATTGCATAAGGCCAAGCAGCATAACCTCCGTTGGCAATGCTTAAATATGCGGTTGCCAAGTCTAAAACTTTTACTTCATCCACGCCTAAAACTAAAGACGGATTATTTTTTAAATGGGTACTTATGCCCATTTTATGTGCTGTTTTTATGATATCTTTTAAGTTTAATTTTGTAGACAGATTGATTGTTGCCAAATTAAGAGAATTGCTTAAAGCTTGATTTAAACTAACATCACCATATATTTTTTTATCATAATTTTGAGGTTCCCAATTGCCGATTTTGACAGGTGTATCTGATATTATATCTTCAGGAGTAAAACCTTGTTCAAGTGCTGTTATATATACAAAAGGTTTAAAAGCAGAACCGGCCTGACGCAAAGATTGTGTAGCTCTGTTAAATTGGCTTTTGTTATAATCTGTGCCGCCAACAAGAGCTTTTATGGCTCCGGTATAATCTAAAATAACAATAGCACCGTTGGTAACATTTTTGTTTTTATTTGCATTTATGGAATCTCTTAAAATCCATTCTGCTTTTTGCTGTAAATCTTGGTCTAGAGTGGTGCTGATGTAGAGGTCTTTATCACGTTCTGTAATATAAACGTTTACTTCGTTATAAACCATATCGGCAAAATGTCTTGCTCCTTCCACTTTATATTTTGAAGGATCATGATAAGGTTCTTTAACGGCTTTATCATGTTGTTCTTTGGTTATGGAACCGTGTTTAAGCATCAATTTTAAGACAAGTTCTGAGCGTTCTTGAGCTTTTTTGGCATCTGATATCGGATTGTAACGAGACGGAGCTTTTAACATACCGGCAATGGTAGCGGCTTCTTTTAAGCTTAAATCAGCCGAACTCTTACCGAAATATCGATTCGCGGCTGCTTCAATACCATAAGTGCCGGATCCTAAATATACTCGGTTTAAGTAAAGTGTCAAAATTTGTTCTTTGGAAAATTTACTTTCCAACCAAAAAGCAATCAACAATTCTTGCACTTTACGTTTGATGTTTTTTTGTGAAGTTAAAAACAGATTTTTTGCTACTTGTTGAGTAATGGTGCTGGCTCCCTGAACGTATCTGCGTTTTATTAAATTTATAACAGAAGCTCTGGTAAAGCCTATGATATCAAACCCAAAATGAGAATAAAAACGTCTGTCTTCAACATCAATAATGGCAGCCGGAACATAATATGGTAAATCTTTCAAATATACAACTTGAGCAAAATTGCTGCCAAATGTATAAATTTCATTTCCGTTTTCGGCAATTATGGTGGTAGAGGCTAATCGGGTGTGAGAAACTGCTTTATCAAGATCAGGTAATGTCACAAAACAATAAAAAACATATGAACTTACAGCCAAAAACAGCGAAAAACCGGTTATAAGTAAAAACTTGAACCATGACCACGATTTTTTAACATTTTTTTTGCGTGAATTTGTTTTTTTTCTTTTTGTAGTTTTTCGGCTGTTTGTTGTTTTGCTTTTTTTTACCATGTTATTATCTCATTAAAGTGGTGTTTTAGAGTATTATAAAGCAAAATATCTTAAATTTTTTTTACTTAGTATAATTTTTTTTATTTCTTGGCTAAAGAAAAATAAAAGACTATATTTGAAAAAACAGAAAGGTAAAAAAATGAAAAAAAAGGTATGTCTTATAGATGGTTCCGGTTATATATTCAGGGCTTTTTATGCTCTTCCTATGATGACTTCTCCTCAAGGAGTGCCGGTTAATGCGGTTTTAGGATTTATGAATATGTTTATGCGTTTAACCGCAAAAATAAGATGTGATTATTGCTTGGTGCTTTTTGATGCAAAAAGACAAAATTACCGAAATGACATATTTAAAGATTATAAAGGAACCAGAAAAGAAACGCCTGAAGAACTTATACCTCAATTTCCGATTATACATAGAGCTGTAGAAATATTAAACTTAAATCATCTTGAGATGGAAGGTTTTGAGGCAGATGATTTGATAGCTACATATGCTAAAAAAGCAACAGATAAAGGTTATGATGTTGTGGTTGTCTCTGCCGATAAAGATTTAATGCAACTTATCAGAGATGGAGTAGAGTTTTATGATAGTATGAAAGATAAATTTTTCACACCTGAAGATGTTAAAGAAAAGTTTGGTGTGTATCCTGATAGGGTGGTTGATGTTCAAGCTTTAGCCGGAGACAGTATTGATAATGTACCGGGAGTTCCGGGAATTGGGTTAAAAACGGCAGCTGAGCTTATAAATCAGTTCGGTTCGTTAGAGGATGTGTTGCTTAAAGCTTCAGAAATCAAGCAAAACAAACGGCGTGAAACCATACTTGCCAACATAGAAAATGCGCGCATTTCTAAACAGTTGGTAGAATTAAAAAATGATGTAGAGGTTGAAAAGACAATAGAAGATTATGCTTGCAGAGCTCCTGTTTTGGAAAATGTTATGGAGTTTGTTGATGAATATGGCTTAAAAAGCCTTAAAAGCAGAGTTGAAAAGTGGGTTGTTGAGCAACAAGAAAGATGTGGCCAAAAAGTAGAAGTAAAAAAAGAAACAATAAAAAATTATGAGCTTGTGCAAGATGAAACAACGTTAAAAAAATGGGTAGACCGAGCAATTAAAAACTATCAATTTGCCATTGATACCGAAACAACCGGATTAAATCCGTTAACAGATAAAATTGTCGGTATATCCATTGCAACCGATGAAGGAAGCGCTTGTTATATTCCTCTTAATCATAAAGTGCAAGATACCGAAGTTGATTTATTCGGAAATAATGAAAAATCGACACTTAAACAACTTTCTGCCGAAACGGTTAAAAAATATCTTAAACCTCTTTTGGAAAGTAAATCAGTTTTAAAAATAGGTCATAACATAAAATTTGATATGCATTTTTTAGCTCAGGTTGTGGGCGCTGATACAACAATTTTTCCGATAGAAGATACATCTGTGCTGTCTTATAATTTAGATAGTTCTGAACATGGACATGGTTTAGATGAATTAGCGGAAATATTTTTAGATTATAAGACCATAAAATATGAAGATGTTTGCGGTAGTGGTAAAAATAAAATTACATTTGATTATGTAGAGCCTCAAAAAGCTCTTGATTATGCGGCAGAAGATGCTGATATCACTTTAAGATTGTATAATGTCTTAAAACCAAGGCTGATATCGGAAAAGAAAACAGAAATTTATGAAAATTTTGACAGACCGCTTATATCCGTTTTGCAAAATATGGAAACAAACGGTATTATGCTTGATACAAAAGCTTTGATGAACTTAAATGAAGACTTCGAAAGAAAAATTAAAAATTTGGAAAAAGAAATTTTTGCGCTTGCCGGTGAAGAATTTAATTTGGGTTCACCAAAGCAAATCGGTGAAATTTTGTATGTTAAAATGGGCATAAAAGGCAAAAAAAATTCTTCCGGTAGTTTTCAAACCGGAGCTGATGTTTTAGAAGATTTAGCCGATGAATATGAAATTGCAGAAAAAATTTTACAATGGCGTGGTCTTGCAAAATTAAAATCTACATATACAAATGCTTTGCTCACATTAATGGATAAAAATCATAGAGTTCATACCACATTTAATCAGACGGTTGTTAATACGGGAAGATTGGCATCTTCTAATCCGAATTTGCAAAACATTCCGATAAGAACCGAAGACGGTAAAAAAATAAGACAATGTTTTATAGCAAAACCGGGGCATAAAATTATTGCTGCAGATTATAGTCAGGTAGAATTACGTTTATTGGCGGCGGTGGCAGATGTAAAAGCCCTAAAAGAAGCTTTTGCACAAGGTGTTGATGTTCATGCCATAACAGCATCAAAAGTTTTTGGAGTTCCTTTGGAAAATGTTGATTCTTCATTGCGCAGACAAGCTAAAGCTATCAATTTTGGTATTGTGTACGGAATATCCCAATATGGCCTTGCAAAACAGATAAACACCACACCGGATGTTGCGGCAAAATATATTGATGCATATTTTGCATCAATGCCCGAAATTAAAGAATATATGTCAGAAACTATAGATTTTGCACATAAGCACGGATATGTTTTAACTCCGTTCGGGCGCAAATGTTCGGTTTTAGGTATCAACGATAAAAATAAAAGAATAGTGGCGTTTGCTCAAAGAGCGGCTATTAATGCGCCGATTCAAGGAGGAGCGGCAGATATTATAAAATTAGCGATGAAAAAGATACATCATACATTAAAAGAAAAGTCATATAAAACAAAAATGTTGTTACAAGTACATGATGAGCTTGTTTTTGAAGCGCCTGTTGAAGAAGTGGAAGAAATAAGCTTGTTAATCAAGAATATTATGGAAGAAGTGGCATATTTTGATGTTGATTTTGTAGCTTCTGTCGGTATTGGAGATAATTGGGCAGAAGCACATTAATAAAAAAATATAAAAAATTATTATAAAAAAACTTGACGTATGCAAAATGATGGTGTAAATAGGTGCAAAGTAAGTTGTTGATGATAACATCTTGCAGATGGAGAGATGGCAGAGCGGTTTAATGCAGCGGTCTTGAAAACCGTCGAAGGGGCGACCCTTCCGTGAGTTCGAATCTCACTCTCTCCGCCATTACAAAAAGCCCACCAAAAGGTGGGCTTTTCTGTTAGGGCGATGTGAGATTTGAACTCACGAAACAAGTGAGTTCGCACTTCAAGCGAAAGCGAGGCGGGAGCATCGCGGTCGGCAAAAAGCCGATGAGCGCCGAGCACGAAGTCATCTCACTTAACTCCGCCATTACAAAAATATCCTTGAGTGTTAAAACTCAAGGATATTTTTAATTACAAAGAAGCTACAATTGTCGTTTTGCAAAAATACTTTATAAACTTAAAGATATACGAAAAGGACATCAGCTAACAAAAACCGTCAATATCGACTACGTCTACTTTCTCGGGGCTTCTCTCGATTTTTCTGATGTTGTATGTCAACCAACCAATGCAAAATAGGTACCACAACACCGTAAGCAATATACTTGCACCGATAAATGACATATTAGAGGTCCACCAACTTAATAGCCATTCTTCGAAACAAAATAATACAACGAGTGCAACACTCCAATACACTACTGCTCCAAGTAATGCAATCAACGAAATAATGTTCGTCTTTTTCAAAATTAATTCTTTTTTGTTCATAATGATTGAGATTAAAGTGTTTATTAATAATATTAAATGATGTTTTTTTATATATTATAAGTGACTTAAAGTCAAGTTTATATATTTTCGCTATTACAAAAACTACCCAAAAGTGTTTTCTCTGTTAGGGTGTATGAACAATAGTTTATACTTATAAAAAAATTGACAAATTTTATTTGTTGTATTATAGTCAGGACATAAAAATACACATATGTTTCACTATTAATCCCAATTATTTATGAGTAAGAAAAATTTAACTGACGAACAAATTTATAATTTGTTGTTGTCACAAAAATTACCGTTTCAGAAGCAAGAACATTTTGAGCATTTTCTGAAAACAGCATCAGAAAAAGAAGTTTTGCGATATTTTAGCAAAAATCCTTATTACATCGAAGAAGAACAGCATATGGCGTTTGTTCGTTCTGTGCATATAGAAACACTTCGAAAGTATCTCGATGGTTCTGTCCAAGGAATCTTCAGCTCGTTTAATATTGCGATGGAAGTGATTGCAAGAGGAGACCATGAATCTATTATGCTTTTCCTCGAAAATAGCGATTTTAATAACTTCCCATCAGGAATAGCTGTTCCGATTATCAAAAGGAACAATGCAGATGAGGTGAAAAAACTTTTGATTCGTTGTCGTTTATCAGATGAAGCAAAAATTGCTTTGCTTGAGTTTGATAGGCTGAATGACACGAATGAAATCAGACATTTTTACAGCTATCATGAAAGTTTGCCGGAAAAGGTAGAAATTGCCTTAGTTAAAGAAGGGACGTTTAAGCAAATTAAGAGCTATTTTACAACCAAGCTTTATTATCGTGATATTGATTACAAGTATAAGTCTATCAGGTATGAGTCAGTTTTATCAACTTTGTTAAAACGTGGTGATATGTTTGAACGTTTGGTAAAAGTAGCACCTCATCTGGAAATATGGTGTGGTCAATGCTTGATGAAAGAAGCTTCTCATGAGCAGCTGATGTGTTGGTTGAGTAAAGATATTCAACTGAATGAAGAAACTCTCAGCTTATTGATAGCGCGTAAGAATGTTGATGAGCTATTAGTTTTGAAGCATCATTTTCATTGCATTCACATATCAGATTCAGATATCAGCAACATTATTTCTTTCGGCAATGAAACTTTAGTAAGGTGGCTGTGGGAAGAGTTTTCTTCTGCTTATCTGAAAGATGAGCATGCATATCAAATTTTGAAAAAAGGCTGGCATCATTTGTTCCGAGAGCTGATTAAATCTGATAGAAACTGTGTAACCGGATCAGGTATGATATCGGCTGTTATCAAAGCCGGCAATGAAGATGATATGCTTTGCGTTCTTGACTGTCTCAAAGTGTATTATCCTAAAACTTATGCAATGGTAATTTCGAGTGGAAATCCGAAATGGATAGAAATGTATCGTAAGAAATTTGGTTTGCCTGCCATACATTTTTAGCAATTAGCTGCATAATGTTAAATTTTATAAAAAAGTGGTTCTTCATGAGCCACTTTTTTATTTTTTAAAAGAAAAAACAAACTTGACAATACGTATTCTGCATGGCATTAAATGTTGATATAAATCAAATAGTTGTTGTTAAATTAAAGACCTTTTTTTGAAAGATATTGTCGATGAAAGTTTATATATTAGCAATCGGAAAATGCAAAAGAAACAGTCCGGAAAGTTCTATTATTGAAGAGTATGTCAAACGTTCCGGTTGGGATATTGTTATTAAAGAAAAAGATAATTCTACCCAAGAAGATGAAGCAAAATTTTTAAATCAGTCGATTCCTTTTGGTGCAAAAGTGATAGTTCTTGATGAAAGAGGAGAAAATATAAAAAGTCAGGAACTTGCTAAAAAGGTTGAAAACTGGCAATTAAACGGATGTTCGGAAATTTGCTTTTTAATCGGTGGTGCAGATGGGCATTTGGAACAAACCCGCAAAAGAGCAGATCTCATACTTTCTTTCGGAAAACTTACATTGCCGCATATTTTGATGAGAGCAGTTTTGACAGAACAAATTTATCGCATACAAACCATTATAAACGGGCATCCTTATCATAGAGAATAAAATCTGTAAATTAAAAAACGCAACATTTTTTATGTTGCGTTTTTTTAATAACTTTCATCTTGAAACTTTAAAGTATTTAAGATGATTTTAAAATCCAGCCACAAAGAGTTTCTTTTCATATATTCAAAATCAATTTCAAGTTTATTGATTAAAGAACATTGCCTTCCTTTCAATTGGGTCATTCCTGTTATTCCAGGACGTGCTAAAAGCCGATATAAATATTTAGGATGAGTGTCAAGTTTTTCTGTTACAAAACGCATGGTAGGGCGAGGGCCGACCAAACTCATGTCGCCTATCAGAACATTATAAAATTGCGGAAATTCATCTATATGAGTTTTCCTTATAAAATGTCCGACAAGTGTAACACGTTTATCGTTTTTAACAGCCATGTCATAATTAGCATCTTGATACATTGATCTAAACTTGTAACAAGTAAACACTTTTCCAAATATTCCGACTCGTTTTTGAGCAAAAATAATAGGCCCCGGTGATGTTATTTTTATAATTATACCTAATATGATATACATAACAGGTAAAATTGTTATACAAACAACCAAGGCTACAATTACATCAAATAATCGTTTTATTATTTCACTCAGTAAGGTTGGCTCTTTAATACAGGATATATCTAAATTTTTTTGATTAATGAATTGTTTTCTTGATTTAGAAACTGATACGACTGACATTGTTTCACATACAATTATGCAAAACAAAACTACTAATAATGGAATTAAATGTAACATAACAACATAATATTTTTATAAAGATACTATACTTAATTTTTGTTGTAATGTCTAGATATAAAAAGAAAGACATATAAATAAAAAAAGGTCACTTGACGTGACCTCTTAAACTGGCGGGAGCGACGAGGCTCGAACTCGCGACCCCATGCGTGACAGGCATGTATTCTAACCAACTGAACTACGCCCCCAGCAATTAACAAACATTTTATACATAACAAAAAATATAAATGCAAGTGTTTTTTTTAATTTTTTTAATTTTTGTTATAAGTGATTGTAAATGTGTGATATTTTTTCTATTTTTGTATAACTTGATTATCTACTTGAAAAAAAATTGCTCTTGTTGCATTGTATAGAGAAATAAAAAATTAAAGGATTTTATTAAAATGGACTTTACAAAGAAGAGAAAAAAAGCAAAGCGTATCAGAAGAGAAAGAACTTTATTGTTTATATATGCTATCGCTGTTACAGGAGCTTTGCTTGTTTCTATTTACAATAATAATAGTGTAAAAGCTTCTACACCTAACAGACTTGAAATGGAAAACCTTGTTCCTGAAGAGTTTGATGGTGCTTTATCAGAAGATATCAATGATGATTTAAAGACAGAAGAATTTTTAGAGGAACAAATTTCAGATTCGCAGGAAACACAAATAATAGAAAATACGGCAACTCAAACAGATGCTCAAGAGATTGTTCAGCAAGCGGTTTCTTCAAAAGGTATGAGAGTAAATCATGATATTATTACTGTTTCTAAAGGTGATAGTTTTATAGGTATATTAACCGATTTGGGCCTTGATTATTCTAAAGCAACAGATATTTATAGTGTTTATAAAAAAGTTTATGATGCACGTAATATTAAGGTTGGGCAACAAGTTGATATAACCACAACCGTTGATAGTGTATACAACGAGCTTGTTTCCGTTGATAAGATAATTATTGAGCCTGTTAGCGGTACAAGATATATAGTAGAAAAAAACTCTGAAAACACTTATGAATCGCGAGTCGAACAAGATGATTTAACAACGGAAATCAAAGTTATAAACGGTATTATAAACGGAAACGTATCATCAGCTATGAAAAATGCCGGTGTTCCGGTAAATGTTGTCGGAAACTTTATCAATATTTTTTCATTTAGTGTAGATTTCAGAAGAGACGTAAGAGCAGGTGATGAATTTGAGGTTCGTTTTGAACAAGAACTTTCACCTAACGGAAATGTTGTAAAATATGGTGATATAATTTATGCTTCATTGAAGTTAGGTAAAGATAAAATAGAACTTTATCGTTTTGAAGATAAAAAAGGTAATGTTGACTATTATGATGAAAAAGGTCTTGCTTTAAAGAAAACACTCGATAAAAAGCCTCTTGCATTTAAAAATGCCAGAATTTCTTCACGATATGGGCGTCGTTTGCATCCGATATTTAAAGATTATCGCAATCATCATGGTATAGATTATGCTGCGCCGATGGGTACAAAAGTGTATGCAAGTGGTGACGGAACGGTAACACAAGCAAAATGGGTTGGCGGATATGGCTATTTTGTTAAGATAAGACATAATTCGGAATATACAACAGGATATGCTCATTTAAAATCTTTTGCTAAAGGAATTCGTCCCGGTGTCAGAGTAAAGCAAGGACAAGTAATTGCATATGTAGGAAATACGGGGCGTTCAACCGGGCCACATCTTCACTTTGAGGTTGTAAGAAACGGTAAAAAGGTTGATCCTCTTAAAATCAGAGCAGCAACCGGCGAAAACTTGAGTGGTGCAAAGCTTGCTGAATTTAAAAAAGAAGTAGCAAAAATAAAGCAAATGAGTGCTACAAAAAAAGAAGTTGCTGACAACGATCAAATTGGTGAGGTTATAGATATTCTGGAAAATCAAGAACAGATATAAAAAATTTTTGATAACGTTTTTATTTTATTGACACCCTGTTTCAGGGTGTTATTTTTATCACAGAAACAACTTTATTTAGGAGAGAACTAATGGATTTAAAAGGCTCTAAAACAGAACAAAATCTTAAAGAGGCTTTTGCAGGAGAGTCTATGGCTCGTAATAAGTATACTTATTATGCATCAAAAGCAAAAAAAGAAGGTTATAACATTATTGCTGATAAATTTACACAAACAGCTGATAATGAAAAAGAGCATGCAAAATTGTGGTTTAAGCTTTTGCATGGTGGTGAAGTTCCTTCAACTATCGAAAACTTAAAAGATGCAGCTCAAGGTGAAAATTATGAGTGGACAGATATGTATGCTCGCATGGCTAAAGAAGCTAAAGAAGAAGGTTTCACAAAAATTGCATATTTGTTTGAAGAAGTTGCAAAAATTGAAAAAGGTCATGAAGAAAGATATCAGGCACTTCTTGATTCTTTATGTGAAGGAAAGATTTTTGAACGTCCTACAAAAGTGATTTGGGAATGTGGAAATTGCGGACACAGAATTGAAAGTCCGAAAGCTCCGTTAAAATGCCCCGTTTGCGATCATCCGCAAGCATATTTCTTTGAATTGCAAGAAAAGTTTTAATATTAAATTTTAGATTTAGGGCTTTATCATCACTGATAAAGCCTTTTTTATTATTTTCACGATTTTTTACTGTTTGTAAAGCAACTTGACTTTTGTCTATATTTTTTATATAGTAAACTTATTGTAAAATGCTTCGGAGTAAAACAAATGGAAAATAAAAAAGAGTTGATTGTTAAAGATAGACATGGTGTTGAGCATAATCTGTATGATTTACCCAAAAATTTTGTCTTTGATGGTGATATAGACTTGAGTGGGAGTAGTTTAAGAGAACTACCGGATTTATCAACCGTAACAGTTACAGGAGATTTTAAATGCGATGGTTGCAAAAATTTAACCTCATTAAAAGGCGCTCCGAGTGCGGTTAAAGGAGATTTTTCTTGTTTTATTTGTCATAATTTAACTTCATTAAAAGGTGCGCCGAAAGAAGTTGGTGGAAATTTTGAGTGCAGTGATTGTAAAAACTTAACCTCATTAGAAGGTGCGCCTCAAAAAGTTGGTGGAACTTTTGATTGTGGAGTTTGCCCTAAATTAACCTCATTAAAAGGTGCGCCGAAAGAAGTTGGTGAAGATTTTTGTTGTTACGCTTGTAATATAACCTCATTAGAAGGTGCTCCTCAAAAAGTTGGTAAAGATTTTTCTTGTGATTACTGTGATAAGTTAACATCATTAAGGGGTGCGCCAAAAAAAATTGGTGAATATTTTTACTGCAAATATTGTACAACATTAAAATCGTTAATTCATATTCCGGAATGTAAGGGTGTCGCAGGAAATACAAGTATTTTGGAGTTGTTGAAACAATATACTTCTTGTATACAAGGTAATTATGGAATCTCGGCAAGATATGAAGATATAGTATCTTCTCCAAAATATAAGCAAGAACTTGCTATAGAAGCATCTATGTCAAAAACAAAGGCAAAACTTGAAGCCAAACACCAAGACGGAGAAAAAACTGCTCCTAAAAAGCAAGTTGCAAGCGCTGTAAATGCGACTGTCTTAAAAGCTAAAGAAAGCAGAGATATCTAAACAAAGCTGATATTTATAATTTTATAAAAATTCCCCCTTGAAAGTTTTCTTCCAAAGGGGGATTTTTGTATCATAATCTATTTATGTTTTTTTGCAGATGATGCATTTTCTTTTGGTGCGCTACTACAACTTTTTTCTGTTGTTTTAACTGATTTTTCAGAACTACATTTACAAGACATTTTTTCCTCCTTTGAATTTTTTAATATGCTGTTTTCAGCGCTTTTGATATATGTTTCAAAATATGTCATACAATAGATAAAAGGGTTAACGCTACATTTTAAAAATTATTTACTAAATATAAATAATGCATATTTAGAATAAGAAAAATTATTAACAGGAGATTTTTTATGCTATATTTGAAACATGTTCCCGTACATTCTTTTGGCGAAACCATAGCCTTTGTACATAAAGATTGTAAAATATATAAAGTTGATGATATCAGAGCGTTAACACGTGTAGAAATTCAAGGGGCTCAAAAACCTTTATATGCTTTTTTGAATGTTGTGGAAGATGAAAATATCGTTGCTCCCGATGAAATAGGTCTAAATGATGAGGCTTTTTCACACTTAGGTTTGCCGGAAGGCGCTACAGTTACCTTATTGCAAGCTGATATCCCGCAAAGTTTGGAAAATGTGGCAAAAAAAATTGAAGGTAATATATTAAATTCGCATGAGTATACATCAATAGTCAATGATATAGCAAGTGGACGCTACTCTAACACAGAAATTGCATCTTTTATAACAGCATTTAATTCGTTTGCAACCGTAAATGAAGTGGCATATTTAGCACAAGCCTTAAGTTTTGGTCATAAATTATATTGGGATGAAGAAAATATTGTAGCAGATACATATACTTTGGGTTATGTCCCTGCAAACAGCGTAGATATAATTGTTGCTGCAATTGTGGCGGCATATGGACTACCTATGTTAAAATCTGTTATTTTAAATCCCTCGGCATATTTAGGCGAAGCGCACATCATGCAAGTTTTTGCTAACTTAGATTTAGATGAAAATATGCTGGCTAGAATGATTAAAGATACCAAAGGAGCTATTTTTAATTATGAAAATATGAAAGGTTCTGAAGCTGCAATCAAGATTCGTAATATAAGCCAATATTTGAATTTAAAAGATAAAAATATGGAAATTGCATTGATGATGGCGATGAAACATAGTTCCGGTATTTCTCATTTGGTAGTTGATATTCCCGTAGGTCCGCAAGCTTTTATAAAAAGTATAAAAGATTCTGTTACAATCAGAAAAACGATAGAATTTGTTGCAAAAGAGCTTGATATGACGGTGGATGTTGCCGTTACAGACGGTAGAGAGCCTATAGGTTGCGGAATAGGTGCTCTATTAGAAGCAAAAGATGTTATTAGAGTATTAAAAAGAAAGGATAATGCTTGTGATGTTTTAACGGAAAAAGCTCTTTTTATAGCTTCTAAAGTTATAGAATTTGATCCGAAATTAAAAGGTGGAGAAGGATACATAGTAGCAAAAGAAATGCTCGATTCGCTTAGAGCGTTGAATACGTTTGATAATATTGTAAATATTCAAGGAAAATTACAATCGGCAGATTTAGGAGAATTAACACGTGATATAATAGCTTCTAAAAGCGGAGAAGTAAAAGCGCTTAGTAATAGGATTTTAACTCATATTGCAGTTACAGCGGGCGCAGCTTCATATGCGGGTTCCGGTATCCAACTATTTAAAAAAGCTACGGACAGAGTATCAAAAGGCGATGTGCTATACAGAATATATGCAAATAATTCGGCAGATTTTACTATAGCTGTGACAATAGCAGAAAACTCTAACGGATTTGAAATCGGAAGATAGTTTGTAAAATATTTCTTTTTTGTTATCAAAAAAACAGCTTGTATTGACTAAAATTGTTATAGCTGTAATATCAATTATATTTCTTTGTTTTAACTATGGAAAATAATTGCAATGATAAAAAAATATCCTTTTACGACTTTCCTGATTATCCACTTTTTTATATGGAGTTTGTTACCTCTATTAAGAGGGTCTTTGCCTATGGACAGTATAGAAGCAATAATTTGGGGACAATATTGCGATTGGGGAACAAATAAACACCCTTCTTTATCCGGTCATATGGCTTTTGCGTTTTATAATCTGTTTAGCGGTTCTCATTTAGGTATATATGTTTTAAGTCAAGTCTGCGTTTTGCTGGCTTTTATGTATATTTATAAGTTGGCAAAATTCTTTTTGCCTAAAGAACAAGCAGTTCTTTCAACAATGATTTTGGAAGGAGTTATATACTACGGATATAGCACAATGGAATTTAATGTTAATGTAGTTTCTTTGGCTTTATGGCCAATGTGTGTGTATTATTTTTATTATGCTTTAACCGAAAATAAAAAATATTGTTGGTTTTTAACGGGATTGTTTGCCGGATTAAATATGTTTAACAAGTATGTAAGCGCTATATTACTTTTTTGTATGTTTTTATTTATGCTAATTGATAAAAACGGACGTCAAAAATTTAAGACAAGCGGGCCATATATATGTGCTTTGGTATGTGTGTTGACTTTTTTACCACACCTTTATTGGCTTTATGAACATGATTTTTTTGTGGTTGACTACTTTTTAGGCAGAAGTTCTAAGGCCGGTTTTGAAAGTGTTCCTTTATTAAAGCATATTTTTTATCCGATACGTTTTTTAGGTTCGCAATTGTTGTTTGGTATGGGAGCTCTGCTTATTTATTTTATTGCGACCATAAAAGCAAAAAAAGAAACAATATCTGTGTCAAAATTTGATAAAAACTTTTTGTTTTTTATGGGGGTGTTACCTCTTTTATGTATGGCAACAATAAGCATGGTCGGAGGTATAAAGCTCAAAAGTATGTGGGGTTTTCCGGTTTTATATATGCTGGGAATTTTATTGTTTAAATTTTTTCCGAGAAATATTGATGAGAACATTAAAAGTAGACTAACAAAGGGTGTATATATAATGATGCTTGTATTAGCCTTAGGATTGGCATCAGTTCTTTTATTTAATAAAAGTGATAAACTGCATTTGAGAGCTACAGACTATGCTCTTCAGATGGAAAATATTTATCATATGAAAGCAAACGGAAAGCCTTTTAAGTATGTCGCAGGAGATGTTTGGTGGGTTGATAACATTGCTTTATATGCTCCATCAAAACCTAAACCTGTTATCTGGGGAGATATAAAGAAAAATCCATGGTTTGATGAAAATGATTTTATAAATTCCGGAGCTTTAGTGGTGGCAGCCGGTAAAGGGGAATATAACGCCGTTAAAAAAGTTTTGGATAATATATCTGAGCCAAATGTTTTAGAGCTTGAAATTAAAAATCCTATGGGTAAAATAAAACGCAAGACCATTTATTATGGTTTTTACAATTTATAGTGAGGTTAGTATGAAAACAGTCAGTGTTGTAATTTCAGCATATAATGAAGAAGGTAATGTTGCCGAACTTTATAAACAACTTAATGGTGAATGTAAAAAAATAAAAAATATTAATTTTGAATTTTTATTTGTTGATGATGGAAGCAAGGATAATACTTTGCTTGAAGTTAAAAAGTTACAACAAAAAGACGCCAGAGTTAAAATAGTCCAATTAAAACGTAATTTTGGGCATGAAATTGCAATGACGGCCGGTATGGATTATGCAATCGGAGATGCTGTGATTTTTATGGATGCCGATTTGCAACATCCTCCGGTTTATATACCTGAAATGATAAAATGTTGGCAAGAAGGTTATGAAATTGTCTTAACCAAAAGAGTTGATAATGTGGCAACATCTAAGTTTTATAAATTTTGCGCCAAAACTTTTTATTGGATATTGAATTTGCTTTCCGATACAAAAATTGGTGAAAGTATGCCTGATTTCAGGTTGATAGATAGAAAATATGTTGATTTCTTAAAAGGTTTTAATGAGCAAGATCGTTTGTTTAGAGGCCTTTTAAGTTGGATTATGCCAAACGATAAGGTAAAAACGATTGATTTTATAGCGCCAAATCGTTTTAGCGGAACTACAAAATATAACTTTATAAAGAGCTTGCGCCTTGCGATCAACAGCATTACACAATTTTCCGTAAGACCTTTACATTTGGCAACATGGCTCGGACTGTTAGGAGCTGCCTGTTCATTGATTTTGGGCTTTTATGTCGTGGTAGAGAGATTTATATTACACAATCCGACTCCCGGATATGCAACAATTGTAGCAGCAGTTGGGTTTATAGGAGGTGTTCAACTGATCACACTCGGTATTATAGGTGAATATATAGGGAAAATTCACATGGAAGTTAAAAAACGGCCTCTCTATTTAGCCGATTTTATAAAGGCGGATGAAAAAAAGAAAGAAAAAACTAAATGAATGAGAAAATAATTTTTAACGCTGATGACTTTGGTATCAGCAAAGGTGTTAATGTTGCAATTAAAAAAGCCTATGAAGAAGGTATACTAAACTCTGCAAGCTTGATGGTAAATCAAAAATATGCGGCAGATGCTGTGGAAATGAGCAAGAATATGCCGGATTTAATGTTAGGTTTACATGTTAATTTAACAAACGAATATCCGGCAGCAGAAGCTGAAAAAATTTCTCTTTTGGTAGATAAAAATGGTAAATTTAAGAATGGTTTCTTAAAATTATTGTTACTTTCAATTTTTAGACCTCATAAATTTAAACAACAAGCTAGAATCGAGATCGAAGCACAAGTTGAAAAAGCTCGTCAAATGGGAGTAAAATTAACTCATATAGATTCGCATCGTCATGTTCATATGATACCGGCAGTTTTTGATGTTTTTGAAGAAGTTATGAAAAAGTATAATATCAAAAAAACAAGAGTTATGAACGAAAATTTGTTTATGACAATAAAAACTAATAAAGATAAGAGTTGGATTTTTGACGGTGGTTTGATAAAATATGGTCTTTTATTGTTTTTTTATATGCTTAACTCGTATAGATCTTCAACTTACTTTTATACAATGTTATATACGTGTAAGTTATCTAAAGAGAAATTTAAACAAGTTCACATTCCAAATGGCTATGATAGTGTAGAAGTGATGATTCATCCGTCAGTTACTCAAATTGATCAAGACTATAAAGAAGATATTTTTGATGAAAATATTCTTTCTGTTTGGCGAGATAAAGAGTTGGAAACTTTGTTAGATAAAAGCATAATTGATAATTTTACATTTAATGCAAAATATCCTTTCCTGTGGGGGTTGTATAAAAAAATAGAAGATTTTTGGTTCAAAATAAATCAGAAGATTAGATTTATTTTGGTTGGTGGATTTAACACTGTTTTTGCATATGGTGTTTTTGCTCTGTTATTTGTGTTATTGAATTTACCATATTTATTAACTCTGATTATACAATATGTTATTACGGTAAATGTTTCAATTGTAACTATGCGTTATTATGTTTTTAGAGCTAATGGTGATTTTATACAAGAATATTGCAAAGCATGGTCTGTATATATAGTTATGTTTTTGTTTAACAGTATATTCTTAAGTTTTTTAGTGGAAGTATGTCATATTCAAGAGCTATATTCTCAGGCGATTTATTTAACAATATCTACAATATTTACTTATTTATTGCATAAATATTTTTCGTTTTTTAAAAAAATTAAATAAAAATAAACTGATATTGTATTACACTTACCATCAGTCTAATTGTATTTATGGGTTGGAATAAATATGAAGTTTATAAAACCAATTGTTGGAATATCCAAAATTATAGAAAATATTGATAATGTAATTTGCGGATTTAATGGTGTGTTATCCAAAGGGGATAATATAAATAGCGAAGCTTTAAAAGCTTTAATGATGTGTATTCAACACGGTAAAGAAGTTGTAATTTTGAGCAACTCATATATGAGAATTAATGATATAGTGGAAATCATTAAACAAGGAAACGAGGAATTATTAGAAAACATAAAAGCCATTATTTCATCCGGAGAAATTTTACATCATTTATTAAAAAATTCAAAACATATGGGAATTGGTGGTAAAAAATATTATAATATAGGACTAAAGAGTGCCGATTCTATTTTTGCCGGTTTAGATTATAATGAGGTTGACGATATAGCAAAAGCAGACTTTATATACATAGGGTCTGTGAAAAATGATGCAGATACGGTAGAAAATTATAGCTCTGAACTTGAATATGCCAATTCTTTAGGACTTCCTCTTTTGTGCGTTGGTAATGATGTGGCTACATATAGTAAAGGTGAAATTTGTTTGGGAGCCGGAGCTGTCGCAGAACAATATGCTCTACTGGGTGGAAAAGTGATAACTTTTGGTAAACCTGATGTTAAACTTGCTAATTATGTTGTTGAATGTTTTTCAAATAAAATCGGAAAAACATTATTTATAGGGGATAGCTTTACTACAGATATGAAAACTGCAAATATTTTATCAGCAGATATGGTATTGATTTCTAAAGGAATTCATGTTAACTCTTTAGGCGAGGGTTATATACCTGATGTGGAAAAAACGCGAAATTTAGCGCAAGAATATGAGGTTTATCCTGATTATGTTATATCAGGTTTGAGGTGGTAATGGCAGATAATAGAAAAAAAAGAAGATATATCATTTTACTTTTGGCATTTTTATTGATTTTACGAGTGCTGAGTTGCTCAATTATTCCTGATGTAAACGAAAAGATGAAAGAGCGTTGCCAGCCTATAGAAACACAAACACAAATTTCGGCCATAGAAGTGGAAAAATTTCTCAAAGATTGGGCTGAGTATGTTGAGAATGGTTATAATAAAAAAGTTTCTGATAAAGTTTCTCTTGTTGATGGCCCATTGGAAGATCAATTGCCGGAAGCTCTAAAGTTATGGTTTAATAAAAAATGTTGGACAATACAACGATTCTATTACATAGAAGACAGATTAAAAACCGCACTGCAAACTTTATATTTAAGGCGTCACTCTGAGAGTATACTTGCTATATTAAAAGATAGAATGAATGAGGAAAACGAATCTGAATATAAAAATATAATAGAAATGCAAAAGCAGATAGTAAATGTTGAAAATATAAGCAATGAAGAGCTTAAATTTATAGAAATGCGTGAAGCAGAAATTGTAAAAATTTTGAATATGAAATAAGAAAATAGGTTCTTTTTTTGTTAATTTAGTAAAAAATAAATGGATAATTAATAATATAGTATTACAATTTCGGAAAAATATTTGATTGTAAATAAAAGGAAGTAATTATGACACAAATGTATAAAGCCGCTATTTTATCTCTTACAACAATTTTATTTTGGGCTATGTCTAATGTATTTTTGCGCTATTCTATTTTGGAATATGATTGTAATCAATTTGCTATAGCTTGTTCTAATGTATTGTTTAGTGGTTTGGCGATGATAGCGCTCGGTAACCATCAGGTTGATATTAAAAAGATTGTAACCAACTATCAAACATGGGTATTTGGAGCTTTACAAATATTCAGAAATTTGTTCATGATTATGGCTTTTTTCTATATTTCATCAACACAGGCAAATTTGTTATCAAATATTGAAATAGTTTTTTCAGTGTTTTTTGCTTGGATGTTATTTAAACGTCGTCCCGGCGGTATAGATTTTATTGCTATGTTATTCATTGTTATAGGATGCTTTATTTTAGTTTCAGGTTTACAGTTTGATGTTATGGTAAAAGTCACCATTTTTGTTGGTATTTCATCATTCTTGAATACGCTAAGAACCATAATTGCAGAGGTACATAAAGACAATAAAGTGGAGATGAGTTTTAAAGAAAGATTGGGCGTTACAGGTTGGATTATGTTTGTCAGCGGCATCACTTTTATAGCTGTATTTGCGTTCCTTTCCTTTATTCTCTCTTTTATGCCTCAAACAGTTACATCAATGTTGCCTTTTGTTGAATTTTTACCGGCTCCATATGAGTATGTAGCATTTAATAATGTTATTTGCGGTTTAATTAATGGTGTAGTATTTTATGCTTTTTCTATGTATTGTTATTTATATGCTGTTAGCTTGTCAAATAGCGAATATTTCATGATGTTCCGTTCTACACAGGCTGTATTTACATATATTGTTGAGCTTTTAGTAAGCAGTGTAACCGTTTTACCATTCTTATCACTTAATGCAACTGATTGGATTGCTGCCGCAACAATTATATTCAGTTCTGCGAGTATGGTCTTAATGCGAACACCTAAGGGTCGAAAGTTACGCCAAACAATAATAGACTTTATGCAACAGTAAATAAAAAAACTCTCCGAAAGTGAACTGTCTAATTTATAGTTGACAGTTCACAAAGAGTGATTTTTATTTATTTCTGATGATATTGTTCAGCTATTGGCAATGCCATTTTAATAGTTCCGGGCATTTCTTTGAATTCTCTTCCTATCAGAAGAAGATTAATTGTGCAGTAAAAAGATATTATCAACATGAAGAAATGTCCGATTATGCTGAAAAATGTATCTTTCCAGTTTATTTTATGTTTTTCCGGAAAGTATACACATTTGAACATATATACATAAGATGAAGCTATCAGCAACATAAGTAAATAAAAAACTATATCAGAATACAAGGCATTTATGTAATAATAATCTAGAGTTAATTTAAAAGTAACGCCGATAAAAATGCCTATCATTACCATCGGATTTAAGATTAGCCTAGTACGAAATAGCGCTAAAATACCTTTGAAAATAGTGAACATAAAGACCTCCCATGCAGCAAAAATATAAATTATTTATATTTTGAAATTTCCAATACTAGTGTTGAACTTATTTGTGAAACCAAATTCGAATCTTCCCCTTCAACTCTTACTTTAATTACAGGTTCTGTGCCGGATTTCCTTACAATGACAGAGCCTTTTCCTTCGATTCGTTTTTTTGCAGCAGAAATTGCATTTTGTACCGGTATAGCATCAAGAGCATAAACAGCTTCTCCCACTGATAAGAAACGAATGTTGTTAATTTGACAAGGACATTTTTCAAATAATGGGAAAATTTCGCTCATTTTTCTGTTTGTTTGTAATAAGCCTAAGCTAATAATTATAGCAGTTACTAAAGCATCTCCTGTCGCACTATAATCAGATAAAACCATATGTCCTGATTCTTCACCACCGACATTTGAGCCAAACTCACGCATCTTTTCGATTACATATCGCTCACCAACAGCGCTTCTACAATAGTTAATTCCTAAGTTGTGTAAATATTTTTCTAACCCTAAATTGGACCATATAGTAGCAACGACAGTATTTCCTTTTAACATTTTATGTTCGTAAAAATAAGTTGCCAAGAAAGCAATTATTTGGTCTCCATCAATACGATTTCCTTTTTCATCACAAATAATTATTCTGTCACCATCGCCATCTACGGCTATACCTAATTGAGCGTGACTTTCAACAACAACTCTTTGTAGATTTTCTGTATGTTGAGAACCGCAATTCTCATTTATATTGTAGCCATCAGGAGTGTTAGAAAGAGTAATCACTCCGGCTCCTAAATCTTTAAAAATCTGAGGCATTATTTTTGAAAATACGCCGTTAGCACAATCAAGAACCACTTTTAACCCTTTAAGTGCGTTATAATTAGGGGCTATATTACGTACATTATCCATGTATCTTTCTATAGATTGCGTATCCTCATAAATTTTTCCTATCATATCCTTTGAAGGAGTAAAGTTTTCGCTTGAAGTGAGCAACTCTTCTATTTTAGAGGTTTGTTTGTCATCAAATTTATCACCTCGTGACGTTATGAGTTTTATACCATTATCTTGATATGGATTATGAGAAGCCGTAATCATAACAGCCATATCTATATCTAAATTTGAAACTTGAGATGTAACAAGAGGTGTTGGAACTACACCCATTTTGATAACATCTATTCCCATAGAAGTAAAACCTGTTATAAGAGCTGATTCTAACATATCTCCAGATATACGTGTGTCTTTTGCAATTGCTACTCGTTTAGTTTTGTTACAAACTGTAACGCTTAAAGTTTGAGCTAAACGAAAAACAACTTCTGCTGTCATTGGAAATTCATTTGCTACGCCTCTTATTCCATCAGTTCCAAACAGATTATTTGCCATATAAATTCTCCTTTATTCAAATACAATATGTTTAGAGTTTATAATCAAGATTCTAAAACTCAAGCATAATTGCTTTTTATCTCACAAAAAAAGGGAGCATGAAGCTCCCTTAAAACTTGTTAAAAAAGTTAGAATACGTAGCGAATACCACCATATATTTCTTGAGCTTTATCATCAGAAGCACCTAAGTTGCCCAGCTCATAATAACGATATCCTGCATCAATATTGAAACGATTTGTAACTTTTAATGATAATCCGCCACCGACAGCCCAAGTAAATTGTGTTGTTTCTTCAGCAAAATCAATACCACCGGCAGGTGTAGTATCTACAGCATTAGTTTTTAATTTTGAAAAACCTGCTCCGGCACTAACATATGGAGACCACCAGTGATAGGGCATGAAATCCCAGTAAGCGTTTAACATGTATGAATATGTTTTATACTTTTCAGAATACAACGGATCATCACCTTTTAAATAATCACGATATACATATTCAAATTCACCGCGAAAATGCTTATGACGATAACCTAAAGCACCTGAAAGCATTAATTTTTGATCATCATATTTAATAGTGCCGCCAAATAATGTTTCAGAATTATCTCCTTCTACTTCGTGTTCTACGACACCTCCCCTTACAGCCATATAAATGCCGTCACATTCTGCATGAACAGGGGCGCTCATCATTGCAACAAGGGTAAGAGCTGTTGCTGATAAAAGTATTTTTTTCATTTAGTATCTCCTTTAATAACCATGGTAATTCAATATGAAAATAAATTGATTAAAATATGCTTAAGATTATGTAAAAACTTTTTAAAATCATTGCTTTTATATTAAAAAGTGTATATCTTTTATTTCGGGTGACCGGATAGCTGCGCTATGGAAAGTAAGATCCAATAGTGAGGAAAGTCCGGGCTTCATGGAAACAGGATACCGGATAACGTCCGGCTGTAGAGATGCAAGGGAAAGCGCCACAGAAAAGTACCGCCGGCTATAAGCTTGGTAAGGTTGAAAAGGTGAGGTAAGAGCTCACCGCCAAAACAGCAATGTTTTTGGGCATAGGCAAGCCCTATCCGATGTAAGACCAAATTAGGATTTTTCAGGTTTATCCTGACAGAGCGTTTCCACTCTGATCCAGAGGTAGGTCGCGAAAGCAAAACGGCAACGTTTTGTAAAGATGAATAGCTATCGGCGTAAACTTTGTTTGTAAAGCAATTACGTATACAGAACCCGGCTTATAGGTCACCAATTTTTTTATTAGGAGTTTGTTATGAAACAAAAAACATTACAAAAAGAAATACAAATATGCGGAGTCGGGCTACATTCCGGCTTGAGTTCTGTTTTAAGCTTAATGCCGGCTCCTGTTAATACGGGTATTGTTTTTTGTCGCTCAGATGCTGAAAACTCACCTCTTATTGAAGCAACATATAACAATGTTGTTGATACAAAAAATTGTACATGCTTAGGTAAATCTGGAGTATGTGTCAGTACAATCGAACATCTTATGGCTGCTTTATATATTTTGGGAATTGATAACGTTATAATTAAATGTTCTAATCCTGAATTGCCGATTTTAGATGGAAGCGCACAACAATTTTTGAAAGAATTGCAAATAGCAGGTATCAGATATCAAGAAAGTGAAGTAAAAATACTCAAAGTGAAAAAAACAATCAAATTTGAAGATGATAAAGGAAACTTTGTTGAATTGTCGCCAAATGATGATAATGTATTTAGAGTGTGTTTTGATATTGAATTCCCTTCTAAAATTGTAGGGCATCAAAATTTTAATGATGTAATCACAAATGATATTTTTGAAAGTAAGATAGCTCCATGTCGAACTTTTTGTGAAAAGTATCAAATAGATTATTTAAAATCCATCGGTTTGATAAAAGGTGGAAGTTTGGATAATGCAGTGGTCTTAGACGGTGAAAAAATTTTAAATCCGGATGGTTTTAAAGTCCAAAACGAATGTGTAAATCATAAAGTGTTGGATTTAATTGGGGATATGTATACCTCCGGTTATAAAATGTATGCAAATGTAAAAGCTTTTAGAACCGGACATTTTCACAATAATGAAGTGTTGAAAAAATTATTTGAAAATCCGGATAATTATGAAATATTGTAAAGGAAAATAAAATGAAAAAATGTTTAAAGCTGTTATGTATGATATTAATGTTGGCTTCATGTGCTTCTTCTAAAGAAGATGCTGTTTCAGGTATATCACAAACAGCTGAGCAACTTTATAAGCAAGGGTATCAGAATTTACAAAAAACAGCTTATGTAAAAGCAGCTGAAAATTTTGAAAAAATAGAATTAGAACATCCATATTCTAAATGGGCCGTAAAGTCTAAACTTATGGCGGCATATGCTTATTATAAAGGTGAAAAGTATGATGATGCCATAATGGCTCTTGATCGTTTTATTAAGTTTCACCCTTCCAATAAAGATGTCGCATATGCATACTATATGAGGGGGTTGTGCTATTATGACCAGATTACTTCAGCCGAAAAAGATCAAAGTAATACTAAAAAAGCACAAGATGCTTTTGCTCAACTCATCGTATTGTTTCCGGATACGGAATACGCTAAAGATGCTAAAGGAAAAAATAATCTGATATTGGATCATATTGCCGGACAAGAGATGACTGTCGGACGCTACTATTTACGTAATCAAAATTATTTATCAGCATTAAACAGATTTAATGTGGTGGTTGATAAGTATCAGAACACCCCTCAAATTGAGGAGGCTTTATACCGTCAAAGTGAAATATATACTATATTAGGTATGAGCAATCAGGCAATTAAATCTGCAAAAATTTTACAGTATAATTATCCTGACAGTAAATGGAGTAAACAAGTTCAAGATATTGTAAAATAGGTTTTATTAATGCTTAAAAGTCTTTCAATCAGAAATGTTGTTTTAATTGAAAAGTTAGATTTGGATTTTTCGGTCGGTTTAAGTGTGTTCAGTGGAGAAACCGGAGCAGGTAAATCTATTTTGCTTGATTCAATAGGCTTAGTTTTAGGCGCCAGAGCAGATGTAAACTTAATTAGAAATGGCCAAGAAAAACTTTCGGTTAGTGCAATCTTTGAAATAAAAGATAAAAATAATCCTTTTTTTAGTCTTTGTGCAGAAAATGATATAGATGTCGATGATGATATAATTATTAAACGTTCTCTAAGTAGGGATGGTAAATCAAAAATATTTTTAAATGACCAACCTATAACACAGCGTTTGTTGAAAGAATTGAGCGTGTATTTGGTTGAAATACACGGTCAGTTTGATAATCAAGGGCTTTTAAATCCTGCAACACATTTATCAGTTTTAGATAATTTTGCTGATTATAAAGATGAACTTAATGAAATGTCTGCCAGCTATCAAAGGTATAAAAAGCTAAGTAAAGAGTTAGAACAAGCAAAAGCTGAATTTCTCAAAAATTCGGAAGATGAAGAAAATATAAAACATTGGTCTGATGAGCTTGAAAAAGCTAATGTTAAAGTTGGTGAATTTGACGAACTGAATAGGAAAAGAATTGAGAGTATGAATGCTGAAAAAATTATTGAAAATTTCAACATTGCATATTCTTGCTTGCAAGGAAAAGATATAGCATCTATGTTGCAAAAAGCGCAAACAGCATTAAGCAAAGTTAATCAGTTAACAGAAAATCGTTTTGATGATATTGCAGAATTATTAAATACGGCCTTAATTGATTTTGATGAAGCTGTTAATAGAATTGAACAAGCAAGCCATGATATAAATCATAATTCAAATGAAATCGAATTTATTCAGGAGAGGTTGTTTTCCTTAAAAGCGTTAGCACGAAAGCATCAGTGTGAGGTTGATGATTTGCCGACCATATTGGAAAAATTTCGAATAAATCTTGAGTCTATCAATAAAGGTGGTGAAAATATTGCCGAATTAAGTCGGAAAGCTGTTGAAGCTAAAGAAGAATACATACATAAAGCTACAATAGTAAGGCAATTACGTATCAATGCGGCTAAAGATTTAGATAAATCTGTCGCGATGGAGCTCGCCCCTCTTAAAATGGAAAAAGCTAGGTTTAAGACTAATATTGAAAACTTAGCTGAACCTAATTGGTCGCAAAATGGTATGGATAATGTTTATTTTAGTGTCGCTACGAATATTGATTCTGCGCAGGGACCTTTAAATAAGATAGCATCAGGTGGAGAGCTTTCCAGATTTATGTTGGCTCTTAAAGTAAATTTAGCACAAAAAGGAAGTGTAGAAACACTTGTTTTTGATGAAATTGATGCAGGTATAGGTGGGGCAACCGCTCAGGCTGTAGGTGAAAGATTGGCTAAATTATCTAATAAAGTGCAAGTTTTGGTAGTTACACATTCTCCACAAGTTGCAGCTTTTAGTAAAAATCACTTTAATGTTTCTAAATCGGTAAATGATAATATTACAACAACATCTGTTGAACACCTTTCAAAAGAAGAAAAGAAAGAAGAAATTGCCAGGATGCTTTCTGGAGATAAAATAACAGATGCGGCAAGAGCTGCGGCAGAAATTTTGATTGCAAAATGTTAATTTTAAGAATCTGATTATAAAAATATTTTATTCAAATACCCAACTGATGCTGTTCTTATTTGAACAATATTTTTTTGCATTTTCTTTTGTAATGGGAAGATTATTTTCCTTGCCCCATTCAAAATCGATAGTTTTTTCTTCACTTCTTAGAATAATTTTATGTAAACTCAAATGTTTTTCATTATCTAAATCTAATGTTGCAATATCCAGACAGGTTTTTTTATTTAAATTAGCTAATGTTATCATAAAATTGCGTTGTGATGGCATGATAATATCACCATGCTCATTCCTTCCGACTATAAATTCACGACCGATTGAACTGACAACTTTATTGTTTATGGTCATGTTTTGAGGTGCAATCTCAATAACACTGGTTTTACTCAATCCCCAGTAATCAGGTTTTGTTTGGTATTTATGCCTAATGGTTTCCGATAATTCAAATAATTCGTTTTTTATTTTTTTAGAACTATTTTCAGTTGAAAAATCAAACATGAGAGAAAGTGTTGCTATGAGTAAGACACCCACAACAACACAAACCCATATTTGCATATTTTCTAATAGCTTTAGGAGCTTATCCATTAAGTTTAGCCTCCCATAGAATCTGTAATTTGTTCTTGCATTTCAAATACGCCGAACACGGCCCATGCAATCACACCGGACACGGATAATAAAGCAACCATGTTTAAGATAGAGGCTTTTTGTTCAATCATATATACAGACTCTTCTAACCAGTCATTTGCAAGTTTTTCCAATGCTTCTTCAAAATTATCAAGTTCGGAATATATTTTTAAGTCTGATATAATTTCTTTATCCGGAAAGTTTAACCCTGTTTTCATTAAGGATTGACCCAAGTTATCACCATTTTTAATAAACGCTAAAGTTTTATCGATCTTTTCTTTCAAGTAAGGGCTTGAATCTCGCCTTAATGATTGGAGAGCAATTGAAACAGGTACGCCACCTTTCACCAAAGCTGATAAAGCCAAAAGCCAGGTAATTCCTACGAAAACCTTATATAATGACCACGGTGGAACATTGTCAATTAAAACTCTTATCGGGCCGGTCCAAATACCAATGGTAGCATAAATTAATAACATTATAGTAGGGAATACGCAAAAAGCTATAAGCCAGTTATCTTTAATCCAAAAAGAAATATTCACCAGTGATGCGGCTGTTCCTACCCATACGGTACCGGGGGCAGCATCAATCATCGGTGGAACCATGTATGCGCCAATTGCATATATAATTAAAACAGACATCATGAGAAGAAATGACGGATATGAAATTGCGCTTCGGATAGGACGAATCATCTTAGTTGTACCTTCAGTAACTTTAACTAAGTTTAAAAGAGCGCTTTCCAAGTCAGATACGTCACCTACCGATAACATTAAGCGTTCACGATTAGGAGCCCATCCTTTTAATGCATCAGAAAAAGGAATACCATTTTGCAAAGCTTTACCCCAACTGGCTAAGGCAATAGCCATAGGTTCGCCAGGATTTTTTCCTCCATTTGTAATGCCATCATGAAGCATATCTAATGCGTCCATTAAAGAGAAACGGTTGCGCATTAATGATGCTAATTTACGAAATATTTTCAAACGGGCTTCATTTGAACAGTTACAAATCATTTTTGCGTAGTAAACTTCTACAGAGTTCAAAGAACGCATAGCTTTACTAAATTGTGTCTTTTTTTCTTTAGCCATAATTACTCACTCCTAGTAAACCGGACGTTGGTCTAACAAACCACACCATCTTTCAACTTCATCTAAGTCAATATTGCCTTTTAACATTCTTTCAATTGCGCCATCCTTCATAGGTCTGCCATCAAGTTCACTGGTCCAGTAGTCTATGGCGCGCTTTGTATCGCCACCAATCATTAATTGTAAGAACATGGCATCTGGCAAAATGATTTCCGGAACAGACATACGTCCGCTAAAACCTTTATATCCACAGAACTTACAACCTTCTCCACGGATAAAAGTGTTTTCAATTCCAAAATCGCCCAACGCTGTTTTTAATCTTTCATAAGATGGATCCCCATATCTTTCTTTGATTGATTTTCTGCAGTGTGGACATAGTTTCCTGAACAAACGTTGAGATATAAGACCTTTCATTAATTCAGGATCACCTAACATATATGGTTGAACGCCCATATCTCTAAAACGTGTAATAATGGCAGGAGCTGAGTTGGCGTGCAAAGTTGACCACATACCGTGACCGGATAATGCTCCCTTAAAACAAAGCTCGGCAGCAGACAAAGAACGTATCTCACCAACCATCATAACGTCTGGGTCAGAACGAAGCGCAGCATTCAAAGCTTTCGTAAACTCTGCTTCTTTTTCTTCTTCTGTATTTGCGTTAGTAACAGGCATTTGTCTTGCCCCTGGAATCGGATATTCCGGAGGATCTTCCACGGTAATAAGATTGATTTCGTAATTTTTTTCTTGTAAAAGCTTAATCATGTTTCTTTGTAAGGTTGTAGATTTACCGGAACCGGTAGGACCTGCAACAATACTTAAACCAACAGGAACAGCTCTTAATCGATAAAACATTTCCTCTTCGCGTTCTCCTAAGCCCAAAGCTCTTAAATCGGAGCTTCCATCAGGATTATCATCAGCATACAACAAACGCATAACTAAATATTGAGAACCGAATGCAATAGGATTAAATTGTAAACGAATAGCCAATACGTTGTGTGGTAACATCAATTTTCCGTTTGAACCACGTAAAGGTGTTTTACCTAATTTTTGTGCACCTTGGAATTCATTTTGAGCATAGTTAGAGTCTGAAATGTCCGCTGAAGCAAACGCAGCACGAACAAAGGCCTCTCCCCACTCTTTATTATATTCCATTTGACGTTGCATCATACCATTGACGCGAAACATAATGACGGCAGAATCAGCAACAATTACATGAATATCTGACACTTTTTGGGCAGATGCTCTGGCAATTACATTGATGAAGTCAATTTGCATTTGCATCTGTTCGGTGTTTTCGCTTCCTATATCTGCGATACCGGTACCACGCTCTGCGTATGCATATATTGCCGTAATTTCATTCTGGCTTACATATTGAGGAGGATTTATAGGAATTTTTCTTTTTTTGATAGTCTTTTCAAAGTTATAAACAGGTCCATCAAATCTATGGTCTTTTGAAACCAGATAAGTTCCATCAGAAAACAGAGCAACCAAACGTCTTGTTTCATCATTGATTATGATATCTGAATTTGGAAGAGTTATAAGCTTGTTACCGTTGGCAAACAATTCTTGAAGGATATTTTTCTTCTTTGTTTGTGTCTGTTCAGTTTCTGCTAAATAAGATCCTGAAGTTTTTTGTTCTGTTTGTTTTTCAACCGACGACTTATCCTCAGCAGCATTTTTATTCTCAACAGGAGTTTTACCGGCACTGCTTGGTGCAGTGTCGGTAGAAACTTTGTCTTTTTCTTCCTGTATTTTCGGATTCTCAGCCATTTGTCAGTAACCTATAACTTATTTTACAAACATACCAGCTCCTAATGTAGGTGCAGCGGAAGAATTTCCTATATTTGATTTTTCAGGTTTAGTTGGAGCTACAGGAGCTTTTTTTGATTTTTTATAGTTATCATACCCCAATTTTTCTGGCTCCACGGTATCTACTAAGTAAAGAAATTGCTTAAATCCATTAATATTAAACTTAATATAAGATGGTGTTATCTCTTCAACAACATGTCCTGTTTGCAAAACAGTACCTTTTCTGGTAGAAAAAGAATCACCGTCCTTATTTATGAGTTTAGCGACAAGATTATCTCCTTTACCACTTATATCCAAAATTGCATATTCTTTAGCCACATTAACTGCTGAACTATCTTGGTTTGCATCATTTACATTCGGACCAAAAGGATTTTGAGTGTTTTGAGCTGTTTGCGCTTCTATGCGCTTTTTGAGTTGGAGATTTTGTGCGGTTAAGCTAGCGATAGTTCTGTCATGATTACTTTTTGCACTGTTAGCACTTTGAATAAAGTTGTTAGACAGTGTTGTCAGATTATCAAGTTTTTCTTTGAACTTATCAGCCATTTCATTTCTTGCTTTTTCAACTTCTTTTAATTTTTTCAACAGTTCAGCATTTTCATTTATCCATGATTGCTTATCTTCCAACATTTTGTTCATATAAGAAACCAATGCTTTTCTTTGTTTAAGTTTTTCAAGTTCGATTTCTTTTTCTTTCAAAAGTTGTTTTTCTTTTAAAATTTTAGCCTCTTGTTCTTGCTTCCATTCTAATTCTTTACGCTTTTTTTCTTCTTCTGCAGCAATTTTTTCTTGCTCTGCTCTTGCACGCTGTGCTTTAACGGCATCAATCTCGCTGCGAATTTTTTCACGTCTCAATTCCAAAGTAAGCAATGTTGTTTGTTTCTCAATATCGGACATTTGTGAGAACAAGTCATTATCAACCTTTGATAAAATGCTGTTAGCAAAAGGTTCAGAAGGTTGAGTAGGTTCTGTATCTGCAAGATTTACAGGTAAAGCATTTACATTGGCTGTGGAAACTTTGTTATCACTTAATGAAGCTGTTTGTGTTTCTTCTTCTGCAGCAACTGTTTCTAAGCCTAAATCAAAAGTATCGTCTTCTGCTTCAGTGCCTTCAGGTATAAGTCTGTTTTCATTATCCGGTAAATCGCTTTCAAGTAAATCAACATTTGAGGTTTCAGCTTCTGCAGGTGTCTCAACAAGAGCTTCAGCTTCTTCTGTCATAGAAACATCTCTTACTGCCGGCTCAGGAGATATCATCGGTTCATTATCAAACGGAATAACGCCTTCATCCTCAGGAAGACTATCAGGTATTTCGGCAGCAATCTCAAAACCTAATTCATCAATGTTGTCATTTTCTTCAACAATCCCAGAGGTATTATCTTGCGGCAATACGACTTTTTCTTCTTCTGCTAAAGAAACAACACCCTGAGCTTCACAAGTCTTGTTTACGCTTAAAGTCATAAGCGAAACCAAAACTGCTGTGATTACATTTTTATTTAATAACTTATCGTACATATATCGCTCCTTCATAATACCAGTTATTGTTGTTTATATCATATTTTATAGTTGTAATTTTTAGTCCTGAAAATTTCATTAATATATCTAACCATTGCATAGGATCATGATTTGAAGTAAATGTAATTTTTACTGACTGATAAACATTCTGTTGCGGAGATGTCCATGTCTCGTTAGCTGTAGATATAGGCACCTGAATTGCTTGTGATAAATCGTTTAATGTATTTATCATATCCACTGAAGATTTCTCCGGAGGAGAATTTATTTGTTTTATATCCGTTATAGGAACAGATACAATTACATTCGTTCCGCTAGGTGAAATAGATTTACTGGAGAAGTTTACCCCGGATGATGATAAGGCTTTATCAATCCATGTAATTCTACCAATTTCTCTTCGCCATGATGTAACCAGTCCGGTTGGGGTACATGTAACTCCTTCTATTTTCCATCCTGGTGTAACAATGCTTACAACATCTTGTGTTGCCTCATAACATTTTATCATTACTGATTTAGGATCTTCTATGCTTTCCCATGGCTTCGGTTCCGGAGGAGGCGGTGCTTTTTCAATTGCTTTAACCGGAACAGGCGCAATAATGGGTTTTGGCGGTGGAGCCAAAAACACAGAATTTATGAATGTTGAAATAAGCCATACAGCAATAATACCGACTGCAGCTATAATTGCAAATAACTTAGCACCGCGAAGTGCGTGTATTTTCTGTAATTTAGATTCTGCACCTCGATCTAATAAAGCTTCTAAAGATATATTTTCCGTTTCTTCCAATAACCATTCAGGAGGAGCTATTTTATGTCCCCAATCAGGTACGGCAAGCATTGACATAAACTGCTCTTTGGCGTCTTCTTCGTTTAAAAAGAGCATGTCACCGTCGGAAAGAATGATATCGTTACGAGCGCAGACATACCACCAACCGTTACTTACTTTAAATACGGCCAAAAATGATGACCTATCAGCCAAAGCAGTTGCTACGGCAACTGCAGCTGATAAGTATTTTTTAGAGTAACCCTGATAAGAGATGCATAAACCGAATTGTGGAGATTTTCCCGGCTTTAAGCAGAATAAGTCTGCTCCTTCAAGCACATTTTCGGAAGCTTCTGCAACCTCTGTATATGGATCGTCACGGTTTTGTAAAGGCTGCCAAAATAGACTGGCGGCATATGTGTTACCACCGCTTTCAAAACTTGTTCCCCACGCTCTGGCAGACTCATCTTTTTCTGATGAGAAGTTGTTAGCGTAGTTATCATCTAAATTAGCATCTTCTAACACGACATAATCCTTTATAAATTAGAGTTTCATTCTTGATTCTGGAACCAAAGGAGATTCCAATACAACAGGTGTCAACATAATAACCAAAATTGAACGAGTTTGGTTTGTTTGAGCAGTTCCGCCTAATAATGAGTTTTCAGCAGAACCTATACCTGTTTTGTTTGAGGTGTTTTCTACACGTTCATAACCTGTTAAAATTAGTGTTTCACCTGATTTCATAGCAACTTCTTGTGTGAAACCACGTGTTTCAATAATCGGGTTTTGAATATATTGTCCACTTGTTTCTTCAGATGTTCCGCCAAAATCAACCCTTTGTAATTCAATAAGGTCGGATAAGGTCAAGTTAAACATCAACAACATTCTGCCATGATCCAATATACGAGGTAATACATCTAAAGTAAACCCAGTTTCAATCTCTTCTGTTGTCGTAGACAAGTCATAGTAGCTGCTATCTGAACCGGAACTTGTTTTGGTAATTTCAGAAATGTAGTTCTGGGTTTTTACCACTTGAATCGGTGCCGGTTTGTTGTTTAAGGTTGTAACAGTACCGCTGGTAATTAGGTTTGTATTTCCTTGCTCTGATAAAGCTTGAATTACACCCGCTAATGTCCATTTTCCTGAAACAATTGTCATAGCTAAGTTTTCAGCATATTCAGCGCCTAATCCTGCAGCACTCGCAAAACCTAGTTCTTGTATCCTATCATTACCACTAAATACAGCGCTTAAGTTTAATCCGTAGTTATCAGCATCGCTTACATTAACTTGTAAAACTTTAACGCTGATGGCAACCTGACGAGACATACGAATATTCTGTTCATTTACAAATTTTGCAACTTTACGAATATCTGTCGGTGTACCTGTAAGAGTTACGGTTCCGCTTGCTTGATCAATTGTTAATTGAGCATCTTTAGAAATCATAGATTTGATGGAGTTTTCAACATTTGTCCATAAATCAATATCAGCTGAGTTTGTTAAAGTTACAGAAGAAGAACCTGCACTACCTTCTGTAGATGAACCGCCGACGTTAACTGATAAAGAAGGTTTTGTAGGAAGAGTATATAACACAAAAGTTTTGGTTATATATTTGTAGAAGAAAATTTGTTTATTTTCATATTTCCACCAAATTCCAAAACGATTACAAACTTCATCAAGTAAACCACTTAAAGGGCCTTTGTAAGAAACCAACATTTTAGTACTATCTGTCCATTGTGCACCTACGGATTCAAGAGAAGGTTCGTTAGAATCGCCCAAAGCGACAACATCTTCTTCTAATTCTTGCTCATAACGAACAGAAAGAGATGTTATTTTATTAATCATTCCGCCGATTTCATATAAGGTAATAGGACGATTACTGATTAATGTAATACCATCCGGGGTTTCTAAATAAGAAGGAACAGGATCCCCTTCATATTCAATCTCACTACTGTCTCCAAGCCAAATATCGTCTTTAACGCGAACCACATCGGTTACTTCAGGTATTGAAGGAACTTTCGCTTGTTCCTTTATGTTTACAGCATTTTCAAACTCTCTGTTCATATTTGTATCTAAGTCTGCTGAAACAGAGCATGCTGCCACAAAACCGACAACAACTGCTGACAGAGCTAAATTTAAAATTTTATTCATACGCATTCTCATCCTCCATTGTTTCAACAACTAATACGCGATTTCCTTTATAAAATGTTGCTACAGGGGCAGGTCTCGCTCTTGCAAAAGCTCTGATAAGAGCAGAACTTACGTCAGCAAAACGTCCTCTAAACATTGCACCTGCATTTAATACATAGTTACGATTTGTATTCCAAATTAAACGCCAACCGGAAGCTTCACTCCATTCTGTTAATAAAGCTTTCAAGTTTTGACCTTCTTCAGCAAGCCAATCTTGAACAGGATCTTCTTCAGCTCCGGAATCTTCATCGATAGATTCTGAAATTTTTTCATCTACTTCTATATCCAAAAGATCATCATCTTCATATTCAACGTCATCAATCTGAGGAGTTTGTGTTTCTGCAACAGCTTGAACAGGAACTTGGTTTGTCATTGTTGCTAAGACAGGAGCTGGGGTTGGTGCTGTTGCTAAGGCAGGAACAGGAGTTGGTGCTGCCGGAATACTTGCGACGGGAGTTGGTTGAGTAGCCGGTTTAGGTTGCGCTTTTTCAACCGGAACAGAAACGTTTTTAACTAGCTGTTCTTCATATGAAACAACCTCATCTTCAATTGATGGGGGAACGGTTGCTGATAAATTGTTACCGGCTGCTGCTTGCGATATCATATGGCTGCGAGGAGTACGCTCTCCATATTTTCTAAAATCAGCGGCTGTTCTGGTGTAGTTTACAAAAGGATCTGAAGGACATAAATCAGGATCATAATTTGTTTGACACAAATAATCAACATAATCCTGACAATCAGGTCCGGTACATCCGGAATAATCGGTACGAGAGTTGGTACAGCCCATTAAGCCTAAAAAGCATACTGTGCAGACTGACAGAAATAATTTTTTATTCATTTTTAATTCCCCTAAGTCGTATTTCATAGTTTTTTCCCATCATACAGTTTGAAATTTAAATAATCAAGTACCGCGATTTACTTATTACCAGTATTGATAATTTGTGTCTTGGTCTTCATCATTTACTATAACCTCATCATTGTTGTTAAATCTGATATTCCTAATAATAAACGAGTTTGGTTCGCGAGAAGTGAATATTATATTCACTTTTCTGAAATCTACTCCTCTGTTTGCAAAAATAGAACTTAATAAATTGAGTCTTTTTTGTTGCAGAGCAAAAGAACTGGTGCCGTCAATCCTTATTTCTATATAAATACCTTGATTATCACGAGCATTGTCGGCAAAAGCGTGTATCCATCTTAAAGTATGTCCGGAAATTTCTGCCCTGTTTGGTTGAAATGATAGTTTCAATTCTGCGGGCATGATTTCGGGCGTTTCTATTTGATTATCACTATCTTCTAAATCAGGATTGCTTTTTTCAAATAAAAACATTCCATTTTTTTTCTTTTTCTTATTTTCCTTTTTGTGATCTTTTTTATTGTCTTTTTCATTATCATTATTATCGCCTGAGAACCAAGAACTTATACTTTTAAATAAGCCGCTTTCTTTTTCTTCTTTTTTCAATTCTTTTGTGTCTTTTGTGTCTTTTTTTGATTTTTTAGCCTCTTTTTGATTTGGCTCTGAAGAAAGTTGAGGCACTATATCTGCATCTGTGGCAATGTTTTCAGGTAAAGGAATAATCAGATTTTGTATCATTTTATACGCAAGCTTAGTGCCGTTTCCGTCAGATGGAATCAGTAAGGGTTTGTGCGATAAAATGCTATCTTCTGATGTTGTCTTTTGTGTTTCTTCTTCCTTGTTTGTTTCAGGTAATATTTGCAAAGATACATTTGTGTCGTCAAAAGTTTTTTCTATTTCTTCTGAGGTTATCTCTTCGGAAGAAGTGTTTTGTTGTGATTTATTTATCGGATCTTCTTTGTGAACAACAATAAGATTCTCCTTAGATTTTTCTGTTGTCTGCTCTTGAGATGTGTAATCTTCAACGACTGGTTCTATATCGGTAGATAAATTTTGTTCTGATTCCGGTAAAGAAATTTCTTCGTTTTCTTTGCTGTTATCAGTTTCTTCATCTTCTTCCAAAGCGTCAATTTGAGCAATTTTGTTTTTTGCAAAACGATTACCTTTTGCAACAACCCATGGACTATCATTTTGTTCTGAAACTGAATCTGACATTTGGGTCCAAGAACTGGTAACCGCAGGTTCTTGTTTTAGATTAACTTCAGCAATATTTTTCTCTTCAGGCTTATCAAAGCTGTCTATAGAATTTATCAAACTATTTGGTTCCAGCATTGCAATTTGAGAATTATCTGCTGATGTTAATACATCAATATTATCATGTAATGCGTCTTGATTTTCTGTAATAGGTATAAAACTTTCTTCTTGTTGTGCTAAGATATGGGTATCTTCGATAACCTTAATGTTATCTTTGTTTTCATTGTTAGCGTACACAATTTTATTTTCTTCTTCAGAAATTTTTTCATCGTTTAATGTGTCGCTTATATCTGAATATATAATCTTGCTATCGGAAATAAGGGGTTCTGCTTCAATTTGAATCTCGGTTTCTTTTTCTAAAACAATTTCACTTGCAGATGCTAAATCGATATAAGATTTATGTTTTATATTTGGATCTTGGGCAACAACAACTTTTTTCGGTTGATAAAAAATCGCCGGTGAAGTTTTTTTTGTAACTTTATTTGCAACCGGATTGATATCTATGTCAGGTAAAGAGCTTTCATTAACGCTTTTTTCCTGTGATACCAACTGTTCTATTGCGGCAAATTGACTGTTTTCTTCAGTTGCGGAAAGCTTTTCTTTTTTCTCGGAAAACAGAGATATTGTTTTTGCAACCGATTTAATGTTTTTTTGATTTGCAACTTTTCCTTCGGGCATGCGAAAAACGGCTTTATTGACGGCTACAACCGCTAATAAAGATAGCAAAAAACTAAAAACAAAATTTTTTATACCATTTTTCTTCATTAAAACAATATACCTCTATGGACTTCAAATCACGTAAAATCAAGCTGTTATGCGATTTTAGTGTTTTGAAGCCGGTTTTACCTTGTGTGAGGATACAACCAATAATATTAAAATTGCGTTAATAGAATTGAATCTTAAGGATTTTTTGCTTTAAGCTGTTTTATGATTCGAAATCGGGTATGCTTATTTTAAAAGATATATAAGATGTTAGAGCTTTTTTTACTTTTTAAGTGTATAAGACGATGTTAAGGGTATCAAATTAATTATGAATTTTTTGTTACACAATGTGTTTTAAGTGCTAAAACAATATGTTAGCTAAAAATTCAAGAAGCATAAAAAACTGGCAATTTAAAAAAAAATTTGGTATTCTATAATTGTATAAGAAGTTTGTTACTATTATAAAGGAGAAAAACAATGAAGTTCTTGAAAAAAAATTTTTGCACAATACTTTCTTTAGCCTTGGTATTGTTTGTATCTTTAACAGTTGATGCTGAAGCTGCTGGCGGAAGTTCTACAGTTATGTCTCACGCTAAGGATAAAGCTGTTAGTGTGTTCAAAGCTGTTAAAACCATTGTGTTTGTTGTCGGTGGTTTTGGTTTGGTAGGGTTGGCATTCCAAGCAATCTTCGGTAAAGTAAAATGGCCATGGTTTGCTGGTCTTGCAGTAGGTTTGGCTATCTTGGCTGCTGCCGGAGCGATTGTTGACTACGCTACAGGTGGTTCAGGTACAACAACTGAATTGAATGATAGTTTCTCGAAAGGTACAGGTTACTAATCGTGAGCAAAAGCGAGAGTCTCTTAGCGGGGCTCTCGCAAATTTGATTTATAAGGAGAATATAGATGCTGTATGTAAACTTTAAGAAATATGTTTTTGCAGGTTTATTTGTTTTTGCGCTTTCTTCAATTTTATGTGCAGCTGATGCATATGCTGTTTTTGAAAATTTGACTGCAACCGGTTGGGAAATTTTCGGTGGTATGCGTAAAATTATTTTCGGTGCTGCCGGTTTTGGTATAATTGCGGTTGCAATAGGTGGTTTTTTTGGTGTTATAAACTGGAAATGGCTTAGCGCAATTATCATCGGTTTGGTTGTGATTGGGACAACTGTAGCTGCAATAAAGTATATGGTGGCGGGAACGGGCGCTGATGTTAGCGTAACAGGAATTTCTGACACTCTGATTAATGCAGGTGGTTAGTGTTGGCGTAGGCGATTGAAGGTTTTGAGGTTGTTATAATTTTTGTGTTTGGAGGTGTGTTATGAGAATAAAAATAAAGAGTTTTAGCAAGGTTGCTTTTTTAGCATTTTTGGTAATAGTGTTGATGCCTGCAGTGTCTTATGCTGCGGCAGATGTCTTTGACACCATTCAGGCGAAAATGATTAATACGGTTAAAGATATCCGTAAGATAGTGTATGTTATTGCCGGTTTTGGTTTGGTAATGTTCTCTGTTTTGGCGATTTTTAATAAGATTAGCTTTAAGCATCTGAGTTACATTATGATAAGCTTAACCATTTTAGCATTAATGATGCCTTTTATTGAATATTTCAGCGGATACAAAATTGAAGATAAAGAGCTTAATTATGATAACTTCTTAAGAGAAGATGATGCTTCTATTACAGGATCCGACACTGAAGATACAACAAATTGCCCCCCCGGAGATTGTCCGGAGGACCGCCAAGGGGTAGAAATTGAAAGGCCTGAAGAAAACACTGACCAAATAGCACCAGATGCTCCGGATATAGCTATACCTGAGGATATAAATGGAGATGGTGTTGAAACGGCGGAAGAACAAACTAAGTCTCTCAAAGATGTTATTGCCGGTATTAAAGGTGCTGTTGATGCGGCTCATAATGCAATGGATGTAATTGATAGTGTTGCAGGGGCTGTTATGGCTGTGCAAACTGGTGTTGCTGCTGCCGGGGATATTCTATCCGGTGATGGAAATGCTTTTGAAAAGATTGTGGGACTGGCTTCTGTTGGCTCAAGTACGGCAGTTTCTGTCGGTTCAAATCTGTCAGCCGCTTTGGGTGAAGGTATGAATGTTACCGGTTATTTTGGAGCAGATGGAGCTACGGAAGCTTTATCAGCTGTTGATGATCTCGTTACAGAAGGAATAGGTACAGCATCAGGTTGGGGTTCTACGGTTGATGATCTAGAAGATCTTGGTGGCGACGTAAGTCATCTGGGAGATAGATTAGGCGGCCGTTAGAATGCTGTGGTGGATGTTTTTTATAAAATAATTGACGCTATTTTATGCTTTGTCTATATTAAGTTTAAGTTGTTATGTAGGGGATTAAGATGCGTGATATGGTTTTAAAGGCAGTTGCACAGCCTCCAAAGATATTTTGGGGGCCTGTGCTTCCTGTTGTTTTAAATATGGGGCTGCAGTTTCCGCTTATGTTTATGGCGATGGGTGTTTGGAACATCAATCCGTTGATGTTTGTTTTTAGCATATTGATAGCCCATGGCGCAATTGTTTTTGCCGGCGCAAAAGATCCGCATCTTTCGGCAATGATACAAGCTTTCGGGCAAACTAATTTGACTTCAAAAAATTTGTATTCTGAAAAGGGGAATAAATTTGAACCTTGATTTTGATTTTTTAACTATGTTCGTTGAAGGGCTGACCAGTGTGGAAGTTTTGGTCGCCGTCATAGGTTTTTTGTCAGCTATAGCTTTTACTGCATTATCTATTTCCAAATTTGGTAATATGGTTTTGCCTCAGCCTCGTGAATCGCGAGTTTCTGACTTTTTACCTTTTGCTTCTTTAATGGAAGATGGTATGACAATCAGATGTGCTAACGGATCTTTTGTTCGTGTTTTCAGAATAACGGGTATGGATTTAGGTTCGGTGACGCCCGAAAAAGTATATTCAATGATGGAAGCTCGCAAAGCTTGGATTGATAATATGTCGGAGTTACAAGTCACCAGCCGAATTTTTACTCTGCGTGAATTAAGTGCTCTTGAAAATGATAAGGGAAATTTTAATAATGATATTTTAGCCAGAGTTTCTGAAATATGGTTTTCAGGTATGGAGAGAATTTTCAGTAATACTCATTATGTTGTGTTATCGGTACCAGATAGGAAAGATGCGTTAAAAGATTTGAACTATGCATGTCAATCATTGGTTTCTACTTTAAGTGAATATGGAGTTTCTCAACTTTATGAGGCTCCGGACAGCAAAGCTGTGGATAGTCCTTTGTATGTGTTTTCAAGATTGTGTTCTCCGGTATCAAAGCCGCAACCAAAGATCAGAAATGCTAAAAATTCCGAGCTCAAAGAAATGCTTACTGCAGATCATATACATTTTACGAGAGAAAAGGGTGTTATCAGATTCTTTTCAGGTGAAAAAGAATTATATGAAATTACTATGGGTATAAGAACTACAGGTGATTATATGGATGAGAGTATGATTATTTCATTGCTTTCGATAGACTGTGAGTTGGTTATGATGCATAACATACGACCTATATTTAAACCTCAAGCACGGATGATTTTAATGCAACAGCAGCGTATGGCTGCTTTGACCAGCTTTTCTCCTGAAGTTTTAGGACAATATTCACAAGCTTTAGCAACTATTGAAGATAGCGATGCCGATTATCAATCTTTAACGGAATATGCTTTAAGTATTATAATTAGAGGAAGATCTCAGGAAGAGCTTGATTTTGGAGAAAGTGAAGTTCAGAGAATTTGTCGTTCATATGGTGTTACTCCGGTTCGTGAAGGTTGGGCAACGCAAGCTACATTCTTTAGTCAATTTCCAACATATGACACATATCCAAGAACATACAGATATTTATCCAGAGTGGTTGCTATGGCAATTTGCTTTGATAAACCATCAGAAGGTTTTGGTAAAAGTGACTGGGGTCCGGGAGCAATTACGGTGTTTAGGACGATGTCCGGATCTGCTTATAAGTTCCAATTCCATGTGTCTGCAGAAGAATCAGCTGTGGCTCACTGTTGTATTATAGGTCCTACAGGACAAGGTAAAACTACTTTGCTTACATTCTTGGCAGGGCAGGCAATGCGTCATGGCGATTTGAAGGTGTTCTTCTTTGACCGTCACCGTGGTGCAGAAATTTTTACTCGAGCAGTAGGAGGTGCTTATATCGGTTTTGACGGAGATGAAAAGAATGTATCTCTTAATCCGTTTGATGCAAGTAATACAGCAAATAACCGAGCTTTTTTACGTCGTTGGATGAAGGCTATCACTATGGCAGATGACGCTTTATCTGAACGTGAAGTTGCTCGTGCCGTAACAACAGCTTTTGATTATTTGCGTCCGGAAGAGCGTATAATGAAGAATTTGTACAAAAGCTGCTTTTCTCCAACAGGTGTTATGCGTCGTGAATTATATCGTTGGGTGAATCCTGATCAATACGGTAATATATTTAATGCTGACACAGATAGTTTGGATTTAAAGTCGAAACGTTTTATGGCGTTTGATTTTACGCATATCTTTGAAGACGAAACATTGGCTCCGGCAGTTATCAGTTATATTATGCATCGTATTCAATCTGAAACTGGTGAAACAGGTGTCCCGTCGCTTATTATGATAGACGAAACGGCGCCAATGTTAAAGCATCCTATGTTTAAAGATTATTTTATCATAGGTTTGCAAGAGGGGCGTAAAAAACGTCAGGCTTATTTATGTGCATTCCAACAGCCTAATATTATCGATAGGTTGGGTGTTGGCGAGGTTATACGTGGTCAATGTCAAACGGTTTTATTCTTCAGAAACCCTCAAGCGATGCCAGAGGATTATGCTACTTGGAATTTAACACAAAGTGAGCTTGATTTTGTGTTTGGCCGTTCTTATCGAGATTTTCCGTATGCTATTTTGCTTTCAAGGCCGGCAACCGGAGAATCGGTGATTTTAGATGTAAATTTAGGTGCTTTAGGGCCTTATTTAAAGCTTTATAATTCTGGCAGAAAAAATGTTTTGTTAGTGGAAGAGTTGATTAAGGAATATGGTGAGGATAATTTTGTTACAAAATATTTAAATATTTCGTAGTTTGAATAAAAATTATTTTAAATAGTAAAAAATTGTGATACAATATTTGTATGGAGAAAATAAAATAAGGAGGTAACCATGAAAAGAAACGATATATTAAAGTATATTATTCCTGTGTGTTTCGGAATAGTATTGTGGACACCTCCGTGTTATTCGTTTGGTTTCCCTTCTTTTGATATTGCTGAGGTTGCCGGTACTATTAAAGGTGTTATAACCAGTGCGCAATCGTATGCTTCTACAGCACAATCGACCATAAGCCAAGGTAAAGAATTGTTAGCTTTGGGTGATAGTGTGAGCTCTATAATGAAATTTAAGGATGAGGCTCTTAATGCAGCAAGAAAAGCTACAAAAGAAGCTAAAAAACTTAAAAATCTGGAAAGGTTGAAAGATTTAAGATCAAAAATAGAAGGCGGTGTATCCGGTGTTAAGGATAAAATTTCAGACGCAAAGAATACCGTAACTGGGGTTGTAGATCAAACAAAAGATAAGGTTTCAAATGCGGTTGAAACAGTTCATGGTGTTACAGGAAAGACGGGCGATAGTAAAGACGTGGCATCTGCAAAAGATTTTGCAGCAAGTGACACAGGGATGAATTTGCCAAGTGATGTAAGTAAGGAAACGACTGTAAATAAAGTTATTAATTTACCTGCAACATCTTCCGATAGAAGCTTTAAGGGATCCCAATCTACAACAAAACAATCTGTTGAACCAAAGAATATATCCGGATCTAATCCATTGGTTGTCCCTTCCAATGCGGTGAATAATGTTCAGAACAATTCCGGAATGTTAAAAAATCCTACGGTTGATTTACCTAATGTAAATGTTGGAAAAAGTTTAGGAAAAAACACAGTTGCAACGCTTCCTGTAAATAGTGTTGCTCCTTCTGCTGTTGCACCCAAGAGTGGCGCGGTCAATAATCTTAAATTAAATTCAACACCTGCTAAAGCTACTAGAACATTTAAAACAAGTGATGCAGATTCGGAAATTAATTTTAATTTGGTATCTTCTTCTTCTTTTGCTCAATTATCATCAAGTTTTAAGGGTGGAACCACTGATGACGGAAGGTTCGTTTTTTCAGATATTTTTGCGTCTAAATGCAGTTTAAGTTTTGAAGATGCCGAAGATGAAGACAAAGTTAAAGAATGTTTTAAAACTTGGGTTTTATGTATGCATAATCCTAAAAAAGAAGAGGCGCTTGCTTGCCGTGAAGAGTATAAAAAAGCGATGCATGAACAGATTGCGGCTGATTTGTCGTCTTCAATAAATGATAAAAAATATGCGTCATCTTTTGAAACTGATGTGGCGGAAGATTTGGAAAGTAAATCAACAGCCCTTACAAATGAACGAGAAGAAGTTGCTTATGTAGGTGAAGTAAATAAAGCTAATCAAGAGCTTTTATTAAGGTTAATGCATTCAATGTCATCTCGTGTTGTTCAAGAAACTTTGCTTGCAATTGAACAGATAGACGCTTCTCACTATGATGAGGAATAAATAGGGAGGGGAAAATGTCAAAACTGTTAAGATGTATAGCGCTTAGTTTACTGGCGATGTTGTTTTGTAAAAATGCAGTTGCCGATATTGAGCCTATTAATGTTGTCGTAGAAAATGTTGTTTCTCGTGTAGAAGAAGGCAAAAAAATGTATTATGATGCAGCTGATGTTGTTAATAAGACGCGTGCAGCAATTAATACCGGACGAGATAAAATAAAAAATGTTTTCAATAAAATAAAAGATTTTGCAGAAGATCCGTTAGGAGTGCTTAAAACTGTTGTTATGGATGCGTTGGAAGGTGATGATCCGGAGCAAACAGATAATGAGAGCCTTGAGAAGACCAAGCAGGCGTATAGTCGTGTGAGAGGTATGCAAGATAATATAGCGGCTCAAAAAGAACTTAATAAAGTGGTAAATGAAGAAAAGTTTAAAAATGTGAGCGTATTATTTGCAAGGTCTATTTTGAAAAGACAGGAACTGAAAGAAGAAGAAAGTGAGGAACCTGATTTAAGCACTCTGGCAGCGGCACAAAAAGCAGCAACACAGCAGATGATAAATTCTTCTAAAAGATGGAATGATATATTAATGACGCAAGCATATATTCATGCTTTCGAATATACAATAGAGATTCAAAAATATCAAAACGAAGAAGAACCGGAGGAATAAGGCAATGAACAAAAAATATGTATTACTTATAGCTTTATTATCTGTATTGTCTTATGAAACAAAAGCCGGGCCAAAGCTTGATGTTTTATCAGCTTTAGAAAGAGCTCCTTTGGATTTTGTCGGCGACCTTGGTGAAGGTGGAGGCGTTGTAACAGATGTGGCTGCTATGGGAAAAGAGGTTTATCAAAAGGGTACAGAGGCAAAAGCTTTGTTTGAGAAGGCTAAGCTCAAAATCCAAAATGCTGTAGAAACTGTAAAATCGCACATCCCTGGATATGGAGATGATGAAGACGCAACATCATATGAAGAGCAGCTTGCTCAGGCAGAAGAAAATTTAGCAAATACTCCTAATAAACTTAAAAATGAAAGTAGGGGATTAGATGCCGAAATGCATGACAGAAAAGATGCTTTGTATACAGAAGCTGCCGGAAAAAAACAAGCAGCAGAAGAGAATATTAATGTGTTACAAGCTATGTTAAGTGATGGCACCCCCCCTGAGACTGAAAGTATATTTTATTCTGTAATAGATGAAAATAAAAAGCATGTTCAACATTATCAAGAAGAGATGGACGATATTGAAAGTTCTGATAGTCAAATTTTAAAATCAGATGTAAGTTATCAAGCATTAAGCTCGGCAAAAGAAACTGTTACCGGTAAGTTAGAAGATGCTTATAAAAATGCTCAAAATAAGTTTGGAAGTTTAGATGCTTCTTCAATTACGGGAATGTTAACCCAATCTCCGGAAAATCGAACAGCACAGTATAATAAGATTTTGAAAGATAATTTTTTATTGGTAGATGAGGTAGAAGATGCTGAACCTGTTGCCAGAGTGAAAAAACATCGTATGAATGAATTAATTAATGCAATGGCGAAAGCTTTTGTGGCAGCTGTTAAGTTTAAGAATGCTGCAGATTCAAGTGAAGATAACACATATAAAATTCAAGATAATATAATGGGGGCAGATCAACAAGTTTCTACCATAGGTATGGCTATAGAACAAAAAATTCAAGAAACAAAACTCTTGCACGATTATAATAAATTGATTTTAGCGAATATGAAATTAAAAACAGCTTTGAATATGAATAATCAGGGATATAAGCTTAAGAATTATGATAAAAATCCGGCTGTGTTAAATTTGGATAATTATGTGTTTACAGAAGATGATGTTGCCTCTGATGCAAACGAAAAAAGTTTCTTGGATGGCGTAAAGTAAAATAAAGGAGGAAATTATGGAAAAGCGTTTATATATAAAAAAATGTTTAGCTGTAATAGCGTGTACGTTTGCAATGATTAACGGTGCAAATGCTTTTTTGTTACCTCCGATGCCTTGGAGTATATCTTTTGATGGTGTGGCAGATGTCTCTGGTGGAGTTGAAGGTGGAGGCAATGTCGCTGTCAGCGGTATGGAAAAAGCACAACAAAAAGTAACAGATGTATTAGATAAGATAAAAAAGACCAAAGCCGATATTGAAAGTAAAATAGATGATGTTAAGGGAAATTTTGAAGAAAAAATAGCTGGATTCAAAGATAAAGTTGGTAATTTTGTCGGAGACAAGGTTAATAATGTTACAGGCATGTTGCATGGTAAGAAAAAAGGAGATTCAACTATTGCAACAACAAGAGAAATTCAAGAATGTGAAGTTGCTGATATAAGTAGTGAAGATTCTATAGTTGAAGCTTTTGAAGTTTTATTTGGTCAATATCCTGAAGAAATATTGAAAAAATATCCGGAAGATCAGGAAGGTGTAAAAAATGCATATGCAAACAAAGCGGTTGAATTTAGCAATGATGCTATGATTGAGCTGTATATCACTGCTCGAGAGATGGATGATCGTATGGATGTTTTACAAAAAGAAATTGATGGTATGAGTGATAAGTATGTCATGGGTACAACAGTTGAAGCTAAACCGGAAATAAGTGGGGAAACAGGTGATGCAAATGATGAATTAGGATCATGGGTGAATTATTATAAGGTAGTGAAAATTTACGATTCTATCTTAAGAATAACTGATGAATTAAGTGCTCTTGATGCTCAATATGAGGCGGCGCAAGCATTAAGAAAAGGTATAAAACCGAAGGAAGCAAATGTTGAAGAACAAGAAGCTTCGTTAAATTTTGATATGACATTATCGTCTGCTTATGCACAACAAGGAGGATTATCTTCTTTGCTTAAGAAAGTGGATTTAAGCAAAATTAAAGAAGCAGCAGGAAATATAGTATCTGTTAAATCAAGAACGGCACAATCTGCTTTTAAGGGTTCTGCTGATAAATTTGAAGATTTACAAGCCTTAAATCCTATTTCATTTACTCTTAATGAAGCAATGGAAATTCATAATTTGCTACAACAACTAGATAATTTTAGAGAGTCGTTTGTAGAATATAATCGTATGAAAGCCCTCCATAAAGAAGTTATAAAAAGATTAAAAGTTTCAGAGGATTGCGTTGTAGCTCACCTTGGGCGCTATTATAAAGATCCTTATAGCGCTTGGCTAGGTAAGGGTTGTAATTATACGACCGGTTTAGAAATATTCTGTGATGAAGGTATAGAGGTAACTAAAGAAAATCTACGAAATGTTACTGAGGGAGACCATTTGTGCTCGAATGATAAATCTAAAATTTGTAGCGTATTTGGTATTAACAGATATGAGCGTCGAGGAGGATTATCAGGTTGGCTATTGTCTGCTTATCAAGTTGCAAAAGTTGAAAAAACACTAGAGGCTTCAACTGATGAATTATCTCCTCAGGTAAATGATAATGAAATCTCAGGTGTTCCTGAAATATCAAAATTAGAGGATATGGAAGAGGTTGAGGCTCAAGGAATTGCTGCTGATGAGCAAGGGTTAAATGATTCTGTTTTATCTCCTAGTGAGGAAGAAAAAATGCAGGAAACTACTCGCGAAAGAGATATTTTAGCGTGGCAGCTTGGGGCGTTGACTGCAAAAAAACTTGGAGCTGAAATGGCTGAAGATAAAGGTTCTGTATATGGTCCTTTAAAAAATAAGTATCCGTTATGGAATGATGAAAAATATTTCTATGCAAAATATTTGGAAGGCAAGTATGATAATATGGAAATATTTATTAAAAGTATAGATTTACGTGATGTGGCAATAGCTGCGGCTGCAAAAATAAGCGATATGCTTTATGTCGAAGAAACCGAAGAAGAAAAAGAAGCGGAGGATTATGAAGGCCCTAAGATGCGAGGCGTTTTGTTTGAAAAAGTTTTGGAATATAACAAAATAGGTTTTGATGCTCTTAGGAAAAAACTTGGATCTTCTTCTTCGCCCAGTATAAATAGCTTAGAAAAAATTCAGCAATCTTGGGATGCTATATTTTCTGTAACAAGTGCAAATTTGGATAAAGCATTAGAAAAACAAAATAAGCTAAAGGAAGAGCTGTATAAAGAGTTAGATGCTAAGAGCAAAGAGCTTAATGAAGCAAAGAAAAAATATAATGAAGTAAAAGAAGAAAAATCAAATTTAGAAAACAACGTAAAAGCCGATAAGTTGTTGTTGGAAACTTCTGCTACTAGATCAGCAAAATCACAACACGTAAATTCGCAAGGAATGGAACAATCTTCTGAAAAATCTATAGCAGATTCTATAAAAGCTATTGCAATTGCAAATAGCAATCTTAAAGTAGCCTTAGCAAAAGTTGATGGTTTGAGAAGTGAAATTGATGAATTGAAATCAAAGCTTAAATTATGTGATACAACATCAGCAGCATTAAAAGCGGCATATACTAAAAAAGTGGCTGAATTTCAGTATCAAAAGGAGAAAAAATTAACAGAAGCGTATGAGGAACTAAAAACGGTTAAGGCTCCTAAATTAAGTTCGCTTGTATCAGATAATGTTCCAGGTACTAAAGCTGCTATATTTTCTGAGATTATTAACATCGTAAGCACTGTAGAACAACTTGTTAAAGAAAGAGCTCTCAAAGCTGTTAAAGGCGCGTATAATGATATCTTGGACATGAATGATGAGCGTTTCGACACCGAAAAGTATTTTAAGATTGTCAATATACATAAACGAGCAATGAGTGAAGTTGAGAATTTTTCGGTTGATTTATCCGATTTTGTATCTTTACTTAAAGGATATATAAATGTTTCAGCAATGGAAAAAGTTGTCGCTAATATGTTATCAGAAGCGTTATTTGATGTATTCTGTAATAACAATATATGTTACAAAAAAGACACTGAATATTATGTTGCTATTACTCCGAATGAGAAAGATACGACAATTCCAAAGAAAATTTCGCCGTCATATACTCCTCCGTTAAGAGAAATTGTACATCTTGATGGTGTTGATTTTGATAATATGAATATAAATGAAGATTTGATTATGTCAAAATCCTCATTTGTTGATAGAAAAATCGGCAGTGTTACGGATGCCGAAGGTGTACAGGTAACGTTGGATTTGGTTCCGCCGATATGGTATGTTTTGCTAGGCGAAAAAGGTTTTGTTGAAAAAGATGTTCCGCTTATTCCTCTTTTTGAACAAGATATGTCATCTGCAGTTTTAATTGATAAAGATGGTGATACAATAGCTAAAGCGGAAGAAACAGGAAAGATGTTAAATGATTTGGGTATAAAAGTTGGTCAAATCAGTAAAATAGATGAACTCATGAAGGGTGGTATGTATCCTTGTTCTTTTGATGGAAGAGGGATAGATGTTTATAAGGGAAATTATGCTCTGGTATATGATTATAATTATCCTAAGTGTAGACATATTAAATCTCTTGATGATAAAGGTGTCAAGAAAACATTTACAACTTTAGATGGCGTTGAAATACGTATTAGGGAAAAGTCTTCTTTACGTAATGTAAACATGAGCGAATTATCATTATTTGGTCAGATGTCGCCTTTAGGTTTTACTTTTAATAAAGATATTAAAGAAATTATGGAATATCTTGATAATCTAGATGATAAGTATGATAAAGAAGCTAAAGATAAAAGCGATAAAGTTATGCTGGATAGAAACCAATTCGGAGATTATTTAAAATTTGTTGAACAAGAGTTGGAGTACCAAAAAGGTTTAGAACAACTGAGTGTAAAAGTTGAAAAAGCCAGAAGCTCTCTTAAAGAAGAATTTGCTAAATTTAACTATACACCAAAGCCTGATTTTGATTTATCAGATATAGTTACTTATGCGGAAATTGTTAAAGTAATGAACGTAGAAAAAGATAACAGAGTTAAAGAGGCTGATAAAAAATTAAAAGGAATAAAAGGTAAAAACGAACTTTTACAAGAAAAAATAGAACAACTGAATAATACTTTATTGTTGCTTAAGCTTGATAGTCAAGAGCAGATTAGTTTATCAGAGTCTGTCAGTGTTGATTCTCTTATGAAAGAGTTGGTAAGAGCTCAGACTGATAAAGATGCAATGAAAGGTTATGATAAAGAAGTTGAAAAATCTTATAACGAAAAATCTGATGGATTTATGGCACCGTATTGTGCAGTTTACTAGTAAACGGGGAAGAAATGACTAATCAATTAGGTTCTACAAATGAAAGGTTAGCTATAACATCAGGACAGAGCGTGCCGCCACAAATGAACTATGTTACGGATGTGGGCGCACCTGTGAATTCTGTTAGAGAACAGTATTATTGCTGGTTATCAAGGTTCGTAATATTATTAGCTATTCTTTCTTTGACATTTTTTGCAAGCGCTTCTTTGGTGCTGTTTAAGTTAGCACCGGAAGTTCAAATAGAACCTTTTTTGATTATAAGACAGTCTAATTCAGATGAAATGGTAAGGTATGAAGCTATATCGCCGAATATGCCATCGTCCAGACAGATGATGGAATTGTTTATTCGCCAATATGTTATACTCCGTAACACTATTGTGGAAGATGAAAGGGAAATGCAAAGTAGATGGTTTGGTGGCGGAATGGTAAATTATCTGTCATCAAATGATGTTTTTGATGATTTTTCTAAAAAAATTGATAAAGAACTCCTAGAAATTATGAAAGAAAGAATATCAAGGGATGTGGAGATTATTTCTGTTGGTAAAACTGGTGGAGAAAGAAGTCCGGTATGGAAAATTGATTTTAAAACTTATGAGTTGTCTCCAACTGTTCGAAACGAAACTACCGGTGAAATGATACTGAGAACTACATATTGGACAGCATCTCTTCAAGCAGTGTTTGTTCCTGAACGCATGTTTATGTCAAAGCGTTTAATGAATCCGTTGGGATTTACTGTTATTCGATATAATCAAGTAAAAGTTGAAATTCTTTAATTTATTTTAATCTTTTTGTTTTATGATACCATAAAACGATTCCGAACTTGTTGATAAGTTGGGGATTGCTTAGCTTCATGTTAGACTTTTAAAAATAAAGAGTTTAACATGGTAATGTCTAGACATTATAATTATAAGGAACATTGCAATGAGTAAAAATTTAGTTTTATTTCTGATGTTGATGTTTATATCCGCTTGTGGTTCATATTATGAGCCAGAACCGGTTGGCGTCGGAAAAGATGTTAATGAGCTTAAATTATCACCATGTGCGTGTATAGAAGTTGAACTTCCGCATACACTTCCTGATTGGTTTGTAGCAACTATATAAGGTATGTAACATGGCTGAACATTTAGGTATAAATAATACGCAACAGCGTCTGATATCTAATAGAGGAAATTCTGTGCAAACTACACGAAGAACTCCTCCTCAAAATAATCATCGGTATAATGATGATGTTATTGTTAATGCGTCAGAACGCAGATATTTATGGACAGCAAGAGCTTTTGCTGTAATAGTTGCTATAAGTTTATGCTGTAACTTGATTCTTTTATTGGCTATTACGCAAATACTACCTCTGTATAGGCTAGAGCCGTTTATTTTAACTTTCGAGAATAAACAAGAGCAAGTTTATGATATTCAGCCGGTTGCAAATATGGAGGATAAGCAAGAAATTACAGAGGTTTTTGTTCGAGAATATGTGCTTATGCGCAGTGCTTTTTCGAATAATGTTCGTGAAATGGAATCTCGTTGGATGCCTGGAGGCCCTGTTGAGGAAATGTCTTCTTCAGCGGTATATCAGGCTTTTGTTGAAAAAACGGCAAATAAGGTTTTAGAAACTATTAAGAATAAAGGTTTAACCAGATCTGTCAGAATTATGACTGTAAATGAGTTAGGCCGTGGTTTGTGGCAAGTTGAATACGAAACCAGAGATATGTATCCATCCTCTTCGGCTCCCCAGATTGAATATTGGGTGGCTTCGTTGAGGATTGGATATCGTAAGAAGAATGTTAAATATGGTGAAAGACTTAATAATCCTATAGGTTTTACAGTTGTAAGATATTCAAGTCGTCGAAATAAGACAGATTAAAAGGTGTGATGGAAAATGAAAAAAATATTGACTAATATAGTTCCTGTTTTGATGTTGGTTTTTGTGTCCGGTTATGCTAGGGCTCAAGTTACTACTAATAGTCTCGATCAAACAGCAAATAATGCTCAAGGCCAGTATCAGCCTATGAATATGAGTTATGCTATGGGGTCTATGGGTATGACACAAAGTGCGTGGTTGGATCCTCTACAAAATTTAGGAGAAGGGCAAACAAAACCAGCTTATTCGAAATATTATTGGGCGCCTGATTTGGTTTTGCCTTTGCGCTTGAGAGAAGGAATGATGACCTTACTTAATTTTCCTGAGTGGGAAATGTTAGAAGATGTCTATATTGGTGATAGTAATAAATTTAGAGCAGAAATTTCTGGTCCTAACACTCTTTTACTATATCCGCAGAATGGTTTTGGTGTGGATACAAACATTATCGTATTTGGCCGTTCAGGTAATAAATATGTGTTTTATGCAAAAAGTGAAGGTTTTAATACGGAAAGGTTAACCAATTCTCTCATAGATATTGAAGTGGTAGACGGCTCAAATGAATCTGGTTCTTTAGGTGCAGCCGGTGGTTTCGGCGGACGTGTTAATGCTAGTGATAGAACTTCCGGTAAATCTGTAGCTTCTACTTTTACAAAAAGAAATCAAAAAGACGATTGGATTAAAAATCTTCCGCTAGATCCGACAAAGTTCCGTTTCGATTTGGAAGTTTATGTCCCTAATCCGGATGATGTTGTAATTGCTCCTGAGCGAGTATGGCGTGATGATATTTTCACATACATTGATTTTGGAGAAAGAGCATTAACAATGATGCAACGCCCGATTGTTACCTTGATTGTTGAAAGAGTTGAAACTCCGGTCGGATTTAGAACGGCAGGTCCGGATAATAGGTTGATTATTGTTGAAGGTATAGGCGATTTGGTTTTAAGAAACGGAAAACGTCTGGTTTGTATAAAACAACGCCGTTCAGATGATTATGGGCTTGAATATGCTCAAGTTGCTGAAAGTAATGAGTGGAATGTTCCTGCAGCTATGCCCGGTTCAGGAGGAATTAAAACAAAGGCAGAAGGGGTTGTTCAAGGTTTTGATTTGATTGATGTTAACCGAAAGGTTCCCGAACCGGAAGTTAACGTGGCACCTATTTCATCATCAATTACAATGGACCACAATAATAAGTCAGATGGTGCTTCTGCAAAAAGCTCTTCATCGGAGAAATTAAACGGAGAAATTGTTGTTAAAATGGGACCAAACGGAGAATTATTAATTCCTGAATATGCTAAACAATCGTTAATGAAAAGAGGAAATGCTCAGAATGTTGGTTTAAATGGTGGCGCAACAATGAATCAAGGCGCAATGCATGGTTATCGTTTAAATAGAGGTTTTGAAGATGAGAGCGCTGTCAGTATTTCGGTTGAATTAGGAACTGATGCTGATGTAGATAATTTAGAAGATTTATGGCATGAACTATCAAAGAAGTATAACTCTGTATTGGGAGGTTATCAGCCGTTTTATTCTGTTGATGCTCCTGCAGACGGACAAGGTAAAGAGCTGTTCCATCTAAGAATAGGCCCTGTGGAGTCTATAGATGTGGGTGATGAAATATGTAGTCAACTTGGCCGTAATGGAGTATTCTGTAGTGTGGTAAGGATACAATGAGTAAAGAAGTCTTAACATCGTCAGAACGTTATGTTCGTAAAACTAATCGAATTATATTAATAGTTGGTATAACATCTTTTGTTGTCTTTCTATTTGGTTTGCTATTGTTGTTTTCCAGTGGGTCTGAAGTCCAAGAACAACAAGAGTTTGTTTTCACTGAGGATGAAGATGCGTTAGGTGTGGAAGATAATAATGCGTTGATGTCTGACGTTATAGAATTCGATGATGTTGAAGATGTTGAGATACCTATAACAACAACACCAGATCCGATTAATATGGGGCAAGTTGTTTTAGGTACGGAAGCAAAAAATGTATTAACAATTGGTACAAATGGTAAAAAATCAATACGTGTGGTTTCGGTTAAATTGGCTGAGCCACCGTTTGATGGTTTTAGTTATCAAGATGGTTGTACCAGTGCTGAGCTTAGAGGTAATCAGACTTGTAACGTTACTATGAAATGGGCACCGGTTGTATCTGGAAATGTGCAGAATAATTTTATTGTATCATGGCATGAAACAAATGTAAGCGCGTCAAATGCTAAAGCTCAAAAAATTCCGGTAGAAGGAAAAGCTATCGTTAAAGAAGATTGTAATTATTGCGACACTGCTCCAAAAGGTTTTGGTGGGGATATTGGAGCAAAAGTAGTAAGGGATGCTAATGGGAATATTATTGGTAGGGTTTTACCTGATGGAACAGTAGTAGATGAAAAAGGTAATATAATAGGCCGAGTACAAGAAGATGGAACAGTTGTCGATGAGAATGGCAATGTTATAGGTACCGTAGGTGTAGATACATCAAAAATGAGAGTTGCTTATGACCCTGACGGAAATGTAATCGGCTACATAGATGATGATGGGTATGTTAGAGACGAAAACGGTAATATAGTCGGAAGAGTTAATTCAGATGGTTTAGTTGTAGATGATGAAGGTAATATTATTGGTGTTGCTGGCAATAAAAAGCTAATTTATGATGAAAATGGTAATATTATCGGGTATGTAACGCCTGATGAAGTGGCTGTCGATTTTAAAGGTAATGCAATAGGAAAATTGTTAGCCGATGGAACCGTCGTTGATTCGGAAGGTAATGTGCTTGGTAAAAGTGTTGATGCCGGATATGTTTATGATGATAACGGTAACATCATAGGAAGAGTTTTGGATGATGGAACTGTCGTCGATAGTCAGGGTAATGTTATTGGCCGACTGACAGAAACAGGTGAAGTTGTAGATATAAATGGAAATGTAATAGGCCATGTAAGTCAATCGGGAAAAACTGCTGTTGATGAAAATGGTAATGTATTGGGTGTTATTATGCCTGATAATTCTATTGTGGATACCGAAGGTAATGTTGTTGGTTATGTTGATGAAAATGGTGAAGTCTATACAATTGATCAACAAAAAATCGGTAGAGTCGGACAGAAAAAGACAATGGCTTATGATGACGATGGTAAAGTGATAGGCTATGTTGATGAAAGCGGTAAAGTAGTAGATTTTGAAGGTAATAAAATAGGTACTCAGATTGATAAAGAAACTTTTGTTGATAAAGATGGAAACATCTTAGGTTCTGCAAGTGATGAGACAGTGGTTTATGACGATAATGGTAATATAGTCGGTTTAGCCAGTGATAAGAGTGTGGCTTACGATGATAAAGGCAATATTATGGGTGTTGTCGGAGATGAAAAAATTGTCTACGATGACAAAGGTAATATAGTAGGAAAAGTTTTATCAGATGGCACAGTTGTGGATGAAAAAGGCAATGTTGTCGGAAAATCACAAGCAGATGGTACGGTAGTTGATAAAAGTGGCAAGGTTGTCGGGGAAGTCAGCAATGATAAAGTTGTTTATGATGAAAAAGGTAATATTATCGGTGCAAAAAAAGCTGATGGAAGTATAATAAATAAAGAAGGTAAAAAAGTCGGAAAAGCAAGTACAGATAAAGCAGTATATGATGAAAACGGTAAATTGATCGGTGCAAAAAAAGCTGATGGTAAAGTTGTAGATAAAGATGGGAAAAATATTGGAACTGCAAGTACAGATAAAGCAGTATATGATGAAAACGGGAATATTATAGGTGTTAAGAAAGCTGATGGTCAAGTATTGGATAAAGATGGAAATCACCTATACACAGTAAATTCTGATGGTTCCTTAACAGATAATGAAGGAAATGTTTTAGGTCAGAAAATTGATAAAGGAAGTGTAATCGGTAATAATGGTGAAATCATAGGTAAAGTATATGGAGAAAAAGATTTAGTCGGCGCAGACGGAAAACTCGTAGGCACGTTAAGTGATAATAATTTAGTTTACGATAAAGAAGGCAACCTTATTGGTATGACACTGCCAGATGGAACAGTTGTTGATATGAATGGTAACGTTATAGGTAAGGTTCTTCCCGATGGCACAGTTGTTGATGCTAATGGTAATGTTATCGGTTCTGTAAGTGATGAAAAGGCATTTTTGAATGCAGATGGAACGTTGTTGGGTAAAATTTTGGAAGATGGCACCATCTTAAATTCTGACGGTTCTGTTTTAGGAAAAATGCAAGATGACGGAACGTTCATCGGAGCCGATGGTGTTGTTTATGCTAAACTTGGTGGAAGTGCAGATGTTGCTGTTGATGAATCCGGTAATGTTGTCGGATATATAAATAAAGAAAAAGAAGTAATCGGTAAAGATGGTAAAAGAGTAGGCTTTGTTGATGAAAAAGGAGATGTGTATGCATCTGCCGGCAAAATGGGAGCATCAAGAAGACTGGCTTATGATAAAGATGGAAATGTTATAGGATATATTGATGAAAATGGTAATGTTGTTGATTTTAATGGCAATATTATCGGCAAAATGCAAGATGATGGAACTATAGTAGATGATGAGGGTAATATCATAGGAAAAGCCGGAGATCACGCTAATTTAGTTGTTGACGAAAAAGGTAATGTTATCGGATATATTGATGCAAATGGCAATGCAGTTGATAAAAACGGAAATGTTATAGGTGCTGTTGATAAAAATGGTAATGTTGTTTCTTATAGCAGAGTTGGTATTGGTTCTGTAGTTAAAGCTGACTTAATTCCTATTGGGCCGACAGGAGATCTTTTGGGTTTAGTTTCTGATAATGGTGAAATAAAAGATGATAGAGGCGTAGTTGTAGGACGTATTCTGCCAAATGGATTAATAAAAGACAATACCGGTGCCAAGTATATTGGTAAAGGCGTTAAAGGCGGTATGATTGTAGGTTGGGGTTGTCATGATGTCGGCACACTCGGAAAAAATGGTAAAATTATTAAAAATAGTGAAGAAAAGCCATACAGAGTGCATATGGACGGAAGTGTTTTCAGTGAAACAGGTGTATATTTAGGTCATCCAGTGAAAACCGGTAAAGTCTTTGATTCTGAGTGTAATTATTTGGGCCATGCTAATGAACAAGGCATTGTGAAAAATAATGAAAATTATGTAGGTTGTACAAATCCTGACGGAACAGTGTTAAACGAACAAGGTGAAGTTATCGGCAGGGTCGCAGAATATAAGGCAATTGTTTCCGCTAATGGAAATATTGTTGGCAGACTTGATCCGAATGGGCAGATTATTTCATCATTGTCTAAACCTATAGGCTGTGTTGCTCCCAGTGGTGAAGCTTTTAGCTTTGATGGTGCTTATTTGGGAAAAATGGTGGATAAATTTTATGTTTTTGATATGAAAGGAAAGCTCCTGACCGTATTTAAAAATGATGGGACATTTACTCTAAAAGATTATCCGGGAGCAAAACTTTTCCTACACAAATATGTTGTTAATGAAAAAAATAAGATTATAGGTATTGCGCTACCAGAATATAACAGGGTCATTAATTCTTCATCTGAAGAAATAGGAAGAGTTTTTGCTGATGGTAATGTCTATGATAATAAAGGCGTTGCCGTAGATAAGATATATGGAGATGGGTATAGTTTTTATAATTCTGTTGTAGGGAAAATTTTGCCTTTAGGCAATGTATCGACAGATGCAGGAGATAAGGCAGGGTTTATTAATTATGATGGAACTATTGTTGATCGTTTTGGAAAAGTTTTAGGTAAAGCAGATACTGAAGGCAGATGGTTTAGTGATAAAGGTGAATATCTTGGTGCTTTAGTTAAAACAGGCGCTGCAATTGGTTATGACGGATCATATATCGGTTATGTTTTAAAGAACGGAATTGTTGTAAATCAGCAGGGGCAAACAGTCGCTTATGAAAATGGTAGTGGTTTAGTATTTGATAGTAATCATAAAGTTTTAGGCGAAAGGATCGAAGAGCTTCCGGTTGTTGATTTATTTGGTGTATACAGAGGATATATAAACGCATTGGGAGAACTTATGGATTTAAACGGTTCTTTTGTAACTTTTGTTCTTCCAGGGGGCATAACAGATAAAAATTTAAGCGTGTTGAAAAGAGGAACAGTAATTGATTTTGCCGGCAATATAATAGGATCAGTTTTACCTGATGGAACGGTAGTTAATACTAAGAATGTTATAATCGGAAGCGCATATCCGGATGGAAAAGTAAGCAACGATGAAGGTAGAATTATCGGAGAGATTGTGAGTGGAGATATTGCTATTAATAATCAAGATAAAATAATGGGTTTTGTTTCTTTTGATGGAACAATAAAAAATTCTGATGGTGGTTTAGTAGGTAAAGCGTTGTCATCAGGTTTAGCAGTAGATAATCAAAATAATGTTGTTGGAACAATCTATAAAATAGGAACTGCAATTCTTTCTGGAGACGGACAATACTTAGGCTACTTAAATTCAAAAGCAAAAGTTGTAAGTGTTGATGGAAAAGAAATAGGATATTTGAAAAGCAATGGCTCGTTTATCAATTTAGATAAGCAAGTAGCAGGATATGCATTGCAAGAAGTTGCACAAAATCGGAGAAACTAAAGTGTTCGGTGTATTAAATAAAATAAAAACGGTTTTAAAAGTATTTGTTATTGGAGCTATATCTCTTACAAGCTCTGCTTATGCAAATGAAATTACTGCAATAGATTTTAATGGTGATGTTATAGGAAAGGTTATACCTGACGGTTCAGTTATAGGAATGCAGAATAATGTTATCGGTAAAATCACAGCTGATAGTTTTATAGTCAATAATAAAGGTGATATAATCGGTGGTATAGTTCCTCAAGGTGTTGCAATCGGTAATGATAACAGATTGCTCGGTAAGGTAAATAATGATGGTACAGTCAGACTTCCGACCGGTAAAATAATAGCTAAAGTTTTACCAAATGCTTTAGTTGTTGATGATTCTTATAATGTTTTAGGCTCTGTTTTGTATCCGGGGCTTATTTATGATGACGAAGGAAAAACAGTAGGACGTTTAACGGGTGATGGTTTGTATATAAGCATGGAAGGTCAAAATATTGGTTTTGTATCTCCTTTAGGGTATGCTTACCGTAATAATGGCACAGGATATACTTTGGATGGACGTCTTATATCATCTAAAATGGTTGTGTCTTCAGATGGTAAGTTTATAGGTAGTATTTCACCCGGTGGCAAAGTTACAGATTTTGATACAAAGATTATCGGATCAGTTCATGCAAACGGATATGTGTATAATGAAAATTATCAAGTTATAGGTAAAACCGTTACAAATGGATATGCGTTTGATAATATCGGCAATTATTTAGGTGTAGTATCATATAATGGCGAAGTTATAAAAAGTGGTAAGATAACAGGAAAACTTAGAGCTGATGATAAAATTATCAATGAAGAAGGTAAAGTTATCGGCTTTAATGTTGAGATTATGGCAACAGCTACTGATTTAAAAGGAAAATATTTAGGACGCATATTGCCGGAAGGTAAGGTTGCTAGAGCTCGTGATATTATAGGTCGTGTCGGGGCTAAAGGTTTTATATACAATGATAATGGTAAAGTGATAGGACAAGTATCATATGCCGGCCCTGTTTTTGATTATTTAGGTAATTTTGTTGCTTCAACACTGCGTAACGGAACAGTAGTTTCTACAAGCGGTGCTTTACTGGGATATGTGCAAGGTAATCATGCGTATGATAACATAGGAAGAATGTTAGGTTCAAAGATTGGGCATGTTCAAGTTGTTAATTCTTCAAATAATATATTAGGTTTAAGCGGAATAGGTTCTGAATTTAAATCGTCCAATGTTCCTTATCGTATATCTCCATATGGATATGTATATTCAATTGATAATTCTGTAGTTGGAAATATATTAAATCTGTCAGCTTTATATAAAGAGGATGGAACAATCAGCGGATATTTGGGTATTAATGGGCAAGTAGAAGGAATTCCCACTGAAAAAGAAGCAAAAATAAATCAATTTGGTATGATTGTTGATCCGTCAGATGAGATTTTAGGATATAAGATAGATGCATACTATGCTGTACAGGCAAATGGTATGTTGTTAGGTTATTTGGCAGAAAATAATATGATAACTGACGATAAATTTTCTGTAATTGCTAAGATTGTTCCTGAAAATAAAGCTGTTGTATCTACTTCAGTTATAGATGATAAATTAATGCCCGTAATCGGATATACAGGAAAAAATTATATTGCTGTGGGCTTTAATGGTAATATGTTAGGGTATGCACAATATGATGGGCAAGTTTTAGATTTTCAGAAAAACATGATAGGTACAGTTGTTGAAAATGATTTGGTTCTCGGTGTTGATAAATCTATTTTAGGTAAACTTGTAGGTTTTAGTAATGTTGTAAGTGACGATTGTAGTTTCTTAGGAATTGTTAGTACCAAGGGTGATGTCCGTAATACCAGAGATATGGTTGTCGGAAAAATATTATCTAACGGACAAGTTGTTTCTGAAACATCTATTGTTCATGGGTTTACACCCTTAAAAGGGGTCGTCCTTGATTTTAAAGGAAAAAATATTGGCACAGTTAATATATTAGGACGTGTATTAAATTATGCAAATGCTGACATGGGATGCATAAGAAGTGATGGGCGTTTATATAACAGTGAAAATGTTTTTAAGGGAGCTGTCGTTCAACCGTCTCCGGTGATAAGCTATGAAAACGCTATTGTCGGACGCATTTTATCTTCAGGAAAAGTGGTTGATATCAACAATAAAATGATAGGTTATGTTCTTCCTAATGGTAATGTTATGTCTACTGATGGAAATAAAGTTGTAGGTATGGCGTTTAAGTATAAATTTGCATTTGACAAAGATAATAATTTCTTAGGCAGGGTTAATGATAATGCCGAAGTGGTCAGCAATGATAATAAGGTTTTAGCAAAAGTAAGACACGATGGTTCAGTCTTTTCCGGCAGAAATGAAATAGGTTACGCTCTATATGATGTTTATATTTATGATGAAAATGGTAAAGCAATTGGCTATATTACCAAAGGTGGTACGGTAAATGGTTTTTCCGGTAATAAGTTAGGACAATCTGATAGAGGTTTTTTAGTTGATAAAAATTATAATATTGTAGGACGAGGTAGCAGAGATTATTTCCTTCGTAACAGCACCAATGAAATAGTAGGTGAACTGTTGATTAACGGAGAGATGGTTGATAATACGCAATCTGTTATAGGCAACCTTTTAGGTAATGGTGAAATTAGAAATGATGAAGGTAAATTAATAGCTAAAGCACAATATTTGCAATATTATAATGTTCAAAAAGTTGCATCGGTTAAACCTTCAGAAAACAAAGACTCTAACATTAAGATAGGAGAAATCGTTGCCCCTACCCATACTTCAGATATTGATCAGGACTCAGATTTTATTTTTGAAGAAGATGGCACAGATTCATCAGGTGATAGAACTGAGGCAAAAATAGGTAAGTATGGTCTTAAAGCTATCGGTATTGCTTTAACTCCTGATGGAAATTATTTGGGTGATATATTGCAAAACAATGATGTCATTGACAAGCTTGGAAACTTAATAGGAAAGAAAATGCCTGATGGATTGATTATCGATGATCAAGGTGGTTTAATTGGTGTTGAAGAAGTTAACAAAACATCAGCAGATAAAATGTTTGTTCCGAGCGGAAGTTTTGGTGATGGAGCAGCATATGGAGTAGGTAATCAACCTAACAATTTAGGACCAGGTGGTGGTTATGGAGCAGGAGAAAGATATGATCCTGTTCGTGCTCAAATCTTGAATGAAACACAAAATGTAAGAAGAAGTGAATTATCCATGGCTAAAGTTTCTACAGGATTCAGTAAGAAAGCATTTGATGGGACGCAACCTAGTTGGGATAAAGTTCCTAGAAAAATTGCATCATGGCGCGTAGATATGAGTGAGATGATTTTGGCTGATAAACCTATTCCGGCCGTGCTCTCCAGAACATTGATGTCAGGTGCCGAAAATGTTCCTGTAACTGCAATTGTAGAAAGAAATGTTTATGCTGAAGTCGGACGCAATATTATAATTCCTGCAGGAAGCCGTGTGATGGGTGAAATGAATAGCTTTGGATCCGGTGACGATGGTAGCGGTGGAGGTGCCGTTAGAGTTAATATATTGTGGACACGTTTGATACGTCCTGACGGATCAGCATTTGAGTTTGCTGATGCACAAACTGGCGATGCTCAGGGTAAAGCAGGAGCTTTAGGATATTTAGATGAACAGTTACTTAAGAAATATACTTTGCCGATTTTTACAGAACTCCTTACGGATGCTACGGCTTTCATGATGGCGGCAGGAGAAAATTCATCTGATGGAGATGGAGGTAGTACACAAGATACCAAGTCAGAAGCAGCAACTGATGCAAGACAGAATTTTCTTTCAGGTATGAAACAAATATTTGAACAGATATTAAATAACAAGACAAATATAAAATCTGTTGCCTATGTTCCAGCCGGAACTAGAGTGATTATATATCCGAAAGTTGACTTATGGTTAAGAACAGCCGAACGAGAACTGGAGGAGGCTAAAGATGAATCAGTAGCACCTACTACGTTTACCAATGATCAAGATAGTCCGGAGCATATGGGTAAAAATAAAAAAAATAGTACTCCAAATAGTTCAGGTGGAAGTACGGTGGAAGTATATGGGGGAACGGAATCTGATGCGCAACCATCCGGTATAAAGCTTGTTGAAGATGAACCTCCTTCTAAGAAAAATCAGCAAAAACCTATGCCATCCTATGCCGCTGTACCTCAGAATACAGGAGGGATGATGTCCCCAACAAGTCCACCACCTTCCGGTAATTCGGCAGGATCTGCAGCGGTGTTATATTAGTAAGGAGGATAGAGTATGAGTTTTACGGTATTAGAATCAGTTTTACGTCCGCTATCTTATTGGTATAATCAGGATAATATAGAGGAAGTTGCTATAAATAAGGCAGGGCAGATTTGGTTAAGGTTGCGTGGTAAACGAGCTTTTCCATGGGTTATGTATAAAGATGAAAAACTTTCAAAAGAATATTTGACAGATTTATTATATATTATAGCCAACACCTACGAATTGCCATTTGATCCTATACAAGGTTCTCCGGTTGTATATGCTACAATTCCGGGGGATCATCGTTTTTCAGCTATTGCCGGCAGAAATGTTATGTATGATAATGACGACTTAACAGGTGGTGTCGCGTTAACGATTCGTATCCATAGTGATGAAGTGGCGTTTGGATTATCTGATTATGGGTTGGCGCAAGGTAAAGCTCTTCATAAAATAAATCCGTTAAAGGATATTAAAGATCCTGAAGATCCGTATGAGAGGCTTTTATTAAGTATTAAGCGTGGCGATCATATATTAGTCAGTGGTGCAACCTCAACAGGTAAAACAACGTTTTTGAATAACTTATTAAAAATATTAGATATTAATAAAAGAGTTTTAACTATTGAGGATACGCGTGAACTTTTAGTTCCTCATCCAAATAGAGTTCATTTGGTGTTATCACGTACTGAGCAAACTAACAATATGGACTATGCAAAAATCATTGACTTGGTTGTACGTTTTACTCCTGATGCCATTATCGGAGGTGAGATTTCAACATCTAATGCCGGCGCATTATGGGAGCTAATGGGATCAGGTCACGATAACTGTTTGGCTACAATTCACGCTGAAAGTTCTGAAGCAGCATATCAGGCTTTTACAGATCGTATATTACATACTTATCCCACAATTGATAGGGTTAAGACTATTGAAGAAATGCGTCATAAATTGCGCGTAGTTCAAATTAACAGAGATGGTAACTTGCGTGCAATTACCGAAGTTACTTAATGATAAATAATCTTATTGGAATTTAAATTAAAATAAAATCATTATCCAAAGAATAAAGGCTAGGATAAAAGACATCATGACCAGAAAAGAGCCGATGTCTTTAGCTTTTTTTGATAAAGGGTTTATTTCTTTTGAAATGCGATCAACTATCGTTTCTATAGCAGTATTTACTATTTCTGCCATAATTATTAAAAATAATGATATAATTAAAATACATTTTTGAGTTGTAGTTATATCCAAGAAACATAAAACTAACATACCTACAAAGAACAATACAAGATCCTGCTGAAATGATGGCTCGGATTTATACATTGCTTTTACCCCTTCATAAGAGTACTTCAGCGCTTTATGTATTCTTTTGATAGCAGCTTTGATAATCCTTTCATAAAATCTTACTTTTTTCATATCCTTAACTCCTTATCATCAGCAATATTTTTTTGACCGTGCACAGTTTTTAATTCTAGTGCCGGAATATTATATTCAGTTGAAGATATATCTAATCTTACGTTTATATTTGGTGCACCTTTTATGTTTAACACGCTTACCATAAAATTATATAACAAGTCGCTGGTCCAAGGTTTATTTGCATTGTTTTTAATTGTATTTACAAAATGTTGGTTTTTATGCACATATTTATCTGAAAATCCTGCAATAAAGGGAATATAACTCATGGAATAGGTAAATTTAGAACTTTCATGAGTCAATCCGTTATCCGGATCTTCACCATGGTCGGAAACATATACATAAGACATAAAATGCGGATATGCGCTGACTTTATCATAAATTCTACTTAAAACAAAATCATTATATAAAATGGCGTTATCATAACTGTTTACTCTGGTTGTATTTCCCTCAAATATATCATATTTAGCAGGATACCGATCTGTATAAACAGCATGAGTTCCCATCAGATGAATAACTATAAAAGCTTTTTTAACATCAGATAAATCAGGTATAACCTCAGCTAATTGCTCATCATAATAGGTTGTCATAGTCTTTGTTCCTATGTATGAATTTATCCATATTTGTTCATCGGTTGCTTCGGCAATAGTATTAATAGGAGTGTCTGAAACATTAAATCTTTTTTGATTTGATATCCAATATGTTTTAAAACCTGCTGCTCTCGCAATTTCTGTGATAGAATAAGCATCTTCAAGAGATTTTTTTGTATATTGATTTTGTTCGGTCAGAGCAAATTGAACACAAGGAACCGTATGAACATGATTTGAGTAAGCATTTGGAAATAAAATTATTTTATTGTTTTTTGCCATTTCTTTAAGCCAAGGAGTTGTATCTTTTTCGTAACCAAAGGCTGACATATGGTGTCTGGCTGTAGATTCACCGACTATTAAAACATAAATACCGTCAGTGTCAGAGGTTAAAAGATTTTTTAATTCATTCAACCTTTGTTCTCTTACTTCTTTGTTAGCATTGTAGTTTTTAAAACTGCTAAGCGTTTCTGAAACCGTATTGGTCATATTAAGTAAAAAACTTGCCGTTAATTTTGGAAAGGTAGAAAAAACCAAATATAACATAAACAATGAAGTAAAAATTAAAACTTTTCTATGATTGTCGGGTTTTTTAAATGTCGTTAAAATATATGTAAATGTGGAAAGTAAAACAATGATGCCTACAAGAGTTATAATCCAATAAACCAAATTTTGTTCTATTAAATATGATTTGATTTCAGGAAGATTTGTTTGAAACAACGTTAATATAATATCAGATGAAAGAAGATGTCCGTTGCTTACAATATAATAACCTAAAACAAAAAAAGGAGGTAATAAAATTAAAGAAAGCAAAATAAATGCCAGAATTTTAGTACATTTTTGTAAAAAAATATTTTTTATATTAAATGAAAAATAATATAATAAAGAAACTAAACTGTAAAAGATTACGCCAACGCAAAGCGTATGGACTATTTCTCTTTCTAATAGCACCATTCCTGTTTTAATCTTTACAAAAGATGATAATGCATAAAGAATATATACAACACTCCCGAGCAACAAATTTTTTATGCTAAAATTCCATAGATAACTGACAAGCGAAAATATTAAACACATTAATGCTACATATCCTTGTTGCATAGACAAGTCCATACTTTCAGATGTAGTAAACATTCTTAAAAAAATTGTTGCAAAAAAGAAGCCTAAAAAACTTAAAATTGCAAATTTAGTTTGTTTGTCTATACTTATTTTCATCTTTATCCTTTATTTATTACACAATTTATGTTCGAGTAACTGAAGATTATTAAATTGTAAATAATATAAAATAAAAAAGGTGAAAAAGAAAGTTTTTAATTCAATATGTTGTATATTTGTGGGTAGTTAATATCCTCCGCCGGTTGCTTTGTAAAAAGCAATGATGCTTTTGAATATATTAGCACTGGAGTTAGCCAAATCTGATTGGGCTTTAAGCAAATCTTGTTGAGTTTGCAATAAATCGGAAAATTCTATCAAACCGTTATCATACTTATCACGCATGGATATTAAAACTTGTTGCATATTGTAAACGGCATTCCGATAAGCCTTATTTGTTTCCAGTTCTTTTTGGATGGCTATTGTAGCATCGTTCAAATCTTTTACGGCTTGAAGAAGTGTCTTTCGTAAGTTTTGATATTTTTCTTCTTTAATTTGTTTTTGCAAATTTACATTGTTAGAAATTTTACCCCAATTAAACAATGGTAGATTAAGTGTCGGATTATAGCTATAAGCATTGCTGTTTGAATTAAATAAACTCGAAATATTTTTAGATTGTACCCCAAACATTGCTCCTATACTAACATTAGGATAAAGTTCGGCAATGGCTTGCCCTATGGCTGCGTTTTGTGCGGCTAAGGCTCTTTCAGCCACTTTTACATCAGGACGTGTTCTTATGATAGAAGCCGGTAAATTATAAAGAGTTTTTAGGTCGTATTTATACACTCTGTTGAGAGGATTTTTATCTTTTTCGGATAGTATAACCGGAAGTCTGTCAGCAAGCGTGCCACATAAAACAGCCAATGCACTTATATAAGATTTTTCAGCGGTTTCAAGTGACGGAATTAGCGCTTTTGTATTTGATAAAATATATTTTGCCTGATTGTAGTTGCTTTTATCGGCAAGACCGACTTTATATTTTTCTGATACGCTGTTAAAAATATCTTGCTGTAATTTGATATTTTCATGTGCAATACGTAAATTTTCATGCACATTTTTCAGCTCAAAAAAAGTTGTGGCCACTTCGGCCGTGATAACAGACTTTACATTGCGAAGACTATATAAAGCCTGCTCATATTGTGCAATATTTTGTTCGTTTATACGTCTGCCTTTTCCCCATATATCAATTTCCCATGAGGCATCAAATCCGGTTTGAAAATAATCGGTATCTGCTGTTAAGCCAATATTCTTACTTGGCTTGGAATAATCATATTCGGCATTTAAATTTAGCATAGGTAAAAACATGGTTTGATTGATGAGGACCAATGAACGAGCCTGTCTGAGCTTTGAAATTGCAGACATTATGTCAGGACTGTTAAGAAGGGCATAATTAATAAGGGTATTTAATTTATCATCATCAAATTGTTTATACCATTCTTGAGGAATTCTTAAATCTGTATTGTGTAGTTGTAGCGATTCTGCAATTTGCTTATCTTCATAAATTGTGGGTTCTTTATAATCTGGTCCGACTGTACAGGACGATATTATGGCAGATACGGATAATAACAATATTTTACGCATTTTTTTCTTCCTCTTGTATAATGTGTTGAGGTCCGAAATGTTCTTTTATGGTTTCAAATAGGGCAAAAAGTGCCGGAATAAAAATTATGCCAATAACCGTGGCGGCAATCATGCCAAAAAACACAGAAGTGCCTATAGCAATCTGTGAAGCAGCTCCTGCTCCCTTGGCAATAATCATAGGAAAAACGCCCAGAATAAAGGTAAGTGCGGTCATTAATACGGCTCTGAAACGTTCAGAGGCACCTTTTTTTGAAGCTTCTAAAATGCTCTCTCCCTTTTGGCGATATTCTTTAGTAAATTCAACAATTAAAATTGCATTTTTGGCAGCAAGGCCAATTAGCATAATTAGGCCTAATTGTGCATAAATACTTAAAGAAAGTCCCATAAGGTGTAAGCCGATAATTGCTCCTAAAATGGCAAAAACAGTTGAAAACATAACAGCAAACGAAAGCATCCAACTTTCATAAAGAGCAACTAAAAATAAGTAACAAAAAATAAGAGCAAGAGTGATTAAAATAAGAGCTAAACCTTGAGCTTCAATTTCTTGCAAACTTAATCCGGTCCATGCAATTTCATAGCCTTTTGATAAAGTTTGTTTGGCAATTTTCAGCATATTATTTATAGCCGTTCCCGAGCTTACATCTTTTGAAGTTTGAGCAGTTATTGATGCGCTGGTATATTGGTTATATCGGTAAATGATTTTAGGACTGATACTTGTTTTTAATTTAGCAAAATTTTCAAGTTTTATTTGTTTGCCGGCAGAAGATGTAACATATATATTGTTTATATCATTAATGTTGGCTCTGTCTTCAAAATCTGCTTGTATAATTACTTTATTTGTCTGTCCGTTTAATGTAATATTATTGATATATCTGGAACCTAAATTATTTTGCAATGCTGAAAATAAATTAGATACCGGAATTTTATACGATTCGAGTTTGTTTCTGTTGATATCAAGAAAGATATGAGGAGTGTCTGAAGTAAATGTGCTGAAAGCATATTGTAAATCATCTGATGAGTTTAATTTTTCAAGATATATTTGTAAAGCTTGATATAATTCCGATGGACTGATGTTACCTTCTGCCGCCAAAAGTTCTAAAGATAAACCATCACTTTGGCCAACACCCGGAATTGCAGGAGGAGCAAAAAAGTTAATTTGAGCATAAGGATTGTTTCCAAATTCATCAGTTAATTTTTGAATAATATAATTTAAAGACGTTTGCTTTGTTTTTCTTTCATTCCAATTTTTTAATCCGACAACACCTAAAGCTACATTTTCGCCTTTACCACCTAACATACTATATCCGGCAACGGTGATAACATAATCAACACCGTCAATATTTAATGATTTTTGAGTTAAATCATGTAAAATATTTTCAGTCTGGTTGATGCTTGCCGTGTCTTTTAACTGCACATTGGCAAATATAATACCTTGGTCGTCATCAGGCATAAATGACGTTGGTGTATATTTTAATGAAAATACAATTAATACTATGGTAATTAACACAACAAAAGAAGTTAATAAAAGTCTTTGCGTAAAAAAGCTGACGGCTTTGATGTATTTTTCTTTGAACCAATCAAGAGTTTTGTTAAAATATGTGAAAAATCCTTTTTGCTTTTCTTTTGTTTCCGGTTTTAATAACATTGCACACAATGCCGGACTTAAAGTAAGGGCATTTATAGCTGAAAAAACAACCGACGTTGCAATAGCAATGGCAAATTGCTGATATATTTTTCCCGTGATGCCGGCCATCAAACCAACCGGAACAAAAATTGATAACAAGACAAAAGTAGTAGCAATAATGGCACCGCTTATTTGGCTCATAGCTTTAACCGCTGCCTGATAAGCATTCAATTTTTCATAAAGCATCAAATATTGGACACGTTCTACCACGATAATTGCGTCATCTACCACTAAACCGATTGCTAAAATCATAGCAAAAAGGGTTAAAATGTTTATATCAAAACCTAACATATAGATTATGATAAAAGTAGCAATTAAAGATACGGGAATGGTAAAAAGCGGAATTAATGTCGTGCGAACTTTTTGTAAAAAAACATAAGTAACCAAAACCACTAAAAGAAAGGTTATAACAAGGGTTTCTATAATGCTGTCTATTGAGGCGCTGACATAAGCGGTTGAATCGTAGGTTACGCTTAAATGCATATCTTCCGGAAAGTGTTGTGATAAAGATTCAATTTCTTTTTTGATGTTTTTCATAATTTCCAAAGAATTTGAGTTTGGCATTTGGTTAATGGCAATTACAACTGCCGGTTCATTTTTATAAGCAGATTTTAAGCTATATATATCAGCCCCAAGCTCAACTCTTGCAACATCTTTCAAATGTACCAAAGAACCATTATTGTCAGTTGCCACTACAATATTTTCAAAATCTTGAACACTGTTTAACAAACCTTTTGCAGTCAAAGATAAAACCATGTTGGTGTTTTTATCTGATGGTGCTGTACCGATACTGCCGACTGAAGCTTGCACATTTTGTTGTTTGACGGCATTTATAATACTGTTGCTATCCAAATTAAGAGATGCAATTTTTTGTGTGTCAAGCCAAATCCTCATACTGTATTGCGGACCAAAAACTTGCACGTCACCAACACCTTTTACACGAGCTAAAGGGTTTTGTAAATTGGTATATGCATAGTTACTTAAATATAAATTATCATAAGTGTTGTTAGGTGATCGTAATACCAAAAGGCCCAAAATATTAGGGTTTTGAGTTGTTACATCAACACCTTGTTGATTTACGATTTCCGGTAAATCAGAAGAGACTTGTTGTAAGCGGTTTTGTACCTTAACTTGTGAAATATCTGGATCTGCTCCGACATTGAAGGTGATGGTTAAGTTATAATTACCGCTATCATCAGAAGTTGACGACATATATAACATATTTTCCACACCGTTAATTTTGTTTTCAATCGGAACGGCAACCGTATCAACCAATACTTGAGCATTTGCTCCGGGATAAGTTGCCTTTACAACAATTTGCGGTGGTGTAATTTGCGGATATTGAGAAACAGGCAATACAAAAATTGCCAATATACCTAAAAGAACTAAGACAATGGATAAAGAAATGGCAAAACGTGGTCTATCTATAAAAAACTTCGCAAACATTATTTTGTATCCTTATTTTTAGTGGTTGCATTTTTCCCGATATCAGCAGGATTGACATTTTGCATAATTAATAAATCGGTAGGTAAAAGAGTGTTTTCTGCAATGAAAAAAGTGTTTCCGTCAGCTAATATGTCGATTTCGATTTTTTCTATTTTTCCGTTTCTGATAACATAAACAAAAGAACCGTTTTCTTCGAGCCAAACATAATCTTTTAATATTTTTATTGCTTGTTTAAAGGTTTGTTTTACCATGATGGTTACGTACGCATTTGGTAACAATGTTTTGCCCAGATTTTCAAAATCGACATATATATTTACATTGCCTGAATTTTTATTGACTGAATTGTCGCTATATTTAAAGATACCCTTATTTGGAAAAATTTCATTATCACTTAGTTTTAATAAAATCTCTTCATTTTCAAATAAGTTTTTTTTCTTGAGCTTATTTAAATATTCTTTATCTGTAATTGAAAACATAACCCTTATAGGACTTAGTTGCACAATGGAAAATAAACTGCCGTTTGCAGGAGATACATAATTTCCTCTGGTTAAAGATACATTACCGACAATTCCGTTTATGGGAGAAGTCAAAATTGTATAGTTAAAATTTACTTTTGCTTGATCAAAGTTTGCGATAGCTTCTGCTACACCGGCTTTAGCACTTAAAAAATCGGCTTGAGCTTTGTCAAATTCGGTTTGAGAAACAGCAGATTTTGCTTTTTTTGTTCGTTCGAAATAAGTTTGTGCATTGTTAAAATTTGCATTGGCTTTTATGACGTTAGCATATGCGGCGTCAAGAGCTGCTTTATATTCCGATTGATCCAAAACAAGTAAGACATCTCCTTGTTTTACAATGTCTCCGCCATCTACCATAATTTTATCTATATAGCCACTGATATAAGGTTGAATGTTTGCTTCGTGTACAGGTGTGACATATCCGACATATTCATTAATAAATTCAATATCCTGTGTTTTCACCGGTTCGGCATTTAACACTAAAGAATTGGTTAAAGGAACTTCGTTTACAGGTTTTTCGGATATGGATTTATGATGAAAATAAAATGTTAAATATCCCAGTAAGAAAGCCCCTAAAATTAAAAAGAGTGTCAATCCCGAATACACTTTTTTTGCATACTTGTTTTCCATTTTATCTATACCTTTTTATAAAATTTACATTGAAAGTATAGATAATAAGCAAAGTAAAATATTCAATATAACTATATTAACAAGCACTAAAAAAGCAGGAATAAATCCTGCTTGAAAAATTAATTAGAGTTAGGCTTAATATCAGGTAGTGTTTGCAAAGCTTTATCATTTCCATATCTGTAATAATCTAACATATCTCTTTTATTGATGTTGTTTGCATCAATAACAGCTTCCGGCACAGCCCAAATGACAGACATAGGCCATAACAATAAGTTGCCGAAACCATATATCCAGTGTGAAGAATCTGCGGCATTTCCGCTTGCTAAATAAAAGTTTCCGACACCGGGAAGAATGTTTAAAACACCTGCAAGCAACGGACTTGCCGGTTTTTCCCATTCTCCTGCCGGTCTGTCAATGCTGACACCCTGATATTTTAAACGTGTAATTTCTTTCTTTTCATGATAAGTAAGGCTGGTACAACCTGATAAAATGGTAACGGCCAATAAAGATATATAAAGTGATTTTTTCATTTAAAGTCTCCGTAAGTTCAAAGTCAAAAAAAAGCCACCTTTCAACAAGGTGGTCGGAGAGCCCCAAATATCATACAATACCAAATGACTGTTTTAGCAAACTTGACGTCTGCCAAAACCTCCCCGACCATTTTGTAGTCGGGGATATATTCATCGCCACATACAAAGTGTATGTAGCAATTGCGGTGTATATCCAAACACCGGGTGTTATATATTAGAGTTTTTGGAAACTCCGCACCTCATTTGGATGCTAACTGATATGCTATCAGCTGACATAAAATTTAAAATATACAAACATTAAAGTCAAGATGTTACTGTACCATACTCACTGCTTTGGTGATTTTTTTTATCGAATTTAGTTCAATTTGCCTTACTCTTTCTTTTGAGATGTTATATGTTTTGCTTAAGTCATCAAGAGTTGCTGATTTTTCGGCAAGCCTGCGCTTAAACAGAATGTCTTTTTCTCGAGGGTTAAGAACAATTAGAGCATCGTTAAAAAGTTTTTTACGATAACGCAAGGTTTCCGAATATGCAAAACGCTCTTCCTGATTGGGCTTGTTGTCAGAAATAAAATCCATCCATTCGGTATTGCCGTCAGAAGAAGAATCCAACACAGCATTTAAGGAGCCGTCATGGGCTTTTAATCTGGTATTCATATCCGTTACATCTTGTACGGAAACATCTAGGCTTTCAGCAATTTGGGTTAAAATTTGCTCGGACATATCTCTGTCATCAATCAGATTAAGTTTGTTTTTGATTTTTCTTAAATTAAAAAACAGTTTTTTTTGCGCCGCGGTTGTCCCGAGTTTTACCAGTGACCAGGAGTTTAAAATATATTTTTGTACGGAAGCTTTAATCCACCATAATGCATAAGTTGAAAATCTGAAACCTTTTTCCGGTTCAAATTTTTCAATAGCATATAACAGGCCTAAGTTTCCTTCCGAAATCATTTCACTTAAATCAAGACCGTAGCCTCGATATTTTGATACAACTTTTACCACCAAACGCAGGTGCGAAGTGATGAGTTGATATGCAATATTTGCATTTTTTGTTTTTTGATAGTCCACTGCCAGTTTATATTCTTCTTCAGGTTCTAAAATCGGATATTTGCGTATATCTTGCAAATATTTCGAAAGATTGTTTTCTGGCGAAAAGTCAAGTCCGGTTAGCTTAGGCAAAGTATCCATAATCTATCTCCTTTTGCATTGACTTTGGCAATAATAAGAAAAAGTAGACAGATATCAATATAACAATAGGTTTTAATTTTTTATTTACACAAACTATAGGTTGTATAAAGAGTCTAATAAATTTTGGAAATCTTCAGGAAATTCTGCTGAAAAAGATAATTTTTCTTTTGTTATAGGGTGTATAAAGCCCAACGTTGCCGCATGAAGAGCGTGGCGGGGAAATGTAAAAATGAGGTTTTTTGCCGATTCGGGGATTCTTAAGGCTGTTTTGTGATTTTTTATATAAACTTTATCGCCGATAAGAGCGCATCCTTTAGACGATAAGTGAACTCTAATTTGATGTGTGCGTCCGGTTTCTAAATTGCATTGTACAAGAGAAGCAAAATTTCCAAAAGTTTTGATGGTTTTATAGTGTGTAACGGCATGTTTGCCGCCAACCTCCACTAAGGCCATTTTTTTGCGATCAAAACTTGAGCGAGCAATGTTTCCGATAATTGTTCCGTTTAAGGGTGTTAACAAAGAATATGTTACGGCAAAATATGTTCGTTCAATGCTATGATTGAAAAATTGTTCAGACAATCCTTGATGTGCTGCATCATTTTTTGCTACAACAAGTAAGCCGCTTGTTTCTTTATCGATTCTGTGTACAATTCCGGGTCTTTTAACCCCGCCGATACCGGATAAATTATCCTTGCAATGATATAATAGGGCGTTAACAAGTGTTTTATCATATGCACCCGGAGCCGGATGAACTGTCATGCCGGCGGGTTTGTTTACGACAATTATATCATTATCTTCATACACAACATCAAGAGGAATGTTTTGAGCAATAGGTTCTGCTTCTGTTAAAGGCGGAATTTCAATCTGAAAAGAATCGCCAACTTTTACTTTGTATGAACAATCAACAATTTCATTATCTTCGATAGTAACGCAACCGCTTTTAATCAGCCTCTGAATTTGGCTTCTTGAAAGGTTTAATTCCGGCATAAGCGATAAAAATTTATCAAGACGAAAATTTTTATGCTCCGGTTGAGCAGAATTAGTAAAAAAAATGTTGCTTTCTTGGTCAATCATGGCGTAAAATTAAATATATTTTAGATATTTTTAAGGTATCAATAATGCAAAACCTTTAAAAAAGCAAGGAAAGATTTGATGGATAAAATTAAAATTATCAAATTATTGGTGTTTTGTTTAACATTTTGTATGGTGTTTGTATTGTGTTTGTTGGTTAATAAGGTTGTGTTGAAAAATACGGAAAAACCATTTGAGATAAAAATTGAAACATCTGATAAAATGCATATCACAGATGCCAAAACGACAGAAAAATTTATTCATGTTATTACGTCAGAAAATAAAATATATGTTTTTGATGTTAAAAAGGGTGCTTACAAAGGTTCAATTTCTTTTGCGGGAGAACAATAATTATGGCAAAGACGAAAAAAAAAGATGTTATAGATATAAATCAGGCTCTTATTGACGGTTTGGATATTGAAGGACAAACTTATGAGGAAGTTAATTCTGAATCAGCCGATGATTTTGAAAAATTGTTGAATAATTTTTTAAGTGCAGAAGAAGATGAAAAAGCACCAACACCAGGTATTGTTGCAGAAGAATATATTGAAGAAGATGATGATTTTGCTGTGCCGGAACCAAACTTAAACAATGTTCGATCTGAATTGTTGAGTGTAGAGTTGGGTAATGACGAAATGGAATTAGCGCAAGCTTATGCTAATTTTGTAGATGCTATAATGGCTATTGCTGCTACATATGAGATAGATGTTCCTGAATTCGAGTTTTCTCCAAAAATGATGATCCCGAATTATAAACCCAGTGTCGGTAAAAAAATTGTAAGCGATGCATCTTTATGTTGGGATATTATGCTTCAAGCATTTCCGACCAAATTATCAACGCTTAATCCGCTCTCCAGTGATGAAGAGTTTTTAAACTTTGCCGAGAGTGTGCCGGATCAAAACTTGCAATTAGCTATAATTTCATATGTTGAAATTTTGATTGATATTGAAAACTGTGAAATAACCTATGAGGAAAAAAGACTAAAAGCTCAGCGCAGGCGTATCGAAAGAGAATTATACGAAGAATATCAACGTCGATGTGAACGTAAGGCTAAATTCATAGAAGCTATCAAAAAACGTGGTTTCCCGATTGATGCCGAAAGATTGATTACGAATTATTTCAGAAATTCAGCAAAAGATGCTAAAGGTGCTTATGATGCGTTGGTAAAGAATCCTGCAATTTATGCCCCGATAGAAATAAACAAAATTAAGCCCAGATTTTTCGGCCTTTTGAAAGTGACGCCCAAAGACGGTATTCGTGAAAACTGCCGTTTGGGAGAGTTTTTGAAGAAGCTGAAAGTTTAGCAAATTTGTAACAAAACCTTGTAGACAAAACTATAAATTTATGTTACAATGCAAAAAATAATATATTGGAGAGCATAAATGACGGAAGATGAAAAAGAATTAATTAGAAAGTTATCCTTTTTAAGAGATTTTTATTCGCAACATAGTTCTAAAGAAGAAAAAATCACTCAAAGTTTCTTGAATAAAGAGTATAATGGACGCGGAAATGTCTTGTTTTCTAATAAAACAGAAGATGCCATGGAAATGGGGATGAATGGACACAAAATCTCTCATATGGTTGATGATATGAATGGGCGTTTTCTGGCATTGGGTATGATTAATGTTGCTTCAAGTTATACACATCAAGTATTATGTTCTATGGATGAATCTACGCTAAAAAGAAGAATTGACGAAGAGGCTTTTAGCGTGATGAGAGAAGTTTTCCCAAAAGATATGCATAGTTATGAAATTGGCAGTGTCCAAATTCTGGATGAACATATTGATGATAAAATATTCCATATTAATGCATTAGACTATGCTCATAATAATTTAAGGTCCAGATATGGAGAAGCTGAACAGCTTGTTAATAATGCAGAGAAATACGAAATAGTTTATGAAAATGGTCGCATGTATAGCGAAAAATTTCATGATGGTTCGTATACTGTTTATAGAAGCGATGGGTCTAAATCGTATGAGGTTTGGTCAGATGGAAGTTATCATGATTTTAGCGATCAGGCACAGCAATTGCAAGATGTTGAACCTCAGCAAGAACAACGGCCTGCTCAAAATACAGCAGAACCTACTCCGGTTGTGCCTCAGCCTGCAATAGATGAAATGAAACCTGAAGAGAAAGGGCAAGAAGCTGATCCTAAAACAGAAAAGGAGAATGATATGAAAGAAAAAGCAAATAAGTTGTTTGAAATGTTATCTCAAAAAGATATGTCTGCAGAAACAAAAGCAGCCGTTGCCGGAATAATTAAAGAAAATCCTGATATTCTTATCAGTAAAGAATTTATGGAAAAAATGGCAATTAATGATATGAATAAATGCCCTAAAGATGGTTATCAGGAATATGTTAAGCAATCTTCAGATCAACTCGCAACTTCTCGTCAGGTATTAGATAATTTACACGCAATGCACAAAGAAGGTGTTTTAGATACTGTTAAAAGTGGAAAAACTCCTGTGCAATATTTACTTGATGAAGGTCGTTTACCAAATGGTGAAACGTTAGGAACTCAGTCTGCAAAAAATATCATCAGTTTGCGAGCTATGCAAAAAGATGAAAATTATCCGGATAAAGAAGGAATTACAAATTTGCATAACGAAAGTACATCTTTGATACAAGGAATGTATGCAAACAGCGGATATGGAGCAAATCCCAACAGACGTAATGCAAAAGGGGAAAAGATGTCTGATTTGATGGAACGTCATTTGGGAAATGTAAAGAAGCCTATGTCTCGTGAAGATTTGGAAGTTGGAGCATATAGAGGTACTCTAACGGCAGAACAGGCAGATCAGCTTAAAAAACTTCAAAATAAAAAAGAGGCAGATGTAAATGAAAATATGGGCGATGTTAAACGTCCTGAAAAGAGAAAAAGTAAGGATAAATTTTCTGATGGCGACGTTGTGAAGTATATGTATGAGGAATGGCTTTTGGCTGCTGCTTCTTGGTTGTTCAATAAAGTGGAAGACAGGGTTTTAGGTGTTATAGATGATGCTTGTGCAATTGTGGTGACAAATGCGGCGGCGAGAAGAAATAAGGAAAGAGAAATTAAAGCTGACAGATTAAAAGCCACACATAGCAGGGTTGGTGATTTTGATTCAATGTTTGAAGCAATCAATAATGGCAAGAGTAGCGCTTATAATTATAAAAAAGCTAATTTTGCAAGTATATTTGAAGATTTGAATGCTAATTTAAGAAATCCGAATCCAAAATGGAAGCATCAACATGATCCTCAGTTTATTGAGAATCTTAAAAATAATCCTAATGCTCAGGAGTTTTTAGCCAACGCTCCGAAAAAGTTAAATGCGCAAATTAAGTTGTTGGAAACAACAGATAAACTTGCAATGATTATTACACGTTTGGAAATGACTGATGAATTTATGCGTTCCGCTAATGCGTGGAATAATGGTAAGGAAGCTAAAACGCAAGATGAGCTAAAAGCTGATTTTGATGCAAGGTCCCTTGCTAAGCAGAAAATGATACTTAAGGGAATTTCTACAATTTCTGAAGATACTCGTTTGTTGGCAGAGGTCGCATATGATGGTCTTGCAAATCCCACAATGCCAAAAGAAGAATTTATTCAACAGCATATTAATCAAGAGGTTAATACTTGGTTGACAGGCCTTTCCGAGAAGGCATCAGGTCTTCTTAAAAAACAAGAACAAGAATTGCAAAATAATATGTTTGCGGGCAGAGGAAAGGGTGCTCCAGATGCCGCTGTCAAAAAAGGCATTAAAGAACTCAATGCAACAGTTGAACAGGCAATTAATAAAGGCAACGTATATGATAAAGAAGAGTTTACGGATGAGGGGTCTAAGAAAAGAATTAAAGCTGTTTGCGGATTGTATGATGAAGCTGTAGCCCAAAATACTCCGGGTGTCTTTGATAGATACAAAGAGCTTAATCAAATAAATCAGGAGGCTCTTGATGCTATGAGAGCAAAAAATATCACCCGTAAGCAAGCTTTAGAGGCTATGAAATCAAGACTTGCAGAACGCGATGGAAAAACGGTGGACGCTAGAATTGCTGCTTATCAACAAGGTCAGAGGTCAAATTAATGATAAAAAAAATCGCTAGATTATTAAGATTTCTCATTTTGGCTTTTGTGTGGACATTTCTTTTTTGGAGTTTTGCCCGCTTTGTCATGAAAATGATATGGCAATTTGACATATTCAATATGAAGCAATGGCGTGTTATTGTTGATTATTGGAACGGTTATGGAGTTATATCCGGTTTTTCTGATTTTAGCTTTTTTATAGTTTTATTAATAGTTTTTGTATTATGGTTGTATGGCATACGTAAAGTAAATAAGATAAATTACATTAATTTGCTTATAAAACCTATAGAATATATCAACAACCGTAGTATGAAAAAATATGAAAAAAACGATGTTCATGTTGTGATTAAAAACATTTCCGTAGGCGAAAAAATAAGCATCGAAGATGTGATAAAAGATCGAATACGGCAGGAAAAAACCAGCGTTGCAAAAGATGCTGAAGCATTAAGAAAAAACATATCCGAAAAAATTATTCAACGTAAGGAGCAATAAATACTTGTTATCTGAAATGAAATGTAATAATATCTTCTAAAATATCGAGGAAAACAGATGAAACCCTTACTCGTGCTGTTTAGAATAGTGTTTGTAGGATGCCTGTGGAGTGTTATCTTCACTGAGGGCATAAGGGTTATTATGCTTGAAAGTTGGCGTTTTGATATTTTTTGGCCATTACATTGGGTTTATGCGTGGAATTTATGGGTTGCAGGTTGGGTAATTGATACACCAAAAGAGTGGGCCTTTATATTGATTATAATTTCTTTCATTCCATTATGGCTCACAGGGTGGATTGCTCTTAGTATGGTATCTTGGGAATCTATTATATTTAAGTTCTTAAAATACCCATTCTCTCTTATCAAAGGTAATGCTGTTGTGTTGAAACCTTCTATAAGTAAGACACCTGTGGTGGTTAAGAAAAAGTCTTATAAAGAAATAAGGCCAACAGGTCGCAGAATGCCTATACGTGAATATTCAGATAACGAACCTGTTGCAACGCCGTCACCAAATTATACAACCAACAAGGTTGCCACTTCTTATAGAAGCACTACATCTGGCTTAGGTGGAGCATATGGAACAGGAAGCATAAAAGAAAAAGCCGCTAACGCCCGAGAAACATTCAGTCATTCATTGTTTAATCTTGATGATGAGGATGATGAGTTTGATTTGGATTTTGATTCTTTTGAAAAATCTGATATTTTCAAGATAGACGGTAATAAAAATAAAAAGAAGGAAAAAAAGCAAGAAGAAGAGAGTGTTTTTGATGATTTAGACAGTAATGATATGGAACCGTCATATTCTTCTAAGAAAAACACAAAACATATTGAGGAAGATTCTAAGCCGCATCGTAAAAATGTTGATGATGAAGATGGGCGTAAACCATTGTTTGTTTCACGTGATAACAGTGATAAAAAAGGTAAAAAAGAGCGCCGTTATGAAGCAGAAAATACGAAAGATTATCGTCGAGATGAAAAGAATTTACGTAAAGAAAATCGTAAGTCTACAACTGAACAAATTGAAAAATCTAATAATGAACAAAAATCCAGAGGTAATAATCCGATAGTAGATGTGTTAACACAAAAGGGATATGATATTATTTCGGGTGTAACGCTTAATAAAAATATTATAGTAGATTTTCTAGCTGTTGCTGATGGAAAAATTTGTTTATGCTTGGTAGATAAAGAAGCAGGGGATTGGCTTGCTGATGAAGAACGTTTTAATAATGAAGAGCCATTATGGTTTTCTGAAAATTCGCATCGTATATCTCCGGTTCGTAAAGTTGTTTTAGCTAAAGAAGCTTTGCAGAGAAAACTTGAAGATATCGATTTTGATTTTGATATAGTTCCATATGTAATTGTTCAAATGGGTAATATTATTAATGCGGAAGATATGTTCGAAATTTGGGATAATCTTCAAGTGGAAGTTACCAGAATTAACAGAGGTAGTCCGAAGGAAATAAAATTGTTCTCTAAAACAGTTGAAGAAGCAGATTCTAAATTGGATATGGAAGATTTCCAACGTATCAAAAAAATATTGCGTGGCAATATGTAATTTTTATAATGAGGGATAAAAATGGGTTTAAGAAACAGAGGCTCGGAATGGGAAGAATATGATAACGCGGTCAAGTGGATGGCGATGACAATGATTATCACGCTTGTTGTTACTCTTATTCTGACAATTTTTTCATTACCGATGGCTTTTTTGATAGAAAAAGGTATATCAAAAAATACGATAGCTACCGTCAAATCTTTTCTTAAAGCTGTTCAATCCAATCCGTCATTTTTGTTTCAACAATATTATAGTTGGATGCAAAAATTATCAGCAGGAAATGAATTTTCTTTAGGTCGTTGGCTTCCTATATTGCCATTTTTATCTTTGCCAACCGGACTAATAACAGGAATGCTGACCTGTCCGTATCAATTTCAATCTAATGTTCATGGTTCAGCACGTATTGCTACATTACGTGATATTAATAAAATGGAACTTTTAGGTTTTGATGGTTTCTGCCAAGTTGTAGGAAAATTTAACGGAAGGTTACTTTTATTAAAAGAAACATTGTCAACATTATGTTGTGCGCCTCCTGGAACCGGTAAAACGGTTGGAGTGGTTATGCCGACAATTTTCCATGCTAAAGGTATGAGCTTGGTTATTAATGACCCTAAGCCTGAGTTGTGTTTTAAGACATCAGGTGCTAGAGCTAAGGTCGGACCGGTGTTTATAATTAACTGGGGTGCTGAAGATAACCCTTCTGAGGGGATATATTATCCAAGTTGGAATCCTCTTTCTCCAAATGCAGTGCCTGAGATGGGACCGGATAGAGATATGTACATCGATTCTATATGTAATATTTTGGTTGAGGACCCTAAAGGCGGAGCAGATCCTCACTGGTCGCAAACAGGTCGTGCGGCGTTGAATGGTTTTATTCACTTTATTACATCGAAATGCGAAAGAGCTCGTGCTAATGATTACTTCATCGGCCGTATTTATGAAGGTAAACTAGACGAAGAAGATAAGCGAGTTCTTGAAGGATATTATCGTGATATGAGAGATCCTTTAGTTCCTAAGGCAATATCTGATATGAAGAATGGAACTTTGACCATTGATAATTATATACCTATCGGAACATGGAACTTATTGCCTGAAAAATGGATAGGAAGAGAATCTAGTATCGCTATGATTTTGGAATGGTTAACTGAAGCACAAATTAAGCAGGCTCAAGAAATTAAGCGCAGACTTGCAGAGGGTGATCAAATGGCGGCGATGGCAGATCCTATGCATGATTTGCTGGATGAAGCGGTTGAAGAAGCTCGTAAATATGGATATTCTCAACGTTGTTACACAGAATTGAGCTCATTATCGGCAATGCCTGATAAAGAGCGCGGCTCTGTTATTTCTACAGCGTTTGCCGGTATTAATATATTTAAGAACTCGGCGGTTGTTGCCAGAACAAGTTTTTCAGATTTACACTTTAAAGATTTGCGAGGTATGAAAGACCCTATTACCGGTGAATGGAAACCGATTTCAGTTTATTTATCAATTAACCAGACTGATGCCAGAGCGCTTGGTATGATTTCCAGTGTGTTTATTGAATTGATGAGTTCATATTTAATTTCTAATCCTCCAAAATTTGAAAATAAAACCGATGGTAAAATGGGTCCGTTCCCGTGTCTGTTTGTGCTCGACGAGTTTCCTCAAATGCCAAAACTTAAAGCAGTTATTGATGGGCCGGCGGTTGGTCGTGGTCAAAAAGTGTCATATCTGCTTATCGGACAAGACTTAGGACAAATATCCGGTAAATATGGAAAAGATGACTTGGAAACGGTAATTTCTACAACTGCTTGTAAAATTATTTTATCTCAAAACAACGAAGTGACTGCTCAACGTTTTTCAAAAATGATTGGTAACCGTACGGTACAAACTACATCATATTCGAAAAACGAGGGGGGGCTTGGTAAGAACTCAAATCCATTTGCTAAAAATGTGAGCTATCAGTTACAAGGTGTTTCGGTTATTACTACAACACAACTGTTAAGTTTGCCTATGTTAAAGCAGGTTGTATTGATGCAAAGTTATATTGATAGACCTATTATGGCAGATGCTCCACGTTGGTATTTGGATTCTGCTATGAAAAAATTAGCAGCAATGAAACCATCTCCTAATGTTCCAGATTGGATTGTGGCTCAACGAGAAGATATCAATGACGATATGCTTGCTAAATTAGGAATTGACTATGATCCTAACGCTGATACTGACAATTTTGAAGAAGATATAGAACAGTGATCAATTAGAGTTTAAAATATGTCTGATTATGTGGTTAAAATTCCGGTTTTAAAAACCTTGAAAGATGCTGTATATGGTTTGCCGTATAAACATCTGATATTGTTTGCAATTGTGAATTCTATATACTTATTTTGCTTTGAATTCATTCAAGGAGGTTTTTCTAATCTGTTAAGTATATTGTGGCTTTTTGCATATTATATTTTTTGGTGCGTGTTTTTTAGATATTACTATCATAAAAAGCCATACTTTTTTATACCAAATATTTTGGGTAGTCTTATACCTTCTACTAAAATGTTCTTTTTGGTTATAGTTATAAGTGTATTACTTGGCTTATTACCGTATTTACCACTTTTAATGGGTTTTGATGATAAATATTTAATGTTTTTTGAGAGCTATATGTATCAGTTGCAAAATGCACAAATAAATATTTTGAATATGTTTGCTTTATCTATGATTTTAATGTTAATTTTTCCTATAATACTTTGTCGTCCGTTTTTGGCATTTATATCTTCGGTTCAGGGCTTAAACGGATCATTAAAAAAAGCATGGAAAAAAAGTTCAGGCAATTATTGGCAGTTTGTTTTATTGGTGTTTTTATTGAATATTCCGTGCGTTATTATTTATGAGATGGATAAATATATAGGATGTAACGGGTATCTTAATTTGGTTTTTTATTCGTTTTTTTTCGTATACTATAATTTGGTTTTTGCAAAAGTATATGATTTTTTTTATAGCGAATAATACTGTTTTTTTATGAACGCTTATTGATTTTTTAAGAAAAAATTTCTATATTTAAAAGAGGATAATTATTTTAAGGAGAAAAAAATGAAAACCAAAACTTATACCTCAGCTGTTGTTAAAGATACGGTTGATGAGGGTTTACGCTCATACATGATAAAAGTTTATAACTATATGACAGGTGGTTTGTGTTTAACAGCTTTAACTGTATATTTGTTGATAAACACAGGTTTAATAGGTATGTTTTTCAAGGTAAGTGAAGGATATGCCGGTTTGTCATTGTTGGGATGGGCTGCTCTGATTGCGCCTTTGGTTATGGTGTTTATGTTTAATTCTGCAGTTCAAAGAGGATCTGCATCTAAAGTTCAAACAATGTTTTGGTTGTTTTCTGCCGTGATGGGCATTTCAATAGCTCCTATTATGTTGCTTTACACAGGCGCAAGTGTGTTTAGAGTGTTTTTGATCACGGCTGCTACATTTGGTACAATGAGTTTGTACGGATACACTACAAAAAAAGATTTAACATCAATCGGCTCTTTTATGATTATGGGATTATGGGGCATAATTATTGCCAGCTTAGTTAATATATTTATGCAAAGTTCCACACTATATTGGGTGATTTCATACATTTCTGTGGCTATTTTTGTTGGTTTAACAGCATATGATACTCAACGCATTCGTTCAATGTATGTCGGTCACGATTCGGAAGATATATTAACACGCAAAGCCGTATCAGGAGCTTTGGCTCTTTATATGGACTTTATTAATTTGTTCTTAGATTTGTTAAGAATAATGGGTGACAGAAGATAATGCTCAATGTTAAAAAAGCTCTCGAAAGAGAGCTTTTTTTATGCTTTAATGAGAATATCTTTTACTTGCAATCAAAGATATAATTTCTTATACTTCAGGTGGTTTTTAAAACAGAAAGAACTTGGGGATATTATGGAACAGATAACATCAATAAAAATCGCAGAAATATTAAATTATGAATCGAATATCAAATACGCTGAAATCAACGGAGTTTCAACAGATAGCAGGAAGTGTGGACCAAGTGATGTTTTTGTTGCAGTTAAAGGTGAAAATTTTGATGGTCATAATTTTGTGTCTGATGTTATAAACAAAGGTTGTCCTCTGGTTATAGTTGATCATTTAATAGAACAAGTTCCTGCAGATAAACAGATTGTTGTTACAGATACGTTAGATGCTTATGGAAAAATAGGAGCTTATAACAGATCATTATTTAAAGGAAAAGTTATAGGACTTACAGGAAGTTCGGGAAAAACAACAACTAAAGAAGAAATAAAATTTTTACTTTCAAAGTTTGGTAAAGCTTATGCAACGGCAGGCAATCATAATAATTTTGTCGGAGTGCCTGAAAGTTTATGTAATTTGGATATGGATGCAGATTTTGCCGTTATTGAAATGGGAATGAGCGCAAAAGGAGAAATTTCTCGTTTAACATCATATGTAAAACCGGATATTGCAATTGTGACCAATGTATATCCGATGCATATTGAATTTTTTAATGAGTTTAAGGATATAGCCTATGCGAAAGCCGAAATTTTTGAAGGCCTTGCACCAAAAGGGATAGCAATTATAAATGAAGATACAAATTTTTATGAAATTTTGAATGAAACTGCAAAAAAACATACTGATAATATATTTAAGTTTGGCAAGAATTGTAATTGTGATGCAGTTTTTGAAACAGCAACTCCGGGAGAACATCATATATCTAATGCATTATGCGCCTTAAAAGTGATAGAAGTTGTAGGACTTGATGTGAAAAAAGCAGCGCGATATGTTAAAGATTTTAAGGCTTTGGAGGGGAGAGGGAAACAATATAAATTAACCTTAGAAAATGGTGATACATTCACTTTGATAGACGATAGTTACTCGGGACAACCTGAAGCAATGAAACTTGCCATTAAATCTTTAAGCGATACACAAACTACACATCGTAAAATTGCTGTTTTGGGTAAAATGGCCGAACTTGGAGCATTATCACAAGAAAAACATATTGAAATAGGTAATATTGTAGAGCAATCTGATATTGATGTCGTAGTAGGGGTGTGCCCTGAAATGAAAGATATGTTGAATTGTGTTTCTGATGATAAAGAAAAATATTATTTTGAAAATAAAGAACCTTTGGTTGATTTTTTATTAAATAAGCTCTTGCAAAAAAATGATATTATTCTTATAAAAGGTGCAAGATATTCTTCAAAGTTGTATCAAGTAGTGCAAGAATTGATAAAAAAGGGAAGTTAAAAATGAGATGTCCGTTTTGCGGTAGAGAGGGAACTATAGTTAAAGATTCGAGAACTGCTGATGATAGTTCATCAATCAGACGCAGAAGAGAGTGCCCTGAGTGTGGGTCTCGTTTCACAACTTTTGAGCGTGTACAGTTACGAGAACTAGTTGTTGTGAAAAAGAATGGTGAACGTACAACTTTTGATAGAGATAAACTATATCGCTCTATTGAGTTGGCTGTACGTAAGCGTCCTATATCTGCAGAAAGAGTTGATAAATTGGTCAATTATATTCAACGTAGTTTTGAAAGTTCCGGTGAAAGCGAAATATCAACTGAGGCTATCGGTGAAAAAGTTATGGACTCTCTTTCAAGACTTGATAATATAGCCTATATCAGATTTGCTTCAGTTTATAAAGATTTTAAAGAGGTAAAAGATTTTGAAGATTTTGTTGAAACGATAGATAAATTGGCAAAACCTATTATACAAAACAATAAGGAAGATTAAAAAATGACAAAGTTCGTATCGAAAAAAATTCGTAAAAAAACCGGAGCTCGTTTGGCGGCGGTTCAGGCAACATATATGATCGCATATGGTCAACTTCCGGTTGATACCGTAATTGAAGATTTTGTTCAAGGTAAAGTAGGTCGTTATGTGATTGAAGAAAATTCATATACCGAAACGGAAGAAATGCTTGAGGTTTCACCCATAGATACAGAATATTTTGAAGATGTGGTAAGAGGTGTTCATACCAAAAAGCAAGATATAGAAAAGTCTTTGAGCTTGTTCTTAAATGATAAATGGCCATTTGACAGAATGAACGGAACTTTACAGGCTTTGTTATTGTGTGCTGTTTATGAACTTAGCAACACAACAGATGTTGATACTAAAGTTTTGATACAGGAATATGTTGATTTGGCTTATGCATTCTTTAACAAAAACGAACCTAAAATGGTAAATGCTTTATTAGATCAGATAGCGCACAGTGTTAGAATTTAAGCGGAGTTATCAATGAGCGTTTTAGAATTATATGAATATCCTCATCCGATTTTAGAGCAAAAAGCCGAAAGAGTCTTAAAAGTTGATGATGATATAAGAAAATTTTTAAGAGATATGCTTGAAACAATGTATGCCGATAAAGGAGTGGGGTTGGCAGCTCCTCAAGTTGGTGTTTCTAAACGTATTATTGTACTTGATACGGAACAAAAAGATGAAGACGGAAATCCGAAAGCCGGAAATCCTATGTATTTGATTAATCCGGAGATAATTTATAAATCTGAAGAAACCATCTTTTTTTGTGAAGGATGCCTGTCAGTTCCGAATCAAAGAGCAGATGTTGAACGCCATTACAAGATAAAGGTAAGATATATAGATTATGACGGAAAAGAGCAAGAAATAGAGGCTGAAGACTATCTTGCAGTTGTCTTGCAACATGAAATTGATCATTTAGACGGTATTTTATATATTGACCGAATTAGTCGTTTGAAAAGAAATATGCTGTTAAAAAAGCTTGAAAAATATCGTCAAAGTCAACAATAATATTATAAAGCCGGAAGTTATTCCGGCTTTTGAATTTTTAATTAGGATTTAAATAACATATTTTAAATATGGACAAATTGTTTTTTTTATAGTAAAATTAGCACAATAAATAAATTTTTGTGTCGACATGTATGTATATATTATACTTTGAAAACTTGTTACTTATATCGGTGAGTTTTTCAAAAAGATGCAAAAATTTAAATAGTATTAATTAAAACAAATAAATATTAATCATTTAATTTTTTTTAAACTTTATGAAAACGAAAAACGAAGCTGCAAAATTGTTTTTTGCAAAGGTGTTGGCGTTTTTTGCGCCCAAGTATTGTATCAGGAAGAAAACTCTGAAGAGCAATCCTGATGGTCAAATGTTTTTACCTTCAGTGAAGGTTCAGTATGAAATGATTCAATCTCTAAGTGAGACTGAATTAGCACAACGCTATTGGTCTGCTACTGTGATAGAAGCTATTTATGCAAAAGGAATCATTTGGGCTCCTAATGCTTTTGAATTCTTGCGACTTGCTTCTGATATTAAGTATGTCAGGCTAGCCTATGCTAAAGGCCTTGAGTTTACAGATGATCAGTTAGAACAACTGTTGGCAAAATATGGAATCCGCAATATCGTCAAGATGGGTGGTAAAGCTTCAACACAAGTAAATAGCTACTTGATGCGTAAAATAGGGTATGATAACGATTATACTTCTATTTTTGAGGTTTATACAATTCCAGAGCTGAACACGTTCTATCAGATGATCAAGAATAAAGCGATCAATGATAATGTGAGCCCTTGTGCAATCGCATCGATGATTGGTCACTTATTTGCCGTTGCACCTAGCTATAAGGCTAGCGAATATGGTAAAGGTGTTCTGACCGGATACTATAAGCGCTTAAACTCTCAGGCAGATGATTATGCTCTGTGGCTATCATTGGCAATGGGGCATATGGCTGAGGAAGAGGTCCTTAAAGTTGTGCTCAATCGTTATAACCATATCTTAGCATATCTAATAAATGCTACAGGATGGAAAAGCGAGTTTATTCAAGCCATGATGAAGGTTGTTGAGCCAAATTGTAACAATAGCCTCGTGTACTTTGATTTGTACGAAGCGTGCCCTGAATGTAAGACAAAGGACGAACTAGCCGATAGTATTATCCAATGTTCTACTGATATATTCAGTTTTAGTACTGTATATAACATGCTGGGCTCTAAGCTTCAGACAAAGATTGGGGCATTTGTTGGTAGACTTCTGCAGGCTTTGCCAAAGCAATTTGATCAGAAGTATGTGGGATATGACGAGATGTTTCTCGTAGAAAAAGTTATTAAAGAAACTTTTTGCCCCGAGGAACTTAAGAAACAATTAATCCACGCGCTTGTGGTTGGTCAAAAACTTTCAGAGGAAACTTTTGCGGGCCTTTCCGAAGAAATGCAAAAGTTTGTGATGACTGCTATGGAAGAACAATCACAAAGAGATCTTGTTCTTGAAGGACATGAAACCTTAAAAAGTGGAAAAATTAAGCTATTACCATCGGTAGAGGCTTTTATGTTCTCCAGAAAGGATTTTCAGCAGTACTGGAAGCCATACATTGATAACCAAGAGCTATCTTTGGAAGGTTTTAAAGCTCTCTTATCTACTAAGAATTGGTGTGAGTTAGGTTCGAAGATAGAGCCTTTATTGGAGAGCTATCTTTCTAAAGCCGGCATGGATGAGACTATGTACAGACTGCTTATGTCTAGTAAATATAGTCACATTGCGCCAAGATACAAAGAGCAAGTTAAGTAACAATGAACGGTATCCAAGAAATTGGATGGTTTACAATTGAGAGGGTTTTTACCCTCTCTTTTTTAATGCTTAAAATACTATTAACACGTGTTTTTTGAAATAAAAAACCGTCTTTGTAAAAAGACGGTCAAGGAGTTATTATGAAATATGTTTATTATAACGAATTACTTTTATCACGCAATAAATCTAACTTAATAGGTTTATTATTATTGCTTACCAGTCTGTTTAATTCGGGTGATGGTGAACGTGTTTCACTATTACCATTGGCAAGATATTTAGCATGAGACATTTCAGCAGTTGCAATAAGTAAATCGGAAGGCTTTCCGCTTCCAGCAGAACCTGTATAATGGTTTTGTGTTATTATTTTATCTAATCTATCTGTATGTTTTCCCATTTTATAATCCTTCATTCGGAAATCTTTTGTCTATCATATACATATATTTTAAGTTTTGTCAAGATGTTTTTTTCAATTTTTAAAAACTTTCTTTAATATTAACGCAAATATAATATTTTTATGGTAAAAAAGAAAAATAAACAATATTTTGTGGAAAGTTTGATATGTCACTATTTAAGTCGATAGCAACATTTGGTGGTTTTACTTTTGTCAGTAGGATAACAGGCTTTGTAAGAGATATGGTGCTTGCAAATTTATTGGGGGCGGGGACACTCTCTGATGCTTTTTTTGTATCGTTTAAGTTGCCTAATTTGTTTAGAAGTTTGTTTGCCGAAGGTGCTTTTACCAGTGCTTTTGTTCCGATTTTTTCACAAAAATTGGTTAGCGAAGGTAAAAAGAAATCACTTTTTTTTGCTTCGAAAGCAATCTCCGTGTTAGTGTTTTTCTTGCTTATATTTGTTTTGTTATTTGAGCTATTTATGCCCTATGTTGTCAATGTGTTGGCTCCGGGTTTTGTTGAAGATGCCGGAAAAATTGAGCTTGCCACATCATTGTGCCGTATAACATTTCCTTTTTTACTATTGGTTTCTATAGTATCATTTCAAGCCGGAATTTTAAATTCGTTTGAAAAGTTTGCGGCTCCGGCGAGTGCTCCTATTATACTTAATTTGGTTATGATAGCATCTGCTTTTTTGTTTGTACCTTTTACCGCAACACCTGCACACGGATTCGCAATAGGTATAACCGTTGCCGGTTTTTTGGAAATTTTATGGTTGCAATTTTTTTTGGTAAAACAAAATGCAAAATTAAGGCCATGTTTTAAGATATTTAAAATTTTGAAAGATAGTCAAATAAGACTGTTATTTAAGCGTATCGCTCCTGGAGTTGTAGGTTCCGGAATTTATCAAATAAATATGGTTGTTGATACAATTTTGGTATCATTGGTGGGTACGGGTGCAATATCTTGGCTATATTATGCAAACAGATTACAACAGTTGCCTTTAGGAGTCGTAGGTGCGGCTATAAGTGTGGCTTTGTTGCCCATTTTATCCAAACAGTTAAAATCAGGTGATGAAATTCAAAGTAAAACATCACAAGATAAAGCTGTTGAATATGCTGCATTGTTATCATTTCCGGCCGCTGTATTGATGATAGTGTTAGCAAAACCGATGATAAATATCTTATTTGAACACGGACAATTTGGCAGTAAAGATACATTGATGACATCTTTTGCTTTGATGGCTTATTCTGTAGGTTTGCCTTGTTATGTTTTGGTAAAAGCCCTTATGCCGAATTTTTTTGCCAGAGGTGATACTATCACTCCGGTAAAATTCAGTGCAGTTGTTTTTATAACTCATCTGATTTTTTCTTTAATATTAATGAGGCCATTCGGACATGTAGGAATTGCAATCGCTACTACAATTTCGGCTTTTGTTTCTTTGGCACAATATGTTTATGGGTTAAAAAAACGTCAATTTTGGAGTTTTTCGACGCTTTTAATGATTAAAATCGGAAAAATATTGATATCTTCGATATTGATGGGTGGCGTTGTCCTTGGAATCCATTACGCATTAAATATATACTTTGTTGATTGGTTAAAACTAAATATAATAATAAAATTGTTTATATTAGGTGCAACAGGTGTTTTCGGGCTTGCAACTTTTTTGTTTTTGGTTACAATAATGAAAGTATTTGATGTTTCACAAATTTTACAACTTCTTAAAAAGAAAAGAGGGAATAATGCAAAACAAACAATTATGGATAACGATAAAAAATAAACTTCAGGATGCCTTAAATTTTTTATATGAAAAAAATCCGTTGACTAAAACAAGAATAGAAACTTTTTTTGCATTTATTAAACACATATTTAAATCTATATCAGCTTATGTACGTCGTTCATGGAAGTCTATTGCTGTTGTTGTCCCGGTATTTTTAGTTTTGTATTATATGGTTGGAGGATACGTTACAAACACCATAAACAAAGATATTAATGTTGAAATAAAAGCTTCAAATGAGGGCCTTGATTTTGTTGAAACAGGAGCTTTTTTAATTAAGCGCGAAGTAGATGATAATATGTGGACCCCAAATTTGCCGTTTATATTTCCCGGATATGTCTTAGATAATATGCCGTCTTTTCAGACAGGCGTTTTGCATTCAGTTAAAACTGCAGTTAAGTCATTGTCTTCGGTATATGATACAGAGGAAATTAAGCAAGCATTGAAGTTACTTAAATATCCTCCGAATATTTGGATATTATCAAAAGGTGAAAATTTGGCGTTAGCACCTTCTTCTGGGGCTCAATATCGTAAAGCAAGGAAAGAATTGTTGAGCTTTAATAAAAATACTGGTTTTGCAGCATCTGATAGTAAGAAAATTTTGATAAATATATTATCTGCCGTTGAGAAAGATTTAAATAAAATATCTTCTAAATTAGAAAATCAAGTAAGAGAACATAGCTCAGATTGGGTTGATTTTAATGCCGATGAAGTATTTTATTTAAGTCAAGGAAAAATATATGGACACTATGTTTTGCTTAAAGCAGCATCCAGAGATTTTAAGCATTTGATAGTTGAAAGTAAACAGTATGAAAAACTGACTTCATTATTTAAATCTTTTGAAGATGCAATAACTCTTAATCCGTTTATTGTACGTAATGGAGTGGTTGAAAGCGTTATGGCACCTAATCATCTGATGTCGCTAAATTATTATGTGATTAAGGCAAACTATGTACTTGCCCAAATTAAAAACATTACAAGAGATTTGCAATGATTATAAAGTTTGAAGATGCATCTGATAAAAATGTTCGTAACTTTTATTCTGACGGAAGAATATTGTTTGGTGAATCGGCAGAGTTTACGGAAGAAAAGTCTTTGAGAAAATCTCCTTTAGCTGAAGCTATTTTTGATATAGGTGGCGTTGAAAGTGTTTTAATAACTTCAGATATGGTTTCTGTTAAAAAAAATATGTCTTCATCTTGGGAAGATTTAAGCCCGCAAATTATGGCAGAAATTTTAGATTTTTTAGCGATTGGAGCGCCCGTTATTACTAAGCAAAATGAACAAGAAACTTCTGAAGATTTACTAAAAAAAATATTGTGTTTGGTTGATGCCAGAATACGTCCGGCACTACATAAAGATGGTGGGGATATTAAAATAGTAAATTTTGAAGATGGGATATTATGGGTTGAGCTTATGGGTAAATGTGCCGGTTGCCCTTATGCAATGCGAACCTTAAAAGATGGCGTAGAAAAAATACTTAAAAAATATATTTCACAAATAAAAGAGGTGAAACCTTTTGAAAAAGGATAATAAATGATAAAAAAAATATTTGTTATTTTATTTATTTGTATAGGCTTTACAACAAAGGTATTTTCTTATGATGCCGAAAAAATATCTATATCAAACAATGGGGCTTATATTAAAGACGTTAATATACAGGAACTTCAAAAATTTTATGCAGATTTAGAGTTTCCTAATTATTTGAAACCTAATGATAATATTTATCCTCGAGTCTTTGTTAAAAATATACCTCACGATTACGCAAAAATGGAAGATAAAACGCTAAGAAATGAGCTTTTCATTAAGATGTTGATGCCATTGGTAATTAAGGTTAATCAGGAATATGAAGAAGAAAGAGCAAATTTGGAAGCTATTTGGTATGGCTTTCAGGAAGAAAAAGATTTTCACGAATTAGATTGTTACTATATAGATAAATTAGCAGAAAAATATGAAATAGCTAATCCATACAAAGACACAAGAAAATACATAAATTTGCTTGAAGAATTGCGCTTGCGAGTAGGCCCTGTACCTCCATCAATTTTGGTGGCTGCCGCTGCTATTTATACAGATTGGGGTACTTCACGTATAGCTATTAAAGCAAATAATTTATACAAGGCACGAAACTGGTATTCTGAAGAAGGCTTGGAACCTGCAAGCGATGATAAAGATTATCGTTATAAAATATACGATTCTTTAGAAGATAGTATCAGAGATTATATATTAAAAGTAAATATAAGTGTAAATTATACGGCTTTTTGGAATGCTCGTAAAGCAGCTAGAGAACTGCAGGAGATGTCAGGAGATGTGATTTATGGCAAAAGAATAGATTGGGCGTTTGCTTTAGATAATAATTTAAGCAATTATGCCGGCTTGTTAGATTATACTTTGACATATTACCACATGAATTATTTGGACAGCGCAGAACTGGAGACAGAATATGACTTTGGAGATTAAACCTATATTGTGCCGTGAAGGTACGATGAATAATTATGCTTATTTTATTACTGACAGAGATAGTTCTGTTTCTGCTGTTGTAGATGCTTCAGAAACGGGGCCGATAATTGATTTTTGTGAAGAAAACAATGTAAAGCCTCAGTATATTTTAACAACGCACCATCATTTTGATCATGTTGAAGCAAATATAGAATTAAAAGAAAAATACGGATTAAAAATTGTAGGACCGGAAAAAGAGAAAGATTTAATTAATGGGTTAGATATAACGGTTAAAGAATCTGATGTTTTTTTATTGGGAGCAACAAAGATAAGAATAATTGAAGCAGCAGGACATACTAATGGTCATATCTTATTTTATGCTGAAGATGATAAGGTATTGTTTACAGGAGATGTATTATTTAATTTGTGCATAGGAGGTTTATTTGAAGGTACTCCGGATCAAATGTTTAATTCTCTTCAAAAAATAAAACTTTTACCCGATGATGTTGTTTTTTATCCGGGGCATGAATATACGGAGCATTGTTTGTTACAAGCTTTAAGGCATAATAACCAAAATATTGAGGAGTATGTTCAAATAGCAATGTCAAGGTTGAAAAAAAGGCTGCCGGTAGCTCCTGTTAATTTAGGATTAGAAAAAAAATGCAATCCATATCTGCGGATAAATACGTTGAAAGATTTTGTACGTTTATTTTAGTGTTAGAGGAATAAGATATGTATTTTAGCTTAAATAAGAAAATATTTTATACTATTTTTCTGCTTATGGTTTTTATAGGAACATTGTTCTTTGCTATTTTTTTAGGGGTCTTCGGAAAAAATTATAGTAAGGAATATGATGGCGTTTTTTTACAGAATCAATATGTAATGGAATTATTATCTGAAAATATACAACTCAAGAAAAGGTTGGGAGATATAAACGAAGGCCTTTCAGAAAAATTATCTATAATGAAAGATTTAAGCCAAAAGCAAGAAGAGTTGGTTAAGAAAAAGAAGTTTAATGAAGATTTGTTGCGTAAATACAATGAACAAACCAATGCTTTTATTTATGGTTCAAAAATTATAGGTATAGGGTTTTTATTGTCTCTTATTTCAATTATAATTTTAGGTTTTTTGCTTAAAAAATGGATTATCAAGCCTATACTTAAATTAAGTAATTTGAGCGCATTGATTACAAAAGGTGATTATTCAAAGCGAATATCATCAGATGAAAAACAAATATTTTTCGATGAATTTGATACGTTGGCAAAAACTTTTAACGCCATGGTAGATAGTATTGAACACAATATTATGGAAATCAAAAGTAAAGAAATGTTTTTACAATCTTTAATAGATGGTATTCCGGATGGTATTAGGGTTATTGATAAAAATTATAATATCATATTGGCTAATAAAGCATATGTAAAACAAATGGGAAATACGGCTTTTGAAGGGCGTGGTAAATGCTATTATGCATATAATTACGATGTACCTTGTCCGCAAGGCGTTTTAACGTGCCCTTTAAGAGAAATGATAAATGCAAAATCTAAAAGAGTAAATGTTATACAAAACTTAAACGGAAAGCCTTTATCAATTAATGCGGCCACATTGTCGTTGAGTGGAAATAAAGATAAGAAAGAATTTTATATCATTGAATCAATAAGAGATTTAAGTGATGATGTTAAGTTTTCTCACGAACAAAAGGTAGCTTCACTTGGATTCTTAGCCACATCAGTTGCCCATGAAATGAAAAATAATTTGGGATCAATAAGAATGATATTGGAAGGCATGTTAGATTCTTATTATAAAGATTTGCCTGATGACGATATACAGAAAAAATATTTGAATATGATTTATAATCAGATTATAGCAAGTGTTAAAATACCGGAAAGACTTTTGAAATTGGCTAAAAATAATGGAGAAGAAAAAGAAGTATTCAATATTAATAATAGTATTGATGAGGTATTGTCTTTACTGGATTATGAAGCCAAAAGGAACGGGGTTGGTGTTAAAAAAATATTTAAAAATAATGAAAATAATATGATTGGTAATGAAGCCGATTTTAAAATGATTATATTAAATTTAGCTCAAAATGCTTTAAAAGCTATGCCTTCAGGTGGCGAATTGACGGTTGAAGTCTCTAAAGATAAAAATAATGTTACAATAGAAATAAGAGATACAGGCATTGGTATAGAAAATGAAAAGATATCACATATTTTTGAGCCTTTTTACTCAGATGGTCAAAGTAGTCGACATCATAATGTCGGACTGGGATTGGCTATAGTAAAATCCTTGGTTGATAAAATAAAAGGAACAATACACGTATCAAGTGAGGTAGGAAAGGGAACATTGTTTATAATAAAATTACCTAAAAGAAAAAGAAATAATTTGCAAAATTAAAAAATAAAGTTTATACAAGTAGAAAATGTTTTAATGAAAGTTTTTAAAAGGATTTTTTATGAGTAAAGAAGAACTGCTTGAACTTACAGGTGAGGTTGTTGAAAAACTGCCTAACGCTATGTTTCGTGTAAAACTTGAAAATGGTGTGGAAATTTTAGCCCATACTGCCGGCAAGATGCGTAAATTCAGAATTAGAGTTATGGTTGGCGATAAGGTTGATATAGAAATGACCCCTTATGATTTAACGAAAGGTCGTATTACATTTCGTCATAAAGATTAAATTTAATTCTTTGAATGATAATTATAAAATAACACCACCGATAAAAACGGTGGTGTTATTTTATAGTGATAACTATTTTTTGGTTTGCATAATTTTCAGGGCATCATCTAAGGTTATATCCTTATCTCTTAATTCTCTAGGGATGGCGTAGTTTGTTTTTCCGCATTTTATATACGGGCCATAACGACCACTGCTTAATAAAATCTCATTGCCATTTGCATCTTTGCCTAAAACTGTTGTTTGGGATTTTTCTTGTACACCTCCTAAAATTTGTATAGCTCTTTCCAAAGTGATATTGAAAATATTATCCGCGCCACTGAGCGAATGTGATTTTAATCCTTGCTTTATGTAAGGACCAAATTTTCCAACATTAACTTCAATGCCTTCGCCTAAGTCAAAAGGTAAACTTACAAGTCTTATGGCTTGTTCAAAGGTTATATCCTCGTGATTCATGTTTTTAGGGACAGCTACACGTTTAGGTTTTTCTGTTGTTGCTGTTGCGTCTTCACCCCATTGAATGTAAAAACCGTAAGGACCTTTTTTAAGATATATATTTAAAGTTTTATGTGTTCCTAAAAGTTTATCTTCAGGTTTTTCCATTTTAGATTTATCGCTATCTTGTAACTCCTCTTCTTTGACGTCAGTCAACGGTTTTGTGTATTTGCATTCAGGATAATTTGAACAGCCTAGAAAAGCACCATATTTTCCGAGTTTAACACTTATTCTGCCTCTGCCACACTCAGGACATAATCTTGGATCACTTCCGTCTTCTTTTTGAGGGAATAGATGGTAAGCCAAAACCTCGTCAATTTTTTCTATTACATCTTTAACTTGCAAAGGTTGAACAGCATCAATGTTTTTAATAAATTTTGCCCAAAAACCGGTTAAAAGTTTTTTCCATTCCATTTGACCAGCAGATACATCATCTAAAAATTCTTCTAATTGCGCTGTAAAATCATACTCTACATATTTTTTGAAATAACTTTCTAAAAATACGGTTACGATTCGACCTCTGTCTTCCGGAATAAAACGGAGTTTTTCAACTTTTACATATTTGCGTTCTTGCAAAACGGCAATGATAGTTGCATAAGTTGAAGGTCGTCCAATGCCTAATTCTTCAAGTTTCTTAACAAGACTTGCTTCGGTAAAGCGTGGAGGAGGGGTTGTGAAATGTTGTTCCGGTTTGATATCTCCTTTTTCAACTTTTTCATCAACCGAAACGTTAGGTAAAATACGATTGTCATCGTCTTCATCGTTATCGTCTTTACTTTCTTGATATAGCTTTAAGAAACCATCAAATTCAACAACTTGTCCGTTAGCTCTTAAAATAATTTGTTTATCTGTAGATGAACTGTCTATTGTAACTCTATCCATAATTGCCGGATTCATTTGGCAAGCAACGGTTCTTTTCCAAATAAGTTCATAAAGTTTATGTGCATCGGCATCAAGTTTAATTTCCATCTTTTTAGGTGTGTTCATTACATCAGATGGTCTGATAGCCTCATGAGCTTCTTGAGCATTTTTAGATTTTGTTTTGTATTCTTTAGCAACTTTCGGTAAATAAGCTTCACCAAAATATTTTAAAATAGCATCTCGGCACGCGCTTATTGCTTCTTTAGATAAGTTTACAGCGTCGGTTCTCATATATGTAATCAAACCTTCCTCATACAATTTTTGAGCAATTTGCATGGTTTTTTTAGCAGAAAAACGCAGTTTTCTTGCCGCTTCTTGTTGCAAAGTAGATGTAGTAAATGGAGGTGCCGGATATCTGTTTGTTTTTTTGCGCTCTATATTTGATATGTAAAAATCTTGAGCTTCGATTTTTGTCTTGGCTTCTAAAGCTTTTTCTTCAGAGTTAAGATCAAATTTTTCAAGTTTTTTACCATCTAATTGTATAAGATGTGATGGAATAAGGGCTTTTTGATTGTTAAATAAATCAACATCAATGGTCCAATATTCCTCTGCTCTGAATTTTTCAATTTCAGATTCTCGTTCACAAATAAGTCTTAAAGCAACAGATTGAACACGTCCTGCAGATTTTGAGCCAGGAAGTTTACGCCATAAAACCGGAGAAAGCGTAAAGCCTACTAAATAGTCCAAGGCCCGTCTTGCCATGTAAGCAGAAACTAAATTATCATCAATATTGCGTGGATTTTTAATAGCTTCTGTGACGGCATTTTTGGTAATTTCATGAAAAACAACTCGTTCTATTTTCTTATCTTTAATTTTTTTTCGAGCTGTAAGTTCTTCTAAAATGTGCCAAGCAATAGCTTCTCCTTCTCTATCAGGGTCGGATGCAAGAACAATTGTATCGCAATCTTTAACAGTTGTTATAATATCATTTAAGCGTTTTTTTCCGCCTGAACTTAATTCCCATGACATACTAAAGTCATTATCCGGATTGACAGAGCCGTCTTTACTTGGCAAATCACGTATATGTCCGAAGCTTGCAAGAACTTTATAATCGCTTCCTAAATATTTATTAATGGTTTTGGCTTTTGCCGGAGACTCTACGATAACTAATTTCATCTGTCTTTCCTGTTTAATGTTTTAAAATCAACGTATTTGTATTTATTCTTTCTAATGTTCCATCAAGTTCCAATTCGGTAATCTTGGCCATGATTTCGTTAGCATTGCTACCGCTAAGACGTATCAACTCATCTATTTCTATGCCATTTTCACCAATTAAACTGATTAAAGATTCAACATTTGTCTTTTTTATTTTTACGGGTATATTGTCGCTTTTTTTTACTTTGTCAAGGGTGTTTGCAAATAATGTTGTCTTTTTGTTTTCAAAACTTTTAATTTTTAAGCTTTGTGTATATTGTAAAACATCTAATATATCATCGGCACATTCAGTTAGAATAGCACCTTCTTTGATTAGTTTATTTGTTCCGGCTGATTTTCCATCTATTGGCGATGAAGGAACTGCAAAGATATCCTTACCCTGTTCCAGACCTAATTTGGCAGTTATTAATGAACCTGAGTTTAATGAAGCCTCTATAACTAAAATTGCAGAGCTTAAAGCAGATACAATTCGATTCCTGCGAGGAAAATTTGATGTTTGCGGTAAAGTTCCTAGAGGATATTCTGAAACAATAGCTCCAAGATTGCATATTTGTTCGTATAATTCTTTATTTTCCGTCGGATACACAATATCTACTCCGCTTCCTAGAACGGCAACAGTGGGACCTGATTGATTTTTTGCATATAAAGCTCCCTTATGAGCAGCACTATCTATGCCTCTTGCCATGCCGGATATAACCAAAATATCATTGTTTGTTAAATCAAACGAAATTTTCGAAGCAATTTTTCGGCTTGCAATAGAAGCATTTCTTGCTCCAACTATCGAAACACATATAGGATGATTTAATAAGTCAATATTACCTTTTACATATAACAATGGAGGTGCATCATTCAAGCTTTTTAAGCTTTCAGGATATTCCTCGTCGCTCAAACCAATAATATGTATTCCTTTTTTATTAGCTTTTTCTATTTCTTCTTCAGCTTCTCTGACACTAAAAACTTTATCTTTATCAATATATTCAAGAGCATCTTGAACTGAGCCATATTTTTCTGACAGTTTATAAAAACTGATCGGTCCGATGCCGTTTGAATTGATAAGTCTTATCCAATTTATAAGCTCTTTATGTTCCACTGTATTACTGCTTCTTCTTAAATGATATCTTGCTTTCTTGTCCCTTGATTAAACGTATAATATTTGCATGATGCTTTGCAATTACAAGCAAAACAATGAATGTGTAAAATATTGTATAAATCATCGGTAACATAAAAAATGAAACTACCGGCATTGAAACTGCAGCAGTCAATGCAGATAATGATGAGTATTTAAAAGTAAATGCCATAAAAAGCCAAGTAGCCAGAGCTATTAAAGCAATTGGCCAATTTGTCATCAAAAGAAGTCCAAATGCTGAGGAAACACCTTTACCACCCTTAAACTTAAGCCAAACAGGAAACATATGTCCGATAACGCCGAAAGAACCGGCAATAAGTCCGCCTACAATATTTGTTTTAGTTGCTATACCGAAAAGAAAAAAATCTTGTTCGGGAATAATTTTTGTTGCCACATAAGCTGCTATACCTGCTTTGAAAGCATCTAATAAAACAGTTAAAAGAGCAAGCCATTTATTTCCGGTGCGTAAAACATTGGTGGCACCAATATTTCCTGAACCTATTTTTCTAATATCGCCATATCCGGCCAAACGTGTCAAAACCAAACCAAAAGGTATAGAACCCAAAAGATAGCCGCTGACGGCACATATTAAAAATATAGTATATAAGCACATTGTTCTTTCTCCAAAAATAGGATGTATCTGTTTGCAACTATAACCCATTATTCTTAAATTTCAACACATATCTGTTTTTTTACAAATAAAAAAGGCTCTCTTAAAGAGAACCTTTCAAAAATTAGATTATTATATCTTAAGCAGCTTTTGATTCGTATCTTGCTGCAAACTCATTCATTTTTTCAATTATATAAGATTGAGCTTCTGTTTCCAAATATGGATGCATTGGGATGCTCAAGACTGTTTTTGATAATTTTTCGCAAACAGGTAATGAACGTGTATTCCATTTCGCGTAAGCTGTTTGAGTATTTACCGGACGCGGATAGTATGCGCCACAAGGAATACCGGCTTCTTTTAAGAAGTTCATTAATTCATCACGATTTTCACAAGTGATTGTATATAATGCATAAGCAGATTTACAATTATCCAAAATTCTTTGTTTACCATAGTATGAGCTTAGCTCGTTGTCATAACGTGAAGCAATTGTATATCTGTCTTTGAGTTCTTGTTCGAAAACCGTAAGCTTTTGTAACAAAACAGCAGCTTGGAATGTGTTCATACGACCTGTCATACCTAAACGAACGTTATCATAACGATCTGCAGCGCTCATACCATGAACACGAGAAGAAACAACAACTTCGTTTTCTGCATCAGAGTTAATGAATACGGCACCGCCATCGCCATATCCGCCTAAAGGTTTTGTCGGATAAAATGATGTAGCTGTCATATCTGCAATTGAGCCTGCATTTTTATTGTAATAAACAGAACCGAAAGATTGGCAAGAGTCAGACAAAACTTTCATGCCGTTTTCATGTGCTATTTTTATAATTTCATCATATTCACAAGGAGAACCGAAAATATCTACCGGAATAACAGCTTTTAAGTTTAATTTACCTTCAGCTTTAACTTCTGCGATGGCGCGTTTCAAATCTTCAGGGTCCATATTGAAAGTGTCTGCTTTTGAATCAACAAAAACAGGAGTTGCACCTAATAACACCGGAGCTTCAGCTGTTGCTACAAATGTAAAAGATGAAACAAAAACGGCATCGCCGGGTTTTACATCCCATGCCATTAAAGCAAGTGTTAAAGCATCTGTTCCCGAACCGCAAGTTGCGCAATATTTTGTGTTGGCATATTGAGCTAATTTTTGATCTAATTCACGAGTTTCGTGACCTTGACAATATGCACCATGATCTAAAATTTTCTTGAAAGCATCTAAGAATTTATCTTGACCGATAATTTTTTGAGAAGCGGCACAGTCAAACAAATTTATAGGATTTACAGGTTTATTAGTCATATTTAATTTTCCTTTTTTAAAAATTTCTACTGGTTAGGGATAATAAGTCAATTATATTCATTATGCAAAACACAAAACATTTCTTGATTGTAACAAAAAATATATTTTTGTTGATTTTGGGGTAAAAATTGCTATATTTGTAAACATGATAAAAAGAGTTTAAAACTAAAGGATAAGTTAAATGTATAAAAAAATTTTGCTTTCGATAGCCGTTTTAGGACTGTGTTCGTGTGCATCATCATCTTCAGGTGTTGGCGAAGATAGTAAACTTGAAGCGTATAATAAGGCGATGTTTGAATTTAACTATCAGTTAGATAAAAAGTTGATTAAACCCGTTGCAACAGGATATGCAAATATAACAAATAAGTTTATGCGTAATAGGGTAAAATCGTTTTTCAATAATTTGGAAGAGCCAACCTATATGGTAAATAACTTATTGCAAGGCGAAATTAAAAATACGGGGATTTCTGTCGGTAGGTTTGTTGTTAATACTACACTGGGTTTGTTTGGAATGTTTGATGTTGCTGCAGGCTGGGGTTTGGAAAAAAAGAAAACGACTTTTGATGCAACGATGGCAAAATATTGTATTCCTGATGGTCCGTTTGTAGTGTTGCCGGTTGTAGGTCCTTCAACACCAAGACATCTTGTCGGTTGGACAGCAGATGCTTACATGAGCCCGCTTTATTGGTCTTTATCAAATTCTGACAGTCAGAAAGAAAATTTGATAGTTTGGGGAACTACCGGTCTGAAATATATAAATTTAAGAGCTGAAAACATGGCTTTACTTGACAGTTTAGAAAGTAGTTCGGTGGATTTTTATGAAGCCAGTAAATCAGCATTTATGCAAAATCGTAAAAAATTTATAAGCTTATGTTCTAAAAACGATGAAGAAGACATTCCAAATTATGATTTTGATTTTGAGGAAGATTATGAAGATTAACAACAGAAGGATAAGAAAATGAAAAAGATATTTACATTATTTGCAGTTTTTTTAACATTTGTAGTTTTTTCCGCAAAGGCAGAATTAACTCCATCTGTTGCAGAAGAATTTATCAAAAAAGTTACTTCGGATGGTATAGAACAAATCATTAATTCTAATGTTTCACAAGAACAAAAAGATGCACGTTTTGAAAAACTTTTTAATAGCTCGCTTGACTTGGATTTTATAGGACGTTTTGTTTTAGGAAGATATTGGAATACGGCAACACCAAGTCAGCGTAAAGAATTTATCAATGTATACCGCCAAATGAATATAAAGACATGGTCAAAGCGTTTTGATGAATTCAAAGGTAAAAATTTTATATTTAACGGTACGTCACCATCAAATTCTCAAAACCAGATTTTTGTAAATACTACGGTTCCAATGCAACAGGGAGCTCCGGCAAAGGTAATTTGGCGTGTGAAAGATACAAATGGTAATTTAAAAATCGTTGACATTATTATTGAAAATGTAAGTTTGGCAATTACGGCCAGAAACGAATATACTGCTTATATTAAAAAATCAAAAAATGGTATAGATGATTTAATTGCTGACTTGCGTAATAAAAGTAAGTAATTTTTTTACTATAATATAACAAAAATAACCCTCCGAGAGCTTGGCTTTCGGAGGGTTATAAGTTTTTACAAGTAAGGATTATTCTCTGTCTTGACCTGTTTCTTGATTTACGCGTTTTGCAGAAAGTTTCCACTTACCACGATTATCAACACCCATGCATTTTACCCAAATGCAATCGCCTTCTTTATAAAAGTCAGAAACAGAAGCAATGCGTTCATCTTTAACTTCGGAAATATGAACTAAACCTTCTGTTGAGCCGACAAACTTAACAAACGCACCAAAGTCCATTATCTTAGTGATAACACCTTTGTAAATCACGCCTTCTTCAGGTTCCGCAACAATACCCATGATGATATCTAAAGCAGCTTCACCGTCTTGAGTGTTAACAGATGCAATTTTTACTACACCATCATCAGAGATATCAATTTTTGTGTTGGTTTTTTCGATAATTTCACGAATAACCTTACCACCTGTTCCAATCACTTCACGAATTTTATCGGTAGGAATTTTTAAAGAAATAATACGTGGCGCTAATGGAGATACATTTGCTCTTGGTTCAGCAATAGCTTTTGCCATTTCACCCATAATATGGATACGCCCTTCATGAGCTTGCGCCAAAGCTTTTTCCATAATCTCTTTTGTAATGGATGTAATTTTAATATCCATTTGCAATGCTGTAACACCATCTTTTGTTCCGGCAACTTTAAAATCCATATCACCAAGATGATCTTCATCACCGACAATATCTGTCAAAATAGCTACACGACCATCATCTTCCTTTATTAATCCCATAGCAATACCTGCTACCGGTTTTTCTAAAGGCACACCTGCTGATTGCAAAGACATTGTTGTTCCGCAAACGGTTGCCATAGAAGAAGAGCCATTTGATTCCATAATTTCAGAAACAACGCGAACAGTATAAGGAAAAGAATCTTTATCTTTTGGCATCATCGGATGAATTGCACGCCAAGCCAGTTTTCCGTGACCAATTTCGCGACGTCCTGGAGAACCGATTCTTCCGCATTCACCAACAGAAAATGGCGGGAAGTTATAATTAAGCATGAAGTCTTCTTTGTATTCATCCATCAAACCGTCAACGATCTGCGCATCATCACCAGTTCCCAACGTTGTAACAACCAATGCCTGTGTTTCTCCACGAGTAAACAAAGCAGAACCATG
>JAZRHM010000008.1:0-3931 GCA_045644765.1 Alphaproteobacteria bacterium | reverse complement strand
AATGGCTATAATCAAACATCGATGTGGGATAATAATACATGGGGTAATAATTTACTAAAAAGTTTCGGAAAGGATTATAATGCCTTATTAAGGCAAAATCTTCCGTTAAGACAGGGGATTCAATATGCTCAAAATAATTTTAATGATATAGCAACAGATATTAGCTATAGTGATACCAACAATAGAAATGTTGATTATTATTTTAATCGTGATAAAAGTGATTTATGCAAAAATGAAGGTGGATTTATTCCTTATGCATATTTAGATACGGCACAACCTCCTAGAGCAACTATCGGATGTGGTGTTAATATTGAAGAAGCACCAAATATTAAATTGTATAATCATCAAACTGGCAAAAGGTTAAATGATAAAGAAATAAATGCAGAAATTAATAAATTGAAAAAGGCGCATTTATATAATGCCAAGCCGTCTTTTTATGAGAATAAATCTAATATTCGTATTGCGCCTGAAGAAAATGAGCATATAATGAAAAAAATATATACAGATGGATATAATCATGTAGTATCCGTATATCCGAATTTTCATAATTATAATCAAGATAGGCAAAAAGCTCTTATGGATATGATATATAATTTAGGTCAAACGAAATTTGATAAATATCTAAATATGCATGATGCTGTTTTACGAAATGATTGGAAGAGCGCAGCTAATGAAGCATGGAGATGTGGAATAGGTTTTCATCGTAATAAAAAGACGATTGATAGTATGTATCCGGGGGTAGATGTTTATAATATGAGTAAGGAGCATTGTCAAAATGGAAACGATTAATAAAATGTTTAAAAGCATGATATTTTTTTTAATAATTGTTTTTAGCTTAACTGTTAATGCAAAATATCCGGAACATTGTGTGTTTTTAATTTCGGGTAAATGTTTTGATTGTTATACTCCTTACACTATAGAAATGGGTCATGAAAAAAATTGTATAACGCATTGTCCTAACAGATTTTATAATAAAGGAAAATATTATAGCGTATGCAGACTTGAAAAAATGGGTGATTTTAATTTTCCAAAACTATTTTTTGATTCGGATAAGGTGCCGATGGAGAATTGTGAAAAAGATGGTTATTTTTATAATATCTATGATAATGAATGTTATTCTTGTAATGCCGTAAATCCTGTTGTTATAACTCCTGATTGCGAAAATGATAACAAATGTTTGTATAAATGCCCAAATCGTACTATACAATATATCTCACAAACTGAAGTCGTAAGTGTGTTAAAATGCCCTGAAGATCGTCCTTTACTGGATAAATATTTAATATGTTGGAGCTGTGATGAGCCGACACCGATTGATATGAGCTTTAATCAGGATAAAATTTGGGGATCAAAATATAGTAAGGAAATTGTTTGTAAAGGAAAACGATATATAGATACTTCAACCAATCCGTTTAGTTATCCTTGTCCGCAAAATAAAAATGGTTTATCAAAAGAAGCATGTAGTCAATGCGGTGGAGAATGGTATAATAGCCGTTGTTTTTAGTAAGATGTTGCGCCGTTAAATATAAATTAAGAGGAGGTTTGCCTCCTCTTTTCCATATCAATACTATAATTAGGAAATAGAGCTAAAAGAGAATACAACAGGTAAACGACTTGTTAATACATAATACAGATGCTGCTTTTAAAAATGAATTTTATTTTGGATTTTCTTATAAATTTTAGTTTTTCTGTTAGACTCTATTCCAAAAACTAGACTCAAAATAGTTAATTTGGGTTGATTTAAAAACAATTCAAAATGAATCGTGCTAAGAGTTTTATGCGTTAACAATTTTTTTTGATTTTTTGTGCATTTTTTACTTGCAATGTGCTTTTTGTTGTGTTATAAGCACCCTCGAAACGTTTGTTTAGAGCCTTTAACAAGCTCTAGTGATGTTAAATATAAAATATAGAGCAAGCTGTTGCTATAGAATGGTTTGCTAGAGTTTTAACAATTTAGATGGCAAGGAGCCGTTATGGTGTCTTTTGCCGTTTAGTTATAGGGAAAAATAAAAAAATGATGGAAACCCAAAATATAAGAATTCGCCTCAAGGCTTTTGATCACCGTTTGCTTGATCTTTCTACAAAAGAGATTGTGCATACAGCCAAAAGAACAGGGGCAAACGTAAGAGGTCCTATCCCTCTGCCTACAAGAATTGAGAAGTTTACGGTTAACTCTTCTCCGCACGTAGATAAAAAGTCTCGTGAGCAGTTTGAAATCCGTACTCATAAAAGACTTCTTGATATCGTAGATCCGACACCGCAAACAGTTGATGCTTTAATGAAGTTAGATTTGGCTGCCGGTGTTAACGTAGAAATTAAATTGTAATAATAAATTTTAATGTTGACGGCTTGAAAAATCAGTTGTCAACCAATTAGAAAAGGAAAAAATAATAATGCGTACAGGTCTGATCGCAAAAAAATTGGGAATGTCCCGCATCTTTGAAGCAGACGGCACTCATATTCCGGTTACGGTTTTAAGTGTTGATGGCTTAAAAGTTGTTGCAGTAAAAACTGCTGAGAAAGACGGATATACAGCTGTTCAACTCGGAACAGGCGCTATTAAGGCTAAAAATGTATCTAAACCTCTCAAAGGACATTTTGCTAAAGCTAATACCGAACCTAAAAAGAAATTGGGTGAATTCAGAGTTTCTGAAGATTGCCTTTTAGAGGTTGGTAATGAATTGTCAGTAGAACACTTTGTTGAAGGACAATATGTTGATGTTTGTGCAACTTCAATCGGTAAGGGTTTTGCCGGTGTTATGAAACGTCACAACTTCGGCGGTTTGGAAGCTTCTCACGGTGTGTCGGTTTCTCACCGTTCACACGGTTCTACCGGTCAAAGACAAGATCCGGGTAAAGTTTTCAAAGGTAAGAAAATGGCTGGACACATGGGTGCTGAACGTGTAACCGTTCAAAATCTTAAAGTTGTTGCAGTTGATGCTTTGAAAGGTTTGATTATGGTTAAAGGTGCTGTTCCTGGCTCAGAAAATGCTTGGGTTCGTGTTACCGATGCTGTAAAAAAGGTTGCTAACGTGCAATTACCGTTACCTGCCGGATTGAAAAAAGTTGATGAACCTGTTGCAGTTAAAGCTGAAGAAGTTTCAGCTGAGAATGCATAAGATTTAAGGATTGAAAAAAATGAAACAGGACATCTTAAATTTAGATAATAAAACTGTCGGCACAATTGAACTTAACGATTCAATTTTTGGATTAGAAGTTCGCGCAGACATTTTACACCGTGTTGTTGTATGGCAACTCGCTCGCCAACAGGCTGGTACTCACCAAACTAAAGGCCGTTCTGATGTTGCTTTATCACCTGCAAAACCTTTTAAGCAAAAAGGTAGTGGTAATGCTCGTCAAGGTTCTCGTAAGGGTGCACAGTTCCGTAAGGGTGGTGTTGTATTTGGTCCGGTTGTTCGTGATCATTCACATGATTTGACTAAAAAATTCCGTAAACTTGGTTTGAAAACAGCTTTGTCTGCTAAAGCTAAGGAAGGTAATTTGGTTATTATTGATGAAGCTAAATTAGCTGAACCAAAAACTAAATTGTTGAATGAAAAATTAACAGCTTGTGGATTGAACAACAGTTTGTTTATTGATGGCAACGAAGTTGATACTAACTTTGCTCTTGCTTCTCGTAATCTTATCGGTGTTGATGTTTTGCCGACTGTTGGTGCTAACGTTTATGACATCTTGAGAAGAGAAAAATTAGTCTTGACAAAAGATGCAGTTGTTTGCTTGGGAGAAAGATTGAAATGAGTAAGTCTAATAAAACAAACAATGTAACTGCTAAAATGTATGATACATTAGTACGCCCGGTTATTACTGAAAAATCTATGATTTCTTCAGAAAACGGAAAAGTTACATTTATCGTTCCTTTGTCTGCTAATAAAGACGAAGTTAAGGCTGCTGTTGAAGCAATCTTTAATGTTAA
>JAZRHM010000007.1:0-29494 GCA_045644765.1 Alphaproteobacteria bacterium | reverse complement strand
TTTATTATATATATATGTTATACACATATATAGACTTAAATTGTGGATAATATATATAACCAATTGTATTGAGGTAAAAATGAAACTTGTTGGAATAACAGGATCTATAGGATGCGGTAAAACAACTATAGCCTGTTTAATAAGAAATTTAGGTTATATAGTATATAATGCTGATAATTGGTGTAGAAAATTATATTATCAGAAAGATTTTATTGAAGTTATAAGAAAAAGTTTTCCTCAAGCATTTGAAAATGGTGTCTTTAATAAAAGAAAATTGAGAAATCATGTTTTTAATAATAATAAAGAATTAAAAAAACTTGAAAGTTTAATACATCCTTTTTTGAAAAAAAAGTTTTTAGATGCTATAAAGAAGAATTCTAAAAGTAATAATTTGATGTTTATTGAAGTTGCTTTACTTTTTGAAATGGGATGGGATAAATATTGTTCATCAATTATAGTGGCAGATGTTGATAAAAATATACAAAAACAAAGAGTTATGAATAGGGATAATATAACATCTGAAGATTTTGATAAAATAATAAAAGTTCAACTTAATAATGATTATAAAAAAGTTCTTTCCGATTATGTTATTGATACGGATAAAACATTAGGTTTATTAAAAATTGAACTTATAAACTTAATAGAAAGGTTATAATATGTTAAGAGAAATTGTTTTTGATACGGAAACAACAGGTTTTAATTATGATTCCGGTGACAGATTGATAGAAATAGGTGCTGTTGAACTTATAAATCATATTCCTACAGGAAGAATTTATCATCAATATATAAACCCTGAAAGAGATGTACCTGAAGAAGCTGTTAAAGTTCATGGTTTAACATATGATTTTTTAAAAAATTATCCTAAATTATCAGAAATTGCTCAAGATTTTATAGATTTTGTAGGTGATGACGCTATTTTAGTTGCTCATAATGCTTCATTTGATATTAATTTTATTAATTACGAATTTAAACATAAAGGTTTTAAAACATATAGTTGGGATAAAGTTGTAGATACTTTAGAAATAGCTCGTTCAAAATTTCCTGGGTCAAGAAATAATTTAGATGCTTTATGTCGTCGTTTTAATATAGATAATTCTTCACGAACAAAACATGGAGCTTTACTTGATGCTGAGTTATTGGCTGAAGTTTATTTAGAACTTTTAGGTGGTGCTGAGCCATCTATGGAATTATCAAGTAATATACAAAAAAAAGTTGAAAAAGAAGATATTAAAATTGAAAGAAATTATAAAACTTCAAGAAATTTTGTAATTACAGATGAAGAAAATAAAAATCATGAAGAATTTTTATCACAAAAATTAAAAGATGCATTATGGTTAAAATAATTCAATAATTTTATTTTTTATATCTTTCATATTGTTAAATATGTATTTAACTCCTAAATTTCTCATTTCCTTAATTATTTGAGATTTTTCATCAATAAGGCCATCAAAATACAATATTGGTGTTATATTTGCTTTAATTGCTGCTTTTATACCGGCAACAGAATCTTCCACTACGACACATTCTTCAGGTTTATAATTAAAACTTTTTGCGGCTAACAAAAACAAATCAGGTTCAGGTTTTCCTTTTTCAACCATATCAGCTGTAAAAACTGTTTCATCTGGGAAATAATTTCTTATTTTAACAACATCAATTTTTTTAGCTGTTTTATCTCTCATTCCGCCTGTTGCTATACATTGTTTTATATTAAGTTTGAAAATTTCTTCTATATCTTTTGTTAATTCAAAACCTATTGTATACATAGATTCTAAATCCATTTTAATAGATTTTTCCCAAAAGTAATTATCTGTTATTATACCTAAACTATCTAAAACCTCTCTTTTTGTTATATCACTCATACCTTTAAGATGTTTTTCAACTGTTGGAAAATCCCAATCAATATTCATATAATCTTTAAGAAGCTTTTGCCTGTTTGTAAGCCATAGTTTTTCTGTATCGGCAATTACACCGTCAAAATCCCAAATAAGTAATTTTTTTTCATAGTAACCTTTAAAAAAAACGAGTCCGTATAAAGCTTGTAGAAGCTATTATTTTAAATTTTATGATATATTTGTTAAAATCAGGTAAAAAACCTCTCTGAGGTCCTTAAAAACAAAATTTTAGAAAAATATTAATAAGTTGATGATATTTTATAGTAAATTTATATGAGGTAAAAAATGGATAATAAAACAATATATGCTTTGTCAACTGTATATGGAAAGTCCGGTGTTGCTGTTATAAGAATTTCCGGACGTGATGCAACAGATGTTATAAAATATATGACAGATATTGATACAGTGTATTTAAAGTCAAGATATGCTTATTTTCAATCTGTTAAAGATTTTGAAACAAAAGAAATATTGGATAAATCTCTTATTTTATATTTTAAATCACCCTACTCTTTTACCGGTGAAGATGTTGTTGAAATTCAATGTCATGGTTCTAAAGCTGTTTTATCATCAATATTAGATTCTTTATCAAAAATTCCTAATTTCAGGTTAGCTGAACCGGGAGAATTTTCTAAACGTGCTTTTTATAACAATAAAATGGATTTAACAGAAGCAGAAGGTTTGGCAGATTTAATAGATGCTGAAACTTCAGAACAACAAAAGTATGCAATACGCCAAATGGAAGGAAATTTAAAAAATTTATATGAAGGTTGGCGAGAAGAACTTTTAAAAGTTTATGCATATATGGAAGCTTATATTGATTTTCCTGATGAAGATATACCAGAGAATATAAAAGAAGAAAATTTAAACACTGTATTTAAACTTATTAATAAAATAAATGAGCATTTAAGCGCTTCTCAGAATGGAGAAAGATTAAGAGAGGGTTTTAGAGTTGTTGTTGCAGGCCCTGCAAATGCCGGAAAATCGAGCTTATTAAATGCAATTGTTAAGAGAAACGCTGTTATAGTTTCTGATATTGCAGGTACTACAAGAGACGCAATTGATGTAAATTTAGATATAAAAGGTTATCCTTTTATATTTACTGATACAGCTGGTATTAGAAAAACTGATGATATAATTGAAAAACAAGGTGTAGAAATAGCTTTTGAAAAAATAAGACAAGCAGATGTTGTTTTAGCTATGTTTGATGCAACAGTAGATGATATTGATATTTTTAACGAAATTAAAAAAGAGTCTAAAAACAATATATTATATATAGCAAATAAATGTGATAATTTAACTTTTGAACAATGTTCAATATTAGAAAATAAAGGATGTATGCTTATTTCTGCAAAATATAATAAAGGGATAGATATACTAGTTGAAAAGATAGCTGATATTATTTCAAAAACTTTTACATCAAGTTCGAATATTTTAATAACCAGAAAAAGATATCGTGAAGCTTTGTTAGAATGTGTTTATAACTTGAAAAATTTTAATTTTAATAAAGAAATTGAACTTTCGGCAGAAGATATAAGGTTAGCTTCAAGAGCTCTCGGAAAAATTACGGGTCGTTTCGAAGTTGATGAAATATTAGATAAAATTTTTGGTTCTTTTTGTATAGGCAAATAATAAAAACTCTTGCATTGTTTATATATTTTCGTATTATAAAGCCGAAATAAATAAGGATATAAAATATGAAAAAAATATATGATGTTATAGTTGTCGGTGGTGGTCATGCCGGTTGTGAGGCAGCAAGTGCGTCGGCAAGAGTAGGGGCTGATACAGCACTTTTTACACATAAAATAGACACTATTGGTGAGATGTCTTGTAATCCGGCAATAGGTGGTCTCGGAAAAGGTCATTTAGTTAGAGAAATTGACGCTCTCGACGGTTTAATGGGAAAGGTTATAGATAAGGCAGGTATTCAGTTTAGAATGCTTAATTCATCTAAAGGTCCTGCTGTGAGAGGGCCTAGAGCACAAGCAGATAGAAAATTATATAAAAAATATATGCTTTCATATTTAAAAGAACAAAAAAATCTGGATTTGGTAGAAGCTTCAGTTGAAGGTTTGTTTATAGAAAATGAAAATTGTGTTAAAGGTATAATTTTATCAGATGGTCAGATTATTGAAGCTAAATCTGTAATTTTAACTTCAGGCACATTTTTAAACGGTATAATGTTTATAGGTCATCAAACTTCTGTAGGTGGTAGAGTTGATGATGTTAATTGTGTAGGTATAACACCGTATTTAAAAAATCTCGGTTTAAATGTGGGACGTTTAAAAACAGGTACTCCGGCTCGTTTAAATGGAAAAACAATAAATTGGTCAGTTTTGGAAGAGCAGGGTGGTGATGAAAATCCTGAACCTTTTTCTTATATGACGGATAGTATAAAAAATCCGCAAATTAAGTGTTATATAACTCATACAAACGAAGAAACACATAAAATTATAAGGGATAATTTTTCAAAATGTGCTTTATTTTCAGGTTTAATTAAGGGGGTTGGTCCAAGATATTGTCCGAGTATTGAAGATAAATTGGTAAAATTTGCAGACAGAACTTCTCATCAAATATTTTTAGAGCCTGAAGGTTTAGATACAGATGTTGTGTATCCTAACGGTATTTCGACATCTTTACCTGAAGATGTCCAAGATATGTTTATACATACGATGAAAGGGCTTGAAAATGTTGAAATTTTAAGACCGGCATATGCAATTGAGTATGATTATGTGGATCCGCAAGAATTAAATCATAATTTAGCTGTTAAAAAGGCAAACGGATTATATTTAGCAGGGCAAATAAACGGAACAACCGGATATGAAGAAGCTGGAGCTCAAGGGTTGGTTGCCGGTGTAAACGCTGCCTTGAAAGCATTAGGTTCTGATAAAGAATTTGTTATTGACAGAAGTCAAGGTTATATAGGTGTGATGATAGATGATTTGATAACGAAAGGTGTTGATGAACCATATAGAATGTTTACTTCTCGTTCTGAATATAGATTGTATTTACGTTCTGATAATGCTGATATCAGATTAACTGAATTAGGTTATGAAATAGGTTGTGTTGGTGAAGAAAGATACACTGTATTTAAAAATAAAAAATCTCAAATAGATAAGTGTAAAGAATTATCACTTAGTTTAAAAACAGATTATGCAACACTTGAAAAATTCGGATTAAATATTAATCATGATGGTTCTAAAAGAACTGCTTACCAGCTTATGGGATATAATGATGTTTCACGTGAAACAATTATAAATATATTTCCGGAATTGAAAGATTTTGAACTAAAGGTTTATGAACAAATTGAGATAGAATCGAGATATTCAGGATATATAAAACGTCAGTTGTCTGATATAGAAGTTTTCAAAAAAGATGAAAATCTTAAAATAAGAGAAGATATTGATTACACGAAAATAGGTGGTTTATCTAGAGAAATGGTTTATAAATTAAGTAAGGTTATGCCTGCAACAATTGGTGAAGCTTCTCGTATTCCGGGGGTTACACCTGCAGCAATAACTGCAATTTTAGGATATTTAAAGAAGTAGAATATTATGCAAAAATTTAGTTATCATACACATACAAATTTTTCTGATGGTGAAAATACATTGGAGGAAACTTTTGAACAAGCAATTAAACTTGGTTGGGATTCTATAGGTATATCAGATCATATGATTATACATAAAAATATGAAAAATTCACCAGTTTATGATGTGTTGATTAAAAGTTGTGCGCATATTTATAATGATAATTTTAAAGAGTGTTTATCCGTTTTTCAAAAACGTGCCGAATATATCAGAAAATCAGCAAAGAATTATCCTATAAAAGTTTTTGTGGGTTTTGAAGTTGATTATTTTAATTATGACGGATGGGAAGATGAATTTAAAGAATTTATATCTGAAATAGATCATGATTATTTAATTAACGGTAATCATTTTTTCTTTGATGAAAAATGTGAAAATCTTATAAATATATATAAATATGATGATATGAGCAGTAAAATAAAAACAGAAAGTTATGAAACATATTTAAAAAGGCATTATAAAGTTATACAACAATCTGTAAAATCCGGTTTGTTTGATATTTTAGCTCATTTAGATTATGCCAGAAGAGATGATTTGCATAAAAAATTTCCTTGTAATCAAGAAAGATTAGATGTTGTTGAATGTTTAAAAGAATATAACATGGCAATAGAGTTAAGCACAAAAGGTTTAAGAAAAATAGGAGATTTTTATCCGGAAAGTTTTATATTAAAAGATATAATTGATAAAAATATTCCTATAGTTATTAATGATGATGCTCATAATATAAAAGAGTTGGGATATTGTTTTGATAAAGCTGAAGAAAAATTAGTAGAGTTAGGTTGTAAAAACAGATTTGTTTTAAAATAATGTTTATAACTTTGTTTTAAGGTTTATCAAAATAAAGTCTTACTGTATAAGTATCTTATGGAAAATTTTATAAAAAAATATAATGTTTCACGTGAAACATATCTTGATTTTGTGCGTTATGTCGAGCTATTAAAAGAATGGCAAACTAAATTTAATTTGGTAAGTAAAAATTCTTTAGAATTTGTTTGGCAAAGGCATATTGAAGATTCTGCGCAACTTTTTAATTATATTCCAAAAAAATCTAATCTTTTATATGATTTTGGTAGCGGGGCAGGGTTTCCTGCAATGGTTCTTGCTATTATCGCAAAAGAAAAAATGCCTGATTTAAAGTTTAAATTAGTGGAAAGTATAACAAAAAAAACACTGTATTTAAATGCTGTAAAAAATGAGTTGCAGCTTGAAAATGTTGAAATACTTAATGATAGAGTGGAAAATCTGCCTAAACAAACAGCTGATGTTATAACCGCTAGAGCTATGACTTGTTTAAATAATCTTTTGGGATATTCTTTTCCTTTTTGTAATAAAGAAACTAAACTTATTTTTCCAAAAGGAAGAAGTTATAATGATGAGCTTGATGAAACTAAAAAATGTTGGAATTTTCATTTAAATATTCAAAAAAATGAAGTTTGTGAAGATGGTGTTGTTTTAATAATTGAAAACTTACGGAGAAAAAAATGAAAGTAATTGCTGTCGCAAACAGAAAAGGTGGGGTTGGAAAAACAACAACAACAATTAATATTGCCACAGCTATGGCTGCAATTGGTAAAAAAGTTTTGGTGATAGATTTAGATCCTCAAGGAAACGCAACAACATCGATGGGAATAGATAAAAAAACTTGTGAATTTTCATCTTATGATGTTTTGATAAATTCGGTTAATATCAGAAAAACGCTGGTACCAACTCAGATACCTGATTTTTATATTGTTCCGTCACAACCGGCTTTAGCAGGGGCAGAAATCGAACTTATTGATATTGAAAAACGTGAATATGTGTTAAGAAAAGCTTTGCAACCTATCGTTGATATGTTTGATTATGTTTTGATAGATTGTCCTCCATCGTTAAATTTGATAACTATAAACGCCTTAGTAGCGTCTTCATCGGTTATTGTTCCGTTACAGTGTGAATTTTTAGCTCTTGAGGGTTTAACGGATTTGATAAAAAATATAAACCAAATTAAAAAAGTGTTTAACTCGTCTCTTAAAATACAAGGGATAGTTTTAACTATGTATGATAGGAGAAATAATTTAAGCGCAATGGTTGAAAAAGATGTTCGCCAATATTTTGGTGATTTAGTGTATCAAACATTAATTCCTCGTAGTGTCCGAATTTCTGAGGCTCCGTCTCACGGAAAACCTATCTTGATATACGATTTTAAAAGTGTTGGAGCACAGGCTTATATAAGTTTGGCTAAAGAGGTATTAAAAAGAGAAAAGGAATTATAAAATGAATGCAGTAAACAAACATGGTTTAGGTAGAGGTTTAAGTGCTTTATTAGGCGATGAAGATCTTAATCTGGATTTAGATTTTTTAGATGAAGATAAAAAAGGCGTTAAAATGGTTAAAATTCAAGAGCTTCACGCCGGAAGCAATCAGCCGAGAACTGTTTTTGATGAAGAAAATATTCAAACTTTGGTAGATTCTATTAAAGAAAACGGTGTTTTACAACCACTTCTTGTCAGAAAAGATTTTGAGGGTTATGAAATTATTGCCGGTGAACGACGTTTCAGAGCTGCAATGTTAGCCGGATTAGAGGAAGTTCCGGTTATAGAAAAAGAATTATCAGACAGTAAGGCGGCAGAAATTTCTTTGATAGAAAATATCATTCGTCAAGATTTGACGGATATAGAAGAAGCCGGTGGTTTTTCAAATCTTATTGAAAAATATTCTTACACACAAGAAAAAATTTCTGAGATTGTAGGAAAATCAAGAAGTTATATAGCAAATAGTTTAAGGTTGTTATCATTACCGGAAGAAATAAAAACTTTATTAAATGAAAAGAAGATAACTGCCGGTCATGCCAGATGTTTAATCGGTTGTAAAAATGCTTTTGCTTTGGCGCAAAAAATTATAAAAGAAGGGTTAAACGTTCGTCAAACGGAAGAATTGGTAGCAAAAATTAAAAATCCGGTACAAAAAGAAACTGTTGTAAAGAAGATAAAAGATGAAGATTTGGTTGCAATAGAAAAAAACCTAACCCAAAAAATAGGTTTAAAAGTGCAAATAAAAACTGGTAAAAACGGAAAAGGTAAGGTAGTCTTAAATTATAAAGATATGTCTGAATTGGAAAATATTATAAACAAACTTGAAAAGGATTAAAAAATGAGCACTATTTTAGAAAAAATGTTAGAAAACTGCAAAAATGCCGGTTATGAACCAACAGAAAATATTGAGAAAATCGCAAGAGCAAAAAATATGATGTTTGGTGATGCAGAATGGACAAGATGTCCTTGTGACGGTAAAAATGATAACCGCTATTGCATTTCTGAACTGTGTCGTTCAGATATTGAGCGTGACGGAATTTGTCATTGCAGATGCTATAGAAAAGCAAGCGGTGAAAAATAAAAATTTGAAGAATGTATTTTATAAAAAACCTTCGTAAAATCAAATTGCGGAGGTTTTTTATATATAGGAAAAATGTGAAAATAGGTAAACTTATAGATATTGCTATAGCTAATATAGAAAATAAATTGCATAAATAATAAATAAAAAATCCTCGAAAAATCGAGGATTTTTTTATAATCTTAAAAGATTTATATCTTAGATTTCACCAATATACATACCTAAAGATTTAGCTGTTCTGATGTAATCGCCATTAAGATCTAAAATTGTTGAACCGCAAGAAACAACATCTTCTAAAGGATATGCTTCAACTTTTCCGTTGCTTAGACCTACCATAAGACCTGTTTGGCCTTCATCTAAAAGCTCAACAGCTTTTGTAGCTAACATAGAAGCTAAAATACGGTCAAAAAATGTAGGAGCTCCTGCACGTTGGATATGGCCTAAACGTGTAACACGTGTTTGAAATTCTTTATAAACACTCTTGATTTTTTCATTTAAGTAGTCACCGATACCACCGAGAACACCTTCTCCAACCATGTTTTTAGCAGAAGTTAAAAGCTCACCTGTTTCGGTTTTGATGCCTTCAGAAACAACAATAACAGCGTGTGTGCGTCCGCTTGCTTTAATTTCTTTTAATTTTGCAACAATACCTTCAATTGTATATGGAATTTCAGGAACTAAGCAAACATCGGCAAATCCAGCAATTGCAGAATGCATAGCTAAGTGTCCGGCATAACGTCCCATAACTTCTAATATGAGAGCTCTGTGATGTGAACGAGCAGTATTATTCAAACTGTCAACAGCATCCATACAAACATCACAAGCAGAATCAAAACCTACGGAATATTGTGTTAAAGGAGTATCGTTATCCATTGTTTTTGGAATACCCATCATTTTAACACCTGAATTTTTGCAATAGTTGCTTACAATATTCATAGAACCATCACCACCAACAACAATAACAGCATCAAGACCGAGTTGTTTAACACCTTCGCCAAAACGACGGGACATCTCTGCTTGAGAGTCCATTTTAACGCCTTTGTTTAAAGAACCTAAATAAGAACCGGAAATACGTGGCCAAGGCGTATCGCAAAAATTTTGTGATGTAAGTATTTCATAAGAAAGAGGGGTTTCTGTTAAACCTTCAGTTCCGTCATGAATACCATAAACTTCCCACCCTTTTCTTTCTGCAGATTTTACCACTGAGGAAATAACAGCATTAAGTCCGGAGCAATCGCCGCCACTGGTTAATATACCGATTTTTTTTATATTGCTCATAAATATTTCTCCATTTGCTTACTTTTAAAGTTGATTATTGTTATATAATGTTGTATAATTTCATACAAATTTTACAACAAAATTTCCAGTAAAAAAATAAACTTGTTATAAACTTTATTTAAAAGGGCTTAAATATAATGTTAAATAATGATAATTTCGGCAAACTTCAACAGCAACTTTGTGAATTAAAGCTTGAAGAGCGTAGAGTTTGTTCCGATATTTCACGTTTGGTAAACAAAAATCAGACTATTGATTTTTTTCAAGCTCAAAAACTAAACAAAATGCGTAGCGGTATAAAAAATAAAATAAAAGTTGTTGAAGCTAAAATTATGCCTAATATAATTGCTTAATTTTTTAAGTGATATTTTAAACCTTAAGAGGTGGAATTATGTCTTCAATTAGGTTTGGTAAAATTACAGAAAAAACTTCGAATAATCCGTATGGTTTTAAAGTGGTTGAAAATATACCAGTTGATAAACCATGCGTAGTTGTGCTTGGAGGTGACGGTGTTGCAACAGATAAAGACGCTAAAGGAGAAGCTAAAAGCTTGTACCAAATGTTGCAAAATGAGGTTTCAGGAGTTGATGTTTATGTCGGAGTGTATGATTTTACCGATAATAAAAAAGAGCAATCAAGAAGGTTAAATCATGTAAAAAATTTAAGAGATACTTTATCTGTAAAAGTTCCTGCATTAACTGATGTATCAAATAATGAAACGCTAAATCCTCAATATATTGAAGAAGCGTTTAATAAACTTCTTCTTCCCAGGATTTCAATACTAAACGGTAAGAAGAGAATTTCTTTAAATGAGGCTTGTCGCAGAATCCGTATGATAAATTTTGATGTCAGGTGTCACGGAGGATATGTCGCTTTTAAGTTAGAAGAAAAAATGCAAAAAGAAATGGTAAAACTAGGTTATAACAAAGACGAAATGAAAAAAATTCAATCTCAATTGTTGTTTGTAGCTAAAGATTCTGCTGCTCCGACAGATCATTTAAAATCTGCTTGGGTGTGTTTTAATTCTGTTAGGGACACTGTTTATCCTAATTCGCCCGATGGAAGATTATCAAACAATTTGTTTAATAATTATCTTTATAATAAAATAAAAGAAGATAAACAGCATTTTCAGGCAATTATAGATGGTAATGAAAAAAGAGCAGCTGATCTTAAAGAATTTAACTTAAGACCTTGTTTAGTGGAAAATCAGGGAAATATGTTTTTGATAAAACAAAGATATCCTTATCCTAAAAATGATGTTTTTCATGTAGATGAGAATAATATAGAGCATAATTTTAACGGTTTTTACGATTCTTCACAAACTCCTCAAGGGCAGATGATGTGTCATATAAGAAAAACCGTAATTGTAAACGGGATTAAAAATTCTATCTTGCAACAAAATAAACACGAGCCTTTACCTAATTTGAGAAATTTGGTTTTAAGTGATAATCCCAAAGAACAAAAACAAAAAGAATTTGTAGAACAAAATTTTGATAAAATGATTGAAAACGGCAAAAATTTAAGACAAGAAGTTTGTAAAGATGCAATACTCCAAAGGCAAAGCATCTTTGGTTTTTGTTATTAAAAAAACTGTTTATTTAAACTTAAGCGCTACAGCATTATCTTTTTTGTTTCCGCTACAAGCCGTATAAGCTTGAACATAAGTGATTGGAGTTGGTATAAAACGATTATCAGGCATGGCTAAAATAAAATCTTTTTGTATTTTTGCTGATAAAACATTATCTTCTAGAGCTTCGTCAATTGCAAAACCTACAGTTCCAAAATATCCTTCAGATGACGGATTTATATTTTCTTTACCTGCCGCTATAGCTACTAAATCAGGAATTGTCCAGTTGTTTGCTGCTAAAACCATACATTCTTCTTGTGATAAACCGGTAAACTCAATAACAAAAGATTTGTTAGATAAAGCATCATTGTTATTAAGTTTTGAAGCTTTTATAACAACATCTCCTCCGGAAGCATTTTTTATGTTTGCAGCATTTTCATTATACATATCCGAATGTATAATATTTTGATTTTTTGCATATTCATTGTTTAATCCGTCAAAACTTTCTTTATTTTCAAAACTTTTTCTGACATTGGCAACGATACTTATAATTTGATCTATATTTTTATTCATAGTGTATTTGTTCAAAAAATTTTTAGTTTCTTGATAAATTGCAAATAAAATCGGATCAAAATAAGGATATTTTCCGGATATAATATCATCTTCTATGGGAGAATATAATTTATCTAAATCTTCGTATATCTCTTTAATATTTTGTTCTAAATTCGTATTTTTGATAATACTGATAGCTTCTTTGATAGATACAGATTTTTTAATATCGTACGTTTGATAAGTAAATCCGTCAACAAAATTTCCGACAAACAGGTGTTCTTTTAATGGTTTTACACTATTATCACGAACAACCATTTTTATATCGATATATTTGTATATATTTTCAAAAAATGTTTTTAAATCTATATCTTCTTTAGTACTAAGATTAAGTTCTAAAATTTCGTCTTCATTTTTATCCAGTATATTTAACCTAATATTTTGTATTATATCGGAAACGTTTAACTGAGTATTTGCAAACGATGCAAAAATAAGATCTAAATTTTGAACAATTTCATCTGAATTTTTTAAAAATTCTGCAGTTAAATGATCAAATAAATGTGAATATTCATTTATAATCTTATGACCTATAGTTATGCTGCTGGATTGTGTTAAGAATTGTTTAGCTATCGGATTTTTAACAAATAATCTAATATCGTAAGGATAATAATCACTTATCTCTATTAAAGAAGTTTGTTCGTTATCTGTATAAAAGTAAATTCTATACGGATGTGAAAGACCTGTTATCAAGTTAAAATCACCGGTTATAGAAAATGTCTTTTTTCCTTCGACTACAGCTTCTGAATCTGAAAGAGTTATATTTTTAAGGATATTAGCTATAGATTTTGCTTTGAATAATTTTTTATCATGCAAAAAAGATATTTCGGTAAGAGTTTCTAAAAATTCTTCCAAACCTTTAAATGAAACCGAAGAATATGTTTGAGGATCTGAAATATTTGTTGTTTTTATGGTTAAAGATTTTTTTTGTGTGTCAAATGTGGCATCAAAATAGACATTTTCTAAAAATTTGAAACTTTCTTTATCAAAAAAAGAACCATTACATGTAAAAACAGCATCAGATTTAAATTCTGGATATATATATTCTCCATTATAAGAACAAGTAAATTCATGGTCACCAATATTTAATGACTGAATGTTTAAACAATTTAATAAATCTTTTAAATTTTCAGTTGTTTTATTTTGAAAATATTTTTGTATTTTTTCTGCAAAAACATCAGTTTTACATAAAAGCTTTCCAGTTATATCTGATTTAAATTTTATTTTTTTAAGATTGATTTTAAAAGAATTATCGGTAGATAAAGTAAAAATAAATTCATCAAAAAATTTTTTTATATCAGGAAAGTTGGAAACAAGATCAATAGATGCTGTCCCGTTATTATAATTGATATCAATAAGGGTTTGGGAATTAATATATATTTTTGCCGGACCGTCTTTAATACCATTTTTAAATGTGTATTGTTGAGATAAGCTACCATCTTTATTATATAGATTATATTCTCCGTTTTCTTTGAAAAAACTACGCTGAGATACAGACTTTAAGGTTCCGTCTTGATAATATTGTTTTTGAGTATATTGGCCTAGATACAAAAATAAAATAAAGCAAAAAGCTATAAATAACAAAGACAGAAGTGTAAAAACTATAGTTTTTTTCATAATATAAAACCCTTAAATAAAAAAATTCTTGATACAATGTTAGTTTAAATTAAGACAATTTACAATTTTTAAAATTTTTTATATTCAAAAAACATTCTTTACCATGTCCGTTTATAATACCGATTGCTTGTAAATAAGAATAAACGGTAACGGAACCGACAAATTTCATTCCTCGTTTTTTTAAGTCTTTTGATAAGTTATCCGAAAGCTCTGATTTAGTTTGTTTTGTACAATCTTCAATTATAGGTTTTGTACCGCATTGTCTTTCTATGTATTTTTCAAAAGAGCCAAACTCAATTTGTATTTGCTTAAATATTTTAGCATTGTTTATTGCGGCTTTAATTTTTAATTTATTACGTATAATGTTAGGATTATTTAAGAGTTCATTAATTTTAATATCATTATAAGCACATATTTTATCAATATCAAAATTGTCAAAAGCTTTTCTGAAATCTTCTCTCTTATTTAAAATACATTCCCAAGATAATCCGGACTGGAAACACTCTAATATAAGAGTTTCAAATAAATGTTTTTCACAACGCTTAAAAACACCCCATTCTGTATCGTGATATTCAACATAAAGCGGATTTTTAACATTCACCCATGAACAGCGTTTCATATATATACCTCCTTAAACAGGATATATTTAGTATAATTAAAAATCAAGAAATTAACAAGAAAACTTGACTTTTATTTTTTTGTCATATATTATTACCGTAGCAAATTAAGTATTAACGTTTAAATTATTTAGGTTATGAAACAGCAAATTTTAAACCAAGTAGATCAAGTCTTGGTAGATTATTTAGGAAAACCCTTCAAGACAAAATTAAACAACAACGAGCTTCGTATGGACTCTGATTTGAAGGAAGAATTTGATATCGGAAGCATAGATTTATGCATGATTATGGTCGCATTGGAAGGTATATATCATATATCTTTTAATGAGGATAAGACGACGAGTATTAGTGAAACAACGACACGAGAAAACATCGTTAACACTATATATGAGCTTATCTCTGGCTAATTAGTGTAATCAATTACAAAAAAAACTCAGGTAAAAACCTGAGCTTTTTTGTATCCCGAAAACCACGTGTCTAACGCGTGGTTCAGAGAAGCTTATAGCGATGAATTTGTCAAAGCGCTCCAATTAGGTTAGAATTTTGCGGTCTGCCAAGATGCAAAATAACCTAATTGGAGGTCAATATGAAAAGTGACATAGAAAGATTAGCACATACGAGATGGAATTGTAAATACCATATAGTATTTGCGCCCAAATATAGAAGAAAAGTTTTTATGGGAGTAGAAGACTAGAGATAGTAAAAATACCACCAAAGATAAGTGTGTCAGGATTTATGGGTTTCTTAAAAGGTAAGAGTAGTTTACTGATATATGAGAAATGGAGTAATATAGGACTTAAATGACCCGTTTACGGGTAAGTAGTAATAAATTGCGTCTGGCAGATATTTGGTGCCCCGTTCAGGGGTTGCCAGTGCTAAAGGCTTCTAGTCGCATATGAAGAACCACACGTTTTACGTGGGGGTTCTTTTTGTATATAAAATAGTTGATTTATTATATGAAACATGCTAGATTCTATATATAAAAAAAGGATGGATAATGCAACCAATAATTAATAAACAAACCACAGATGAAGAAGTTAAACTTATTTTGACAGAGCTGTCAAATAAACACTCTTTACCTTTTGTTATGACAAAAGATAGTGTTGTTAAACGGTTTGCAGACGGTAATCAATCTCTTCCTTTAGCGGTGTATCCTGACGGAAATTATGATAGTGAATTTGTGGTAAGAGTTCCACTAAGTATGGAAGCGATGGAAGAAATGAAACAAGATAGTATTCTTTCGCAATATCTTAATTCTTATATTAAGAAAACACGCATTCCGCAAGTTTCTTTTATAGAAAATAATGGTGATTTTCCTATAGCTGTTCATCGTTCGATAAAAGGAAAAACAATGGATTGCGTAGGACAAGCAGACACCATTCATTATGTAAATTTATCAGAACAACAAAAAAATCTTTTAGCTCAAGATTTAGCTGTTTTTTTTAATGAACTTCATCAAGCACCTATTGATGAACATTCTTCCGTATCACGGAATTGTGTTGAATATTGTGATGAAAAATGTTTTGATATATATAAAGAAAAAATGAAACATTTCGGAATAAATATGGAAGATTTTAAAACCGAAACCAAAGAAGATTTAGTTTGTTGTCATAACGATTGTCATGGTGGTAATATGGCTTTTGACGATAAAAAAGACCATGTTTTGCAAGGTGTTTTTGATTTTGGTATGTGTGGAATCAATATTCGCAGTTCTGATTTTATAAAATTATATCAAATAAATAGAGAGCTTGCTCGTCGCACTGTAAATGAGTACAATAAAATATCATCTAAAAAAGTTAACATTAAAGATGTTGATAAGCAATATTTGGCGTGGCAAGCGCAAAATTTAATGATTGCAGAAAAATTAGATGATAAAAGTAAGCAAATATTACTCACAAAAATTAAAATGGATTTGTTAAATTTTAAGAAAGATTTGAAAAAAGAAAAACAAGATGCGGTAAATTCAAATAATGATGAAAAAATTAAAAAATCAGTCTTCCCAATCGGTATAAATTTAGCAAAAGTGAAAGAATAATATATAAAAAAAGCACCTTTACAGGTGCTTTAGTTTTACATCAGTTTTTAAGCTGTGAGGAAGCGTTTTGCTAACTCGTTCCGGAGTAAAAATTCAATCCGGCGTAAATTGTTGTGATAATATGCTTCCATTTCTTCTTCTCTACCGCAGGTGTGTTCAGATGTAGAATTTAAAATTTCACTGGGAATATCCAAAACGGTGAATACCAATTCAGCATCAGAAAACTGTTTTACGGTACTTAACGCTTCTTTATCTCTTAACTCTTCTTTATACAAAGGGAGCTTGAGTGAAGAAGCATAAATATTGGCATAATTACCTTCTTTTTTTCGCTTACAATATCTGTAAGCTTCAATTTGTTGGTCGGTAATTTTTTGGCGGATGTCAATCATCAGAAACTGTAAGTTTGCGCTATATGTTTCATCTTCAGTCATATACAACTCATTTTCGAGAGAACGATAAAGAGATTTACATAAATTAGCGTTCATTTCTTGAATTTTTTCTCTTGCCAACTCGGTATCAAAAAGTTTCGAGTACGGAGAATCCTTAAATTCCTCAAAGAAATTTTTCATAACATCACCATCTTTGTTTTGATCACGAGAGATTTGTAACAAGTTGTAGAAAATTTGCGCCAAAACGCCGATACCAAAGAACCAAGCTAAATGAGGTTCATACACGCAGGCGGCATAAACTAAGCCAACTGCAGCGATAAATAAAAATACGATCATAATTGTAAAATTTTTTAAGCGTTGATAATACATTAATAACTAAAAGATGATGATAAGATATTACAAGAAATGTTTTTTGTCAATGTAATTTTAAATTAATTTATATACAACCAATCATTTTATCAATTGCACTGTACGAATTTAAATCTTTATTTTTCCATAAATAAAAATATTGACAAAAAGTTTTTATATGTTAAAGTAATGCGCATAAAAATATTATTTGTTTAAGAATTATCAATATTAACTTATATAAAACAACAATCGTTATGAAAAAAGTATTATTAAGTCTTTGCATTGCAATAATTGCATGCAATTTTATGGAAGATTTTAACCACAAACCTATTGCCAAAGTGCAATACAAGAGTAATCACTATTTTGAGGGCGGTGTTCCTTTTTTGTGGGTAGACATTTTGGAGGTATACGATGAGGAATCCTTCAAAAAAGAAATGTTTATAGAAATATCACAAGATGGAAAACGGGCCAACATGTATGGAGATGCTGCCAATGAAACCTATCAAGAAGGAGAAACATATTTTGTTTATCCGTCTTTTAAAAATCACGATTTTACTCTTGAAAAAGAAAAAAGAGATTGGAGTTATCAAATTTTTGCTAAATTGTGTTACATAGTTATTTTCTCTTTGCTATTTTGTATATTGACTACAGCTTTGGAAGAATGGTGGAAAGAAAAAAATCCGTAAGATGTTAATTTTTTTTAAAAAAAGGGCCAGTTTATACCGGTCCTTTTTTTTCAAAACGCTTTAGAAACTCTACGGAATGTGGGTAAAAATATTTTAAGCCTTCAAGTATAGAATATACATCATAAAGAGCATTATGTTTATTTAACCTCAGTTTTTCTAAATTTTGTTCTATTCCTAATATATTGCAAATATCTCCGGAACTTTGACTCTTAATATGTATTTTTTGTTTTGTATAGAGTTCTTTAAATAAAGGAGCAATATTGCGATATATGATGTGTTTTTTAGGTGATAATTTATATAAGCTAAGATTTTCTTCCAAAACCAGCCCGTCTGATTTATGAAAATAATCTGTTCCCCAACTGTGAGAATAACAAATATTGTCTTCAATAAATTCTTCAAAGCTTTTATAAGCATCTGAAAAAAGCTGTCCTTCAGTTTGAATTTTATCATTTGTTATATGTGTTAAGTTTATAAAATAATCAGATAAAACCGTGTTGATCTGAGGTTTGCAAAAAGCACTATATTCAGAAATTATATCTAAGTTATCAGATATCTTAAGTGCAGATATCTGCACAATTTCTTTTTTTTGATTTCCTTGCCAACCGTGTTCCTGACACCCTTGCCATGATGTATATTCAGTATCAAAAATTATAAAGCTCATATTTTACGCTCTCCCAAACTTATATTTTTTCAATAATAATGTGAAAGCGTTAAATAGTTATAAATATTGACTTATTTTACAAAATAGCTTATTATGCTTATAAGTATTATGGAGTTTTGCGATGGAAAATGAAACAGAAAAACGTAAAAAGTTTATTCAGGGCAAGGGTGGAAAAGCCGCTCGCAACACTATAAAGAAAATTGAAAAAGAAGCTAATAAAAGGAAGAGCTTTCTTAGAGATGCTGAAATAGCACTTATAGCTACGGTTGCTTCTGTTGCACCGGTACAAGCTCAACAAATAACACCTCAAAATAGAGAAAGCCAAACAAATTCCACTATTGCAGCAGAAGTTAGTTCATCAAGAGAAGAATCTTTAAGTACTATAAATTTTGCAGATGCTCAACAAGAATATATGGCATCCCAGCAGGGGCAAATTATGGCATCTGGTACAAATAGCCAATCAAATCAGGTGCAAACAGAACAAACTCAACCGGAAGTTTCTGCTTCTGAAATAGAAGATAGGCAAACAGTTGCCAGTTTACTAAGAGATGATTACTTTTATGATGGCGAAATTGAACAAATGGCAGTAACCGGAGAAACTACAAGAGAAAACGATACGGAACTCGCAAGACAAGGTGTGCAACATTGGGAAGAAAATGGTAGTCCTAGAACAAGTACATCTAATTATAATGGTGGTCAGATGGGTGGTTATATTCCCGGTAGCAGTAGAATAAATGTTATCGCAAGAATGGATGAAGCCGCTGCTGAGCAAGCAACATCAAGAATTTCTAATGAAGAAGAACGAATTTGTCAGTTTGATGCTTTAACTTTTCCGGCAATGCAAGATTATGTTGTTAATCATGAAGGACAGCATATGCGTAATTACGCAAACGGAATTTATGAACCGACATCCGACAGTACATGGTTAGGGTGTGAGGCAACAGCCCAAATTACTGCAGCAGATGAGGTTGGTGCTCGTATTGCGGAACTTAATTTTGTGCGTGATACTTATATTCAGACCGGTGGTGGAGAAGCAGGTTTGGCCGCTTTGCATGAATTATCCGGTATTCCTTCGCACCATGAAATGATTAATGGGTATATCAATATGATTGAAACTGGACAAGTAAATCCGTTAAGTAATAATCCGGAGGATAATAAGAGAGAGTTTGAGGCTATGGGCAGACTTGCTTATGACCAATGGATGAATCAAGATCAAAATAAACCTGAGTATATACAGCAAATGGCTAATTCTGCTTATCGAGAAGCTATTAGTAATCATCTTCCTAATGTCCAAAGAGATGAAGAGGAGACGCAAAGAAGGTGTGATTTAGCAATGACTGTTAATGTTATGGTAAACGGAGAGAGAAAGCCTGTCAATTTTGGAGAATATGTTCCGGATATTACAATTCCTGAAAGAGTGTCAACTGCTTTACGTACATTAGATAATAATCCTGGTTTGGTTGCTGAGTATGCGCAAAATCCTGAGGCTTTTGTAAACAGAACAGAAAATTTAGCAAATGTAGTTAACGCATCTAAAGGTAAAGGATATGGGGTTGATCGAGCAAATAAAGAGTTAATGAATATTGTATCCCAAAGTCAAGAATATAGCGCGGATAAAACACCTGAGCAAACAAGAATAGCACCTCAAGTAAATCCAAATTTGGTGAAAATGGCGATGAGCCAACAATTTAAAAGATAGTATATTTTTTCATTTCTTTCCTTTGAAAAATCTGCGATACTGGGATATGAATGATAATTAAATAAACTGAATTAAGAGTAACCCAATGAAAATAAAAGACCGGGTTTATTATTATCCGCAATTTATGCATTAAAGAGAAATATTTATAATCTAATCATTAACCATACTAAACAATTTATCTGATATCATCTTTTCGATACCGCTTATAGGTTTTGTGGAATTGTTTTCTTTAATATTGTTGTTACATGTATTATCACGATTTGCTACCTTTGCGCGAACATCATTAAGTTTATCGGAAATAAATTCTGTTGTAGGAGTTTTTTGTTTTTTATTTTCTTTTTGCATTCCTGTTAGCTGACTTACATACACTTCTGCATCTTTAGTAAGGAGTACTTGTTCAAAATTATCCAGATTATATTTTTCTTTTATTTGTCTGAAAGTGTTTGCAATTTCACCAATCTCAACTGAATTACCGGCAATTAAAACAGAGTGCGGATAAGCAACCTTTTGATTAAGAGGAATGTTGTGAATTTGTTTATAAATTTCGTCCTGTCTTACAATTAAATCTATTGTTGGCGCTAATTCTGCAAATTTTGTATTATTAAATTCTTGTTCTGGTTTTCCTGGCATTGTTTGACGTACATGACCAAGTTCATGTAAGGCTATAACCCCTAAAGGAGCATATTTTTCACCATTAACTTGTGATAACTGTTTATCTAAAATGACCTGTAATTTCCAATCATTCCATGGATTATCTATATCACAACAATTAGTAATGCTGCGAAAAAAATCGGAAGGTGGACCGAATACTTCTTCCGGTGTTGTGTTATATTTTGTTAATTCATTGCATAACATTGCATAACCTAAAGCTTCTGCTTTCTCTCTATCTTCTTTAGGAATCATATTAAATCTTGCATCAGATTCATATAAAGCACCTTCCAGGGCTGAAAAAACAGATTTATTTTCTAATTGTGTGTGATATTGTGCATACTCTCCTAAAAATGGAGATGTTTCATTGAAAAAACCAGGTTTCTGTTTAATTGATACTTTATCTTTATATTTTATCAATTTTTTGAATGCCAAAAATGACTTAAGCATATTGGAATCCTTTAAATCGATATCATTAGAAGGTTGAATATTTGAGAATATTTTACTGTAGTAAGAATTTGTTTCTCCAGTGAGTAATGTTTTATTAAAAACAGCTTTAGCCTCATTCAAAACATCTAAAAAATGTTGAACACTTTCTGGTTGAAATTTCCCTACATCAGGTTGTTCAATCTGGCCATACCCAACGGAGAATATATCATTGTTTTCGTTATACATCTCTTTTATCATTGTTACAATTGGTTATTTATAATTTAATTCTACATCGTTTCTATGTTTTGTCAATAATTTTTCTTGCAAAAAAAGTTAAAAAATTCTTGTATCACAAGAAAAAAGTCCGATAATTTTTGCGGAATTGCTATTTTCGGGAATGCAACAATCGGACTTTGCGGGAGATAACTCTACAAAAGCAAAAAAGCACCTCAAAAGGTGCCTTTTATAAAATGGTGCCGCTTTCTAAAGCGATTATCGGAATAAGAATTATGATGATTATGAAAAGATGATGTATAAACAAGCTTGACAAAAAAACATTTAATATGATATTATGGTAATATATTGAAAAATAGCGAGGTGAGAAATGACTAAAGGATTTGGTCTTGAGTTAGAAAAAGACAAGGATGGAAAATTTATAATCAGAGATGATACTCCTGAAAAAGGTTTATGTAAATTTTATCGCCAAAAAGGTGGTAGTATATATTATGACTCTGCTGTCGATAATATGGATAAGGCTGTATTAGCTTGTTTAGAAGTAGCTAAACAAGAGAAATGTAGAGTTAACTGTGACACATGCAGTGCCGGATTAGTACCTATTACTCCTGAAATGAATCAGACAGATGCCTTAAATACATTAACGTGCCATATGTTACAAAAAGTAAAACCTGAAGATGAGAGAATAAAAAAAATAAAACAGCTTAAAGCTCAACAAATTGCTCCTGAAAGCATAGGTTTTGAAGATTTTTATTATCTTGATAGTATGAGAACAGGAGCTGAAAGGATAATAAATTTTTGTAATGCAAATGATATATATATTCCAGCCTTAAAAACTCATTATGATTTAGCTGTTGAATATGCTAAATCAAAGGGCGGTTCATATGAAGTTCAAGTTGCACGAGGGACAGAACATTTTGGGCTTCCTGAGATTATAAATAAAGAAAATTTGCCGGAGTTGAGGGAAAAACTTGTTTTGTCAAGGGACGACCCCAGAGTTGCAGAAACAAAAGAGAAAATCCAACAATATTCAAAAGAAATCCAAAACGGATAAAAATATTTAGCATTTTAACAGGCCGAGCTTAATCGCTCGGCTTTTTTTATCGGACAAGAATTTTATTTCTCAAAAAGCTTGTTTTTACTCAAAAAGTCCGATGATTTTTATAAAAATGGTATTTTAGGAAAATAAAAAATCGAACTTTGTGGGAAAATTGGTTTTCATAACAAAAACGCTCCCGAAGAAGCGATTTTAACAAATAGCGCGCTTTGCTTTGCACTTATCGGACTAACCGCGCGCAAGAATGTAGAGCATTGGAAAATAAGTTGACGTTATTTCTTAGTCAAATCAAAAATAATTGAATAACTTTTCTCAATATCAACATCATTTGGATATGCCAAAAGTTTGCTTTGAAATAAAATATTGCTTTGAGAATAGTTATACAAATTTTCTAAATTCACGCTTAAATCTTCTTCTATTTTAAGCATTTGAGCTATAAGTTGGTTAATGAAGCTTTGCCCTAATATGCGATTAATCTTAAAACCTATATCACTCAAATAATTCAACATTTTTTCATACTCTATCACAGATAAATGGAACGGATCTAAGCTTTTTCCATTTTCATCAATCATCTCATTTTGCGAGCTCGGAAAAGATAAAATCAGTCTACCGCCGTGGGGTAAGATATTATAAAATTTCTCAATAACTGCAAAAGGATTAGGAGTATGCTCTATTGTTTCAAAACTGATAATAGTTGATATACCATAATCAGATAAATCTATGTTATTATTTAAATCTGCTTTTATGAATTGTAAATTTTTGCGCTTATAGTTTTTGTTTGCTTCTTTTAAGTATTTATCGTTAATATCCGCACCGACAACAAATTTTGCCTTTTGCGCAAGTAAATTGCTTCCATAACCTGTTGCACAAGCAATATCTGCAACAATATCTTTTTTTGAGATATTATCAAGCGCATAAAGATACCGTCCGCAATGTTCAAGTTTCATAAAGAAATTTTGCGTTTTTTTATCAAAAGGATTGCAGAATTCACTATTTATATAATCTTCTATCATATTAACAACATAATCCAAAAATTTTAAAAAATACTAAAAGTTCGATAGAAAATGAAAAAATGGTATTTTCGGGATTTATAAAATCGGACTTTTCATAAATCAACCCCGCAAAAGCAAAAAAGCACCCGTTTGAGTGCCTTTTATAAAATGGTGCGCTTTGCTTTGCGATTATCGGAATAATCACAAGCAATAATGTAAAGAATTAAGAGCAAAGATTAATGCTCTTAATTTATGAATTTCTTAATTATTATTTTTTATAATTTCTGCATTTAGGAGAAATTATATGATTTGGCTCGGATATTTTTTTACTATTCTTAATTACGCTTGCTATTGCTTAAGTCGTTTTATGAAACATAAAAAGATGATGTTGTTGCTGGATTTATTAGCAAAAGTTTTTACGGCTCTTGGACTATATTTTTTAGATTCACTAAGCGGTGCATATATTTTTATAGCAGTATTTTTTATGTTGATAGTCGCCAATATAAAAGAACGATTAAACAAAAAATGGCTATTTGGATATATCTTTTTTCAAAGTTTATACCTTGCTATTTTGCTTTATACCTATGCCGGAATTCCATCAATTTTGGTTGTAACAACCGTATCGATAACATTGTTTTGCATTTGGTGGTTACCACCGCAGCAAATGCGCGTTGTTGGCGGATTAAATTGCTTTACATACTTAGCTTATCAGATAAGCATTAAAAACTGGGCTGGGTTACTGGAAATTTTGGTAATTTTGAGCAATTTATTTTCATTTTTAAAGTATAGAAAATCAAATAATTGATGAAAAAATAAATAGTGTCATGCCTATTTTGCCGACAGGCAAAATTCAAGGCATCTTCAAATTAAAAAAATTAGTGCTTCGCAAAGACCAGATTCCTTGATGACCTGACGCGCCGCGCAGGTCAAGGAATGACATAAAAAAATAAAAAGTCCGATAATATTTGAAGAAATGGTATTTTCGGCTAATTATCGGACTTTTCATAAACCAACCCCACAAAAGCAAAAAAGCACCCGTTTGAGTGCCTTTTATAAAATGGTGCGCGATACTATGCATCTATCGGAGAAGAAAATTACGATGAATATAGGCAGCTAGAATATAAGTTGAAGTTACTTTTAGCTGATTTTTGAATATCGTGCATCTGCCTTTAGTTTTTGCACTTCAACTACGCATTTTTTGTAAGCAACGGCATCTTTTCCAAAGCGGCTAGCTATTTCTTCTAATCTTTCATCAAAAGTAAAATCTTCGCCTTTCGGACCTGTCATCATATCAGCACAGTTTAATATAAACAACTCATCTGTCATATCATCAACTGTTTCATCACCATGAAGAGCCACTTCTTGCCAATATTGATAACCGGAGCGTTTGAGAATTTCGCCACCGATTGCCGCATGGGAAGCGTTGCTTTCTATAAATTCGTAGCCTAAATCGTGCATAATGCCAAGCAAAAACATGTCATCTGCATATTGCACATTATTTGGCTTTAATTTGTCTGCCAAAATCTTGGCTTTACGTGCCACACCTAAAATATGTTGCCATCTGTTTTCACTAATCATATTTATCTCTTAGTTATTTAGCACTGAACATAAGATGTTATATGGCATATAAGTTGATATGTCAATATTGAAAAATTTTATCGGACTGGAATTTGATTCATCAAAGTTATTGATTTTACGGTATTTTATAATTAAAAGTCCGATAAATAATAAAAAATTGCTATAATAATTGTTATCGGATATTCGTTTGTTTGTGCTGCATCAATCGGATTAGCAAACAACAAGCAGAATTGATGATACAAATAGGTCAATTTTGGTATACAAACACAGGTGACATTTCCGATATTGAGGGCATAATTATAGCATCATCTAAAGGGAAAAACTGAAAAATTTGTAACAAAATCTCTTGAATTTGGAAGAAAAATAAAATCAGAACAACGAAATCCGTTAAAAAATCACCATATTCTTAAAAAAAATAAAAAATGAATTTAATGATCCTAATCATGTTCCTGAAGAAATCGGAATTTTTAAGGTTTTATCAAAAATAAAGACAAGGTAACAGCTGTTTCAGATGGTAATTTTGAGCAATTTTATATCTACAATAAACTTGTAAATTGAAACATTTATTTCATATTAAAATTATTGTTTTTTTTAATTTTCATGTTACAATTAATATATTGTCGATATATTAATTATCGGATGGAGGCTATTATGACCGATTTAACTAAAGATGATATATTGGCTGTTGGTTATGCTAGGTTATCACATATTGAGAAGGATTTTCCTAAATTAGATCGCGCAAACTATGCTAGCGATGCTGAATATTTACAAGCACTTCAACAACAGTATCTGGCTCTCAGACAACAAGAGTATGAATATATTTGTATGCATCAAACATATGAAACTTATCTTGCATCTCGTTGTGTAGATGACAAAACTTGTCGCTCCATTATGTATTCTGCAGAAGATGGTGTTGTGTTTAATAAAATGTCAGAACTTTGCGTTGATGAAGAAGAACCATCTCGCCTTGAAGATATAGATGAAAAGTATAAAGTTTTCACAGCACAAAGTGATTCTACGATAGTCAACGCTCCCGGAACGCAGGTTTATGAGTTTCATCAAGTAACTACAAAAGGTAACAAGAAAGAATCAACTTCTGCACATTGCGCAATAACTTCTCTGTGCAATGTAGTGGGTATTTCTCGTCAGTTAGGATATACAGGTGAAGAAGATTTTACCCATGGTGCACTAAATTCTGCAAACGCCGCATTAATACACGGTTGGGATTCGTCTAAAGGTATCAAAAGCACAGGCCGTGCTATCTGCAAAGGAAAATATAGTGTCACCCCTCCAGCCGATAAACGAAAATCTGTTAGAAGCCTTATTTTGTCTGGAGAACTTGGCCCCGGTGATATAATTTCTACTGGTAAAGATAATCCTGGCTCATCACATGGTTATCATGCCTTAACCATTGCCTCTGTTAACAGAGATGAACAAGGTAATGTTGTTAGTTATACTGTTATGGATAACAATGGAGGAACATCCCCTAAAACCAGATTGCTCGTTCATGATATAAATGATACACACGATTCACTTAATTATACAAGAGTTATATATACAAAAACACACGAATGGGCTAATGATAAATTTAATAATGAAATTGCCGGAAAATCAGCTGAAGAATTAGAAGCGATGATTGTCGGAACAAAAGATCGTATATCTAACAACGTGCTTATTGACTTATCAAGATCTGAATGCTCACTATTGTTGGATGAAAGTTACATTAAAACTTGTGGTAAGACACTAAAAGGCCATGATAGAGCTCCCGGATTGCAGTCGCAACAAAAAGCTTTTCGCACCTTCTATGCCGAACATAATCAGACACTTATGAATGAAGGTTTAGCGATTATGAATGAATCTAAGATATTTGCCGAACACGTAGTTTCAGAAGATATGCCGCTTAATAATAATGCAAAAGAGACTGCTGAACAAAGCGCAGATCCATTTAAAAAGATGAAAGATATTGTAAAGGAATTGTCTGTTACTAAAGTTAACGCTATACAAAGCTCCATCAGAGAACAAATGCAACAAGATTCTAAGAATGCTATGCATATGTTTTATATGCTGACACAACCACTTCTAGTCATTGAACGTACTGTAGAAACCAATACACAACAAAAAGCACAAGAAGCGCGACAATTTGATTCTTCAGTTATACTACAGCATTATAATAACGGCAGATAATTATCATCGTTGTTATGCTCTTATATAAAAAAACCGTCATCGATATGGCGGTTTTTTTATTACTGGTATACAATATTATAAAAGTACAAAACATTTAGCTTACAAAACAGAGCTACAAGAAAATAAGGCATAAAAAAAGCCCTTGAAATAAGGGCTTAATAAAAAAATGGTGCCGCTGATAAGAATGTAAATTCCCATTGGCTAAATAGTCAACAGGCCCCTTTCGCGTCGTAAGGTTCAAACTTCGCACAAAACTAAGCTATTCGCTAAAGTTTTGCCCTTGTTTTCACCAACTATCCGCTCCGTACTTTACTTCGTAAGTCCGCTTCTAACCATCTTCAATACCATTTCAAAAAAAGCCTCCACAAGGGAGGCTTTCTTAAAATGGTGCCGCTGATAAGAAATCGTTTTTTAAATTGATTATCCTTATGAAAAAATTGGATTTTTTTCGTTTATTTTCAAGCGATTTTTTTTGAGCTCGTCTACACGTCAGACTTAACCATAAAAACCTCGCAAGTTCAATATTTAAGCGGCTTTCGAAAGAATTGATGTTTATACATAACCGTCTTTTATATCTGGTTATGTTCAAATCCATTTGTCTTAAAATATCCGACATCATCTTAAACCTATCGGTAAATCATCTTTACACCCTAATACTCTCCACCGCATTTGATAGCATTTGAGAATTGTAGTTGAAGTACTTTTGTGTCGTCCCAATATTTCTATGATTGGAAAGTTTTTGAACTAAGCAGATGTTAATACCACTATTTACAAGCTTAGACACGAACATATGCCTACCTAAATGACTTGCTCCTTCAATATTGAACTTTCTATAGATGCTTGAGAATAACCTACTGATTGAAACTCTATTATATGGTTTGTTGAGTTTTTGGCTCGTAAACAAATAGGTTTCAGTCGTCAAATTAACATTTTTTGACTTCAAATATTTAAGATATTCTTTGAACTCTTTCTTTATTTGGCTATTCAAATAATAGTTTGCCCCAAACTTTCCTTTGTTTTTATCAGCATCAAGAGAAATAACATCTTTAACACTCTCATCATCATTATAGACATCTTTGATTTGTAGATAGCAGAAGTTGATACTTCTCATTCCATTTAATGAACAAAAGAACATCATTCGTATTTGCTCTGAATGTCTCATACCTGAAATATAGGTCAAAATATCCTTAATCTTTTTATCATCTAAATATGCTTGGTTTACCATGACTAATCCTTTGAAGTTTTTAACTATAAAAACATCCTGTCGCACTTTTTTTAATTCGTCCGCAAAAAAATGATAAAAATGTTAAAAAAAGTTTAGCTGAAATATAAAGTTTAACATTATAGATTTTAGGTCAAAACTACCTCTTTTAAAACCCTATGAAAACCAAGCAACACAAGGATAATGTTAAAAAATACATCTTTTTTAACATTTTTAAAAATCTGGACTTTAAAGATTTAATGTTTTAAGGTTTCTTATGTAAATTTGATAAAGAGGCAAATATGAGGCAATTTATAAAGAATAAAGACATTTGTTTTCACGAAGAAGATTTTAACAAACTTATCTATGGCAGAAGCCAAAAGTATAAGTCCTTAGATTTGGACTTTGATACAAATGTTTTGCCTTATCTTTTGTCTGAAAAATTAAAGAGAACCATCTCATGGATTACCAATTATGAAAATGACCAACAAAGAAATTGGGAGTTAGCTAAATACCTAACTGAAATTTTATCAGAAATGGTCATTTTCAATAAAGGGCCATCAGGTATTAGTGTTAATAACGATTTTATTGATATAATGGAAATTTCTGATGATTTATGCTTCTTTGCTAGCGATATAAAATCTACAGATACATCTAATGAAAGCAAATCATTATTAGAACTAGCTAATGTGTCTATGTACACACAAGAACATATAGATGTAATGGACTTCTTATATAGAGTTGATGGAAATATTCTTATCAGAGCTAATTATCCTCAATCTTTGTATGATTTGATATATGACGCATTAACTTGTTTATTTGTTATTTGTAT
>JAZRHM010000006.1:0-30234 GCA_045644765.1 Alphaproteobacteria bacterium | reverse complement strand
GGTTGTTGTGCCGATATCTCCTGTTACATCAGTTACGATGTTAAACTTAGTTACATCAATTGAACCGGTAGCGGAAATTGTGAAATTGTCAGCTTCAAAACGGTCCATTTCCGCATTTTCCAAATCTACATCAAGCATCATCTGCAATGCCGCATTGATATTGACGTTTTGCGCCTGAATGTAGCTATATTTTGACGCATCAGAATGAATATCATCAGGCGATATCATATTCATGACATATTTATTTTGGAAATTAATGTCTTTTTGGTTTTGTATGTTGTTATACAGATTAAATGTTCCCGTTCCATCTCCAGTAAGGTTGATAACACCTGTATTATCACTGTTAATATAATCATACAATATATATGAAGCATCATTGATAGAAACAAAATCTAAACTACCTTTTCCGGATGAAGAACCCCAAACATATTTATCTGATAAGTAAATAGCCTCATATCTTTTACCATCCTTATCTTCAACATAGTTACCCTTAAATATAACAGGGGTTGAACCATCTGATTTAATAGAAAAAGGTCTACCAGATAAATACAAAGCACCACCTTGAGCGTTTCCGGTTTTTGATTTAGCATAATTGTTAAAAAAAGATGGACTGCCTAAATCAACACTATCTGTTAGACCGCTTGTGAACGCATATATTGCTCCACCATAAGCAGAACCAGTAGATGTTTCTGCATAATTATTTTTAAATTGCCCATATATAGTCGCATTACCATAAATTGCACCTCCTTGAGCATTTCCGCTTTCAGTTCTAGCATAATTATCAAGAAAATTCCCAGTTATAATTCCAATTTCATTACCTTTATAAATAGCTCCACCGGAGGCAGAACCATTAGTTGAAGTTGCACTATTGCCGATAAAATCTCCGGTTATAGATGATATTGTACCATAATTCCAAATAGCTCCACCTTCGGCACCACCACTGGTTGAAATTGCACTGTTATCAATGAAGCTTCCTATTATTATATCTATTATTGCTCCGTTACCAATAGCTCCACCATAGGCTTCTGAAGTTGTTGAAGTTGCATAATTACCCATAAAATCTCCGGTTATAGATTCTATGGTGCTATTACTTTCATTATAAATTGCACCGCCATTGGCGTCATTAGTTGCATTTGTATAATTATCAATAAATTTTCCACTTATATTAACTATTTTTCCGCTATTATAAATAGCTCCACCTTTAGCATCACCCATCGGGTTACAATATGGTTCTCCATAGAATCCATAGCTTTTAGCATAATTACCTATAAATTGACCATTTATAGTTTCTATTGTTCCTCCTATATATTGTGGATCATAATCACTACTATTAGCTATTGCACCTCCGCGAGCTGTATTAGATTCTTCGTAAACATAGTTATTGATAAAGTTTCCACTGATATTTTTTATAGTTCCCAAAACAGCATTATCAATTGCTCCGCCTCCAACAAAATTACTATATGGAGAATCTTGTATGGAAATTAAATAATTGCTAATAAAATCTCCTGATATATTTTCTATGTTACCATTTTTGTTGTATATTCCTGATCTAGAGAAAAGACTATCGTCTTTATAATAATTAGCAATAAAATCACTACAAATCTTATTTATTGAATAATTATTATTGTAAATCACAGCGTCATTAGTTCTTATTCCTATAAAATTATTACTTATAATATCTGTGTTTTCATGTATATATAGACTATCAAGAGCTTGATTAGGTATAACATCTTTAACTGCATATGTATAATATTCAAAAGTAGGAGTATTGTTTTCATCGAGGCCTGTATACCATCTAAAATCGTAATAATCATTTTCTGTTACTTTAGTTACAATATATGCAGAATCATCACCATTTGTTGGAATATATTCAGCTTTGACCGTGTTGGCACACATAGAAATTGCACAAATAGCAGTTGTGGCTAAGAGTTTGCTTTTGGAGATAAAATTATTCATAATTTACTTCCTTATAATAGTTGCAGTATATATGGTGTTATGTTACAAAAACGTACGTTTAAATCAAGCACCTTTTTCTCTTCTGTGCACTGTTTTTGCTTTTGCATAAGTGCTTGAAAAATAATGAAACTCAAAAATTACTTTTTCCTATTTTTACAATTTTAAGCTGTTGTAAATAAAGCGTTTTTTTAGATTTGTTTTTTATGAAAAAAATAAGGCAAAACATAACAATGTCGTCCCTCGATTCCGTTAGGAATCGTCAAGGGAGCAACCGATTTAAAAATTAATTCGAAGATCGCTGGACGATTGCTTAACGAAAACAAGCGATGACGATTCCTGTTTAAGTCATGCCTCCGAACGGAGTGATGTCAAGGCATCTACCGATTAGATTTTCACCAACCAACAACATATGCTATGATAGATTCTTTTAAACTAATTTGAAGATCGCTTGACGTTTTCCTGAAAGAAAACGAGCGATGACAAGTTAAATGTTTTATTTTTATCTAATTCAAAGATCGCTGGACGTTTTCTTAACGAAAACGAGCTATGACGATTCCTGTTTAAGTCATGCTGCCAAACCGCAAGGTTTGGTCCAAGCATCTTCCGATTTTTTAAACTAATTCGAAGATCGCCGGACGTTTTCTTAACGAAAACGAGCTATGACGATTCCTGTTTAAGTCATGCCTTCGAACGGAGTGAGGTCAAGGCATCTTCCGATTAGATTTTCACCAACCAACAACATATGCCATGATAGATTCTTTTAAACTAATTCGAAGATCGCTTGACGATTGCTAAACGCAATCGAGCGATGACAGAAAAAAATCGAATACCGCCTGACGTTTTCTTAACGAAAACGAGCGATGACGATTCCTGTTTAAGTCATGCCTCCGAACGGAGTAAGGTCAAGGCATCTACCGTTTTTTAAAACTAATTCGAAGACCCCTTGAATTTTTTGCAAGCAAAAAATAGGGGTGACAAGGTATAAGGATTGCAAGCAAAAAATAGGGATAACAAGGTATAAGGATTGCAAGCAAAAACAGGGATAACCTTAAAAGAGTAAACTAATTCGAAGACCGCTTGACCTCGCTTTGCTCGGAGCGGTGACAGTTATGGGTGTTCGTTCGGAGCGGTGACAGTAATGGGTGTTCGTTCAGAGCGGTGACAGTTATGGGTGTTCGTTTCACTCGCAAAAAATGTCATTAAAATAGTGTTTTGCATCTGAATATAAAAAAATATTGACAAAAGAGAAAAATATCGGTAGTATAAGTTCATTCTTTTATCATTGTTATATATTTATGGTTTTATTTTACCGATCTGATATAACAGCAATCAAACATAATTTTAAAAACTTAATGTCCGCCGGAGAGAACCTCTGCTCGTTAAAGTCGAGATTTTAGTTTTATGAAAACGATTAAAGATTTTTTCACTAATCCCAAAAATCAAATGAAAATCGGGGTATTATTAATCAATGTTCTTTTTGCACTGTTATGGTTCGGTATGCAATATGGCCTTATGTGGCTTGGCTCTAAGTTTGTGTCACCATATATGAGATGCGATAGCCTTGCTATAACTCTTTGGTTTGCGCTTTATATTCCTTCCCTCATTGCATATTTGATGAATACATATGAGGAAGGATATAATGTCTTAGGCTGTTTCTTGGCATTGCTCGGAATATATGTCTGCGTTGTTTGGTATTGTTCAACAATATTACTGGCTGCTTTTATTATATTGTTGATATATAATGTGGTCAGTTTAGAACATCAACAAAACGTAGCGTATAAAGATTCTATAATGGCATCTATTCCTTATGTATTAACTGGAATAGGTATTCTATATAGCTTGAGTGCATATTTTGCTATGGATTTGATGGGGTTACAACCTGCTATGAGCCAAAATAATATGTATTTATTATTGGCAACAGCTATCTTCCTCTGTGTTCGACCTTTATTTTTGAAGGACTATGTAGAATAGCAGATAAAGTTGGTAGCATAAGCCATATGTTACACCACAACACAAAAAACACCTCGGTTAAAGCCGAGGTGTTTTTTAATATCATATATAAAATCAATACATTATTTAACCAAGTTAAAGCATCACTTAATAATCCGATATCATAGATTTTGTGATTTTATCATATGCCATAAGTTCTGTTAACACACGTTCCATATCAGACAACGGAATTGTATTCGGACCATCGGACAAAGCTTTGTCCGGATTATCATGTGTTTCAATAAACACTGCAGCAACTCCGACAGCAACGGCAGCTCTTGCCAAAACAGGAGCAAACTCTCTTTGACCACCTGTTGAACTTCCCTTTCCTCCCGGTTGTTGAACAGAATGAGTTGCATCAAAAATTACAGGACATCCCGTATCTTTTGCCATTTGAGGAAAACCTCTCATATCTACAACCAACGTGTTATATCCAAAGCTTGTTCCACGCTCGGTGATGCAAACATTGTCGTTTCCGGAATCAACCGATTTTTGTACCAAATTTCTAACATCCCATGGTGCTAAAAATTGACCTTTTTTTATGTTTACAACTTTTCCTGTTTTAGCAGCAGCAACAACCAAATCTGTCTGGCGACATAAAAAGGCCGGAATTTGCAACATATCAACATATTTGGCAACTTCTTCACACTGTGCTGCTTCGTGAACATCTGTTACAATCGGTAAATTAGGATATAATTTTTTTATTTCTTCAAAAGTGCGCATTCCTTCTTCTAAACCTACACCTCTTGCACCATTGATTGATGTTCTGTTTGCCTTGTCAAAAGAAGCCTTAAACACATAATTAATCCCAAGTTTTTGTGTGATTTCTACCATGTGAGAAGCTATCATAATTGCGTGTTCGCGACTTTCTATCTGACACGGACCGCATATGAGTGATAACGGTAATTTGTTTCCGATTTCAAAATTTCCGATTTTTACCTTTTTTTGTTCCATTTTAAGCTCCTTTTTAGTTTAATCTGATTTTTGACCATACAAACAACACATTTCCGTCATTTTTAATTCCCGGAACATACGCAGCTTGTATATCTAACCTTTTATATCCGATACCAAACATCGGTAACGGTAACGGAACCGGAATATAAGAATATTCATGACGTTGAGTTAAACCAACAGTAAATCCGGCTCCTAATCTGAAGTCTTTTGCTTCATTTAAATACCAATTTTTTAAAAATGCATAACCAAACATTGTTTCAACATAATCGTTAGAATCTATAAACGCCATCGCATACAGAGCATGCCAATCGCCATCAGAATCATAACGAGAAACCCCGAAACCTCCTCCCCAAGGATTTTCATTATATTTTTCAAGATGTTCATCATCATATGCTAAACGATTGTGCCACGCATATAAAGGAACATACAAATCATAAGTGTCAGAATTCCAAGTTTGTTTTAAATTATATTTAGCTTTATCTGTCCATGACATACCTTCGGTTTCGCTTGCATGTACATTAAATGATAGCATCAAAAACATAAAAACATATATAATTTTTTTCATATCAGGTCCTAAATTTATTAACAATACAACATTGTATAAGCGATTTATCTCTTTTTTCAAAACATATTTTAACGCTATTCCACAACTTAAGGTTTAATCTTTTTCAAGTTGTTATCCGCTACAATTTTATCCATTACGGATTTTACAAATTTATCTATTCCCTTGCCTTCAGAATAATCCGCCGGTGCCAGCATATGAGCTCTGCCATCACGATTTAAAGCTGAAGCTCTTTCTTTTTTTCCGCTATCATATACTGCCAATGTATGACCTCCTGCCTTATTTAGCATTGCCATACACGGAATATCCGTACTTCCGTCGCCTATATATATCATATTTTCAAAAGGCATCGGACGACAAGATCTGTCAATGTGTTTATTAACTCCTTCCGTATCGGTAACATCTAAGCATCCTTTGTTTATTCTGAACATATATTGTGTTTTAGAAGTATAATTTAGCACAATTGCAGGCCAAACAGCTGCTCCATTTTCATCATATAAAAAAGAAGATGCAAAAATTTCGGTAAATTTACTTGCTATCGGTGAACCTTCAAGTATTTCTCTTAATCCTGAAGATATAATATAATGTTCAATTTTAATACCTTTTGTTTTTGCATATTTATTTATACGATCAAACCATTCTTCAACACCTTTAAATAACTTTATATTTTTACCATATTCCATAAAATCTTCCCGTTTTATGGATAAATTACGTTTCTTTGCTTCATCTATCGTAACTTTCATGTATGCTAAAATATCGTCTGCTTTTTTCATTTTTGCCAAGGTGTTTGATCTGTCCCAAAATTCTCTTGGCGTAATTCCAAGCTCTTTAATAAACCCATATTCTTGCATATTTCCCGGAGATAATGTTCCGTCAAAATCATAACAGATTGCCATCGGTATAAGTTTTTTTGCCATATCTTTATCCTTTGCTTTTATACTTATTTTTCAATAAAACCGCCACCTAAAACCATATCTTCATCATAAAAAACAACCGATTGTCCAACAGCCACGGCTTTTTGCGGTTCTAAAAAATCTACCTGATATTTTCCGTTTTCTAATGGTTTTATATGGACCTTAAACGGTTCTTGGAACGAACGAACTTTCGCTAAAACATCAACTTCATCTGTTATTTTTGGTACTGATACCCAATTTAAGCCGTCTGCAATCAACCCGTTACATCCGGCTTCTTCCTCAAAACCAACAACAATTTCGTTGGTTTGCGGGCGTATATCCAAAACATATAATGGCCTTTCGGCCGCAATCCCCATCCCTTTTCTTTGACCGATAGTATAACGCCAAATTCCTTGATGTTGTCCCAAAATTTTCCCATCAGTTGTTACAAAATTTCCTATCTTAGGTTCTTGCTTTAATATATCGTTTATATCACCGGAATAAAAATCCTGACTGTCTTTTTTATCTGCGACCTCTAAACCGGCAGATTTGGCGAAAACACGTGTTTCTTCTTTAGTATACTTACCAAGTGGCATAATTACATTTTTAAGTTGTTCCTGTGTTAATCTGTATAAAAAATATGATTGATCCCTCTTTTTCTCCAAACCTCTGAACAATCTATAACGATCAATATTTGCATCATAATCGGTTATTGCATAATGACCGGTTGCAAATTTATCAAATTTAATACCATTCATTTTAGCTGTTCTTGGTAAGGCATCAAATTTAATACTGGTGTTACATATCACACACGGATTAGGCGTCCTTCCTGCTAAATATTCAGATTTAAAATTTGCAAGAACAATTTTCTTATATTCTTGACTGCAATCAAAAACATAATAAGGAATATCCAATTTTTTTGCTACTTCTTGTGCCGATTTTATATCTTCTTCCTGATGTGCACTGAAACATCCTTTTGCTTTTAAGCTTTTTCCGAAATCGGTGTCGTTTGCCCATGCTTTCATGGTAGCACCAATAACTTCATATCCGTTTTTTTTCAAAATATAAGCAACTGCAGCCGAATCAACACCACCACTTAAACCAACAAGAACTTTCATTACCAATCCCTTTTCTTATTCTTTACTTCCCATAATTTTATGTGCAAGTTCAGTACTGTTTGTAACCTTAAACCCACTTGTTTCCATATTATCGATATATGTTTTTTTACTTTTATATACTTTATCTATGTTTGTAAGCAATAAATCAGCTTCGTTTAATTTATCATCAGCCACAATTTCACAATATCCTTTACTTTGAAACGATTTTGCATTGAGCATTTGTTCACCTCTGCTTGAAGTTCCTGATAACGGAACCAAAATCATCGGTTTATTTAGGCTTAAAAGCTCAAATATTGAGTTTGAACCGGCTCTTGATATTACAATATCGGAGGCTGCCATAAAATCTTTTAACTCGTCAGACACATAATCAAACTGCTTATAACCTTTCTCATCGGCACCTTCAACAACTTGACCTTTTCCGCATATATGAATAACTTGATATTTTTTCAAAAGCTCAGATAAATTATTTCTTATTGCATCATTTAAGCTTTTAGCTCCCAAACTGCCGCCAATTACCATAATTACGGGTTTATTTTCATCGAAAGAGCATATTTGACACGCTTTTTCTTTTGAACCGTTTTTTAATCTGTCTGACAACACCGGACCGACATAATCAACTTTATTTTTATCTTTTACATATTTTACGGTATCTTCAAATGTGGTAAAAAATTTTGATACAAACGGCAAAGACATCTTATTTGCAAGCCCCGGCGTAACATCAGATTCGTGCATAAAACATTTTACACGATTGATTTTAGCTGCACATACCACCGGAAAAGAGACAAATCCGCCTTTAGAAAAAACAATATTGGGTTTATGTTTATAAACAATCCATATTGCTTGTAATATTCCAAGTGGGATTTTAAGCATATCAATAAAATTTTGCCAAGAAAAATATCTGCGAAGCTTGCCGGTTAAAATCGGAACATATTGAACATCTTTGATTTTAGCAATCAAATCTTTCTCAATTCCGTTATAAGAACCTATATAAACAACCTTCCATCCCTCTTGCAGAAAAATTGGAATTAATGCCAAGTTTAATGTTACATGTCCGGCCGAACCGCCACCGGTAAATATAATTTTTTTAGTCATTTGCTGCCTCATCTGTTATTAAAGCTTGATTTTCTTCATATTCAATTTTAAGAGCTTTGCTGGCTTTTGCTCCACGTTCTTTTAATTGTTCTGCCAAAGACAATGCGTTTCCCTTTCCTGTTGAAAGCTTTTTGATTGCTTCATCATAATATTTACGACCTGAAATAAGTGCATTATCAATACGCTTCATATCTTCAACAAAGTTATATAACTTATCATATAACGAACCGCCAAGTTCGGCAATTTTTGCTACATTTTTATTTCTGTTTTCAATTTGCCACAAATTTTCGATAGTTCTTAATATTGGCAATAAAGAAGACGGTGTTGTAATTGCTATATTCTTCCTATAAGCATAATCATATAAAGTTGTATCAAACTTTACAGCTTCAACATAAGCACTTTCAATCGGAACAAAAATAACTACATAATCAAGCGTAGATCCTTTCAAAAGCTTTTGATATTCTTTTGAAGATAATTCATCTACATGCGATTTTATACATTGAACATGCTTTTTAAGATATTCAGCTCTTAAATTTTCATCTTCCTGATTGATATATGCTACATAATCGTTTAACGAAACTTTTGAATCTATGATAACTTTTCTTTCGTTAGGTAAATTAACAATCACGTCAGGACGCAACATCTGATTATTTTCATTTCTGAAAGTTTCTTGCGTAACATAATTTATGCCTTTTTGAAGTCCTGATATTTCTAAAACTCTTTCAAGTTGAAACTCCCCCCAGTTTCCTTGCATTTTTTTATTGCCTTTCAATGCATTACTCAAATCTTTTGCATCTTGACTTAAACTTTTATTCATATTAAGCAAATCTTTTATCTGCATATCAAATAAAGCACTGTTTTTTATACTTTCTTCATGAGCCGTTTCAACCTTTTTCTTAAAATCTGCCATTTGTTCTTGGAAAGGTTTTAATAACAAGGCAAACACATTTTTTTGTTCTGCTCCAAACTGTTCATTTTGATTTTTGATAATCTGATTGGAAATATCCTTGAATTTCAAGGCTATATCTTCTTTGTTTTTTTCCAAATATGAAATTTTTTCTTCCATATATTTTGCCTGATTATCCATATCAGACTGTAAACGAATGTTTTGAGCTGTTAGCTCGTGATTTTCCTCGTTAAATGCTTTAATTTTATCCTGTAATCCATTGATTAGTATATTTTTTTCATCACACATGGTTTTGAGCTGTATAGTCTGTTTTTCTGCATTACGAAACTTTATATATAATATAACAGAAATAATGAGCAGTAAAATAAAAACAGCCAAACCTATGAAAATTAAATAATGTGTTTGCAATAAATTCATATCAGTTCTCCATGCATAATTTGTAGCACTGCTAATTTTTATTGCAAGCATTGTTATCAAGTTATACATCGCACATTAAAAATAATAACATTTTTGTACTTGACAGTGTAATTATATAATGATAACTAAAAAGCCTAACGTGTGGATTTAACCAACTTGTCCGGCACTATAAACGGACTAAAAAGGAGAACTAAAATGCTTAAAACTGCAGAATTTGTGTCATTAGGACACCCAGATAAAACCGCTGATTATATTTCCGAATACATACTTGACTGTTTAATCAAACAAGATAAAAGCGTTCGTTACGCTGTTGAAGTTATGATTAAGGACAATATGGTTGTCTTAGGCGGCGAAGTATGTGGAAATGTTAATTTTCAAAACATAGAAAATATGGTAAAAGGTGCCTTACGCGAAATAGGATATGATGAAAAATATGCTAAAATTTGGGGTGATTATGCCATAGACATCAATAAAATTAATGTAATAAACTTAATCGGATACCAATCAGCCGAAATATCTCAAGGTGTTACCTTGGGCGGATGGGGTGACCAGGGTGTGTTTGTGGGGTATGCTTGCCAAGGTGCAGGATTTTTACCCAAAGAACTTTATTTAGCAAAGAAACTGAACAACACTTTATATGAAAAAGCCCTTAAAAGCAACAATTTAGGTCTTGATATAAAAACTCAAATTACCATTGATGAAAAAGGCACCATTCAAACTGCAATTGTTGCTATTCCGATGTTAAATGAAACAGATTTAACCGAAGATATAATCAACATACTGGAACAAAAACCAAAAGAGATTATTATAAACGGAACCGGCAGTTATAAATGTCATTCATCTATTGCCGATTGTGGTATCACCGGACGAAAGCTTGCTTGCGACTTTTATTCTACCACCTGTCCTGTCGGTGGTGGTTCACCATGGGCAAAAGACGCTACAAAAGCTGATGTATCATTAAATATATTAGCTCGTAAATTGGCAGTAGAAAACTTAAAAGATAATGATGAAGTGTTTGTTTACTTATCATCATGTATCGGTAAAGATAATCTTCCGAGTGCAGTTATAAAAACCATAAAAAACGGTATCTGCTCATATAAAAATTTGCAAGGAAACTTTTCTCCGAAACATGTAATTTCGTCTTTAGGTCTTGATAAACCGGTTTTTGCACAACTTTGTCGCAAAACAATAACTCCAATAGACTAAAAAATTAAATTTTTATATGTTTTTATGAATATAATGCTTGATTTTGTCATATTTTTATGACAAAATTAAGCATATTTCATTATACTAATCCGGAAACAGAGTATGATAAACGACATAGCAAAAATTAATAATTTTAAATCAAATATGGAACCTGTTGTTAAAAGGCAACTTTGTTTGGCAAATTTCAACCAGCAAGATGAACTGTCTTTTCACTTATATCTCAAAAACATATGCCAACGTTTATTAGGTGATACCATTAATTTGGATAATGAAAATATTATTTTTGTTTTATCTGATAAAGGTGAACAGAATGCGGCTTTTGTGCATAATTTTGAAAATGATCACGACCTTATTTTTATAACCGAAAGTTTACTTAATTTGTGCGAGAATGAAGATCAATTAGCTTTTATTTTAGCGCATGAACTTGGTCACTATGAAGAATACAGACGTTTGGGGCAACATACAAACAATAAGGCTGAAGAAATATCGTCAGATTTAAAAGCTATTCAAAAAATGGCTAGAGGCGGATATAATTTGGAAGAAGCTCATAAAATTGCGGCCAAATTATTTAATTCTAACATAATGACTATTGAAAGTCTTAAAGACGAACATTCAAATGATAACACTAGGTTAAATGCTATCGATGCTATGATAATTGCCACAAAGCAACGTGTTATCGAAGATAATGAAACGCAAGTTACAAATATAACACAAATTCCGTCACCTATAAAAAATATTGTTTCCCAAAGGCCACTACAATTGTCTTTTGCTGCAAAATTATATGGTAGACTAAATGAAACCCCATCAGCAGAAGAAGCGTCTAAAATTTGGTTAGAAGCTTTTCATGAAGCTATTTCCGATTATGACAATAATATGGTAATTGCTCCTGATGATATAAAAACACTTGGAAATGCCATAAGTGTAGTATGTAGTAAAAGTCCTAATAAAGCAGATGATTTTTTTGCTGCAGTATTGCTAGATTTAGAAAAACATAAAAACGATGAGCGTTTTGACCAAATTAAAACGCTGATGAGTAGTGTCCTTGATAAACTGGAAACAACCACTAGTATTTATACTAACACATATGTTGATGCAGATAGTAAAAACAGTAAAACAAGAAAAATTCTAGAACATTACTTTAAAGGATTTAGAGAAGCTTCAGGTGATGAATTTGAGAAGGCTATTAAAAAAATTGAGTATATTAGTTCATTAGTTTCTCCTAATTTTGATACTAATCGTCATTCAAATTATAAAAGAATCTGGGTGAAAAATTTTAATTTATTGGAATTAGAGTTTAATGAAAACGATATAGGTAAACATTTTTCTCCGGAAATTTTCAAATACATCACTAAAAACGTCTCAGGTTACGGCTATTTTGAAACACTGAGCGGATTAAAAATAAATTTTGTCGGCGATAACATGGTTATCAAAAATGAAAACTTATCGAACTGTCTTATTGTTAACAAAAAGGGCAAAGTAGAAGCATCACTTCCGTTAGAAACTCTTGATGAAGTATATACTTATTTTATTGCTAAAGCCATTAAAGATTCTCATCACGATGTATTAAGCATAATGAATGGCAAAAATATAGATGAAAAAGAAAAGTTTGATATACTTAAAAACGCATATAATATCATTAAACCTCAGTTAACATTAAATGATCTTAACAACATAATCAAAATAAGTATCGATGATAAAAAACAAATCTTAATGCAAGATATTGTAAATCTTCTACCTGATGAAACTAAAAAATTTATTGCTGAAAGAAACTCTCGTCCTTATAATTCCGCACAATCACCATATACCAATTTTATTGTTGATAATATGGCAGAATATATAAAAACGGCTCCTAAAGAACAATTTAATGATATACTGGAATATCTCAACCATAGTCTTGATTCTTGCTTATCCGTTAATGAAAATCTTTTATCTGCATTTTTAGATAACAAAGAATTTACGTCTATTATGCAATCGCAGTTTGACAATATGGAATTAACTCCCACTTACAAAGATGAATGGCTGCTTTTAAATCTTGATAGTAAAACACGAAAATTATCAAACTTTTTGGCTTGCTTACATAACACAACAGAATTAAAACTTTTAGAACATATTTCAAATGGGAAAGATTTAAATTCTTTTGAAGCTCCTTTTTCACAAAAAATAGGTGAAATTTGTGGATTTAATACCGGAAAATATACAAAAGAAGAGGTTGAAAATAGTCTTTATAAAACGCGAAACCAAAACGAAAATGTTTATTATCCTTCATTACTGGAAGAAGCTTATATGCTTTATTATTCCTACGATGCTCTAAAAGATAATGCAGATATAGATCTTAATTTAACATTCGGAACAAATTGTGCCGGAAGGCACTTAAAAAATACTCGTAGTTTGGTTGAAACTCGTTTGCTCGATAAAGAAAAATATAATATAGATCAAACTGAAAGTACTCAACTAAATAATTATCTTGAAAAAATCAATAATGCTCATGATTATATATATCAAAAATTAAACCAACAGATACACGATGAAAAAAATTGGTCTGACTTAAACGGCAGTGCAATATTTCATTCTATATTATATAACAACCCCCTCTTCTATCCTCAATTTAGTGTTATTTTGGAAAATAAAGAGTTTTTAGATATTTGCCTAAAATTGTATGAACAAGAAACAAATAAAACTACTTGTATTTACGCTTTAGACGAAATTTTGAAAGCAAATAATTCAACCGTTGAACAAGATACAATAAAAGAACAAATTTTCCCAATAATTTCATCAGTTTTTGCAAAAAATGATATAAGTATAGATGAAAAAACAAAAACTTTTTGTAATTTATCACATTACCAAATTTTCAAAAGCGATAATATAGGTTATTATAATATTCTTATTGGTCCTGACGGAAAATCTGGTTTACTTAAAGATATAAGTAATTTTTATGATAATGAAACTAAAGAATATTGTTACACAATGCTTTTAAATCAGCAAAATCGCATTCCCGATCCTGAAATTAGAGCAACCATAGTTAAAAATTTAGCTTCAATATGGCATCAAAGGCACCAATATTACAATGATATTACAGCAACACAAGAAGAAAGAAATGCACTTATTGAAGATATCCCGGAAATTCAAAACTCTGATATTGCTGCCACAGATAAGGTTGAATTGTTAAAAGTATTATCCGAACTTATGATGTCGCAAAAAGAACTTTCTCTTGCCTTAAAACCGAAAGAAATAAATTTAGATGCAGCTAATAATGAAACAATTGCCGGAGCATATGGAGTTGATGCAATTTCATATGTACTTCATGAGTATCCGTCATTAAGAGAACAAATGCAAGAGTTTTTGTTAGGATATGGCTTACCGGAAGAAGCAGCAAAATTTGAACATGAAATAAAATATGCATTGTGTAAAGAAGCAGATGAACTTTATCATAAAAACTGCTGTGAAAAATTTGAAAAAGGAGAAGATATCGGCAAAGAGCTACCTTACCACATAAGAGATCCTTATTACAAAATTAATGTTGCAAATCTTGTATCTTTCAAAAAAGAATTTGATGCAGCCACATTGGAAGCTAAAGCCGTTGTTCTTAATGAGCTTCTTACTACAGGAAAAGATAGTTGGCAGTCCTCATTTAATGTAGTGTCCCAAAAGCTATTTGAAGGTGCCGGCACATTAGCTCAAATGGGAACAGATTTTTTATATAGCTATATTGATGCACGTCCTGACAGCGAAAAAACGTTTTATCTGGCAGCCATGATGGCAGCTGCTAACAACAAAAGCAAATCTTCTGCTTCAAATTTTATTGATAGTCCTTTTACACCGGAACAAAGAAACCTAGCAAAAGGTTTAAGATTGTTCTTGGAAAATTCCGGTCCGGCGGGAACAAAACTTGCTCAAGCTATGGCATCATATTCTGATGTACCGAGTTTTATTCGTTTTGAGATGCAATTTGCCAAAAGCCAAGCAAACCCACCTGCCCGTTGGGAAATTTTTTCAGGTAACGATGATACAACAGATACATTACAAAAACATGGGGCCCTCGGTAAGCGCCTTGGTTCTGCCTCGTTTTTCGTAACATATGAACTTGGTGATAAAATTGTAAAAATCTTACGAAGAGGCGCAAAAATAAAAGCCGATAACGAATTTGGCATTTATAAGGAAATGCTTACAACCTTACAAAAACGGTATAACAATATATCATCTTTCAGTCGTTTGATTGATAATGCTGCCGGTAACGTAAACATTGAAACAGATCTTGATATCGGATATCAGCAACTTCTTGATGCGAAAAAACTTTATCCAGACACTGTAAAAGCCGATGATATTGAATTCAAACTTAATGTTATGGACTGGGCAGAAAAAGGTAAAGATTGGGCAATTTTAGAAAAAGCTCAAGGTGTTGATTTTAAAGATTTAGACGGCTCTTATAAAACAGCCGTTGCAAAAGCCATATTTTCAACAGAGCTTGCCAACATGCTTTCAGGTAAACGTTTTGATTCTGACAGGCATGGAGGACAATACAAGATAGATTCTAAAACCAATACTATCGGTATTTTTGATACAGGTTCAATAAGTATGGTTGAACCATCTGCAAAAGAACAAGAGGTTTTAGGTATTGTCTTGGCAAGGACAATCAAAGGTTTGCGTAATGATGACAATATAGCTAACGTATTCAGCAAAGAAATCGACAAAGCAACAAATGAGTTTTACAAAACAGAAATTTCTCAAAAGAAACCTGTTCCCCCATATTTGAGCGAATTTCAGCGCGGTATGTTGGCCTTAAATGATTTTTATGGCGAATTAAAACCTAAAGATTTAGTTGAATGTATTACAAAATCATTAAACAACGGACATCATAAAATACATGAAAACATAGTTAAAGGTTTCAAAGAAGAGCTGATAAAAGAGATAAAAAATAAAGATAATATTGTATCTGATATTACAACTGTTGAGCATATTGATAAACTTTCTCCCGAAGCCAAAGCTGACAGACGTATAGGTATGATTTTGTTTGATGCAATATATACTCAAGCACAAAAAGGCGGTAGTTTTAACTTATCCGACAAAATGAAAGAAAAATTGTTGCCTAAGCTTAAATCTTATCAAAGCAGTTTGCAAATATTCAAAGGTGTCGTAAGAGCAGCTTGGGCAAAAATTAATCCTGAAAACTACTCAGTTAAAGATAGAGAGCAACTGGGTCAGTTTTTATACCAAGTCTGCACACAAGATGCCGTAAATAAAAAACTAAAAAAAGATATCTGTATCCAGGAAGTTGTTAATCAAGTAGAAAAACAAAATCCACATCAATGTGAGTTATGCAAAAATATTAGCACATTACTCAAAACAATTGCACCTCTCACATCGGCAGATAGCGAGCAAATTAAAAGAGCCGCTCTCTTTGTAGCTTTTACGGATAAAGAAGTTGCAAAAGGTTATAAAAAATCCTTAAGAGAAGATAAAAATATAGGTTTGGGGCAAAAGCTTATACGCCATCTTGAACCTTTATCGTTTATTCCTCCAAAGGCCAAAAAGCTTCTGATTAAAAACTATGGTAAAAAAATAATAGTAAATTATCTTAATCAGCAAATATGTGGAAATAACGTAAAAGTATCTAATCGAGAGCTTAACTATGAGTAAAATCAAGTTATATTGGTGAAAGTAAGAACATTATGAAAAAAATTGCCATTATTTGCGCACTGGAGAAAGAATTAAATCCTATCAAGGCTTTGTATGAGACAAATGTTCATAACAACCGTTATCAGGCAGATTTTTTCTTAAGCGGATACGGGAGAAGTAAAGCAGTTGCAGTATTAAGCAAACTACTTACCAAAAATCAAACTTATGAGGCCATCATCAATATCGGCACATGCGGATTAAAATTACAGGAAAAAGATTTTTCTTTATACAAAGACATATCTGTATTTGAGCCTACATACTTTATTGACGGAGATTTTACTTTAGAAAACGAAAGAAGAGAATTGCTAATAAATATAAAAAGCTCAAACTCTGCCCTTCCCTTAGTAACTGTTTCTGACTTTGGACGATATGATAAATATATGAAGGAAAGTTATATTGAAGATATGGAAGGATTTGAAATTGTGAATATTGCACAAGCACTAAATATTCCTTGTAAAATCATTAAAGTTGTTTCAAACGCCATAACTGAAGATCCGGAAACAGATATGGCAGAATTTCAAGCAAATTGTCATAATGTTATGGAACAAAATGCTCAAAATATTCTTAAATGTATAAACAACTTTATAAATAAATATCTTCCTTAATTTTCAAAAGGATACAAAATGAAATTATACCATTATATTTCAAAACCAAATACAGCATTACAAGAAGGCATCTTATCTTTTGCTAAAAACCCTAATGCCGATTTAAGATATTATTTTAAACGCTCCGGACAAACAACTCATGATGGAATTGTAAAATGGTTTGAAAGTTGTTTCGAAGGCAGAAGCCGTGGTATAAGAGCCTTTTCAGAACCAATTAAATGGACAGGAAACAGCTTATCTCTAAGAGAGTTTGTTGAAAATGCCGATATGTTTTCTATTGATTTGCTTGAACTATACAATGACGGATTATTAGAAGCCGTATATATAAGTCCTCCGATATCACTAAATTCTGACGAAAACCCTATAACAACAATCGGCACAACAAATACTGATGAAGTTTTGATAAAACTTGACAGCTATAAAGATATCAGTCAAGCGCCTGTTGATTGGAGTGTGTGTAACGATAAACTCGGACGACGTTTTGCTTTTGTTCCCTACTATCTTATTATCTTAAAAGATGGTATCATTCCTCCGAAATATATAAATAAAGAAGGCTTTTAATATCTATCGTTTTGTTGCGTATACATCATTCCCATAATATGTTTTGTATTATTGCTAGATTTATTATTGGAATTTTCAGCTTCATTTGTTGCCAAATATTCAAGTCCTCTAACAGCTTCATTATATTTATTATGATCATTTTTCATTTCTTGTCTGATAGTTTCATGAGGTGCCGTATATTCAACATCAAGATTTGCATAACTTCTCAATGCTTCATTATAAAGTTGGTCAACATTAAAATGTGTATCCTTGTTTCCTACAATATCAGCCATATAAATACCATTAACGCTACTAAACATCCTATTAACTCGACGCATATATTCTTCATCATTTGATGATGGAGAAAATCTTTCGCCTATTGCAGTTACGGGATGAAGTTCTGTCTGATAAGAAAATTGATTTACATTACTTCTAATATTATCTACAGCGACAGAATATTTATCTATATCATTTTCCTTTATAAGTCCACCACAATACATTTGCATATATCCGTCATAAGTAACTTTGGCCAATTCTCTATTAAATTCATCAGGATTTTGGTGATTTTTAGTTGTTAGCATAACGTATAGTTGATATTTAGTAGAATCCGGAAGCGGTAATTTTTTGAGCGCTTCTTCACAATTTTCTCTTTGAACCTCAGGAGCTTCTTTATTATATTTTTTAACCTCTTCTCTAATCCTTTTATTCGCTTCCCTCCATGCTTCAGTAGTAATAAACCATCCTTGAGCTTTCTGCGCTTTAGCCTTTTCCGGATATGGGAATTGTTTATGAATTTCTCTTACTTCTGCTATAACAGCACTAAGATTATTATATATATTAAGCCTGAGAGCTTCTTCTTGGGAAATCCCCTCAGGATTACTAATCCCTTCATTATAATTATTTCTCCACAATTGTTTCATACCGGCAAATTTTATTTTTCCTTCTTTTGAAAGTTCAGGTTCTTTAGTATATGAATTGTAAACTAAATCTCCATGATTATCTGTTGCAAAATATTTAATATTCATATAAATATTCTCATTATCATATTTAAGAGGAGTATCATCATATGTCATTACTAGTTTTGGAGATAACAGATAATCTCCACTGGAACGATGATGTCTATTATAATAAGCAATTTCACTTTCTCGAATTTCTTTTACTTTTCCCAAATCTAAAGATTCTTTAGTAGCAATAATTTCTTCTTCTCCAACCTTGAAAGAATAATCATAATGCTTTTCATGCGTAGTTGTTATTCCATTTTGCGTAACAAGAAAATTATTTCCGTTATCACTTAATGTTATTTCCCCGGTTGGAGTATATAAAGTATATCCGTTATCTGTTTTTTTGTATTTATATTCTTCATTACCAACTTTAAAAATTTCCAATGCTTTTAAGCTGTTTTTTTGTGAAAACTCATTAAATTTTTCGGCATTTGCAAAATGCAATAAATCTTTAGTAATGTTTTCTTTTTTTACAACTGCAGTCATTCTTTCCGCCGGATTTAACTCTGTCTCATTAAAAATGACATTAACATTTCTTCCTTTAGCATCTATATAGTAACGAACAGTTTCAATATTATTTTCCGCACTCACTTGTCTTAAGAAAGCATCTAAACAATCTGCGTTATAATGCTTCTTAGAAACGACCATATCTCCCTTATTGGTCGGAATTATAAAATCACCTTTTTCATTTATTTTAACTTCGAGATAATTACCATCAGACGTTTTAACATAATTGGTTCCGTCCTTATATAAATACTCCAAACCATGTTGCATACAATATTCTTGAACTTGATTGCCACTCATAATTATTCCTCCATTAAATAAACTATAAACACTGTAACACAAAAAACATAAATAGTAAATAATTATTAGATAATGTAATTTAATATAATTTTAACATTAGATTATATATAATCAACACAACGATTAATAAACTTAAAAGGTATGAAATGGATAGTAAATATATTAGTGAGCTCACTCAAGAAGAAAAATTATCTTTTATAAAGATATTTTGCAAACTTATAAATATTGACAACAACGTTGAAAAAGAAGAAATAGAATTTCTTAAGCTTATAGCCGGAAGATACGGAGTTCCCGGTAATGTTGTAATAGAAGTTATACGAGCAAATAAAAGTATTGATCATAAAGCCGAAGCGAGAAAAATCACCAATCGCCAACATGCTCTGGAGTTGATAAAAGAAATGTGCGTTTTAGCAAATGTAGATAATGAAGTCGGAGATAACGAGCTTGATATGATAGTTGATGTCGCTGAAGCTGCCGGCATTGAAGATGAAAAAGTATTGCTAATCAACCGATGGGTTTTAGATAGTGCTATTGTGTTAAAGACAGGTCAAATTATCATGGAAAGAAACAATGGTTAGTCCTAAGTTGAAAGAATTATTGCGAGATCAAATTGTTACAATGGCAGATGATATTCGCAAAAAAATGGAATATCTCAAAAGTGGTGAGATGTTTAGTTATAACTATTATAAAATAGATATATACCGCCAAAAACTTAACTTTAAACAAGATGATGCTTTGTTAAATGCTTTTATCGGAAATACTGATGCTTCAAGTACAAATATGGAAAACTCTTTTGCTCAAGCCTTTATGAGCACAAGTCAACAAGTGTATAAGCCTCAGGGACAAACACCAGAGAGATCTGTTATACGACCAACTGAAAAAAAAGCTGAAATTTCTGAAGAAAATTTAAGTACAAAGGACAAAATGTTAAGATTAAATGCAAAATTAGCAGCTCTTCGTGGGCTTTCTATGCCGGGAGATTACCTGCGCAAAAATTAATAAACATGTACTGTATATTAATTTTAAATTATAGATAAGTTAATTTTTTTTATTTTTTCTTACTGATTACTTGTAAAACTGTTTTTAACTTCTATTTATAATGTTTGAAACAAAATCAATTTGAGCATCATTTACTTCGTGTGCTAATTCATCAAATGATTTTGATACCGTTTCCACACCAAGGTCATTAAGAGATTTTATGCTATATTCCATGCATTTATACAAAACTTGTTTATCTTGCTTACCATGAAACAAATATATTTTTGGCTTTGAGTAAATCTTATCCTCTAATTCAGACTTAGCGGCTAACAATCCGGAAAAAGAAAAACATCCACTTATTTTGTTTTTACGTATCAACGAAACCCATATACTAAGCAAAGCTCCTTGAGAGAAACCTGCTATATAGGTTTGCGTATCAGTGAAGTTATATTTTTTTTGAATATTATCGATAAAATCATTCAGCTGATTACTTACTGCAAGCAGTAAATCCCCTGCCTTATCATAAATGCTAATTATCTCATTGATAGAAGTTTCTTGCTTAAAACGCTTACCTTCAACATCAAAATTTGAAATTTTCCACCAACTGTGTCTATTTGTATCTGTTAATGACGTACATTTTCCTACCGGAGCGACTATAGCTAAATTTTCAACTTTAGAAAGTAAGACTTTATAAATATGATACATCTCATCATATGTATTATTATATCCGTGCAAAAATACAAGCAACTTATTTGCTTGTTCAGAATTGGTCAAATATTGATAATCAAATTGCACCTAATGCTCCTTTTACATAATTTATACCTGTTTATATTAATAATATTTAAAATTCATTAAAAAGAGCTTTGAGTTTGCTAAATATTATTTAACCAGTTATTTATTTTATTATCTAATTCTTTATCATATTTTGCAGCAATATTATTAAAAGATGCACTCTTACCTATTTTAGCATTTTTTGCCATCTTATCAAAATCTGTAAAAGACGTACCGTAATTACTGCCTTGTGTTGAAAACGGAATTGTTGTTTTATTCATAAAATTGGCTTTTTGCAAAAATGCCAAAACAGGGGTTGCAATAGTATACCACCAAACCGGAAAACCCACAAATATGGTATCATATTTTGCAAAATCAGGCATTTTTTCTTCTATTTTTTGATATTTTTTACTATTTAATTGTTTTTTTATTTCAAGATAAAATGGCAACCCCAATTTTATTTTATCCAAAGTTTTAATTTCAAACAACTCTGCATTTATTTTTTTAGCAATATTTTCGGCAATTTGCTTGGTATTCCCCCCTAAAGAATAATACACAATCAAAACTTTTCCTAAATTATTGTTGTAAACAATCTTTTTATCGGCAAATTGTGAAAGTTCTTTTTTATTTTTATAAGCGACACGCAAAAGATGCAATCCAGATATAATCAAACTTATTAACAAAACCAATCCGACAATTGATATTAAAAACTTAAACATATTACCTCCTAAACTAAAAAAAATCCCCTTAAAGTCTGACGAAATTAAGGGGAATTATATTCAGTTAAATTAAACTATTTAACTTCTTCATAATCAGCATCTACAACTTTTTCATCAGTTCCTGTTGTATTTGCACCCGAAGCTGTTGTATCCGACGGATTAGCTTCACTTTGCGCCTTATACATCGCTTCACCTAATTTTAACGAAGCTTGCATTAAAGCATCGCTTTTTTCTTTGATAGCAGCTGTATCTGTACCATCTAAAGCTGTTTTTAATGCTTCAATTGCTTTTTCAATAGCTTCTTTGTCAGATGTAGAAATTTTATCAGCATTTTCTTTTAATGTTTTTTCTGTTGAATGCATTAAAGCTTCTGCATGATTTCTGGTTTCTACTTCTTCTTTTTTCTTTTTATCTGCTTCGGCATTTGCTTCTGCATCTTTAACCATTTTTTCAATATCAGCATCTGATAAACCGCCCGAAGCCTGAATTCTGATAACTTGCTCTTTGTTTGTAGCCTTATCTTTTGCTGATACGTTTACAATACCGTTAGCATCGATATCAAAAGTAACTTCAATTTGAGGCATACCACGAGGTGCCGGAGGGATACCAACTAAATCAAACTGACCCAAAAGTTTGTTGTGAGCTGCAATTTCACGTTCACCTTGGAACACTCTGATAGTAACAGCTGTTTGACCATCTTCAGCAGTAGAAAACACTTGAGATTTACGAGTAGGAATTGTTGTATTTCTATCAATCAAACGAGTAAATACACCACCTAATGTTTCAATACCGAGTGACAATGGGGTAACATCTAAGAGTAATACGTCTTTAACATCACCCATTAAAACACCACCTTGAATTGCGGCACCAACTGCAACAACTTCATCAGGGTTCACACCTTTATGAGGCTCCTTACCAAAAATCTCTTTAACTTTTTCTTGTACTTTTGGCATACGTGTCATACCACCGACCAAGATTACCTCACTTATTTCAGAAGCTCCTAAACCGGCATCTGCAAGAGCTTTGCGACATGGTTCAACCGTGCGGTCAATTAAATCATCAACTAATGCTTCAAGTTTAGCGCGTGTCATCTTGATATTTAAGTGTTTAGGACCTGTAGCATCAGCTGTGATAAATGGTAAGTTAACATCTGTTTGTGTTGCAGATGAAAGTTCAATTTTTGCTTTTTCTGCTGCTTCTTTCAAACGTTGTAATGCTAAACGGTCATTTTTCAAATCAATTCCGGATTCTTTTTTAAACTCATCTGCCAAGAAATTTACTATTCTTTGGTCAAAGTCTTCACCACCTAAGAATGTATCACCGTTTGTAGATTTAACTTCAAAAACGCCATCGCCGATTTCCAAAATAGAAATATCAAATGTACCACCACCAAGGTCATAAACTGCAATTGTTCCTGTAGCTTTCTTATCCATACCATAAGCAAGTGCAGCAGCAGTAGGTTCATTTATGATACGCAACACATCAAGACCGGCAATTTTTCCGGCATCTTTTGTAGCTTGACGTTGAGAGTCATTAAAATAAGCAGGAACAGTAATAACTGCTTTTTCAATTTTTTCACCTAAATAACTCTCAGCATATTCTTTAATTTTTTGCAAAACAATAGCAGAAACTTGTGAAGGAGCATATTTTTCACCTTTAACTTCTACCCAAGCATCACCATTATCTCCTTGAACAATTTTAAATGGTGCTGTTGCTCTGTCTTTTTGAACTTCAGCAGAATCAAAACGACGTCCAATTAAGCGTTTAATGGCAAACAAAGTGTTTTCAGGGTTTGTAACTGCCTGACGTTTTGCCGCAGCTCCAACCAATCGTTCAGCATCTGTAAAAGCGACCATCGAAGGTGTTGTTCTTGCGCCTTCAGAGTTTTCCAAAACTTTTGCTTCCCCACCTTCCATAACTGCAAAGCAAGAATTGGTGGTTCCTAAGTCGATACCTATAACTTTATTACTCATGTATAAAATCCTTATTTTAATATTTTAAACCTTTTTCTAGAAAGTTATATAGGTAGCAATTTTTATTTAAGCAAGGGGCAAAACATTTTTTTTGAAAAAAATATTGAAAATAAATTTCTAAGCAAATCCTGTAATATTAATATAACGCGAAAAATCTATTCCTGTTTCATCTAAAGCGCGTTCCCATTTTAAATCATCCGGAGTATTAAACAACAGTTCTTTACTAGCATCTGTAACAAACCATTTATTATATTTTATCTCTTTTTCCAGTTGATAAGGTTCCCAACCGGAATATCCCAACGCTATTAAATTATTTTTAGGGCCCAAACCATAAGCAATATCGGTTAGCACGTCTAAAGACGAAGAAACAGCAATTTCAGGACCTATTTTCAATGTGCCGGGTTTAAAATATTCGGAGCTGTGTAAAACAAAACCTCTTATTTTCTCAAGCGGTCCTCCTTGATACAAAAACATATTTTCTAAATTAATACTGGGATTTATTGGCAATTTAATTGCCAAATCCGTAAATGAAAAATCTTTTAATTTACGATTCACAACAAAGCCCATAGCGCCATCTTTTCCATGTGAACAGACATAAACCACAGCATTGGCAAAAATCTCATCTTCCACATCAGGTGTCGCCACTAAACATTTTCCGATCAAAAATTTGTTATCATTTTGTATCATTTGTTGTATATATCCTAAAATTATATTTGTTTATTCAACTTTATTATTATATCATGAAAATAAAATAAATAAATACTTTTTTATATAAAATCATGATTACTTTATTTAAAAATATAGTTTTTTTACTTATAACTTTCAATATTCTGACTGTAAATGCTTCATCAGTCGATAATGATTTTGTTGAAGAAGAAGAAGAAAAAAAATATACATCGGCAGAGTTTAAAAGCGCACTAAATTTACCTCATCCGATTGTGTTTAAACAAATTTTAGACAAGAAAGACAATACCTCATCCGGACGTTTATTTGCTATAGCTTACTATTTTGATTCAAAATATAAAAATGACGCAATTGAATATGATTTCAGTGAGGATGTAGAAATAATTTTTCCAGAGTTATCACCTGAAGAAGTAATTGATAGAACAAATCTTATACGAAAAGCAGTTAAAACATATCGTTGGGGAAAAAAGAAGTATACCGATTTAGCAATAGAAATGGCAGTGCCAGAAGAACCACCCTTATTGGTTGACGATGATGAATATGCCATTTTAGGAACAGTAGATTATATTCCGACACAAGAAGGTTCATTTGCTGTTATTGATGATTTTAAAAAAGTTGTCAGCTATAGCGACAATCCCAAAGATATCAAAGCCATGGAAGCTTATCATTTAAGAAAATTATCAGATAAGGAAAACAAAACTGATTATGAAAAATTCAAATACATGCTAAATAAAATCGAATTATCAAAAATTCCTTCTTATGGCATTGATTTACCTAATCCGTTTGTTGGAAATGCCGGCATAGGCAAATGGGTAGAACAAGATAATTTCAAAGTAAGAAGTATATCAGAACTTAGTCAAATATATAATTCAACAAAAATCATTGTTGGTTTACATATAAACACTCCAATTCATAGATTTATGCTCGCTAACAGTTTATCAAAAGAACTTTTAAAACCACAAATTACTTTAACTGAAACCCATAATATAAAATCATACGAAGTATTTTATCCGTTATCTATACCTGCTATTGATGATAAAATGATATTCGCATATTCTGATGATTTCATGTTTCCTGTTTTAATTGAAACAATAGATCCAAATGAGGATGTATTTTTTAATACCAAAATAACTTTTCAAGATTGTGATATCCGTTTGGATTGTGTCCAAAGAGAGATAACAGCTCCGCTTTATATTGAAAAAGGACATGATAATAATTCTTCATCTATTAAAAATTTTATCAGACAAAGCTATTATAATCTTCCAACGGAAGAAAATAATTCTATAATTTTAGATAATGCATATATTGATTTGAATGCAGATGGCGAAACAGCCAAAAAAATAAATCTTACTTTTTCTCATAAAGAAAATCCTAAAAACTTCAGCATTCTTATCGAAGATGATGAGTTTACAACATTTTCAGCTCCTCAAGTTAATATGAATGATAACAAAATATATGTTTCTGTTATCCCGTTATCTAACCAAAAAAGCTTAATAAATAAACCGCTTACAATCACAGTAAAGCTTAACGGGCATTCTTATTTTAGAAAAAAAATAAATCTCAATACGTATTCCGTAGAACACAAAAAGATAAAAAATATTAGCGATTTTATTGCTATATCATATATTTCAGGCTTATTATTCAACATTATGCCGATTGGTTTAATGATATTACTTTTATCATTAGGGTTTATTAACGTCAAAGGAGCTCCTAGAAAAAAATGTGTTTATCATTTAATAATATCAGCCACTGCTGTATTATCAAGTATATTAAGCTACATATATATCAGATTTTTCAATATAGACATATATTGGGGATCACAGTATAGTAACACTCTTTATCTTAGTTGCTGCACGATTATTTGTTTAGTTTTATATCTTTCATTAAAATACAAACAAACAATTATGCAACGACATCTTAAGCTTAAGGCTATTTTATTTGGAATTATAATTGTTTTGTATATTCCTTTTTCCTGTATACCATATTTAGCTCAAAATTTTACTTATACAAATATACACGACCCTAAATTGTCTTTAATATTTATTTTATCAACCATCATAGGGGTAATTACTCCATATTTACTGATTGCATTATGGCAAAAAAAAATTACCAAAATAAGTCAAAGTGCAGAAAGCAATCAATGGATATCTGTTATAAAAAAATATGTTACATTAATTAGCTTAGTATATTTAATAGGGCTATTTGTGTTGCAAATAACTTTTACATCTATAATAAAAATCGTAATTATTTTTATCATTGCTATTTTATTGTACAAATATTTTTTCAATTTCATTGAGGCTTTATATAAAACGAATTTAAGCGATAAAAAGAAGTTTGTTACGGAAAATATAGTTTTAATATTAGCTACTCTATTTACAGTATTGTTTATATCAAAAATAGATGAAAAAGTTGTGTTAAAATTAAATCACACCCCTATTCTACCAACCCAAGAACAAATTGATAACTTATTAAGGCAAAATAAAAACATTTTGGTTTCCATTACTCCAAATTGGAGCTACACCGCAAGATTAAATGAAATTATAACATTCAATAGTTATTCTATTGAACGTCTGAAGAAAAATTATAACTTAGAATACATATCAATAAAAACACCTTATGTTTCTCCTCAAATACTTAAATATATAAACTCATATAATCGTTATGATATTCCTATTTATGTTTTATATACCATAAACACAAATAAAGGTATTGTTTTACCAAACATTATAAAAGATACTGAATTAGAAAAAACTATCCGAAATTTTATGATTTAACCTTCTATATCATCTTGAGAGGAAAATATTTGCAGTAGATCTTTACGATATATCCAAATATTTATTATGCCTAGAATAACAGACATAGAACCAAATAAATATAAAAAATAATACCAATTTAATTCGCTTTCTTGCATTAATACTGTTTGTTTTGAACTGCTTATAAACATGATTGATATAGCCGTTATAATAAAAGACGCCACATAAGCCAAAATCCACACTCTTTTAACAATTTTTACCGGAATGGTAAATGCGGTTAAGATATAAATAAAAAATAAGGCTATAAATAAAAAAGCTTCCATAATAAACTCCTTCCTATACAAAAATTATTTTTTTGATATAAGAATAGCTTTTTTCTTTTCAAGAATGATTAATTTTTAAAACATACCTTTTTTTCTAAAGAATATAATAACAAAGATAGTAGCTAAAACGGAAAGAGCTACAACAATTAAAAATCCGTGCTCATAAGCAGCACCGGGGACAGGAACATTCATTCCCCAAAAACTTGCAAACATAGTAGGAATCGAAAGTATAATTGTAATTGCAGCCAAAAATTTCATTACCAAATTCAAATTATTATTAATAATTGATGCAAATCCATCCATCATGCCTTCCAGAATAGAACGATGCATATCAACCATTTCTATAGCTTGCTTATTTTCAACAATAACATCTTCCAATAAATCTATGTCATCTTCTGTAAATTTTATAACCTTTGCTAAAGCCGGTGAATTAATCATGCGTAAAATTTTAAGCAAAACCAAATGGTTATCTTTTAAGGCAGTTGTAAAATATACCAAAGATTTTTGAATTTCTATTAACTTAAACAAAGCCTTATTTTTTGTGGTTTTTCGAAGGGAATATTCAATTTCTTCTGTTTTCTGATTGATAATAGCCAAATATTTTAAGTAATATTGCGTGCATTTTGATAATATACTTAACAAAAAGCGTCCACGTTCTCTGGTATCAAAGGTTTTTGCCGTATTTTTATTAAACGAACTCAAAATACGATTATCCCTTGAACATATAGTTACAAAGTTATGTTTAGTAAAAAACATACCGCAAGGAAGTGTATCAAACTTTCCATCATCATCTAAAAGAGGTAAATTCACAATTAAAGACAAAACATTATCTTCAAACTCCACTCTGGAGCGCTCATCTAAGTCAAGAGCATTTTTAACCATATCAAAATCGAGCTTTAATTGATCAGAAACTTTTTCCATCTCTTCAATACTCGGATTTATCATATTATACCAAGAAAGAGAAGCAACCTTATTTTTTTTAAGCTTAACTAACTTACCGCCATTTTCCGATTTATAGATTCTTAACATAGCGGCCTCCTTTTATAAATAAATTTTGATGATTAAAAAAGAGTTTTTATGGTGCGGTCGAAAGGACTTGAACCTTCACGAACTTAGTTCATAACGACCTCAACGTTACGCGTCTACCAATTCCGCCACGACCGCACAACAAATAAGACACACTACACATAGTCCATAAATAAAAAATAATCAAGAACTTTTTTCATTTGTTTATAATTTTTTTTATTTTTTATATATAATTGTTTACATAACACATAATTTATAAATAAATTTTTTTAAAATAATTCCTTTTTTCTCGTAAAAATTTTTACAATATTCAAATTATACGCCATAAAAAAGGCGAGAAAATATCGCCTTTTTAGTGTTTTAACCTTAGATTAGAAATCAAAGTTTAAGCCGAGGTTGATGTTCCAACCTTCACGGCCGCCGGAGCGACGGGTGATTTCCGCATAACCTGATTTATCAGCCCAGTTCTTTTCAACTCCGAAACCGTATTCCACATATGGTTTGGCGCTCATTTCTTCTAACAGAACATCATCTGCTCTTACTTCGGCATCATAGATATAATGCTTGTAGCTTACTTTTGCATAACCGTCTAAGTCTTTACCGATGCGGTTGCTTACTTTGAGTTCTGGCGCAATTGTTATAACGTTAGAAAACTCGTTTTCCATCTTAACGCCTGCTTTGTTGGTGTAGTCTTCGGTATCCATACCGGTATAGGCCACATACAACGCAGGTGTGATTTTCCAGTTGTTATGTGTTTTGATGTCTATACCTGTTTTGTTAGCAACAGAGATGGTCTTTGTATCAAACTTATCTTTACCCCATGCGGTGTTTGCTTCACTTGTGATATAACCACCGTTAAGTGTGAAGTTTGAGAACAGATTGCTCTTTCTGAACGCAGCGCTTACACCAAGATAGCCGCTCTTTTGCTCAATCTTGCTATCGTTATATTTTTGTTTTCCGCCAACATATGCGCCATATACACCATATGCAGCTTTAACTCCGTTGTCATACTTGAAGACTTTACTGTCAACTCCGCCGACAACACCATATGATTCTGCATCGATTGTGTTGCTAAAGTTATCAACTTCTACATCATCATCTGAACCAAAGGTTTTAACCCATACGCTCTTGTTGTTATGGATGTTTACTCCGTCTGATGTTTCCATATAGTCGGTTGTGTCTGCACCATAGTTGATATCTGTTGATATGGTTACATCTCTATCAAAGATTTGTGCTATAACCGTATCTACAACTGCAACCGTTGTGTTTGTACTAAGTGACGGCGCTTGG
>JAZRHM010000005.1:0-19419 GCA_045644765.1 Alphaproteobacteria bacterium | reverse complement strand
AGTCGGTTGTGTCTGCACCATAGTTGATATCTGTTGATATGGTTACATCTCTATCAAAGATTTGTGCTATAACCGTATCTACAACTGCAACCGTTGTGTTTGTACTAAGTGACGGCGCTTGGTTCGGCGCAACTTCTTCCGGTGCAGGTGTTACAGGTTTTGGTGCAAGTCCTGTTGACACAAACTCAAACGCACCGGTGTCAGGATTAAAGGTTACGGTATATGTATAAAGTTCACCAATTGCTTCGGTTACGTTTGTTATATTTTCTAAACCGGTTGCGTTATCTGATACAATGAAATCTACTTCGGTTGTTGTGCCGATATCTCCTGTTACATCAGTTACGATGTTAAATTTGGTTACATCAATTGAACCGGTAGCGGAAATTGTGAAATTACCAGCTTCAAAACGATCCATTTCCGCACTTTCCAAATCTACATCAAGCATCATTTGTAACGCCGCATTGATGTTGATGTTCTTAGCTTGAATGTAGCTATATTTACTTGTGAAAACATCTTGATGTATATCATCAGGAGATATCATGTTTAATACATATTTGTTTTGGAAATTAATGTCTTTTTGGTTTTGTATGTTGTTATAAAGGTTTATTGTTGCACCCTCATTATCATCGCTGATAAAGTTAATAGTACCTGTATTATCTCCATTTATATAATCATACAATGTATAACTTCCGCCGTTATTTGATGTAATGTTGATTAAATGTCTGTTATAAATGGCTTCATAACGTTTATCTCCATCAACTTCAATGTAGTTGCCCTTAATTAAGATATCATCTTGCAACGTATCTTCAGAATCTGATGCATCAGCTACAAAGTTTATTGTGCCAACATTAAAAATAGCTCCACCGTAGGCATTCTTACCGATTGAATTGTTGTTTGAAAAATCTCCGGTTATAGTTTCTATTGTACCACTATTATAAATAGCTCCACCATAGGCTTTATAATCTTTCGAAGTTGCACTGTTGCCGATAAAATCTCCGGTGATAGATTCTATTCTGCGGGTATTATGAATAGCACCACCCCAGACACTGATACTTGTAGCTACTGCACTATTGCCAATAAAATTACCCGTTATATCGCCAATTTTAGCATTATCATTATAAATAGCTCCACCACTGAGAGTATCATAACTGGGGTAAGAACTATTTGAAGTTACACTGTTGCTGATAAAATCTCCTGTTATAGATGTTATTGTAGCGCCATCGACATTAAAAATAGCTCCGCCATAGGAATCATGGGTTTTAGAATTCGCACTATTGTTTATAAAGTCTCCAGTTATATACGATATTATGCCATAATTATAAATGGCTCCAGCTATAGCATAGCCACCAACTGTACCATTTCCGGTAAAGTTGCCAGTAATAGACAATATTGTCCCACTTTTATAATTAGAAATAGCACCACCATTGGCATTCTTACCGATTGAATTGTTGTTTGAAAAATCTCCGGTTATAGTTTCTATTGTACCACTATTATAAATAGCACCACCATTGGCACTTGAATTTGTTACATTTGCATTTGCGCTATTTCCGGTAAAGTTGCCAGTAATAGACAATATTGTCCCATCACTAAAATTAGAAATAGCCCCACCATTAGAAACACAACCTGATCCAGTTTCGGTTGCACTGTTACCGATAAAATCTCCGGTTATAGATGATATTGTACCTTTATTATTAATAGCTCCACCAGCTCCGTTAGATCCTACCACACTATTGCCAGCAAAATTTCCAGTTATAGCTTCTACTGTTCCACCATTATAAATAGTTCCACCATAAGCGTAGGCTTCTGCGCTATTACCAGTTGTTGATGCTTCTATTGAATTATTAAAAAAATCTGCTGTTATCTTACCAATTGTGCCTTGGTTAGAAATTGCCCCCCCATAGACATATAAATATTTCTTATTACCGGTAAAAGAAGCCGTAACTTTATTGTTGGAAAATAAGATGTTTTCTATATCTCCATAGTCATTTCCTTCAGGGTTATTTACTTCTAAACCAAAATATTTATAGGTCTTATCTTCTGTAGGATTAATCACTGATATATTTTCAGTTAAATTTTCTACTTTGGTATAATCTGCCGGTGTTGTGTAAGTATATTTAAAATATTCATCACCAATTTGGATTGTATCGGTGCCGGCGGTATCGACTTTTTCCCATGAAATGTTGGGGGATTTTGTGGTTGAATTGTTTAAGATATCTAAAATGCTGATTTCTTCAGCTTTAACTGTGTTAGCACACATAGAAATTGCACAAATAGCAGTTGTGGCTAAGAGTTTGTTCTTTAATATAAATTTGTTCATAATTTTTTCCTTATAATAGTTGCAGTATATATGGTGTTATGTTACAAAAACGTACGTTTAAATCAAGCAGTTTTTTTGTCTTTGTGCACTGTTTTTGCTTTTGCTTAAGTTTTTGAAAAACAAAGAAACTCAAAAATCACTTTTTCCTATTTTTACAATTTTAAACTGCTGCATTTAAACGTACGTTTAAATGCAACAGTTTGTAGGATTTAAGCTGTTGTAAATAAAGAGTTTTTTAGATTTGTTTTTTATGAAAAAACAATGCAAAACATAACAATGTCGTCCCTTGATTCCGTCAGGAAAAATAACAAAGTCGTCCCTCGATTCCGTTAGGAATCGTCAAGGGACCAACCGATTTAAAAATTAATTCGAAGATCGCTGGACGTTTTCTTAACGAAAACGAGCGATGACGATTCCTGTTTAAGTCATGCCTCCGAACGGAGTGATGTCAAGGCATCTACCGTTTTTTAAAACTAATTCGTAGACCCCTTGAATTTTTTGCAAGCAAAAAATAGGGGTGACAAGGTATAAGGATTGCAAGCAAAAAATAGGGGTGACATTAAAAGAGTAAAGTAATTTGAAGTGCACTTTTATTTTTGCTGATTTATCAAATATATTTCAACACGTCTGTTTTGTTCACGTCCTTCAGAAGTAGAATTACTTGCAATCGGATTTTGTGCACCAAGACCTAACGCATTAATACGAGCTTTGTTAACACCTCTTAATGATAAATATTCCAAAACAGCGGCCGCTCTTCTTTGTGATAACGGAATATTAATTGCATCACTTCCGGTACTGTCTGTATATCCGATTACCTGTAAAGAAGTTTTATCATATTCCTTTGCAACCTTAGCAACAGAATCTAACACCGGATTAGCCGTAAATTTTATAATTGCTTCATTTGTATTAAAAGTGATTGCATTTGGCATAATAAGACGTATATTTTCACCATCTCTTGCAATTTGCACACCCGTACCTTGCAATTCTTGGCGAAGTTTTGATGCTTGAACATCCATATATCCACCGCTGGCAGCACCAACACCTGCACCAATTCCTGCACCAATTAAAGCTCCTTTTTCACCACCGATAATTGCACCGACACCGGCACCTAAAGCAGTTCCAATACCTGTTCCCCATGCTGTTTTTGACACTTTACGTTCTCCGGTATATGGATCTGTTGCACACGCACTCAAAAATGAAACCATAACAATTGATAATAAAATTTTTTTCATATATCTTCTCCTTTTACAGGGGTATTATTCCTATTTATGACTTTCTTTTTTTCTGTCATTTGCTTCTTCTAAAGCAAACACCTGAGAATATTTATGCAAAATTCTTGCTGCTACATCGTTAAAATCCCAATTAGCATATTCATAAGGGACATCCCAATTTTTTGCTAACATCTTAGGTGTTAATTCAAAAACGTCACCTTGTCTTTCTTTTTCATAATCTCTGATGCAAGATCGAGAGGCACTTTTTTGTACCTCTTTATCCCATAAAACATTTCTGATTGTTGCTAAAATTTCATCTATTGAAAGTTCTTCCTCGTTTTCTTTCATCTGCTACCTTCATCTTTTATTTTTTGACAGATAATGACAACCATTTACCGGCTGTTTCTTTTGAATATTTTTGAGCATCATAAACTTCAACGTCTAATTTCAGGTCTTTAGCTGTAAGTTTTCCCATAGATAACAACAACTGCATACCCGAAACATAGTAATCGTGACGAGCTCTAACTTCTTCAACTTTAGAGTTTAGCAATGATTGATAAGCATCTAACACGTCTAAAACTGTACGATTTCCCAAAGCTTCTTCCTGTTGTACACCATCCAGAGCAATTGCATAAGCTTCTATTTGATCTTTAACCGAATCTATACGAGCTTTATTTGCCATCATATATTCCCAATTGCTGCTAACAGCTGAAACCATCGCCCTTTCTGCTTCCAAAACAACTTCTTGAGCCTGCCACTTTTTATATTTGCTCTGACGAATTTTTGCTCGACTTTCTCCGGAATTATACAACGGGATAGTCATACTAACCCCCCAAGCATAACTGTTTGTTTCCGGATCTTTAGTTAATGGTGCATAAGATTGTCCTCTTGTTGTAGAGGCCTCAAAATCTATCTGAGGCAACAAGGCTCCCTTGTTTGCATTAACATTATGAGATTGCGCCTTCAAAACATTTTTTGCTGCCTTCAAACCATAGTTATGTTCTTTTGCATAAGAAAGAGCATCTTCAATAGAAGTCGGGAACAATGCCGAAAGACCTTCCGGTTCAATTAACTTATTTGGTTCTTGCCCTACAACTTGCACATATACAGCCTTAGAAGAAGCTAAATTTCCTTCTGCAGCAATTCTATCCGAAATTGCTTGAGAATAACGCGCTTCTGCTTGAGAAACGTCTGTCCTTGTCACTTCTCCGACATTAAAGCGCTCTTTTGTTTCATCTAAGCGTTTTTTCAAAAGTTTTTCATTGTTCTTTTGTAAATCTACAATAGACTCATCACGTAAAACATTCAAATAAGCAGTTGAAGCTTCTAACAAAACTTGTTGTTCAACATTTGCTAAATTATTTTGCTCAGCTTTTACGGTTTCTTTTGCTGCCTTAACACTGTTATATGTAGAAAAACCGCTAAATACAGACTGTCTGGCAACCGCAGAAACAGATTCGTCATATCCCGTATCCATTTCAACTAACTCATTATGAACATGAGAATCGCTGTAGCGTCCTTGAACAGCTAATGTCGGTCTGAAACCGGATTTTGCAATTGCAACATTTTCATCTACCGATCTAAGATAAGCTCTTTGGGCTTGCAGCGTAGGATTGTTCACATATGCCCCGCTCATTGCCTCAAACACATCACCGGCACTAGCTATATTTGATAAAGAAGTTACTGTTAATAACGTAAATAAAAAACTTTTTTTCATCACATTTTCCTGTTTAATCTAATTTCAACGGACAAATTATCTATCAAAATAGAAAAATTTGCAACTTTTATTTTTAAAAAAATAATCTTATATTATTAAGTAATTTTCAAACATTTTTATATAACATGCTGGATAATTGGGTATTTTAAATAGGAGAAAAACGTGAAAAAAGGATCTACCAACGTTATCAATGAAATTGATAAAGCTCGCTTAAAACTTTCTATTGAACATTATATAAAATATTTTATCGGCAAACGTGCCTGTGAGCTCACAAAAGAAGAAGCTTTAGAGGCTATTGCATTAGCCGTAAGAGAGTTTGCAATGGATAAAATGTATCAAACCATTGCACGCTACAACAAAGTCGGAACCAAAAGAGTTTATTACCTTTCCATTGAATATTTAATTGGCCGTTCTTTAGAAAACAATCTCCATAATTTAGGTTTATTCAAACTTATCGAAGATATTGAAATTGATGGTTTTCCAAACCTGACAATGGAAGAAATTTATAATGCTGAATATGATCCGGCACTCGGCAATGGTGGTTTAGGAAGGCTTGCCGCTTGTTATCTTGATTCTATGGCATCATTAGGGATTGCCGGTTTCGGATATGGAATCAACTATCAATTCGGTTTATTTAAGCAAAAATTTGATAACGGTTGGCAAATAGAACAAGCTGATAGTTGGCTTGGTGAAAATTCTCCTTGGCAATTTGCCCGTAACGACAGAAAAGTTGCTATCCCGATATATGGTAATGTTGACAGCTACATAGGGGCTAACGGAAAACCATATTTCACTTGGGTGAATACGCAAACATTATATGGTGTACCATACGATTTTCCTATTGTCGGTTATAACGGAAAATCAGTAAACTATTTACGTCTGTTTTCTGCCAAAACAGATTCTGAACTTGACATTAATGTGTTTAATGAAGGTGGCTACATTGAAGCCGTAAAAGCAAAAATAAAATCAGAAACCGTATCAAAAGTTTTATATCCTTCAGATGCTGTTGAATCAGGTAAAACTTTGCGTTTGACACAGCAATATTTCTTTGTTTCATGCGCAATCCAAGATATAATTCGACGTTTCTTAGAAAAAAGTAATGATTTTGATAAAATGCCGGAATATGTTTGTATTCAATTAAACGACACCCACCCGGCACTTGCCATCGCAGAAATGATGCGTTTATTGATTGACCAATATGGGCTTGAATGGGAAGATGCTTGGGATATCACATCGAAAATTTTTGCTTATACCAACCATACCTTGTTACCGGAAGCTTTAGAAACATGGCCGACACGTATTTTAGGAAAATTGTTACCAAGGCATTTACAAATTATCTACGAAATAAATCGTCGATTTATTGAATTTGCGAAAACAAAATTTGGAGATAATTCTGCTAAACTTTCAAAAGTATCTATTGTTTCGGGAGAAGGCGACAATCAGATAATTCGCATGGCAAATTTATCCATTGTCGGCTCTTTTTCGGTCAATGGTGTAGCAAAACTTCACTCAGAACTCATTAAAAAATCTTTAGTTCCCGAATTTTATGAATTATGGCCTGAAAAGTTTACCAATGTAACAAACGGCATAACACCTCGTCGTTGGCTTTTACACGCAAACACAGCTTTAGCTGATTTAATATCTGAAAAAATTGGCCAAAACTGGATAACAAATTTAGATGATTTACGTAAATTAGAAAAATTTGTAGACGATAAAGATTTTATAAAACAGTTTGACAACATCAAAAAGGCTAACAAAGAACGTATGGCATTTTTGGCATTCAAAGCAACCGGAACAATTATCAATTCTGACAGCATATATATTGTGCATGCAAAACGCATTCATGAATATAAACGTCAATTAATGACCATATTACAAGTAATAGGAGAATATCTTGCTATTACAAAAGATAACGTTCGTCCTGCAAAAAATAAGACCTATATTTTTGCCGGAAAATCAGCCCCTTCATACACATTTGCAAAACTTATCATTAAGCTGATTAACAATGTGGCGGAAGTAGTTAACAATGATCCGAGAGTTAATGACGCTATAAAAGTTGTCTTTATTCCGGATTATAAAGTATCTATGGCTGAAAGATTAATTCCGGCTGCTGACATCAGTTTGCAAGTTTCCACTGCCGGCTTTGAAGCTTCCGGAACTGGCAATATGAAATTTGCATTAAACGGCGCTTTAACAGTCGGAACTTATGATGGAGCAAATATCGAAATCAGAGAAGCCGCCGGAGAAGACAATTTTTATCTGTTCGGTTTAAGAGATGAAAAAATCAAAGAAATGAGAAACTCTTATAATCCTCGTGAAATATATGAAAAATCAGATTATATCAAACGTATCTTAAATTCTCTTAATTCAAATATGTTTTGCGAAAAAGACAGAGTTTTACTGTTTAAGCCTATTGTTGAAGAATTGCTTAACCGCGATTATTATTTCATTTTGGCTGATTTGGAAGATTTTAATAACGCAATGCATCGCGCCGAAAAAGATTATTTAGATCGTGAAAAATGGAATAAGATGGCTCTTTTAAATGTTGCTCGTATCGGCTATTTTTCAAGTGACAGATCTATAATGGATTATGCTAAAAATATATGGCATATCAAACCTGTAGATTAAATTATCTGAATTATATAAAAACACCCCGATAAAGTCGGGGTGTTTTTATATACTAAACTCTTAAATCTAGTGCAATTTACGATTTTTTTCAGACAATAGCTTAAAGATACCATTATATTCCGGCTCTTTGTTACTATTAAATTTATTCCATTCTTTTTTTAAGATATAATGGTTAACAAGCATATTCTTTTGTTCGGCCTTAAGTTTTTTCCCGTCACGCAGAGCTTTCATAACAAAAGGCTTTACGCTGCTTTTTGCCGAACATTTTAATAACAACGCTTCCGCATCTGGAACATCAGAAGAGTTTTCATACCAAAAGCCTCCTATTTGTTTCATCAGTTCGGCTTGTTGTTTTCCCACTTCTGTAAGCATCCTTTCATCAAGTGTCCAAAAACCTTCATTATGCTCACTTCCCGATGTCAAAACTTTATCAAAAACCATCAAAATCTCATTAGGCTTTATAGGTACCAAAGCTGATTTGTCACCGCTTTTTTGATTATATGTTGTATGTGTACCTAAAAACACAGGATAATCATCAGAATATCTGGTATCATACTCAGGCTCAAACTGACCATCTTTTACCGAATATCTGTGAAAACATGTAAACCCTGTATTATCTTTTAGTTCACGTTGCGAATTGTTGGTCACACAAATAACTTGTTTCAATGCTTTTTGTATTTCATCCTTGCTATATCCTAAAGAAGACATCGCCTCCTTAAACACTTTAGATATAACAGGCAAATCATTAGCGCCGTAACAATGCGCCTGAATCATTATATTTCGGAAGTTTTTATTTAGTTTTTTACTTGAATATCTTTCAAATTTACCATCTTTAATCTGAGCCATAAATGGCATAAATTTTGCTAAAATTTCTCTTCTATAATCTTGTTTTATTCTTTTATCAGAATCTCTGGTTATTCTCACAAACTCATGAATTCCGGCATCAAATGAAGATGGTCTGTAACATGCACATAGCTGAACATCTTCTTGTTGGTTCTCATTTAAGCCTAAAACTTTCAAGAAAGCATTTATATTACCATTAGCTTCTCTGGAATTTCTTGTCTGATCTCCTCCTAAGCAAAATAAAGTTTTCTTGTTAGGATCAAGTTGTACATTCTCATTCCAATGATTATTTGCATTTTTATCCTTTGCCCCAATTCTGTAATATGAAAAAAATACCGGATTAACTTTTAAATTTCCATTCTTAAACTCATATTTCAAACTACCGTCTTTAAATTTGGCAATTTCATAACCACACTTTCTTTTTACATGTAGTTTTTGATTATCGTAATAGCTTACATACTCGCCATTTGCTCGTGTAATGGTTGAAACATTTCCGTTTTCATGATATGTCGTAACAGTATTATCAGGTGTTGTTTCTTTAATCAACTTGCCATGTTCATAAACTCTATGGGTTCCATCAGATGTTTTTTCAGAAATTTTAACTCCATCAGAATCAAACAACTCATAGCTATCATCAGGATATCTTTTTACAATTGTAGACAGTTGACCTTTTATGTAGCTTTTTTCAACCTTGGTGCCGTTTTCCAATATTTCGGTTTCTACATACTCTTCTCTTACTTTAGATTTTAAAAAATCAAAAACACCCATTTCACCAATCTCCTATTTGGATAGTACATCATAACAAAAGTCCTGTCAAACAATTTAATAGAAAAGAAAATGCTTATATTCTTATTTTTCAAAATATGATTTGTAAGAAAATTTCTTGATTTACATAAAAATTTTGAGCTATTATTAAATATATGATAAAAACACTGAATTACCTCTCTCTGTCAAGGTCTCTATATATGAAAAAACAAACAGTTTCTCCTATATTATATATAAGTTATGAAAAATTTGTTGAACATTATAACAACAAAGAAGTAACTTTATTGGTTGATAAGTCGGGTGCAGAAAAATTTTGTATTCGACGCAAAGATTTTTATCTTGATAATATTATACTCTTTGTTGGTTTTATTTTGATTATGACCGCAATCGTTTGTGCGTATAAATATGCGTGGTATTTTGCTTTATTATATTTTGTTTTCGGACCATTTTCGCTCTTTTTATCAAATGCGGTAAGAATATCTTACGTAAAAAAACTATGTTTAAAAGACAGAGATATATTTATAACATCAATGCAAAGTAAACTTATTCAAATTTTACCAACAAAACATTTTAAATTGGATGATGATGTATCAAGCGATAATGCTAATACGCTTATTAAGGAGATTGATACATTTTTAGATGAATTGAACAAAGCTACGGATACGACTAGCGTATATCATAAATCTAATAATGCGAAATCAAAAGATATTGTAGATAAAAAAGAAATTTTTAAAATAGCAAATACCACTAAGAATACACGCAAATTAAACTCAAAAGTACAAAAGCAGCCACATAAACCTGTCCGCCAATTGTCTGAATATATACGCAGTTTAAATTTGGAAATACAAGCATATATTGATGAACACTTTAATGATGAGGTTGTACGTAGTTGGGATTGGGAATCCTCTGGAGTTCTATATCAAATAATTTATACCGATTCTGATTTAGAACCTACTTTTTCACAAACACTTTTTAAGCTCATAAAAGAAAAAGGTATTTCCGAAACAGATTGTTATAAAAACGCAAATGTAGATAGACGATTATTTTCTAAAATAAGAAGTAACAAAAACTATCAACCTCGTAAAAACACTGTGTTTGCCTTAATTATAGGCTTAAAACTCAATCTTGATGAGGCAAAAGAACTGTTAGATAGTGCCGGATATTCCATATCACACAGTATAAAGCAAGATTTAATAATGGAATATGTCATTAAAAAACAAATTTTTGATATTTTACAGGTAAACGAAATTCTTTATTCTTTTGATTGTCCGATATTAGGTACAAAATAAATTTTGATAAAAATGTCGCATTAAAAGCGACCAAAAGGCATTATAATATTTTGTATATTTCATGTTGATATTAACATTTATCGGAGAATTTACATGAATACAATTAACAAATTAAAAGACTTTCTTACCTTTAAAGGAAACATACAACGAAAACACTTACTCTTTTATTTTTCTTTTATTATACTGATTAAACTCATTCTGATAGAATTTTATATTCATTTATCTTTACCGAATATAATGATAATAAAATTTTTATTTGAATCTCCTATGATGTTATTAGTGTTGTATCTTTTGGGGATAATTGTTGCTGCAAGACTTAATAATTTAGGGATAAATCCAAGTTTAACATATTTTTGGATTTTAGCTCACATATTGTGTAAAGATATTTTTCTTCCTCTTGCTCACATGAGCAAAAATATGCACTTAGTATTTTCCGGTGGTATTTTATATTTGTTAATTTTCTTACCTTTATTCGTCAAAGATAAAAAAACATTGTTGTTTTGGCATTAAAATCGTAATATTTTTGAGGTGTAAATATGTCAGAAGACATAACAAAATTTGATAAAATAGAAGAATGCGAGATTAAAATGAAATATAAAGGAATACTTGGTGCAATCATTGGAGATATTGTAGGGTCACGTTTTGAGTGGAACAACCGCAAATCAAAAGATTTTGAATTTTTAACCAATGAGTGTTTTTATACAGATGATTCTGTTTTAACCATTGCAATTGGGCAAACTCTGTTAGAATGCAACAAAAATTATACATATTTGAGCAAAAAGACAATAAGTAAACTGCATGAATTTGGAACACTTTATCCTGATGCCGATTATGGAGGAAGCTTTTGTAGGTGGTTCTTAAGCAAATCAACCAAACCGTATAACAGTTGGGGAAATGGAGCAGCAATGCGTGTTAGCGGATGTGCATATTTTGCCAATTCATTAGAGGAAGCTAAGGACCTATCACATAAAGTAACTTGTGTAACACATAATCATCCAGAAGGATTAAAAGGAGCAGAAGCAACAACTGTTGCAACATATATGGCATTACACGATTCTACAAAAGAAGAAATCAGACAATATATTTTAGATAATTACTATCAAATAGATTTCACTATAGATTCTATAAGAGACTATTATGACTTTGATGTATCTTGTCAAGGAAGTGTCCCTCAAGCTTTACAAGCTTTCTTTGAAAGCGAAAGCTATGAAGATGCTATAAGAAATGCGATTTCAATTGGTGGAGATAGTGATACTATTGCAGCAATAACAGGAGCTGTTGCAGGAGCATATTATGGAATACCTGATGATATAAAAGAAAAAGCATCTAGTTATTTGAATTATCATTTGCAAACTGTTGTAAACAATATTGATAATAAAATAAGAGATAAGTTTTAATCAAATATTTATGAATAGTTTATTAGGGAACACAATGATGAATAAAAAAGATTTTGAAACCCAAGAGAAATTCTTAAGAAATCTTGCCAAAGCTTACACAGATTATGATATATCTCTGATTAAGGATGATATAGCTGAAGATATTAAATATAATTCAATGTGGGTTTTACAGGAGCTAACAAATAAAGAAGAATATCTTGATTATTTAAGTGGAAAATTAGCAACATTAAAGAAATCAAATATTAAAAATAGTTTTATGCTATTTTATCAAAGGGGAAGTAATATGCCTATGCTTATGTGCTCACAGAAAACCCCAGAAGGGGGATATGCTGTTTTTATTGCAAAAAATAACGAAACAGGAAAAATTAAAGAGTTGAGTATAATGGCTGCTGATTTCTTCTCGTTTTATTATAAAAATGAAGATAGAGCAGAGTTTGAACAATTTCAGAGAATTACTGGCATAAACGTTACAAAAGAGGATGATTTAACATCCTTGTTATTTACGAAACTAATGGATAAAGAAAGTCCAGAGATAATAAAAATATTGCTAAAAAATGGAGCTGATATTAATGCAAAAATCATTGTGGGATTAAAGCCTCATACACCGTTGATGACAGCCATAGCATTTTATTTTAATAATGCTGCAGACATAATTAAAATATTGGTAGAGTTCGGGGCAGATATTAATGCCAGAAACGAATATAGTTATACACCATTGATGTTTGCTGTAATACAAGGAAATATTGAAGCAACGAAAACACTGGTTGAACTTGGTGCAGATGTAACTGTCAAGGATAACGAAGGAAAAACGGCTTTGGATTATACTAAAGATTCCATAACAGAAGAAATTCTGAAAAAAGCTATAGATAAAATAGCAAAGCAAAGAGATTAAAATATAAAAACGATTAATTACAAATTTAACATTATTGCCTAAACTCTTCAAATGCCCCTAACCTAGCCTCTGTTTTCACAGAGGCTTTTTTATTCTTTATCTAAAAAATAAAAAACAAAACGATCAAAACTCTGCCATACATAAAAGCACACGAATTTTGATCATCCTGCAGTTTTTTTGCTCTAGATGAGCTATTATATGAGATTTACCGTAAACCTTGGAAAATGGTTTAGATAGAGTAAAAAACTGCAGGCGGTCAAAATTTTAGTGTACATAAGGTACATGAATTTTGACCGCCTGCAGTTTTTTGCTCTAGATGAGCCATTATACGAGGTTTACTTTTCCACCAGCTTTCTCAACTGCCTCAACAGCTGCTTTAGAAGCAGAGTTTACAGAAATTGTAACAGCACTTGTGATAGCACCACGAGCAAGTAAACGAACTCCGTCCATTTTCTTGGTGATTACTCTTGAATTGAGTAATGTTTCAATATCAATTGAAGAAGCATCTAATTTGCCTGCATCAACTGCTTTTTGAATTGTATCCAAGTTAACAACAGCAAATTGTTTTGCAAACGGATTGTTGAAACCGCGTTTTGGTAAACGACGGTAAATAGGCATTTGACCACCTTCAAAACCGTTCACAGACACACCTGAACGAGACTTTTGGCCTTTAACACCACGTCCGCCGGTTTTGCCTTTTCCGCTACCGATACCACGACCAACACGAATGCGGTTTTTGGTAGCTCCCGGATTGTTTTGTAATTCATTAAGTTTCATTTCTTTTCACCTAATATTTTTTATTAACACTATGGTTTAAGATAGGTTGATAAAGGGCTGGGCTACGAAGTTATTTTTGAACAATGTATACATCAACAGTATATAAGCGAAAAAATAACAAGTATGACAGCCCTTTTACAATCCTACTCTTCAACTTTTACGAGGTGGCTAACCTTACTGATCATACCACGAACTGAAGGAGTATCTTCAACTTCAACAGTACGATTCATTTTGTTTAAGCCTAATCCGATTAAAGTTGCTCTTTGATCTTTTGGTTTGCCGATAGGGCTAACAACTTGAGTAACTTTTATTGTTTTTTTAGCCATCGATTAAGCCTCCTCTTTTTCCATTTTTACATTTGAAGAATTTTCACGGCGACTAACAATGTCTCCAACTTTCTTACCGCGTTTAGCAGCAACCATACGAGGAGAATTGATAGATTGTAAAGCGTTAAATGTTGCTTTAATCATGTTGTAAGGATTGTTAGAACCCAAAGATTTTGCAACAACGTCTTGTACGCCCAAAGCTTCAAACACAGCACGCATAGGACCGCCGGCAATAACACCGGTACCGGCAGGAGCAGTTCTTAACAAAACTTTACCTGCGCCGAAACGTCCCTCAATATCGTGGTGAAGAGTTCTGCCTTCACGAAGCGGAATGCGAACCATATTCTTTTTAGCTTCATTTGTAGCTTTAACAATAGCGTCAGGAACTTCTGTTGCTTTACCTGAACCATAGCCAACGCGACCTTTTTGGTCACCAACAACTACAACTGCAGCAAAGCTCATTGTGCGTCCGCCTTTTACGGTTTTAGCTACACGATTTACGTGAACGAGTTTTTCAACTAATTCTTCAGTTTTTTCTTTTTTATTATGACGATCTACAGCCATCTTATCCTCCTAGAATTTCAAACCAGCTTCACGTGCTGCTTCAGCCAAGGCTTTAACACGACCGTGATAAATGTACCCGCCTCTATCAAAGACAACTTCACTTACGCCTGATTTTACTGCACGTTCTGCAATTACTTTACCAATGAAGCCGGCTGCTTCAATTGTAGATGACTTTTTGATGCTGTCACGAACTTCTTTATCTAATGTAGAAGCAGAAGCAACTGTTGCACCTTTAGCGTCGTCAATAATCTGCGCATAGATATGCTTTCCGCTGCGGAAAACTGACAATCTTAATTTGCCGTTTGCCGCTGCTTTTAAAGCTGTTCTTACGCGAGCTTTTCTTTTTTCAAACAATTTTCTTGGTGTATTCATCTTAAGTTATCCTTATTTCTTCTTGCCTTCTTTACGACGTATGTATTCGCCTTCGTATTTAACACCTTTACCTTTATATGGTTCCGGCTTACGATATTTACGAATTTGCGCTGCAACCTGACCGACAAGTTGTTTATCTACACCAAAAACTTTAATTTGGGTTGGAGATTCACAAGAAATCTTAATACCTTCCGGAGCAGGAAAGTTTACATCATGTGAAAAACCTAATGAAAGAACAAGTTTAGTTCCTTCCATACGAGCTTTGTAACCAACGCCCACTAATTCCAAATTTTTGTAGAAGCCCTCATTAACACCTTTAACCAAAGTGTTAATGTTTGCTCTGGTGGTACCCCATAATGAACGTGAAGTTCTGTTATCTGATAATGGAGCTACAACAACTTTACCGTCTTCTACTTTTGTTGATACATAGTTAGCATCAAAAGAACAGCTAAGTTCACCTAATTTTCCTTTAACAGTTACAACATTATCGTTGATTTCAACTGTTACGCCAGCAGGGATTACTACCGGATATTTACCAATTCTTGACATCCGCTTTCTCCCTTAGAATACCTGACACAAAATTTCACCGCCAACATTGGCTTTTCTTGCATCATTATCGCTCATAACACCTTGAGGAGTTGAAACGATAGAAATACCTAAGCCATTGTATACTCTAGGTAAGTCTTTAACGCTTGAATAAACGCGACGACCCGGAGTAGAAACACGGTAAATTTCAGTTATAACACTAGCACCTTCATGGTACTTTAATTTAATTACGAGTTCATCAATACCGGCTTTAACATTGCGTTTTTCATAACCTTCAATGTAGCCTTCTTTTTTATGAACTTCTAACACATTTTCACGCAAGCGAGAAGCAGGTGTAACAACATCACTTTTCTTCGCTCTTTGTGCGTTTCTAATGCGAGTGAGCATATCGCCCAAAGGATCAGTCATTGACATTTATATATCCTCCTTACCAGCTTGATTTTACCAAACCAGGAATTTCACCAAAGCTTGCCATGTTTCTTAATTCAACACGGCTTAAACCGAACTTCCTGTAATAACTACGTGAACGACCTGTCAATTTGCAACGGTTCTTAACTCTGATTTTTGCAGAGTTACGTGGCAAAGCGGCCAATTTTAATGTTGCTTGGAATCTTTCTTCCGGAGAAGCATTTTTATCCATAGCAACTTGCTTTAATTTAAGACGACGATTAGCATACTTCTCAGCCATCTTTTCTCTTTTCAAGTTTCTATATACTGAACTTGTCTTTGACATAGTAAAATCTCCGCTTATTTCTTGTAAGGCAAGTTAAATGATTTAAGCAAGAATTTTGCTTCTTCATCTGTCTTGGCTGTTGTGCAAATTACAATATCCATACCGCGAATATCATCTACTTTTTCATAGTTGATTTCAGGGAAGATAATTTGTTCTTTAATACCAAAAGCAAAGTTGCCTTTACCATCAAAGTTTTTACCTGATATTCCGTGGAAGTCTCTAATACGCGGTAAAGCCATATTTATAAGTCTTTCTAAGAATTCATACATTCTCTTAGAACGAAGTGTAACTTTACAACCAATAGGCATACCTTCTCTTAATTTAAAAGTAGCAATTGATTTGCGTGCTGTTGTAGCAACAGGCTTTTGGCCTGCTATCAAAGCTAATTCTTCCATAGCGTTGTTCAGTTTTTTCTTGTCTGTTACGGCATCACCGATACCCATATTCAAGACAATTTTAGTCAACTTAGGAATCTCATGTGGGTTCTGGTAACCGAATTTTTCCACAAGAGATTTCTTTATGACTTCATTATAAAGTTTTTCAAAATTTGTCATAAAATTTTCTCCTATTTATCGATTACTTCACCGGACTTACGTGCGAAACGCACTTTAGTTCCTTTGTCGTCTTTGTAACCAATTTTGCTGGCTTTGCCATCTGAGGTTACAATAGCTACATTTGAAACGTGAATTGCGGCTTCTTTAGTAACAATACCGCCAGGAGTAGTTTGACTTGGCTTGGTGTGTCTTTTTACCAAATTCACACCTTGCACAACTACTTTACTCTCTTTTGGCATAGCTTTAATTACTTCGCCTGTTTTACCTTTGTCATCACCAGACAAGATAACAACTTTATCACCTTTTTTAATTTTCATTTTAAGGCTCATTACAATACCTCCGGTGCTAATGAAATGATTTTCATAAATTTCTTTGCACGCAATTCTCTTGTAACAGGACCAAAGATACGAGTACCGATTGGTTCACCGTCTTTATTTACAAGAACTGCTGCGTTGCTGTCAAAACGGATAACACTGCCATCTTTACGTCTGATGTCGCTAGCTGTTCTAACAATCACAGCTTTGCATACATCACCTTTTTTAACACGTCCTTTTGGCATTGCTTCTTTAATAGAAACAACAATGATATCCCCTACGGAAGCATGCATTCTCTTGGAACCTCCAAGAACCTTAATGCACTGCACCTGACGTGCTCCAGAGTTATCTGCAACATCGAGGTTGGTTTGCATCTGTATCATTTTTTAATTCCTTCTTATCTTAGGCGTTATCAACTAATACAGTCCATGTTTTTGTTTTTGAATAAGGCTTCGATTCAATAATAGAAACCTGATCGCCAACTTTGAACTGGTTATTCTCATCGTGAGCAGCATATTTCTTGCTTTTCTTCACGAACTTTTTGTAAACAGGATGCATAATCTGACGCTCTACGCTGACCACGACAGTTTTATCCTGTTTATCGCTTACTACAACACCTTGAAGAATTCTTTTAGGCATAGTCTTTTCTCCTAACTATTCTTCTTACGCTCTGTTATAAGCGTATTGATTTTGGCTATTTCACGACGAACTTTACGAATCTGTGCAGTATTCGTTAATTGTCCTGTTGATTGTTGAACACGTAAGTTAAACTGTTCTTTTTTGTTTTCAAGAAGTTTAGCTTCCAATTCATCAATTGTCATAGCACGTAAATCTTTTGTTTTTACCATTATGCTTCTCCTTTATCTGAGTTGAGGCGCTTAACAAACTTACTCTTAACCGGCAGTTTTGCGGCACCTAACGCAAATGCTCTGCGAGCTGTGTCTTCATCAACACCTTCTGCTTCGAACATAATGCGGCCTGGTTTAACCCTTGCTACCCAGAATTCTACAGCACCTTTACCTTTACCCATACGAACCTCAGCAGGTTTATCTGTTACAGGTACATCTGGGAAAATTCTGATCCATAATCTTCCGGCTCTTCTCATTTCACGTGTAATTGCACGACGAGCTGCCTCAATTTGGCGAGCTGTTACGCGCTCCGGTGTCAAAGCCTTCAATCCATATGAACCGAAACTTAAAGTAGATCCGCCTTTAGCCAAGCCATGAATACGGCCTTTATGCTGTTTACGGAACTTTATACGTTTTGGACTTAACATTTTATTTTAACCTCACTTATTATTTTTGTTCAGCCAACTTTTTGTCTTGTGCCATAGGATCATGTGCCATAATTTCGCCCTTATAGATCCACACTTTTACGCCACAAGCACCATAAGTTGTATGAGCCGTTGAGGTTGCATAATCAATGTCAGCACGTAATGTGTGTAAAGGAACACGTCCTTCACGATAATATTCAGTACGAGCAATTTCTGCACCGCCTAAACGACCACTACAGCTAACTTTGATACCTTCTGCACCCAAACGAAGAGCTGACTGCATAACTCTTTTCATTGCTCTACGGAAAGATACACGTCTTTCTAATTGTTGAGCAACTGAATCTGCAACGAGTTTAGCGTCTAATTCAGGTTTTCTGACTTCTAAGATGTTCAATTGAACTTCTGAAGATGTCAATTTCTGAATATCTTTACGCAACATCTCGATATCTTGTCCCTTCTTACCGATAACAACACCCGGTCTTGCAGAATGGATTGTTACTCTTGCTTTCTTAGCCGGACGTTCAATCACAATACGACTAATACCAGCTTGAGCAAGTTTCTCTTTCAAGAATTCTTTAATTTTAAAATCTTCGTGGAGATAGTCGGTAAACTTATCATCAGCATACCAACGAGAGTCCCATGTGCGGTTAATACCTAAACGAAGACTTGTAGGATTTACTTCCTGTCCCATTTATCTTACTCCCCACGCTCTGTTACGACAACGGTCATACTGGAGAACGGTTTTAATACGCGTGCTCCACGTCCGCGACCGCGTGCGTGCATACGTTTCATTACTAAGCCTTTACCAACAAATGCTTCACTTACGATTAACTTGTCGATATTAAGACTGTGGTTATTTTCAGCATTGGCAATTGCACTTTGCAATAAGCCTAAAGCTATT
>JAZRHM010000004.1:0-9947 GCA_045644765.1 Alphaproteobacteria bacterium | reverse complement strand
AGTTTTGATACTGATTGTCGGCTCAGGTCCTCCTTCATAAGAACCTACAAATATCGCATTATAGTTTTTACCTCTGACATTATCTTTGGTATAGTTACCACTCATAAAACGAACTTTGTCACCTGAGGAAAAGGTTGTGTCAGCTATGGTATATACAGCACCGCCATAAGCTAAATTTGCATCTGATTCTGAAATAGCTCGGTTATTGATAAAATCACCGGTTATGTTACCGATAGCTCCAGAACTGGTAACTGAGCCACCAAAAGAAGAACCGTTTGTTGAAATTGCATAGTTATCAGAAAAATCACCAATTATATTGTTTACAGTTCCTTCATTATCAATAGCGCCGCCACCAACATAATCTTCTCCATATACATAGTTTTCTATAAAATTGCCGGTTATATTATCAATAACACCCTCATAATTTGATATTGCTCCTCCATACGCATACAGATTGCTTTTTGTATAATTTTTAGTAAAATTTCCTGTTATATTTTCTATAGTACCACCATTATCAATAGCTCCTCCATACGCATATTCATCACTTTCAGTATAATTCTTTGTAAAATCTCCTGTTATGGAATTTATTGTGGCGTAATTGTCTATTGCACCTCCATATGCAGATTGTTGGCTTTTGGTATAGTTTTCACTGAAGTTTCCATTAACATTATCTATTAATCCATTATTATAAATTGCGCCGCCTAAAGCGTACTTGTTGCTTTGTGTAAAATTTTTTGTAAAATGTCCTACTATAGAATTTATATTTCCTTTATTATAAATTGCGCCGCCTTGTTCATCTTCTGCTTTTTTAATATAATTCTCAATAAAATCTCCCTTTATAGTATTAATTGTACCACTATTAAAAACAGCTCCACCACCTACAACAACTCCTCCAACCGTATAATTCCCAACAAAATCTCCGATTATATCACCAATATAAGCATGATTCTCAATAGCTCCGGCATTACCATTTGTATGATTTCCGATAAAGTTTGCTTCTAATTTGTTTATATAATTGTTATTAAAGATAGCACCACCTCCTACACCTCCGGCAGCAAAAGGATCGCCAGAGGCGTAGTTATCAATAAAGTTTCCTTTGATATATTCTATATTACCGGAATTTATTATAGCGCCACTATTAACATTTCCGCCTTCAACATAGTTCTTTATAAAATCACCGGTTATGCTGTTAATTTTACTATCATTTTCGAAACGAACTGCCCCACCGTATGATGCGTGGTTATATAAAAAGTCTGCTACGATGTCTAAGCTAGAATTGTCACTGTTATCACGTATTGCACCGCCACCGTAACTTTCCGTAAAACCTTCAAATAAAACTTTATCCACATCTGATTCGGATAAGTTGTAACTTATGTGTTCATTAGCCTTAGTATAATCTGTTGGTTTTGTATATGTATAGGTATAATATTTATCGCCGATTTTTATGGCTCCTTCATCTCCTTCTTTGGCTTCAGTCCATTTAACCTTCGATGATAAACTGTCTAAATATGTTTTATTTATTTCAATTTCTGTTGCATAAACATTGCTTGTTAAAAATGTTGAAACCAACAAAGCAGCTAATAAATTGTATTTCATAATAAAAACCCTATCTTAATTTGTGATATAATATGTTAACTATTGTTAGCACTCTTATCGCCAAAAGTCAATCTGTTTTTAGGAGAACAATGAACCTGATTTAAGCATAAAAAAAATACCCCATAAAAAACTATGGAGTATTTTTTTAATATGTATGAAAAATTATTTAGCTTCTGTTTTAGGAGCTGTAATTTCTTTTCCTTCAAGGTCATACTTAACAATTGTTCCTGTTTTATACAGGTTATCAAATGTTTCAGCAACAACTTTTTGGGTCAAGAAGTTTTTAATTTGAGGTTCAACATCTTTAATAGGTAGAGGTGTAGAATCTCTAAAATCTTCAACCAAAATCACATGATAACCAAATTGAGTTTTTACAGGTGTTTTGCTGTAAGCACCTTTTTTCATAGCGAAAGCAGCTTTTGTAAACTCCGGAACCATAACGTTTTCGCCAAAGTATCCGAGATCAACTGATTTATCTAAAGAAACTTCTTTTGCTAATGTTGCAAAATCAGCCCCTTTGTTTAATTTTGCTATAACATCTTTAGCAGCTTTTTCATCAGAAACTAAGATATGTTTTGCTTTAACTTCTTTTTGGCTTTTGAAGTTTTTAACATATTCATCATCGTATACTTTTTTAACAGCTTCATCATTTACTTTTTCAGCAACAATTTGTTCAACATAAACTTTTCTCGCTAAATCTTCTTTAGCAACCTTAAGTTGAGCTTTGTAAGCTTCAGTGTCTTGGATATTTGCTTTTGTAGCAGCCTGATACATCAATTTACCATTGATATAAACATCGACTGCTTTATTATAAAATTGATCAAAAGGAACTTGCGCTGCAATTTGAGGATTGTCATTATACCCCTTTTTAATTTCTTCAATGCTAATCACTTCTCCGTTGACACGTGCAGCAACTCCTTCGCTTTTTTCAGCGCAAACTTTAAAAGAATAAGCAGCTGCTACAGCTATAACAACAACAGCAGAAGCTCCCAATAAGTATTTTTTCATTATAGTTTCCTCCAAAATTAAAAATCAACTACAATATATATATACTTTTTTTTATAATATTCAAAGCTTTTTTTAATATACGTTTATAACTTTTGTTGAGAGTATTGACAAGAGCGTGAATAAACACTAAATGTAACATGTTGTAATAAGATAAGGTAAAGTATATGTTAAACAAAATTGCTCGTAAAATATTTGGCAGTGCCAATGAAAGATTTGTAAAAAAACAATTCAAAATTGTTGAAAAAATAAATGCATTAGAAGAAAGCTTCATCAAACTTTCAGATGAAGAATTAAAAGCCAAAACAGATGAGTTCAGGAAACGTATCAAAGATGGAGAAACTTTGGATGAACTCTTGCCTGAAGCCTTTGCCACAGTCAGAGAAGCGGCAAAAAGAACTTTAGGACAACGTCATTATGATGTTCAATTGGTAGGTGGTATTGTTTTACACAGAGGTATGATTTCAGAAATGAAAACCGGTGAAGGTAAAACTTTGGTTGCAACTTTATCAGCATATCTTAATGCTCTTGAAGGTAAAGGTGTTCACATTGTTACGGTGAATGACTACTTAGCTAAGCGTGATGCTGAATGGATGGGGCAAATTTATCGTTTCTTAGGTTTGACCGTTGATTATATAGTTCATGGTAAAAATGATGATGAACGTCGCAAGGCATATTCATGTGATATCATTTATGGTACAAACAATGAACTTGGTTTTGACTATCTTCGCGACAATATGAAATTCAATCTTGAAGACAGAGTTCAACGAGAATTTAACTATGCAATTGTCGATGAAGTCGATTCTATTTTAATTGATGAAGCAAGAACCCCACTTATTATATCAGGTGCCGCTGAAGATTCTTCCGAGCGTTACATTAGTGTAAATAAAATAATCCCTCATTTAACCGAAGCTGATTATGACAAAGATGAGAAAGCAAAAACAATCACATTGACCGAAGTTGGCATGTCTCATGTTGAGCAACTTTTAAAAGAAGTTGGTTTAATAACTGATGGTGGTTTATATGATATTGGCAATGTAAACTTAGTTCATCATGTAAACCAAGCATTACGAGCACATAAAATGTTTTCAAGAGATGTGGATTATATAGTAAAAGACGGTAGAGTTGTCATCGTAGATGAATTTACCGGTAGAATCATGGAAGGTCGTAGATATAGTGATGGTTTACATCAGGCTCTTGAAGCGAAAGAACATGCGCATATACAATCTGAAAACCAAACTTTAGCCTCTATTACTTTCCAAAACTACTTCAGAATATATCCTAAACTTGCCGGTATGACAGGAACCGCCATGACTGAAGAAGCCGAGTTTTGTGATATATACGGTTTATCTTGTGTTGAAATCCCGACAAATAAACCTATTGCCAGAATTGATGAGAACGATGTCATATATCGTACCGAAAAAGAAAAATATAAAGCCATAATTGATACCATTTTAGATTGTCACCGTAGAGGACAACCTGTTTTGGTCGGAACAACTTCTGTTGAAAAATCTGAAATAGTAGCTGACTTATTAAGTCGTGCTGATGCTAAAATAAATTTTGAAGTTCTTAATGCGCGTCATCATGAACGCGAAGCTTATATTGTCGCTCAAGCAGGAATTCCCGGAGCTGTTACCATTGCAACAAACATGGCCGGTCGCGGAACCGACATTCAGCTTGGCGGTAACTTTGATATGAAGTTAAAATCTATACTCAAAGGTGATGAAACTGAAGAACAAATAGAAAAAATAAAAACAACTCTAAGAGCTGAAATTGAAGAAGATAAGAAAAAAGTTTTAGAAGCCGGTGGTTTATATATTTTGGGAACCGAGCGTCATGAAAGTCGCCGAATCGACAATCAGTTACGTGGCCGTTCAGGACGTCAAGGTGATCCGGGAACTTCAAAATTCTTCTTATCTCTGGAAGATGATTTGATGCGTATTTTCGGTTCAGAACGTATGTCTGTTGTTTTACAAAGATTAGGCTTACCTGAAGGTGAAGCTCTTATCCACCCTTGGATAAGCAAAGCCTTAGAAAAAGCTCAACAAAAGGTTGAAGAGCGCAACTTTGATATCCGTAAAAACTTGCTCAAATATGACAATGTTATGAACGAGCAACGCAAAGTTATTTATGCTCAAAGAAAAGAACTGATGGAAACAAATGATGTTTCAGATACCATAAAAGATATGCGCCAAGAGTACATTTCTTCAATAGTTGCATCATATATTCCTTACGGAAGCGCAAAAGAAGAATGGTTAACATCAGATCTTACACAAGAACTCGCTAAAATAACCGGTTTTGCATTACCTATCATTAACTGGGCTAATGAACCTGAAATTGATGCTCAGGACATGATGCAAAAGATTTTAGATGAGCTAGAACAAAGACTGGAAGAAAAAAATCAAAATGTTCCGTCTGAAGTTGTTAAAATGGTAGAAAAAAGTATTTTATTGCAAGTTTTGGACCAATTATGGAAAGAACACATTGCAACACTTGACTTGATGCGTCACACCATTGTTTTACGTGCATATGGTCAAAAAGACCCATTAAACGAATATAAAAAAGAGGCCTTTAACATGTTTTCCATGTTGCTTGATGCATTAAAAGAAAAGACAACCATTGTTGTTTGCCGTTCGCTTATTCAGAACAACTCTGAAGAAGCTATGCAAAAAGAACAAGCCAAAAGGCAAAATATAAAAATGAATGAAATTCATGAAAATCCGCAAAAATTGGCAGGAAATAATTCTGAAGAGCAAAAGTTGGAACCGGTTCGTAATTTTAAAGGAGATGTAAATCCTCAAGATCCGCAAACATGGGGAAAAGTTGCCCGTAACGATTTATGTCCTTGCGGAAGCGGTAAAAAATTCAAACATTGCCACGGCAAATTTGATTAAATTTTAGGGGGGTATAACCTCCCTTTTAATTTTTAAAACTCTTGATTTTCAATTTGCAAAGTAATATGGTGTCAAAAAATTTACTTAAACTAATTATAAGGAACTAAAAATGTCTTATCACACACCAAACGAAATTGCATCACTTTTCGGTGACAGCTCTTATTCTAAAGCCACAACCCCCTTATTAAAAGCAATACTGCTTGCTATTATGGGTGGAATATTTATTGCTCTTGGCGGTTTATTAACCATTATTGTTGCCGGAGGCATGCCTGAAACAGCTATATCAAATCCAGGTTTAGTTAAATTTACGGCCGGAGCCTTATTCCCTGTCGGTTTGATTATGGTTTCAGTTGCCGGTGCAGATTTATTTACAAGCGATTGTGCCGGTATGGTTTTATCATCTTTACAGCATAAAACGACATTTAAAGATTTGCTAAAAGTTTGGATTTTAGCATATGTATTTAACTTTTTCGGAAGTCAGCTTATAGCATATTTCATGGCGTATAAAACAGGTATTATTACATCTGCTCCATATGCTGACTACTTGAACGCTTTGGCTATGGGAAAACTAAAATACTCATGGGATGTAGTTTTCTTAAAAGGTATCGGAGCTAATGCTCTTGTTTGTCTTGGAACATGGATGGGATATGCCGGCAAAGATATCGTAGGAAAAGCTTTAGGTATATGGATTCCCGTAATGCTTTTTGTTACTCTGGGATACGAACACTCCATCGCTAATATGTTTTTTATACCGACTGCTATATACAATGGTGCTGATATAACTTGGAGCCAATTTGTCGTAAACAATTTGATACCTGCCACAATCGGCAACATATTGGGTGGAGCATTGGTTGTTGGTTTATTATACGGATATATATACAATAATAAAAAATAAATATCCCCTTACCTTTCTTACACCTCTTGATTAAAATCTTGAGGTGTTTTTTTATAAACTTGTAAACACACATAAAAAATAAGGCGAAAAAATCGCCTTATTCTATAATAGCAAAAAACTATAAACTATTAGTTTACAGCTTCTTGAAGAGCTTTACCAGCTTTGAATTTAGCTTGCTTACGAGCAGCAATTTTGATTTCTGCGCCTGTGCGAGGATTGCGACCAGTTGTAGCAGCACGTTTAGCTACAGAAAAAGTACCAAAACCAACAAGACGAACTTCGTCACCTTTTTTCAAAGCATTAGTTACAGCAGCAACGAAAGCATCAACAGCTTTAGCTGAATCTGTTTTTGTAAGACCTGTTTCGTTAGCTACGCTAGAAATGAGTTCATTTTTATTCACGGTGAGACTCCCCTAAATTAAGTTAATAACCAATTGTGAGGCTATATAATGCCTTCCACACCTAAATTGAAACTGCTTTTTTTTATTAAGTCAAATAAAAAACTTACTTTTTTACACAATTTATGTGTTTTTTTTATTTTTTATATCCTTTTCTTCCCTGTTAACAAGCTATTTTCTTAAATTTTTAGCATATTTCGTGATTTTTTTTTAAATTTTATCCCCCGAGTCTATTTTTATTGTTTAATATTAAAAATTATTGAATTATAAAATATATAAATAACAAATATTATAAAGGAGTTACTCTATGATAAATAAAATTTCAAATTATATTGTAAAAGGTAAAGGTATCGGTGCTTTACTTATTTTAGCTGTCAGTGTATTATGGAGTGCATCTATTACATTGCAAGTCCGCTCAATGTCACTGACCGTTATTCCGGACATTCAGCTCATTGCTAACGAAATTTTACCTCTCAAAATGGAAAATGGCGTTATAACAACACCTAAAGACATAAAAAAAGTATATCCTGTGTATTCAGATGATAAACATGGAGATTACCACTTTACAATTGACACATCTGTTGACACTCTTAATACAGCAGATTTAAAATCAGGAATTTATTTAACTCGTTCAAATATTTATAATGTAGATAATAAATATGGTGAAATCCGTAGCATGAAATTAAAAGGTGACATATATCTTGAGAAAAAAGATTATATACCATACTTACAATCAAAAGCTAAATTAGCTGTTATGATACTTGCGGCCGTTATGACAGCATTTCTCTTTATATATTACTTTATATTGAACTTATTTTATACTTTTATTACATATATCACCTTAAAAATAAGTGGGAAAAAACTAAATTTTGATGCTAAGATGCGTCTCAGTTCCATTTGTTTATCGTTAGTTTGGCTATTATCATTTATCGATGGTTATGTAGGCATCTACATAAATTGGTTTATTTTTATGGTTTTAGTTGTAATATTACAGATAATTATTGCAAAAAAATTGCCATAAAAAGATATAACATTCTCATAAACCTCCGGAAAACGGAGGTTTTTTTGTACTTTACAGCAACTCAGACAAACTTTCGAAACAAGTTTTTTCTTGCTTTTAAATATTTTTCCTATATACTGGGGTATAGATTAAAGTGAACTTTTGTTTGCTATTCGTATATATTATATGTATAAACTGTTATTAAGGAGACTTCGGATGAATAATAAGTCCGCTATATTATCCATATTATTGGCAACGACTTTCCTAACGCCAAGTGTGTTTGCTTCTGCCCCAACTAAAACAACCGGAGCAATCACATACTCAACAGGAACACTAGACAATCATGATTTTGCGGTAACTACAACAAACGATGATGGTAGTACTGTAGTTTCATATTATAAAGTTAATCTTACTACAGATAATCTGGGATCATCCTATAGCTTATCTGATACAGAACCAGAAGCAACAACTACATATACAGCCGTTACATTACCTGACGGAACAACGAAATATGTAGTATATAATCCAACAACTCCTCCGACAAACACAAGACAAGTTGCTGCAACCGGTGACCTTACCGGAGATTTTGTCGGTTTGACTACAGATGTATTAAAAGAAGATACCATAGATCGTTTTGGTGGAGCTATAAATAATAATCAGACTATCGGTGACATTACCGGTGATTTTGTTATGAATGAAGCAGATTATACTCCTTACAGCAAAGCTAACGCTGAAGGTGGTGCCATCTATAACACGTACGAAATAGGCAACATTGTAGGCGATTTTGTGGGTAATGAAGTTATTGGTAGAGGTTCTTCTCACGGTGGTGCCATTGTAAACGAAGCAACCGGTTCAATTATGAGTATAACAGGAAACTTTATATCCAACAAATCTACACAAACCGTTAATACAAACGTTCGAGGTGGTGCTATTTATAACAAAGGTACCATAGGACGTATTATCGGTGATTTTATAAACAACAGTATTACAACAAATAGTTCTTATGCTTATGGTGGTGCTATTGCCAATATCAAGGATGGTACAAATACCGGAATTATTGATTCTATTCAAGGAAGTTTTATCGGCAACAGTGTTTACGCCGGCAAAAAAGAAAGATTGGCAAAAGGTGGGGCTATATACACTCAAGAACACCTCACATTTAAAAGTGGTGGTCAAACTCAGATAATTTCAGGAAACACCACAGAAGATGCTGATAACGGTAAAGATTATAACGCCATTTATGTAAATGGAGCCAAAACATTAACATTTGATACATCATCAGGTGGCGCTTGGATAATCAACGACACTATAGAAAGCGGAAACTCTCCTACCTCTTCATCAGCAAATACATATAAAGACAAATTTAATCTAACCATTAGAGGTGATGATACTGTTAACGAAGGAAAAACATCTCAGTATGTTGCTGTTAACAATGCTCTCATAAACGCCAAATATATTAATGTTGAAGGATCGACTTTAAAATTTGGTTCTTTTACTCATGATGATACATCTGCAAAACATGCTGTTGGTAAAGGTGAGTTTGTTTCTAAGGCCGATGATAAAAGTGCAGAAGCTCAGCTTTATTTAAAAAATGGTGTGTTTGATTTGGCAAACGGATATCAAGATGTTGTAAAACTAAACAAATATTCTTCTGAAAACGGTTATGTCCATTTAGATGTTGATACAGACGAAATGTCATCAGATTTAATTGATGTTTCAGGAGATATCGAAGGTGGTAATATTATTGGTAAAACCAAACTTATTATTCACGCTTCATCAGCTGCTGATATAAGAGGTAAAGGTGAAATTTTATTCGCACAATCCACAAGCTTATATGATAGCGCTATAGCGCAAGGTCTGTTTTCTGTTTACCGTGTATATAAGAGCCCATATATGTTTGATATCAACTTTGCTTCTTCAGAAGATGATACATATAAAAGCTCATGGTATTTAGCAATGAATAACACCGTAAACAACGGACAGTTTGTTGAAGATGAAGAACCTGACGTTGGCGGCGGTGACGATCCTGACGTTGGCGGCGGTGACGATCCTGACGTTGGCGGAGGTGACGATCCTGATGTTGGCGGCGGTGACGATCCTGACGTTGGCGGCGGTGACGATCCTGACGTTGGCGGCGGTGACGATCCTGACGTTGGCGG
>JAZRHM010000003.1:0-8228 GCA_045644765.1 Alphaproteobacteria bacterium | reverse complement strand
GGCCTCTTCCGTCGCCAAAAAATAAAGAGCAGGTTTATCTTTAATAAATTGCTTAATCAGTTCGGTTTTTCCAATTCTGCGCCGACCATACAAAACCACAAAGGAATGTTTATTTTTATATTCTTGCTCTAAATCTTTAAGCTCTTTCGTTCTGCCGATAAATTCCATAATCCACCTCATAGGTTATTTAATATAATCCATATTATACTAATTTAAATTATATTACAAGCAAAAAATAAAAATGTTAAAGAATATTCCTTCTTTAACATTTTCTTTGTAATGGGCTGTTTTACTAGTGTTTTTATAGGGTAGGGTTTATGAGTAAAATAAAAATGTTAAACTTTGTTATAATTTCAAACATTGTTTAACATTTTGCAGTTTCTAAAATCTTCTTCGTCGACCATAGTTAGGATATATTCGTCGTGATATTGGAATTATATTTCCACACCATGTTTGTGATATTTTATTTTCTTGCTCTATCAGTTTTTTTAATATATTCATTTGATTATTAACAAAAAATTCCCATGCCCCTGTTTTTGCATTATCTACAAAAATTTGAATGGGAACTTGAATTGCGTATCTTTGATAAGCATTTTCTAAAGGAAGTAAACAAAATATAGAATGTCTAATATCTGTAGGGTTATCAATTTGATTTAATCCCTTGAAGTCAAAAACAATAGGAACAGAACTATTTAACCAACTTTTCGGAAAAATATCTTCAGGATGATTTATTTGAATGATACTACCAATTTTTATATTTCCTTGATTTATATTTTTAAGCAAAATAGGATATAGTTCACTAGCAATACTGATATTATTAATAATTTTTTCAAATCGTTTAAAATCATTTTTGAGTCTAGTCCCATCAACAACCCAATTCATATTTTTATAAAAATTTTCACGAGAGCGTCTTTCTTCCGGTTTTATTGCAGAATGTTGGAATTCTAGTATAAATCCTTTTTCAGTACAAACATCAGCAATATGCTTTTCACCTGTTGCCTCATCATATTTGATAATTTCTTGCCAATGTTCGGGAAAATAGTTTTTCCACATTAAATGCCATTCTGTTTCTTTATCATGCCAAGTATCACATTTCTTACATGATTTATGAGCCCAATGTGCAATTTTTTGTTCTCCACATTTAGCAATTACTTCTGATTGGCAATAAGGACATATACCCTTTGCCCCTTTGGTTGCCTTACACCGTTTTCCTTCTACTTCTGCTATTAACATTTTTATATATCATCCTTTTTGTTATAAATTGATGATATATAAAAATAGGATTAAAGACAACTAATTAAATTTGCAAAATGCCATTTATTGACACTTCTTCTCAAATCTCTCAAAATCAATTTCACATCTTCATTCGGGATATACTTTTGCTCATCATGGTAAGCAAATGTTTGATTGACTAGTTTTCCATTATTGATGTAAGCAATATTTGTAGAGTTATTTCCATAAGATTGGCTATAATGGATTAAAGGCAAATCATTATAAACAAATCCATTGTTCCAAAGTTTGATTAAATTTCCTAGTTTTATTTTATCAATCTTATATGAGTAATAAGGACTAGCAAAAGCATTTATAACAAAACCTGATACCACAAAATCGGCACAAAGTCTGTTTTGCAACTTGCACCGATTTTGATAAATCCAATCACAACGCTCTAAAAACCATATTTTATCTAGTGTTATCATATCTTCACATTCTCTACGGCATTGGCAAGCATTTGCTGGTTATAATTAAAGTAGTGCTGAGTGGTTGAGATGTTTTTATGATTAGCCAGTTTTTGCACTAAACAGATATTAACTCCGGAGTTTACCAACTTTGATACAAACAAGTGCCTGCCTAAATGACTTGCCCCTTTAATGTTGAACTTTTTATAAATTGAACTGAAAATCCTGCTTATTGATGCTCGGTTATATGGCTTGTTGAGTTTTTGGCTTGTAAACAGATATGTTTCCGGCGAAAGTTTATCAGCCCATTTATTTTGAAGATATTTCAAATATTCGCAAAATTCTTTCTTTAATTGACTGTTCATATAATATTCGCACTTGTTCTTGCCTTTGTTCTTATCATAATCTAGGCAAATAATATCTTTGATTTTCAAATCATCATTAAAAACATCTTTGATTTGTAAATATGCAAAATTGATTGAGCGCATTCCGTTTAGACTGCAAAGAAACATCATTCTTATTTGCTCGGCATGTTTCATTGATTTGATAAAGTTCAAAATGTCTTTAATTTTCTTATCATCTACAAATTCGCTGTTAGTCATGGTTTGTCTCCTATGAAAGGCTGTAAGTGAAAGGAAATAAGTCTCACAGCCTTTCGGTCTTCAAAAATCTGTTATTTTATGATTGCTTGATAAAACACGGTGTAACTCGGTTGATGTGTCATTGTGGCAACTCCGCCTTGCAATTTCCAACCTTGTTTTAGTTTCTCATTTACCCACTTAATCAGGTCATCTACACTTGTGGAACATATAATATCGTATTTCATATTTCCTCCTAGTATTCATCTGCATACATTATGGTAAGCACACGGTTGGTTAGTTTTGGGTTGCAGGCATCGGGCGAGATATAAAGAAGTTCTCGGTCATAATAATCAATTTTCCAAAAAATCTTCTTTCCCTTAAAATCAAATGCGCCAAAGTCTTTTTCACCGTATGGATTATTATCTTCATTAAAATCATTGAAATTGCGGACTTTGTTAATAATGGTTGCAATGTCCTCTTGTGTATTACATCTGATACCTTGAGTTAAAACCAATACACCTTTTGACGGATTTGTTCTAAATTCATCATTTAATTTGGCTATTTCTTGAATATTAGTCATTTGCACACCTCTCTAATAATGTACAAAGGATAAACTCATTTAAGCCTTTATGATTATCGACATAGTCCCAAATATCTTTGCCTTCATTGTTTTTAATATCAACATTGGCACCGTTCTTGATAAGAAACTCAATTACCCCTAAACGCATCATTGCTTGCGGATGTTGAATTACTTTTATAAGAGCAGTATTACCTAAATTGTCTTGTGCGTTAATATCGCTTCCTTCTTTGAGTAAAACATCTAATGTGTCCGGATTACTTCTTTTCTTAGCGGCAATCATAAATGGAGTTTCGCCTGCTTTGTTGCGAGAATGTACATTACCACCATAAGCCAAGAACTGTTTGATAACATCGGTTTCGTAAAACTCTTTACATACCCACATAAAAGGTGTCCAACCGTTGTCGTTATACGGCAGATTAACATTAACCCCTTGGTTCAATAAATCTGTAATTGTAGGCAAATTGTTTTGATATAACGCTTTCATAAGCGTTTGCACCATATTATGATGCGAAATATTCGTATTCATTTTAATCTCCTTTTAGTCCGCTTAAAAGTGGGACAAGTTGCTTATAAATTCACTTTTTGAGATAAACGCCTTATCGACGCCTCTCGGTTCGATTTGATTTAAACACATCACGAATCAGCTGTCAAGCCGCAAAATCAATATTTTTTATAATAATATACTGATTTAGCAGCGTTTTTGTTTAAATTCAAAGGGTTGATTCAGAAAAATTAAAAAAATTTATTTTTTGATAACTTTTTCTGTTTATATTACCATAATAAGGAGTTAATATGGATATTAATCAACAAAAAGAACAAATTGCTATATCCTATGTGCGAGCCATTGCTTCTGTAGCAGGGTGTTCTTGTGTAATTCCAGAAGTAGATGATTCTAGCATTGATATAGTTTTTCGCTTCACATCGTCACCATGTAGTGGAATTGCTGCACAATTAAAAACCACCTCACAAAAACAATATATACATAATGGAGCAATTCATTATCCGCTACCGATAAAAAACTATAATGATTTAAGGGCTAAATCTATAGAAAAACGTATTCTTATATGTATGATTGTTCCTTCAGATATTCCTAATGATTGGGTAAAGCAAGATACTGATTTTCTACAAATCAATAAATGTGCATATTGGACATGTTTGGAAAATATGGAAGAAGTATCTAATTCTACGAGTGTTACGGTAACAATTCCTCTAACTAATATTTTTACTGATAATACATTAATTGATTTAGAAAATGAGATGAAAAGGAAGTATGGATTATGAAATCAATTGAAATAGATATAAACATTTTAAGAAAAATACTTCCTCTTTATATTACAAGCTATTTAGAAGCTACTAATTGGCAAGTTGTATCAAAATATGAAAATATTGCTTCTATTTGGCAAAAATATAACAATGACAGAAATATTAAAATAATCGTTCCCACCGATACCGAAATTGCAGACTATATAAGCAGGATATTAGATATTATTAAAGTGTTATCAGATATTGAACAACGTTCATTAAACAGCATTGTAACTGATATATTGAGAGCAAATGCTGATACCATTAGAATAACTGCTTATAAAGGAAAACCTATAAATGCTCTTCCTTTACAAGATGCTTCAAATCTTCTTAAAAATAGCTTAGATATGATAGCTTCTGTAGCACAATCACTTATCAAACCTCGTCCATGTTTTCGCTCAAGATACTCTAAAGAAGTAGAAGATTTTATGAATGGTTTAAGAATGGGACATACTGAGCAAGGGAGTTTTATTGTAAATATTTTTTCAAAAACAGACCCTCGTTTACAAAATCTTTTTACTCCTATAGAAAAGAAACAGGAGTTATTAAGTAAAGATGATGAACCTTTAGGACGAAAAACTATTATGAGAATATCGCAATTGCTTCCTATAGCAATAACTGCTGCTAACAATAGAGATGAACAAGCATTTATGGATTCTATTAAAGATGGTATGAGTGCAAATTTTTGTGAAGCTGTTGCAGAGATAGCAAAAATATGCGGTGATGGTGGAGCAAATATAGATATATCTTGGGCTCCCGTAAGACCTGTTATGCCATATTGGAACTTGAAAACAAATTTTAATATACGACAAGATACAGCTGATGTATTGAGTGAAGCCGCGCAACAATTGAGGATTTTAGCTCCAGAAATTGATGTAGAAATTAGAGGTTATGTTGTTAAATGCGAAAAAGGAGAAACAGATAATCAAGGAGAAATAAAAGTTAATGACATATTAGGAGATAAGGAAAGAGCTGTATCTATAATTCTCAATGAAAATGACTATAGAATGGCCGTAGAAGCCCATAAAGATGGATTAATGATTACAGCAAAAGGTGACATAGAAAAACAACCGAAAAAACAAATTCTTAATAATATTAGATATTTTGAGGTTATTAAAGAAGAATAATAGAATTTGTATCATAAATATTCTTATAAAGTATAAGGATTTATTATGAAAGTATTGATTGAGACAATTACAAATCGTAAAGGGTATAAAAACTTTGCAAATATAGATGGTTTTAATAGTTTTTTGCATAAAAATCATAAAAAAATCAAAAACTACAAAATTATAAATGAAACCTATAACGTCACTTTTGAAGACCTTATCCAAGAGATTATGGAAAAGGCAGATTTAGTCTCAAATATGTTGTTATACGCATATTTTAATATGACCGATAAAAGCAACAAATATAACAAACTCCTTAAGGCTGCCGGTCTTGCCGCCGAAATCCAAGGTTTGATTAGAGGATATATGTAATTAAACCGCCAGTTTTTGGCGGTTTTGTTCATTTACTCTTTAGGATAATTTAATTCTCCGAACAACATAGCGCCGTTATCTAAAAGTAGGTTTGCAATATCTATATCCACTCGGCTTAAAGCCATTGTAAGTGCTGTTTCTTGTTGGCAAGTCAGCCAATTTACATCACAACCTTTATCAATCAGCATTTGAATTGTTTTTAATTTTGTTTCATTATCCATATTTTCATTTGATACAACATACATTATTGCGTTATAGCCAAACATATCTGTTCTGTTTATTTCACTTCCTTGTTCAAGCAAATATTCTAATGGTTCCATTGTTGAACAGAAGTAGCAAGCGACTAAAAACAAGTGTGCTCTTCTGCGATTTAATGGTGAATTGATATTAAAAGTTTTGCTGCTAATTATCTTTTTCAGTTCATCTATGCAATCAATACATAGTTCTTCTTCGATTTTATAGTTGTTTATCGAATAAATTGGTGTATTACAAATTCGCTCGGAAATCTGTTCTATTTTCTTTTTCATTTCAGGAAATTGAGATAAGTGGATTAATTTTGAATAGGTTTGATTTTCTGCGTTATAAGTTAACATGTTTACCTCCGTTGTTTTGTTTACAAAGGTATTTATTTGTAAAATTTGTAGTTTTTTGATTTTAATAAAATCACTTTTTGCCGGATAAATACATATGAAGTTAATTGCTTTACTTCGTTTTATGTTTTTTTTACAAAGTAATCGGTGCGACGGGCTTTCCCCTCGCACCTGTTTTGTTTTTATGGTTGTTAAAATGTTTTATTGTTCATTTTGTCTTAGATTATGAGTAATATCTATAAAAAAGTCTTTTCCCCATAAATCTAGTTTGGTTTTATCTGCAACAAAAGGTAAAACATCTTGTTTTGCTTGTTCAAAATCAATTGTTTCAAAACGCTCTTTTAACATTGATAGTAAGTCTTTCAATTCAAAATTGCTATCTTTTGTTATTATTCCGGTATCTTCAAGCCTTGCTCTTAAATGAGATAAATTAACGGTTGCATTATTTGCTAAATAAAAAACATAATCATAGAGGTCTCTACCTTTAATTCTATTTTTCCAAGAACGACAAATTACAGCATGAAGTTTACCTGCAAACAATGAAGGCATATCATATAATTTTACCTGATATGAACTGGGCAATAAACGATATTTGTTCTCAAATGTTGCAAATGGTGGGGGATTTGTATCAATTTCAAACTTAATCTTTATAACTTCGTTTGAATTTATATTTAAGTCTGAACCATACACATTTAATATGTGTTCTTTGGTGTTTCCTTTTAAAAATGCTGATTTAATAGCAGAATCCTGTGTTTTTTGTTTTTCTTCAATAGAAAACTGTAATCCGAGAGAGGACAATTCTTTTTCTAAACTTGAAAAATATGGTTTTAATTCAAAATTTTCATTTGGTTCTATCAAAGAAAAGTCTAAATCTTCAGAAAAACGGTCAAGACCATAAAAAATACGAAGTGCTGTACCGCCATAAAATGCTACATTTTTGAAAAAACCGGCACGAGAAAGTCCACACAATGCAACTTCTTGTACAATTTCTTTTAAAGCGTTTTTCTTTTCTTCAATGCTATTGGTTTTATATTTTGAAAGCATTTGTTCTAAAACTGTTTGCATTATTTCATTCTCCTGACAAACTTAATCAAAAACTTCAAATTATTGGCACGATATAATGGCGCTAACTTTTCAATTACTTCCATATCTAACTTCTTAAATTCATTCTCATCTATGCGAAGGTCATCAAATAATAAAGCGCTAAATTCTGTTAAATTACTAACCGGAGGTAAGGAATATAGTTTATCACACATTGCCTTTTCCGGTGTTGCAATTTGATATGAATATCCATTTTCTTCATATAACAAAACGCCTAGAGGATAAACATCAGAAGGAATATCTCTATATGTAAACACCCCGTATTGGTTTTCAAATTTCTTAGTTTTTTTCTTTTGAAAAGATGCCGATGTATATGTTTTATAAACGGCTTCCGGTATTAATCCATATAAAGATAATGCATAATCAAAAGAAAGGTATGACGGACCAAAAATTCTACCTGCTAAATATTTTCCGGTTACATTAGCATCTGTTTCATACAGACCACGAGTAATTTGTATCAATTTGCCGGAATGTACTTCACGATTGATTTTACTTTTAATATTGATGTAATCTCTGTACTTTAATGCCAAGTCATCAAATGAATATATCACTATTTCCTCCAGTTAGTCCTATTATATGAGACTAATTGGAGAAAATCAAGTATTTTAAATTGAAAAAGGTGATTTTATTACAAATTGCTTTTCAAATTCAGATTTTTAATCACTTGTACTTGTTTATCTTAATTAATCGGTATTAAATCAGTTCTATTAATTTACTGATTTATTTGTAATCAGTTTCATTCTCTTTTTGATTTCAAATTACCTCTTTCTATTGTCAATTTAAGAAAAGTGCTATTTTCATTTGTCCTATTAAAATAGATATTTTCTTTCTATTATAATACTATTATAGGCGCAAAAAACTGCCTTCAATCCCTTGTGTATCAATGTTTTCAGCAAATGGCGGCGGAAATATACGTTTCC
>JAZRHM010000002.1:0-40046 GCA_045644765.1 Alphaproteobacteria bacterium | reverse complement strand
AAAGTGCAAGACTAAAGATTTTTCCGGAAACGACATTACTTACGGGCTATTCTCCAAGAGTGGTTTTACTAGCCGTTTAAAAGAAATTGCCGCCGGAAATGATAAATTAATATTAATTAACGGCGTAAAACTGGAAAAGTAGCCTTGTATTTTCATATCGAAAATAATTTCAAGCATCGAGTAAACTTTTTATCAATTTAACTTGGTCTTTCATTGCCAATATTTCGTTGTAATGATTGACAAGTACATTGTAAAGTTGAGCGGATTTTTCTTTTATTCCTGCGTCCTCCTGCCAGCCAGATTGTATAAAGGACGAGAAATCGTCCTTTTTTCTTTATAAATCAAACACTTAAGGTGGTCCGTGTAAGATGTTTCAAAAACAGCTCATTTTGGGCATTTACACGGACCACTTATAATGAGTTTCTTTATTTTTCAAGCATTTATACAATTTCAGGTCCCAAATGATATGAAACGGGATTTCGGGAGAAGATAGACTTTATTTCCTTGAGGGAAAGAAGTTATTTTTCTATTACACTTTGTAAATTCTTAAATAGAAATGTTGTTTTTATTTTCAGTTAACTGTTGATTTTAATTTATGTTGTATAATATATAGTTATTAAGATAAACTATGTAAATTTACGCAATGATTGAAAAAAAAGAAAAAATACATTATCCGGTGTCTTGTAGAGAAAATGCTTCTTGTCTAAAAGCCATAACGATAGATTATTGGTTATCCCATAATAGTGCTGATTTGATTATTAATGAAGTTCCTTTTTTTAAAGGAAATAGGAGAGCTGATTTGGTTATAATACAAGGAGATTATCTTATCGGTTTTGAGATTAAAAGTGAATTAGATTCCTTAAATAAACTTAATACGCAAGTAGAGGATTATATAAAAATATTTGATAAAGTTTATATTGTTATTGCTGAAAAATTTAAAAATCATCTAGAAATTCGCAATTTACCTAAATCCGTAGGGATTCTTGTTAAAAAGCAAACATTGCAAATTAAAAAAGAAGCTCGGCAAATTAAGAAATTTAAAAAAAATGATTTATTATCCATATTGTGGAGAAGAGATTTAGAGCATCTAATAAATAAAAAAGGTCTAGATATCGAATGTTTGAAACGAAAAATTGTATCTGATGTCAAACTAGAAATTATAAAAAAAGAAATAATATTATCCTTAAAAAGCAGGTACGGTAAAAATTATACCCTATTTTTGAAAGACCGAGGTAATTATACAACAGTTGAAGATTTAAAGACCATTACAAGGATAAATAAGAACACTTATTTTTCATAAAATATAAGCATTGCATTGTCATATATAGATTAGCCCTTGTCGCAATCCAGTAAGATGGAGATTTACCTTCTATATCACCTAAAGCTTTCTTCTGAATTCTAATATCCCCTTCTGTTATTACTTCAGATATTGGATGATACTTAGGAGATGCTATAACTTCTTGAGCCAACATAAAATATTCTGAACTTGTATTTCTTTTCACACCTCTCTTATATTCATACTCTATGGGTTTTCCTTCAGAGTTGGCAATAATATAATCTATTCTAGGAATCCAACCACCTCCCCCCATATCATATTTAACAGGATGAAGTGACGCAAAATCTCCATAAACTACTGTATTCGACGTACTGTGATTTTTTACTAATTCATACACATTTGTTTCTGATATCGTTATTGGATGAGAAACTTTAGAGACAAAATTCGGGAAACACGAAGAAACAGGTATAATAGCCTTCAATTTTTGTAAATCATTCAAATCTTTGATATTACCTTCTATAATTCTTTTTGTTTCTTCAAAATTGTTAATATATCCAAAATCTAAAATTAAAATCAACTTTTCTAAAGAGATAAAACTACTGATAAAATCTAACACCAACTTTATTACCGGATTAAATTGTATATTAGTTGAAAACAAATCAGATGTTTTCACTAAAGCAGGTAGTTTAATAGATACGACATCAAAATATTTGTTTAATGATTTAATCTGATTTTCAATATCTTCTCTAGGCTTACTCGTATCAAATTGTATTGTCGGAATAACGAGTTTTCTGAAATCATCGTTATGTGTTAAAAAATCAATCCATTTCTCATAACCATTAGAAGGATCTAGCAAACCTCCTTTTGATGAGCTTAAACCATCATACATCAAAGCTTCATCATCAGTAATATCTAAGATAAAGCGACGCTTTTGCATTAAATCATAAATTTTTTGTAATTTCGTATTTATATCACCAGACCTTCTGGTCCCACGTAATTCAACAATTTTATAATTTTTAGGGTAAGTATAACCTATAGCTCCCGTTAGTTCAATAATAGGTAAAATTTTGTCTTTTATTATATCATTTAATAATTCATAAGCATTTATTTCAGCAGGTCTTGTTTTTAATACAGGACAGTACACATATTCCGTCATCATTCGTACTCCTTTATTATACCAAGCTTATAGGCTCTATATTTAACAGCCGATGTCGAAAGATGGAAGTATTCAGATAGTTTTTCTAATGTATTACATCCGTCATTGATTGCTTTGATGAATTCTTCCTTTGGCATCAATAGCTCGGATGCAAAATTATTTGCTTGTTGCTCTATCGAATTTGTATCACTACTTCTGAAAAATATTTGATCAGGCTCGGAAGCACCTTGTGCAATAATGCGATCTTTATGAAGAATAAAATGTCCTAATTCATGCGCAATAGTGAATCTTTTTCGCAAATCACTTTCGTATTTATTTATATATATACACCATTGATTACCTATTCTCTCTAAAAAACCGGAAATAGTCTTGCCTAAATCTTCAGGACATATTTTCATTTTAAATATTTCTGTGACTACACGCTCAATATTTAAAGGATTCGTTGGTATCCCTAGTCTTATGCATTCTTCTTCAATTTGCGAAGGTGTGACTGGATATATATCCTTATTAGTTAATTTAGCTTCATCACTTTGTAATGACGGATTTAGAAAATTATTTAAATTTGATAAATTTGTTGCCATTTTATTTTTCCTTTCCGTCGACTTTTAATATTTCTTTCGTTTGTTGCTTGTCTTTCTCAATATCTGCTATAACTAATTGAAGTATTTCATTTCTTATTTCATCTTTTACACCTGTTTCGTTAATAGTTGATTTAAAATTAACATCAAGAACTTGTTTTAATAACTCTTTCAAAAGACGCTGATGATCCTTTTTATCTAAATGTTCTTGTACAATATTTTCAACTTCATTTTTTATCTTTAAACGATTAACCATCCAGGATATTACAGCAAAAAGTCCTAACAATGCTACCAAGATGGAAATTAAACTATCATAGTATGCTATTGTACCAGTATAAAAATCTGAAACGGTTGTTAACCCTCCCTTATCTATTAATTTATTAACATAATTCAATTCACAAGATGAAAGTTCTTCCACTTTAGGAATCATAATATGCTTACTATAAAAGGTATATATTTTATTTCCAAAACATAAAAGAAAAACGGTTGTAGAAACGGCTAGTATTATAATCCAAAACAAATAGGAGCATATTGTTATTGACTGTTCCTTAAGTTTTTGTTTGAAATTTTCAAACCATTCTTTCATTAATATACCTCTTCTTAATTTATGAAAAAATTACTAAAACACAGCATTTCTTTAAGTACTTATTACATGTTTTTTCATTATCTGCAAGATTTTCTAGTTATTGTTACACAAAATTCAACAACAAGCCTTCTATCATTATACAAATAAATAGGATTTATTTATGTATAAAACTTCTACGTCACCGTATTTTACTACATGACTTAAATTACTTATCTTTAGATCTTTTCCTCGCATTCTTTGGCACGTATTTATTGCAACCGCCGGTTTTGAGCATATATTGGTTAACATCAATAATACCATTAGATTTTATGTCACCTAAATAGACTTTGCCTAAGATACGACCGAAAGAATCACGTTTTTCCCACTCAACTCTTATATATCTGTGGTCTTTAAGTAATTTTTTTAATATTTTCCTTGATTGCTTACCTTTTACAAGCATTTAAGCCTGTTCGAAGATGAACATATTTTGAAGACCTATTTTATTGCACCTTCGAACTCACCTCTATATTTTTCAACAACTTAGCTAATTTCAGCCTTTTTTGAGCATAAAAAATAACCTCTGCAAAAATTCACAAAGGTTTGATAAATTTCTGAGAGACATTGTTAAAATCAACAAATAAATTTGTTTATTTTATCTATTATTGTTTGTTGATTAAAAACAATTCCGTGTATTCCTAGTGATTTTGCAGCATCTACATTTTTAGGCTTATCATCAATGAATACAATTTCTTCTGGAGTAGCATTTAATTTTTCCATAACTTTTTTATAAATTTCTAAATCTGGCTTTAATAATCTTAATTCATAAGATACAAAAATATTTTCTCTGTTTGTTAGAAAATCCGCAGTATCTATTAAATTAGGCAACGCATTGGATAATAAACATATCTCTATATTTTGTTTTCTTAATTCGTCCATTACCATTAATGTTTCTTCAAAAATGGATCCAACTCCATTGTGCATTGCAATATCTATTTTTTCTTCCATATCCTGAGAGTAGCTAATTTTACAATGATTACATAAATCTTTACAAAATTGAGTAAAATTTACTTCTCCTGTCATAAAAGGATTATAATTAAAAGATTTTATACCTTTTTTACTATCAAAATCATTTTTATCTGCTACTTTATCGCGAAAATATTGATTTAGGTTATCAAGAGAATAAGGATAACACACACCACCGACATCAAAAATCACATATTTTATTTTCATAATTTTATTTTTATAAATCTTTGCCAATTCACTTTGTCCTGCTTTATTTAAGTGAACAGCATCTATATAAAAATCAGATAAATCCGTTGAACAAAAGTTTGTATAAGCATCTAAAAACTTAATTTGATATCTTTTGCATAATTGAGCTATACTTTTATTAAATGCTTCAATATCTGCATTAAATCCCCATTTATCTTCATTTAGCCAATCTTGTTGTGGAAAAAGTTCTTCTTGCACAGGTAAAACTGATTGAACAACAATGTGTAAAGATTTTGTTCGTACAACTTTTAACACTTCTTCATATTGATTTACAATATTTTCAATATCTATTTGGTTAGGTTTGGGATTTTCTGATAGTAAATTGTTAATTCCGACAGCAAAAAACAAAGTATTATAATTATTTGTATCTTGTTTTATTTTGCGTAATACATCTTCAATCTTTTCGCCATTTTGCGCAAGTTTTAATACTTGGCTTTCAGAATAAAGCTCATCAAACCAGCTTTGGTTATTGTTGCCATAACCAAATGCTATACTATCACCATAAACACCAAATCTGTAATTCATCTATACTCATCTTTCTTCGTTTTCTATTTTAATTTTGAGATAACACCTCTATAAAAGTCAAGAAAATTTTATACAATAACCTCGAGAATTGTAAGTAGTCTCCAGGCAGAGTTAAAAAGTCGTCTTTTAAAGTGACTTTTCACGTTGTAACGTAAAACAAAGTTTTCCTACTCGTGTTAAGTATCATATCAGTTAAATTACTGTTGCTTATATATATTATTTATTGTATAATAACAGCAGTTACATAAAATTTAGAGATAATAATGCAATATAACTGCAATATAGTTGCCAATAACAATACAGATTTTGTCATAGCTGACAATATAACATCAGGAACTGTGCCTATGTTAGGTAGTGGTTACGGCTCTTTTGTGACAGATATAAATTTTGATATTAATGAATGTTGTAAAAACAATCATGTGTTTAGAGTAAAATTTAAAAAAACAGAAGAAGCATTAAAAAAATCGTCATCCTTACAAGAAAAATTTGCAATAATGCAAAATTTTATAGAAAATACTATGCCTTTATGTCCACCGGACAAACGTCAGGAACGTGCATCTTGTATTTTAGATAGAGAACCTTTTTCTTATTTACTGGAACATCAAATGAGTATGTGTTTTGAAAGAGCTGCAGTATCCCAATATTTATGTCAGCAGTGTGATATAAAATCATATCTGGTAAATAGTTACGTTCATGTAACAGATGGTGAAATAGGACCACATACTTATGTCATATTTGAAGATAACAATCAAATGTTTGTTTATGATCCTGCAAACCCGACAAAGAATAATGCTCCAAGAATTATGTCTGCTGATATGGATAAAACTATATTTACCGATTTTATTGATGCTGTAAATCATAATGCCGATTGTGATGATAAAAAACAAAAAAATTGTGTCGGTTTTGTTTGTAGACATGAAGATGGTAAATCTTTTTTATATCGTAGCCACTGCGGAAGTGAAGCAAATAGAATTACCCCTAAAAAGCTAAAAGAAGCAAGATTAGGAAAAGTTATCAGTGCAGCAAAACAAAGCCAAATATCTGATAAATTTTGACATTATATTGTTATTATATTTGACTTTCTTTTATAAACATGGTAATATCTGCGTATAATTGTTTTACATGAAAGAGGGGGAAACTATGGCTGACATATCTAAAAAAATAGCAGAAATTAAAGATAACATACAAAAAAATAACGAAAACAGAATCATGGATGCTATTGGTTCCAATGATTTAGAAAAAGTTAAAGCTATTCATGAAAAAGGTGGAGATTTCAACCATCCGTTTACAAAAGGTAAACAATACTCTCACGCTTTATCATTCGCAATTTATTCTACGGACGAGATATTTTCATACGTTTTGGAACATACAAATCCTGAAGTTATAAAACAAGCAAATATTCTTGGTGCAAATGATCAACCTATACCGCTTGTACACAGATTAGCACGCAAAGATGATAAGAATAAAATGGAAAAACTCTTAAATACCGGAATTGTTAATATGGATCAATTAGATAATAGAGGATACACACCTCTTGCAGATGCTATAGCTAACCATTCTTGGAAAACGGCTCATTTCCTTATAAAAAGAGGCGCTGATGTAAACAAAGAAATTGAGGGAAAACCTATCCATGAAATACTTGCGAGCAATAAAGAATATTTCATGAAAAACTCAAGACTTCTCGATAAAATAACTATTGAAAAAGTTACTCGGCGAGCCCAAAAATATGCTGAATAGTAATAAGATCATATACAAAATTTAGCATATGACACCTCAAAAAGCACTCGCATATAAAGTGTTTTGTTATGGTATACAATTATTTAACAATTTCGTCAGTAGCAAGTTTTAATATACTTTGTATGAATTCGTTTTTAGCTGACGTATATTGTTTTCTGTCATCTTGAAATTGTACTGCAAGGCTTTCTTTTAAGTTTTCATATTGTTTAATATATTCAGGGTGTTTTAACAAATAATCTCTAAATAAAATATGGTCATTCCAATATGTGCTTCCGATAACTTCTATATGAATATAGTGTGTTCTGTTTTCCGTGTTTCCTTTTCTAGCCAATATTTCTCCTTTGTTTTCTATGGAATTTAAGACATCATATCCTGCTTTAGTTAAAACAGGAATTAACTTTGCCAAAGTTTCAATGTTTTCTACTGCAACTGCAATATCTAAAATAGGTTTAGCGCTTAAACCCGGAATTGAAGTGCTACCAACATGCTCTATTTGTAATGCTATAGCTCCTAATATTTTTTGTAAAATTTCTTTTTCTTTTTTAAACTCTTTAACCCAATCAGGACAATAACTGACTAAATGGACCTTATCTTTGTGTAAACCTAAGATTTTTTTATCTTGCATATTTCCTCCTTAGTAACATATCTATACTATATTTGAAATTTAATTATTTCAACGAATTTAACAAGTTATGAATTAAGTTCTTAAAACAATTACAAGTTTTCATACCAAAAACAGATAAAATGATTTGACGTCTTCTGCTTATTTTGTTACAAAGCTAGAAATTATTTTACTTTAGGGAGACATTTGATGAAAAATGTTACGTTTACAGAAATCAAAAATGCATGTAAAGATATTGCAGATAAAATAAAATCTGAAAACCATGAAAAAATCACAATTGTTGCAGTTGCACGTGGAGGTTTGGTTCCGGCAACAATAATTGCCCATTTACTTGGAATTAAAGATATAAAATTCATCAGGCTATCTTCTTATGCCAATGACCACCAACAATCTGAACTGGTTGACACAACATTTGATGAAATACCTAATGCTGAAACAACATACATCATCGATGATATTTGTGATAGTGGTGAAACATTGCTGTACTTACGCAAAAAATATCCATTGGCTAAAATTTGTGTCGTCATCAATAAAAATCAGACCATAAAACCTGATTTTGCCCCGATAACCGAACCTGCCGGTTTATGGATAAACTTTCCTTGGGAGTAGATACAATACCAAAACAATAATCATATAAACGCCGGTCTTGGCATAGGAATATTTATTGCCTATCGAAACCGGCGTTTTTTTTATTTTGTAATTTAATGTCACAATATTGTCATAAAAAAATTGTTTTATTTTTTTGTTTTTTAGGGTATACTTAATATAGATGATAAGATAATGGAGACGTATTATGACTGTCAATAATGAACAAACAAATTTATCTTCTCAATTTGATGAATATAGTTCTTGGAACGAAACATATATATTTGATAAATATAAAACGTTATCGCGTGAAAATTATGAAAGTGATGAAGCTTACAGAGCTGCGTTAATAGATCAATATAAACTTATCAGAAACGAAGAATATCAAGCTGTATGCTATAATGCCGGTATTGAAATGTATCATGATTCTCGTATGGTTAATATAACTACAAAAAATATAGATGCAATGGATAGCAGTATATGGAATGGTTGCCAAAATATCGGCGAACATATTATACCTGGAGACAGTATCGCACGCCGCACACCCGAACATGTAATGTACCAATACAGCAAAAGCGATAAAAAAGCATGTTGTGCGATTACAGGCTCAACCGTTGTTCAAAAAATTTGCGCTGATATGAATTGTAAAGATGGTGCCAATATAATACAGTTTGCCGGCGAACCGGGTAAGATAATACATTATAAAAATTTTGATTATTGGCATACGGGAGCCGGTAATTTTATATGGGATCCAAATAGTAAAAATTATAGCAATAATAAACAATCACCGATTAAGCTCAAAGATGCCATTAATCAGGGTAAAATCGGACCAGGAGACAGAATTGCATTTCCATCCAATCTCTCAAGTTCAGGATATCATGAACGCACACTTATTTCAGTTAATAAAAATGAAAAAGGAGAGATAATAGGTTATACCATACAAGCAAATAATCCGACAGAATTTAGCTATCATGATATAAATGATCCTAAAGACAAATATAATAACTCTTCAGTCCTTTATGCCAGTACAAATCAATGGATGAATGAACAAATTGCTACCGAGTGTAAAGATATGGAAAATATGTCTGTTGAAGAAATACAAAGTAAAATTGATCAAAGCAAAAATAATATTATGAACAAGAGAACCTCTTCTGCTCAAATGGAAAAAGATTTGCTTTTTAATCCGAAATATACCAATAACTCTATTGACAGTCAGACTCAAAATAAATCTTTTCTAAATCATTTTAATAAGTCGCAATTACAAAGTTTTTTAACATCACCATATAGATATAGAGAGCCAACTGATTTACTACAAGCTGATATAACATCTGCTCATGTTGAACCTTTGCAAAATCCGGGAGATATCAGATCGGATCAACAAAATCAGGCAAATAGCGAAACAACTGATCCTGATGCACAAATTAAAACTGAAAATACTGAGAATACTAATAAAGATGCTCTGCTCAATCAAATGATTGATGACTGTAACGCTGCAACAATTGTCATGCATCAGCTTGATATACAACTTAATCAGCCCACCCCGAATAAAGAACAACAAACCGAAAAAGCTCAAGAAACTGCGGTGGAAACGTCAACTGCTCCTATTGAAAACAATGCTGAAAACACAACCGATCAGCAACAATCGCAAGATATGCCTATTGCCATAAAAATGCATCTTTTGCAAACAGGTAGGTCTATTAGTTAAGATAATTTGATTTTTTATTGCTAAGTTTATATATGGAAGGTGTACTATGATTTTACATTATAAGGTAGATAATAAAAGAGAAAAACTGGAAATTTCTGTTGAAGACTTCTTAAAGATGCCCCCAGAGGAACTATCTGCTTTTGATCTTACAAGTATCAGCGCATCTCAAGATGAAATAGATAAAATCAAAGAGCATACCAGACAGTATAAGGAACAATACGCCACATTACAACAAGAATATGGTTTAGAAACCAGTACATCATCTAGCAATAATTTATCTGATGATAAAAAAGATTATATTACACAGTATATAGATACATATAGTAATGTTTGCACATTTAAAAATTATGATATTCATGCAAGTCAGCTAAGAACCGATTTAGCTACTCAACAACAAAAAGAACTGATGGAGTTGAGAGGACAAGTTGCAAACAGCTTGGGAGAAGCAGAAAGCGCACATATAGAAAAGAGATGGGAATTAGAAGGTGAGCTTAATAACTTATATATTAGTTTACAAAACCAAGAAAATGCTCTTGCATCTCTTGATGATCAAATTGCAGAAAAAGAACGACAACTTGCCGAACTTCAAACTCAACAACAAGAATATGAGACAGAACTTCAGCAACGAGTATCCCCTGAAGTTTTAACCAAAGCTTATATGACCGAAATTCATAACACTTTTGATAATTCTATCAGAGCCATAAAAGGCAAAGCCACCCAAAACAGCACTATACATAAAAGATGGGTTACAAACAGAGCTCCTCTTGATAAAAATGGCAAACCAATGACAAATTTTGATTCAAAAGGCAAAGTTATTGGCACTCCGGCCTCTTATGCATTCCCTGCTATGAATTGCCAAGGCATGTATGGTGTAAACTATTGTTCACTTGCCGCTGTTTCTTGCATAAATGCAGCTGATAAAAAGTGTGGAGTTGATATATTAAATACAGATTCTTTTGACATTAAGATAGATGAAAATGAAACAGAAAAAATTACGCCTTATCAATCAGGATGGGAAAATAAATATGGAACTTTAGTTGGAGAATCTCTTTCACATCGTCCCGACTCTGTACATATAGCTTTTGGCTCAACTCCTTATGTTTCAGGGGCTGAGGTAGACACACGAGGGCTAATTCGAAGAAACGATGGTGCTCTTTCCATTGACAAACGTGATCCCAAATCCGGATATACACAAAAAGTTGGTACCAACGTATTAAAGATATCAGGGGTTAGCTTAAAAGATATATATGAAAAAGGTCAGTTAGTTACCGATGATAAAACCGGAGAAAAATATTATTCTTATGCTTTCGATAATGGACGTCAAACAGAGCATGTTTATGTTAAAGACGGCGATGTCATTTGTATAGATACTCCACGTGGTGCAACAAACACAACATCAGGTTTTCATACAATTATGGTAAATATTGATCAAGAAAACGGCAAAATGACATATACGGCAGGTAACGGAGATCATGTACGTGAAGACATCACAACCAGTGGTTATTATAATTGTGACGTCTCAATTTTTCATACATCTGAGTTTGCATATGATAAAATATCAAGTTTTGATGAACAAACAAGAGCTCAAATAGCTCAAAACCTTAATGTTTCTTATAATACAACTCACGAAGACAAAACTACAGAAATTGAGCAGGTGCAAGCTGAACTGGAAGCATTAAAAACACAAAGAGAAAGCTTATCAAACAATATTGAGCAAACAAAAACTGAAGTTGCTAACTGTGAATTAAAAATATCAAATGAAAATATTAATTTTGAAAACATATATTCTTCAATAAAGCAGGAAAAAGAAAATAATGAAAAGGCTCTGTCAGATAAACACTCTAATGAAAAAACAGCTCTCGAAGAAAGCATAATATCAGGAGCAATGCAATTGTTCTCGGTAAAAACAACTGAAGTTGTTACGGACAATACACAAAGCGTTACTCAAGAACAATCTATCGAGCAACCTTATGAACAATCTCTAGACGCAACTCAAGAAATTATTCCAGGACAAAATTATAGCCAATCTTTACAACAAGTTATAGCCGAAATTTCAGGACAACCTTATGAACAAAATTATAGCCAATCTTTACAACAAGCTAGAGCCAAAATTTCAGAACAGCCTATCGAACAATCTCTAGACGCAACTCAAGAGATTGTTTCGGAGCAACCTATCGAACAATCTCAAGACAATGTTGATATATCAGCGCAATTATTGACTAATTTAGTGCAAGCAGATCATCAGTTATTGAAAGAGTTAATGGAAATAGATAGAAAACGTTTCGATCAAGCAATGGAAAAGATTGTAGCTGAGGCATCTCGTCAGCATATATCTTCAGAAAAAACGGAGAAAAATGTAGAAAACACAACCAATCAGCAACAATCGCAATATATACCTCTTATTTTAAGAGTGATGGGGGTTGCGCAAAGATAAAATCTATTGATTACGGTATTTACATATACCTCTTATATGAAGATTTGTTATTTTTCAAATATTTGATGATTTTGATGTTTTTTGTATTCAAAACCAATCTTTATAAATATTGCATAAACAATAACCTACTGACATTAAGGTCAGTAGGTTATGCTATTAATTTAATGTTTGTCTTATTTTAGTTATGATATATTACTTCATACTGATTGCAAGTTTAGGACAAACATGAGAGCAAAGCGAGCATCCGACATATTTATCTGTATCCACAATCACCTTTCCATCTGTTATAGATAAAGCACTGTGCTCCGATTCATCACATATTGTAACACATTTTCCACATTTTATACATAGCGAGCTATCGACATTAAGCATATATATGGTTATTTTTTCACATTATATGAACAAATTGTATTTAACAATTCAAAACCTATTGCTTTATAACATTTATTCGACGGTTCATATTGAAAATTTGTATACAAAACAGGAGTTAGATTCATCTCTAAAATAATCTTTGACAGTTCACAAACCAACATTTTTGCATACGAGGCACCTCTTCTTTCAGGAACGGTATAAACAGCCCCTATTTTTGCATTTGTTTCTACCGGTGTAAAATAAGCTATAGAAGTTATATCTGTGTTTTTATCTCGCCAAACTTTATGCGTATCATTACAATTTATGAAGCTTTGCGCTTTTTCCAAATAAAATGAGAACGGATGCTGTTCTTCCGGCAGAGCTTCATTATCAAAAGATTGAAGCATTTTTGCAATTGTTTCTATTTCTTCAGGTTTGGCCGTATCTATATATCCTCTTTTCTCAATATGGTTTAATTTTTCACATTTATAAACGCCGAGAATTCTGATATCATCAAAATCAGCAACTAAGCCTTTATCATTAAAAAATTTATAAATATCATTTTTTGTTGTTAGTGTTAATGGCTTATTATCGGAAAATTTTTCATATAAAAAACAAGATAAACTTTCATAATCGGAAAAATCAGAGCTTGTCCAAACCACAACAGGATGATTGATATCTGTATTTAATATGACACAATCTTTGCCATCAGAATAGCATCTGATGTCAGGATATCTTTCTTTATTTTTGATAAGATAAGGTATTAAATTAAAAGAAATTTCATCTCTTTTAAATTTTTCAGAATTTAAAATCTTGTCATCTAAATTAATTGAGTTAAACATATCTTATCTCCTATATAAATTTCTTTTATACTGATATGTTTATTTATCGCTGTCAATATGTTTTATAAAAAGTATTTTATCATAAAATATCCCCCGACTGCTATACAATCGGAGGATAAAAAAATTAATGATCGATGCGTTTGTAATATCCGTTTTCAAAAACCAAATCATAATCTTCTCTGATATAATCATGCTCACCATATTCTTTTAGAATAGGATTACCTTCTTCGTCATATTTGTAATGTCGCTTGTGAACAGAAACCTTTCCGGTTTTTTCATCAATGGTATATTCGCTTGTAGAATCTCTGGATGCAATAAACTCAAGCTTTTCACCTAAATGACACAACTCATAGTTGCCCGTGTTTTTATGGTCTGAAAACTCAACCAAATCGCCATTTTCTGTTTTAATTACACGATTAATAACACCAAGAAAATGTAGTTTTGTGATATTACCATCTTGCTCCAAAGCAAATATAGATACGCCTGCATAGAAAAGCATATACTCTTTGGCTGACATAAGCAAAGGTTTATGCACTTTGGTCCAACAGTCATTCGTGATTTGCTCTTTATTATTACTATCCCGCCAATACCTAAATGTATTCAAATTGGTATAGGCATATCCTTTATAAATAAAAGCACTTGGCCAATAACTGTTTAAAAAGATAACGCTGTTATCGTCAAGATCATCAACATTTACTTTCCCTTCTGCATCAAAATTTAAATTTTTCAGCAACCCTTTCTTAGGAAGGAAAAGTTGTATATTTTTCCCCGACCGTGAAGTAAGCACAATTGCACCATCTGCTTGACCATATGTGCGTTTTTCCAAAAGTTCAGTATGCTTTGCCAACAATAACGGATTAACTTCATTCAGAGGCACTGCATATCGCATAGATGAAAAAGATTGAAGAAGTGTCTCATGTTTTCTTGCCGTTGCATGAAAATAGACACGCTCATAATTTACATCTTTGGCAACAACCTCAATCTGATTACCATTAATTTTGAAGACTTCATCACCCACAGCATAAAGATCTTGAGATATTAGTTTCATGTTATCAGCTTTACCCAAGCTGGTAATTACACCATCTTCCAGAAGAAAAATCTCCTGGTTAAAATTAAGTAACTTTTTCATAATGATTAAGATTTAATAGTTAAACATAAAATAAATTTATGTCTAAAGTTTACTATTAAAAAACAATAAGTCAACTTATTTTTAATGTATTGTAAAAAATAATAATATACATATAATAAAACAAAAAGGATACCGGCCTAAGCGGGTATCCTTTGTGTTGAATTTTACACTAAAATTTCTACATCAAACAAGATGCTCTTTAGCATTTCTGACATGTTCGTAGCCTGCTGTTTCCTTATCCAAATTATTATACATAATCAGGAGTTCATAGTAAGCTTTCTTACTCTTAGGACGACGCAGAGATAAATCCGCTAAAATCGGAGCTAAATCTTGCTTCAACTTTTCGTCACTAACTTTTTGCAATTCTGCCAATGCGTTAGCAACTTTAGTTTTTTTAAGCTGAAGTTCCGGCGTTACAAACTCTTCAATAGTAGGAACGCTTTCAAGTCCTGTACCATAAAGACCTCGAGCTTTTAGGCTACACAGAAGATTTTGCAATTGTTTTTCATTGCTCTCCACCAATTCCGGATTATTTTTCAGCATTGCAAAAAACTCAGGATAAGAGAAACAATTCGAATGTGCCGCATCAAAAGTGTCTTGAGGGAAATGCTCATCAAACCAATCAAGTTGCTCTGCAATTGCGATATCAATTTTAGAGCAAATATCTTGTCTAAATGCCTGAAAATCTCTGGCATAACACTCAATTACCTTTTGTGTGGAAAAGGAAACGGCTGCCTGTTTTGCATCTTTTAATGCAACATAGGCTTTCTCAAACTTTTGAAAATTTTTCATAATCGGAAGAATTATTTTGTGAAACATAAGTATAATATATATAGCACCAGTATACAATTTTTTACTTATTTGTCAATTTATTTTTTCAAATCTTCCTTCAAAAATAATATGATATTTATTATATATGTCAATTACATTATCATATTTGCTTAATACATAATATATTAACGATAATTACATTTTTTCAAATTGACAAATATGCAAAAAAGTGTACAATATAATCAGTATTATAATATTTATGAGAAAAAACATGTCAGACCTTGAGTCTAGAAAACGCAGAGTTGAAGAAAGAAAACGTTTATTAAAACGTACAAAATCGACTATAAGACGATCAGCCGTAACTACAGCTACGCTTTTATCCATGGCATTGCCCGGTAAGGCTTATGCTAACAATGAGACTGTAAATAACCAAGCAGATCCTCATACTTATACTGTTGAAAATATTGCAACAAAATCAGGCTACAATGGTAAGACAGCAACAGCTGATTTTGCCACAGAACAAACAAAGATATATCAAGATGAACTGGCTCAAAAACTTATACAACAAAAAAACATATCGATAAAAGTAGATTATAGCAATGTGAACTTCAGAACCGGATATTATGAGAGTCATATCGGTAATCTTGATTTAGAAACTTGTCGCTATGTCAAGCATAAATCTGTAAAAAGTCCGATTAAGAAAGAAAAAAGGCCTGAAATTATTACAATAGATAAAACGCATCCGATGTTTAATGAAAACTATCTCGCATATTTCTTCCCAAGTAGCCCTAATACAATTTTTCTACAAAAAATGGATCCTTTATCCGAAGATTTAGCTAAAGAATTTAAAGATAAAGGCTTAAATTATATTGTGGAATACAGAAAAGGTAATCCGGTTGCTAAAAATCTCGCTGCCTTTCATGAATGGGGACATCAACAGGCTATAAACAATGCTAATCCGGAAGATAAATTACAATATTTTTCTGATTTGTATCGCAATGACAGATTAAATGAAAAAAGATCAAAGGCAATTGAATATTTATATATTGCCAACCAGTATAGTCAATTAAAAGCTCAAGGTATTGAATATATCGAATATGGAGGGGAAAGGCATCCGACAGAGGAGATATTAGAGATATGTCCGGAACTAAAAGAGTATCTCACAAAAAATAATTTTGATATAAATAACAAAGAACACGTCAGAGATATTGTAAAGATATCAAGTAATACATGGAATAATAAGCACACAGAAACCTACAAAGCTCAACATTTCAATTTTGCCGAAGTTACTCTTCATGCAGATAATCTGTTTCAAACCATCGCTCATGATGATAAAGCGTATAATAATGTTACAAACAATATGCTAAAAAATGTACATGTAGGCTTAAATGTAAATCTTGATTTGAGACACTGTAAAGATTTATTAGATGATTATAGCCATGAAGATGTATTGACAGAGGTTAAAGATAAAAAACTTAGATATGCCTCACTAACTTTTGGAGAGGTTGTTGAAATTGATAACTATTTTAATAGTATAGGTCTTTCTTCTGATAGTGATAAAGCTCAATATTTAGAAGAAAATTTTAAGAATATTGTTACAAGACAAGGAACCGTTGATGAAGGGCTTAAAGATATGTTGCTATCACCTGAAAAAGCTTCAATCAAATATGCTGATGGCATGGAAGAAACTAAGGACGGCAAATTGTCAATGAATGGAGTAACCATTGAACTTAATCAATACGCAGTTCAGGAAACATCGAATAATCAGCAAAATGCTTTACAGGCTTTCATTAATATAAATAGTGGACGATAAAAAACTCCTTACTTTCAATATCTATAAACTTTTGAATATTTATATCAAGATATCTGTCATATGTTATAAAAGTTATCTAATTGAAAAGATAAATATATGACATATTTAAAATAAGTAATTGTAATAGAGGAAATGATATGAAAATACTATACATTAATGCATGCGTGAGAGAAAATTCCAGAACCAAAAAATTGGCAGATTATTTAATTACAAAACTTGGGCAAGATGTAAAAGAAATAAACTTAGATAAAACTAACATCACACCTATACATAAAAACTTATTACAAAAAAGATTTGAATTTATATCTCAGAAAAATTTTGACGATGAAATGTTTTCATACGCTAAAGATTTTGTTTCTGCAGAAACTATTGTTATAGCAGCACCATATTGGGATTTCTCATTTCCTTCAATCTTAAAAGTTTTTTTTGAGCATATCAATATTTCAAAATTGGTATTTGATTATTCTGATGAAGGAAAGTTAATTTCATTATGTAAAGCAAAAAAACTTTATTATGTTACATCCAAAGGTGGATATGGCCCTGACAATTTTGGATTTGAGTATGTTAGAGCATTGTGTAATACGCTTTATGGAATAAATGATGTTATATTAATCAAGGCTGAAGGTTTAGATGTTCACGGCAATAATATAGATAAAATTTTAGAGAAAACTAAAGAAGATATTGATAAATTGTTTTAATTAAAAAAAGAAGGCACTAAGACCTTCTTTTTTAATCTTTCAATTTTTTTTGAATGCTTAATATTTGTTGTTTATATTTCATCAAAGCATCAAAATTTTTAGGTGTCCAATTTATGGAAGTATCATTCAAATCAACCCATCTAAGTTCTTTTTGTTTCAAAGGTTCAACAATTTTCAATAATGATACATCTGTCGGAGCACACGCAAACCAATGCAATTTATATTTATTATTACGAATTGTACCTAATTTTTTGATTATATCTATATTAAGGTTGGTCTCTTCTTTGATTTCACGATGAATTGCTGCATTTAAGGTTTCTCCCGGTTCAACTTTACCGCCCGGAGCCACATATTGAGTGTCATCGGTGTTAATTAAATTATTTTTTTGAGCAGTTTGCGCCAATATCTTATCCTGATAGATGATAACCGCACATACAACGTCTTGATTATTTCCTTTAAGACGATTAATGATTTCCCAATAAATAAAATTTTTAACACATATAATAAAATTTTTCATTGTCTATATTCCTTAAGATGTAAAATAATCTTTTATAATTTATATGTAAGCTTATATATTAAAAACAGCCTAAAGTCAAATATTAACACATCAATTTATTATATTTTACACTATAATCACTGGAAAAATAAAAACTAAAAGATAAATTTTTAAATAGATTTACAAAAAACTCGCCGATAAATCAATCGGCGAGTTTTTTATCAGTTTAACAAACTTATTTTTCTGCTTTTTCTGTTGCAGCAGCTTTAGATGTTGCTGACAAGTCATCAGCAATACGAGCTGAACGACCACGCAATGCACGCAAGAAATAAAGTTTTGCACGACGTACTTTACCGATACGAGCAACTTCAATTTTTGCCACATTTGGAGAATAAAGCGGAAATACACGTTCAACACCTTCACCGAAAGAAATTTTTCTAACTGTGAAAGATGAGTTTAAACCGTCATTTTTACGAGCAATACAAACACCTTCGTAAACCTGAATACGTTCACGGTCACCTTCTTTAACCTTTGTGTGAACTTTTAAGGTATCGCCGGCTTTAAAATCCGGAAGGTTTTTACCTTCGGTGAGCTTTGCAATTTGCTCTTTTTCAATATTTTCAAGTATATTCATCAGTTTTACCCTTATATTATAAAATTTTGTTATCTTATATACCTAAACCTTTTGTAAATCAAGATATTTTTTTAAAAGGTCAGGACGCTTTTCTTTTGTTATTTTTAAAGACTGTTCTTTACGCCAATTTTCAATATTTTTATGGTGACCGCTTAGCAATATGTCAGGAACAAAACGTCCATCCCATTCAACCGGGCGAGTATATTGAGGATATTCCAGCAAATTGTTTTCAAAACTTTCATCTTCAAACGATTGCGCATTTCCCAATACATCAGGCAACAATCTTATAATGCTGTCAAGCATTATCATTGCTGCTTGTTCTCCACCTGTTAAAACATAATCGCCAATGCTGATTTCTTCGACATTGTATGCCTCTAAAACCCTTTCATCAACCCCTTCAAAACGACCGCATATAATGGTTAAATTTTCTTCATTTGCCAATTCATGAGCTTTTGCCTGATTTAACGGTATTCCTCTCGGGCTCATATAAATCAGCCTTCCCGATGTATAATTGGCTTTTATTGCCGCTCCCAAAACATCAGGGCGCATAACCATACCGGCACCGCCTCCGCAAGGTGTATCATCAACAGAACCATACTTATCAAAAGCATAATCTCTGATATTGACTGTTTCAAATGACCATTTACCGTCTCCTAAAGCCTTACCGGTTACGGAATGACCTAGAAAACCGGGAAAAATTTCAGGATAAAGTGTCAAAAACTTAACCTTCATCTGAAAATTCCTTGTCATCATCAGGAGCATAGTTCATCAATGTAGATGAAACTTTAACGTATCCGTCACAAATTTTAACCACCGGAACATATTCTTTGGTAAAAGGCAACATTTCTAACTTATTTGTAGAGTTAACCCTTATTTCCAAAATATCTCCTGCACCAAAATTATATACTCCCGCAACAGTTCCTACCTCATTTTCTGATGATTGTTCCAATACTTTCAAACCGATTAAATCAGCCAAATAATATTCTTCATCATCAAGTTCCGGTAAAACATTGCGATTTACATAAAGTTCGGTTCCGATTAAACTTTCTGCAACGTTTCTATCGTCAACACCTTTAATTTTACAACGGAGCAGTTCCTTACTGCGACCAATTACTTTTAAGGCAAAAGTTTTTGAAGCATCTTTGTTTTCTAATGTGCCATAAGCATCAATATCACAATCATCAGCGGTAAAACTTTTCACTTTTACTTCGCCTCTGATACCATGAACACCGGCAATTACACCTAAACAAATGCGCTCTTTTATATTTTCTGCCTTCATAAAGTAGCCTTCTTAATAACAAAATAAAAATTATTCAGCAGAAGATTCAGCAGCAGCGGCAGCGGCTTCAGCAGCAGCTCTTGCTTTTTCTTCTTTTTCTTTCATTCTCTCAACTGTCTTAGCGCGAGGAGCAGATTTTTTAGGTTGTTCACGAACAACAGGAGCTTCACACAAGCCAAGACCTGCAAACAATTTTTGAAGTCTGTCTGTTGGTTGAGCACCTTTTTTAATCCATGCTACAACTTTTTCTTGATCAACAACTAAACGTTCAGCGTGATCTTTTGGTAACAACGGATTATATGTTCCCAATTTTTCAATAAATCTACCGTCACGAGGTGCACGTTGGTCAGCAGCAACAATACGATAGAATGGGCGTTTTTTTGAACCGCCTCTTGAAAGTCTTATACGAACTGCCATTTTATTTTTTCCTTTCTAATTAAATTAAAACACTTATAAGTTCTAAGCCTTATGGCAAAGTCTTAAAACCTTTTATCAAACCTTCCGAACATATTGCTCATCGGATTTCTTTTCATCATTTGTGCAAGTCCTGACATACCGCCAAACTTACCCATTTGTTTCATCATGGTTGACATCTGCTCATATGATTTGAGCAATTTGTTTACCTCATGAACTTCTACACCGGAGCCTAACGCAATTCTTTTTTTGCGTGAAGCTTTGATGATATCAGGATTGGATCTTTCTTTTTTGGTCATTGAAAGAATTATCGCTTCCTGCTTTTTAATCAGATTATCACCAATACCGGCTTGTTCAATCTGATTTTTAAATTTAGAAAGTCCGGGTATCATTGAAATTATGCTACCCATACTTCCCAATTTTTGCATCTGCCTTAATTGGCTCAGCATATCGTTTAGATCAAAATGACCTTTCATCATTTTTGCTGCCATTTTTTCTGTTTCTTCACGGTCAACCTTTTCCATGGCTTTTTCAACCAGTGATACCACATCGCCCTGCCCCAAAATACGGCCGGCAATTCTGTCAGCATGAAATTCTTCTATCTCGTCTAGTTTTTCGCCTGTTCCTAAAAACTTTATCGGAACACCTGAAACCATTTTCATCGAAAGAGCCGCACCTGCTCTTGAAGATCCATCAATTCTTGTTAGTGCTAAACCTGTAATCCCGATTTGCTCATTAAACTCTTTTGCTACATTGCAAGCATCTTGACCGATAAGAGCATCTGCAACCAACAACACTTCTGACGGATTAGAAATTTGTTTAATTTGTTTAACTTCTTCCATCAACTCAGCATCAATATGTAAACGCCCTGCCGTATCCAAAATCAAAACATCATAAACACCATTTTTTGCATCTTTTAACGCACGCTTTGTAATTTCTTGCGGGTTTTCCCCCTTAACAATAGGAAGCGTGGAAACACCAATTTGTTTACCGAGTTGAGCTAACTGTTCTTGAGCTGCAGGCCTGTATATATCTAACGAAGCCATTAACACTTTTTTATTTTTCTTTAATCTGGCCGCAATTTTTGCAGAAGTTGTCGTTTTTCCTGAACCTTGCAGACCAACCATCAAAATAACAACAGGAGCAACTGCGTTCAAATTTAACGAACAAGTTTCTTCACCTAAAAGTTTAACTAATTCATCATGAACAATTTTTACAACCATCTGCCCCGGTTGAATTGAGCGAACAACTTTCTCCCCAAGCGCCTGTTCTTTTACTTTTGCAATAAACTCTTTAACAACCGACAAAGAAACATCAGCTTCTAACAAAGCAATGCGTATCTCACGCATAGCTTCATCAATATCTTTTTCGTTTAAAACACCTCTGGAGGTGATTTTTGAAAAGACAGAACCTAACTTCTCTGTTAATGTTTCAAACATTTTGTTTCCTTTGTTAAAGCCGGTATATATAAACTATTGCACGCCAGTGTGCGAACCCTCGCTGACTGGCGGCACTCCTTGGAGTGTATATATAAAACAAACTTTTTATTGTTAATTTTCTTAAAAGTTAAATCGCTTATATATGTTTTTTTACAAAGAGTCAATACTTTTATTAATATTTAATATATAAAAAATAGGCAATAAATGAGTACATTGCCTATTTTTATTTTACCGTAACTGATAAAAATGTTCAGCAATTTCTTAATTTAAATACTCCGTTTTCATAACCCTGAATTGAGCTGTCTTCATCTGCTTTTTCAAGACGATATTCCGAGTATGCAACATATTCTTTTTCACGCTCAATACCAAGATAATGTCTTCCAAGTTTTTTTGCCACCACCGCCGTAGTACCGGAACCTAAAAACGGATCAAAAACCAAATCTCCCTCATTGCTTGATGCTAAAATCAGTTTAGCAATAAGTTTTTCAGGCTTCTGCGTCGGATGAGGTGTATTTTCGGGCATTGACCAAAAAGGAATGGATATATCTGTCCACACATTTGAAGGATGGGTAAATCTATATTTATTACCATTTTCATTTTCATCCCAATCTTTAGGACTCCCTTTCGAATCTCGATATGGGGCAATTACGGGACGTAACATTTTAACAGCATCTAAGTTAAAAGTATATTGTGGACTCTTAGTAAAAAACCATATATCTTCAAGACAATTTTTCCAATTATTTAAGGCCCCTCGCCCTTTTTCTCTTTCCCAAGATATACGATTCTGCAATATAAAATATTTCTGGGCAATTGTCGGAATTGCTAAAGAGGTTTTCCAATCAGAGCATATATAAATGCTTCCGTTTTCCTTTAAAATACGAGCAGCACTTTTAAGCCATTTATCTAACCATTTTTGATATTCTTTAATATCCATAGCCTTGAACTGTTGTTTACTGAACACCTTAGTCAAATTATACGGAGGATCAACAACAATCAAATCCACACTGTTATCAGGGATATAATTTAAGGCTCTAAAGGCATCTTGAAATATAACTTTATCAATCATATCTTCAAGCAAGCAACCTTTTTTTATTTTTATGGCTTTTGAGACATAATGAGAAATTTGCCTTGATGACAAACTTATAGTCTGATTTCGTGGAGCCTTAGTCACTATTCTTCACCAAATTTGCAATTAACAAGTAAAGATATTGCACTTATAGCTTCTTGAGCCTGAACACCGCTTGCACAAACCTTTATTGTTGTGCCGCAAGAAGCCGCTAACATCATCAATCCCATAATTGAACAACCGCTGACGGATTGTCCCAATCTTTCAACGGTAACTTCGGCATCAAATTCTTCGACACATTTAACAAATGAGGCTGCAGCCCTCGCATGTAATCCTTTTTTATTTTGTATCAGTAGCTCAACAGAACAAATATCATTGCTCATCATATTATCCTAACAATTGAGAAGCTATATTAATATATTTTTTTCCGGCGTCTTGTGCCCCTATGACAACATCTTTTAAGCCACAATCTTTTCTAAGGGCAGCTAGCTTAATTAACATAGGCAAATTCACACCGGCAATTATTTCAACATTTGCTTTATCCATAATTGAAATCGCTAAGTTTGAAGGAGTTCCGCCAAACATATCAGTTAAAACAACAACACCTTTCCCACTATCTGCTTGTTGTACTTTATGCATAATTTCATCACGCCTTGTTTCCATATCGTCATCAGGACCAATGCAAACTGTTTCTACATAATCTTGCGGACCGACAATATGTTGCATTGCCGCTAAAAATTCTTCAGCCAAACGGCCATGAGTAACTAAAACTAATCCAATCATTATTTATTACCGCCTGTCCAAGATTTTACAGCACCGAAAGCTTTTAATACGTCATCTCGATTTTTTGCTTTAACCAATTCATCAGCGCGCGTTTGACGGCCGATAAAGACAATCTCTTCAACATTATCTACGGGAACACCATATACACGTTCCACCATTTCGCCCGATAATTCTACAATCATTACAAACTCAGACTCGGCTAAAACATTTTTTGTTTCAGAATCGATTTTATCCAGCCTGACTGCCAAACGTTCATCTCTTTTCAACAAGGCTGTCTCTTTACCGTCAAATTCTAAAACCGGCTTTACCGGACTTCCGGCTCTGGCATCAATAAATATAGCCAGTTCACCATATTTATTTTCAATAATTTCATAAAAGTCCTGTTTTTCAATAATGGTATAATATTGGTTTTCCATTGCTTCCTCGTAGTGATAAAGGTTAATTTTGTTATTATGATAAATGAAGTTTTTTAACCTGTCAATTTTCTTTATAGGTTATCTTCCTAAATTTGTATCTATTCTCGGCGCCTTTCTTTCAACTGATTGTTCCGGTTGTTTAAAATGCTTAAGTTCAATATTTTCTTTCGTTTTATTTAGTTTATTTTTACGTTTTTTTACATCTTGCCCTGATTTTTCCAAAATCATTTCTGCCAACTCTATATCGCTCAATTTTTCTTCACCGGCTTTAACGATATCTTTCATTTGTAAATTTTTGGCAGCATTTTTACCACCGAGCTGCTCAACTTTTTTAATACCTCTCGCTGCCTGAATAATTTTACCGTCATCGAGTTTACCTTTTATTCCAAGCTTACCCCCCACCTCTTTTCTTATAACTTCTTCTTGTGTTTTTTGCGGGTCAAAAGTTGCTTGTTGCATTCCCATTTCAATTGCTTTTCGGCTGATATTATTTAATCCTGCTTCACGAGCCAAATTATTGGCTATATGCAGGGCTTCCATTTTTCCGGCATTTTGTTGCATTTTTGAAGTTTCAAAAACATTCTTTTGTTTATAAATATTTCTCTCATCTTCATTAAGAGCATACAACAACGTGTTGTCTTCCTCTTGTTCCGGCATCTTTATATGAGCAAAATAAGTATCATTTTCATCATCGTCTTCTTCATCATATATGTCTCTGATTTTTTTACGTAATTTTTTTAGCCCCAAAGGCAAATTCTCCGGAGTTACTTTATTTTTTTTAGATAACGGAGTTTTCTTGTCTTCAGCATATTTCTGAGCCTCTTTTACATCATTTTTCAATGTAAGACGCTCATTATTACTGAACCCTTTTTTCTTCCAATCAAAGGAAAATTCTTCATCTTCAGAAATTTTATTGTTTGTATCCAAACCAACCTCACATACTTATATACACGACCAAATTATGACATACTAAAGAATTAATGTCAAAACTATTTTACCATATATGTAATCATTACTGTTTCATCAGACAACACCTTAGGTATAACCTCAATAATAACACCGTCGTTTCTTTCCAATCGGAACCTGGCACATATATTGAAGATATGATTCAACATATTTTGTTTTAATTTATCCCAATTTTCTTGATTTTGAAAAAAACTTTGTTGCATTTGTAAAACATCGCCCAAACTAGGCATATCTCGCAATTTCACCTCGTCAGCTTTCCATAATTTTATATAGCTTTGATTAAAAAATTTAAGTTTTCTATCGCTTCCGAAAATAAGCACGGCATCATTTATATTATCCAATATATTTTGTTGAACACCGATAAGCTCGTTTATCATACGAGTAGCAGCCAATCTGTCAGACACATCTTCAAAAGCAAAAATTAAACCGTTCGGATGAACAGAAACCACTCTTTTTATGGTTCTGCCATCAGGAAGATGCAATAAATCTTCTCTTGATTTTATCAAATCAGCAAACATTTTTAATTCTGTTTCCTTATACCCCTTAAAATCACTAACCTCAGGCAACAGTCTGGAGCTTCTTATTTTTTCCAAAAATTCAGAATACGAAGGTGTAGATGATAAAAACTTAGCATCCAATCCCCATAAATTTAAAAATGATTTGTTACTAAATATAAGTTTTTGCGATGTATCAAAAATAGCAAAAGCAGTTCCTAACTCTGATAACACATCCAAATGTGCGCTTTGATGTATTTTAAATGATCTTTTAACATTATCAAGCTCTGTCATATCATAAAGCGATCCTGCCGTTGATATTTTTTCCAAATTTCCTTCTGCATGGAACGGCATTTCAATCATCTCAAAATAATGTACTTGACCATTTACAACCATATTAATGTTTTGTTTTTGCATTTTATTGGTTTGTTGAGCCAATTTTGCCATATTTGTCTCAATAGCATTTTCCGAATCGGTTTTACCGATAGCCGAAAACTCAAACTGAGTGTTTAAAACTTCTTGTTTATCTTTCAAACCGGCATATTCAACATATTTTTTATTAACTGCTATAATTTTAAGCGAATCGTCTCTGAGCCACATCGGATAATTAATATTATCTATCATATCATTAAGACTTTGAAACCGATTTTTTAACACATCAAGATTATTTTCAAGCTCTTCAATTTTAATCATTTCCTCGCTTAAATCTCTAAACCATAGCATATCACAATATAAATTTCCGTCGTTTGCATTAATTCTGGCGCCGAATATACTCATTTTACGAGTTCCGTTTTTTAAGGAAAATGTGTCCTCAAACGGTATATTTTCTTCTTGCATCAATTTAAGATATTTACTTATTTTTTTAGCATCATCTTTGTAAAACATAGATAAGACATCTTCAAAACTTGAACTGACACCATTTTTTAAATTAAGCATAACAGCCAACCGTCTTGAACAGCGCTCCCTTACTGTTCTTCTAGGATCATTTATACGTTCATCCGGATAAACAAAAGCAAAATAGCCGTCCTTAGAAGCATATAATGTTTCTGCATAGCGCTCTCTGTCACGATTAAGAAAATAGTTTTTTTGTTTAAGTCTGAGTATGGTTATCCTGAAAGAAACTATCAGCGATATGAGTATAATTCCGATAATAAAGAGCAAATAAAGTATATCTTGAAATAAAATATTGTTCATTGTTTTTTCACTTACATTAAAAAATCATTGTTTGTTTATAAATTGTATATTATAAACTGAAATACGCAATCTAAATTTGAGGGTGTGAATAAAAAAATGTTTACATTAGCTTTTGATACCACTGTTAATTTTTGTTCCATAGTGCTTTTTGAGAACAAAACCGAAATTGACAGATTTGAAAAAGAAATGGATTTCGGACAAGCCGAAACTCTAATTGTTCAAATAGATGAAATGCTTAAAAAACACAAATTGCATTTCAAAGATTTGTCGTTAGCGGTTGTTTGCACAGGTCCGGGGTCTTTTACGGGTGTTCGTTCCAGCATATCGGCTGCCAGAGCTTTCAAGTTAGCGTGTCCTGATTTAAACATCGCCGGGATAAGCGCTTTTGAATCCTACATATCCGAGCTTGATTATAACGAAATTTCAGAAGTTAACGCCGTAATAATTGAAACAAAACGTGAAGATTTTTACATTCAATATTACGATTCCAAATTGAACAAAATCATGCCCCCCTCAACAGCTTTTAGCGATGATATTATCAAATTTTTAAGTGACAAACAGGTAACTCTTATCGGAGATGGTGTTGAACGTTTTTTAAGTCGTCCCAGCGGTCTTCGGCTCAATTGTATAAAGATGAAACAAAATATATCGATTGATAATTTGGCTCTCACCGGACTAAAAAAATTAAGCAATAAAACGTTAGATTTTCCTAAACCGCTATATTTAAAAGCACCTGATGTCTGTATAAAATGAAAAAAATAGTAGAAATTTGAATAAATAGGCTGTATTTTGCATTCAGAATTTTTTTTATTAACCAGTTTAAATAAGAGGTAAAAGTGACTAAATCAGAATTAATTGAAAAAATTGCAGCAAAGAATCCAAATCTTACACTTAGAGATGTGGAGAAAATTGTAAATGTTATTTTTAACAAAATCATTTCAACTCTTGCAAATGGCGATAGAGTTGAATTTCGTGGTTTTGGTGCATTTTCCGTTCGCAAACGTGCTCCACGTGTTGCAAAGAACCCCCGTACCGGAGCAAAAGTAGAAGTTGATGAACGCAATATTGCACACTTTAAAACCGGAAAAGAATTGCACGAATTATTGAATCAATAATTTCTTAGCTTATTTTCGTAAGTTTTTTAGAAAGGGTTTTAAAAATGAATTTTATCAGAAGATTAATCGGCATTCCGTTAGTTATAATTGTTATCGTGTTTGCTGTCATAAACAATGATTTCGCTACATTTACTTTAAAACCCTTTAGTATTGACATTACAATTTCTTTGAGTGTTTTGATTTTGATTTTGTTCTTTTCGGGATATTTGCTTGGTCGCTTAGACGGATATGTTGCCAATGCTCCTGTTCGTTCACAGTTAAAAATACACAAAAAAACAAACAAAGCCTTGAATAAAGAGCATGAAAAATTGCACGCTACGGTTTCAAACTTGCAAGAAAACATTGAATATCTTAAAAATAAAGAGCCGGAGACACCCAAAATCACCTTAAAAGAAAAAATGTCAAATTTCTTTTCTTTCAAGAAAAATCAACAATAGGATATATATATGAATTGGCTTACCGATATCGTTCGTCCGAAAATTCAAAAAACGACTCCGAAAGAAATTGCCGACAATTTATGGGTAAAGTGTCCTGTTTGTAATCAGATGCTTTTTTCCAAAGAGTTAAAAAAATCGATGTATGTATGTACATCATGTGGTCATCATTTACGTCTGTATATAGATAAGCGTTTAAAAATGCTTTTTGATGATGAGAAATATACCGAAATCAATTTACCGCTTGGACATGATGACCCGTTAAAGTTTAAGGACACTCAACGTTATAGCGACAGGTTAAAAACATATCGCAAAAACACAGGTAATCAAGATGCCATTAAAGTTGCCAAAGGTAAGATTGGTGGTGTTGATTGTATTGTTGCTGTTATGGACTTTTCTTTCATGGGCGGTTCCATGGGTACGGCGGTTGGTGAAGGGATTATCACTGCCACCGAACTTGCGATCAAACACAAAGCACCTTTAGTTACGGTTGCATCTTCCGGAGGCGCTCGCATGCAAGAAGGTATTTTATCTTTAATGCAAATGGCCAGAACAACAGCCGCTGTTAATTGTTTGAAAGAAAAAGGTTTACCATTTATATCTATTATGGCAGATCCTACAACAGGTGGTGTTTCTGCATCGTTTGCGATGTTAGGCGATATAAACATTGCTGAAAAAGGGTGTTTGATAGGTTTTGCCGGACAACGTGTAATTGAGCAAACAATCAGAGAAAAGCTACCCGAAGGTTTTCAACGCGCTGAATATTTAAAAGAACATGGAATGGTTGATATTGTTGTAGACAGACAACATATGAAACAAGAACTCTCCAAAGTTCTTAATATATTGATGCATAAATAGTTTTTGATAAATAAGATTAAAAAACTTCCCCTTATCTTTAAGGGGAAGTTTTTTTAGAATGTTTTTTAACCGAAAACTACCGTCTAGTTCTTGTCGCACTACTACTTCTCGAAGGTGTCGTAGCAGGTCTTGCTACAGCCGTGCCTCTTGAAGTCTGAGTAGAAGCAGGTCTTGCTACAGCCGTACCTCTTGAAGGTGTCGTAGCAGGTCTTGCTACAGCCGTGCCTCTTGAAGTCTGAGTAGAAGCAGGTCTTGCTACAGCCGTGCCTCTTGAAGTCTGAGTAGAAGCAGGTCTTGCTACAGTCGTACTTCTTGAAGGCGTGGTCGTAGCAGGCCTTGTTACGGTCGTACTTCTTGAAGGCGTTGTCGCAGCAGGTCTTGTTACGGTCGTACCTCTTGAAGGCGTTGTCGTAGCAGGTCTTGTTACGGTCGTACTTCTTGAAGGCTGAGTAGAAGTAGGTCTTCTAACTTCGCCGTTTCTTGAAGGTGGTGTAGCATGACCATTACCGTTTCTTGGCGGTTCAGGACGATTGTGACTACCATTATGACCATGGTGAGGATGATGATTATGGTGGTGATGCTGCGGTGGATGATGATAATGATGTGGTTTATGCCACAAATGATGATACAATCCTGCAGTTTTCCAGTGCCAATACCTCAAATTCAAATAAGTTAATCGGGCTACATCATAATGGAAAGTATAAAATGTCGGTACATACGACAACACCACAACACTTCCATCAGGATAATAAAAATAGTTACGATAATGCCCTCGAATGTACCATCCGAATTGATTATTGTAAATATATGGCTTCACACTGTAAACGACTTCTGAATAAGCAAGTTCAAAACTTAGTTTATCAAAATGTTGCAGTTGATAATAGTTATAACCGTTTGGGGTTATAATTATATACACGCCATTATTAGCCTCCATAACCGAATAGTCATCAAAATGCCATTGATTACCGGTTAAAACAACTCCATTGCTCAAATAAATCTCATTAATTTGAGCTTGGGCAACTTGCATTACCAATGCAAATGCCAAAAATAATAATACCTTTTTCATATTACACAATATTTAATAAATTAATACTTGCTTTCTCCGGTTCATTTTAACAAAAAACGCTCTTATTTGTCAACAATAAAAAACAATGTAAAATCTGCAACTTAAACCAAATGTTACACTTTTATGAACTTTATTAAAAGAGCTTGCTATAAAGCAAAAAATAATTGAAACAGCAAAAAATCTATGCTACAATTAAGGCAGAATATAGTATTTGCGCAATATAATTATATGGAGATGTGTCATGAAAATATATTTTAAACCATTGATTTTAACCACTTTTTCTGCTTGCATATCAGCGAGTGTGGTTACACCGGTTGACGCAAAAGTTTGTTTCCTTGCGGACGGCCGATGCAATGATCAGCAAATTGCCCCAATGGTTGTTGGTGAAATTTGCGCTTTCACAATAAAGGAAACAGATTGTCTAAGCCCTAAGGTTTTATCAACTGATTACTGTACTCGTAGTGGTATCAAATATTATGAAAGCTGCACATGTCCTGCAGAGTATCAATATGACAACACTGACGAAAAGTATGATTACAGCAATCAGTGTGATGATAAATATGAGAAAAAAATCTGTAAAGCTGAATATAAATATGTTGCCAGCACAACAGATGTTTCTACCTTAGATGGAGAAACTTTCCATTCAGTTCAGCTTTGCGGAAACAACTCTGTTTTAGACACTTCATCGGAATATTGTGATGAAGTGTATAATGGTGTTAATGTAAGAAGATATAAAAGCTGTAAATGCGATACATCTGTATATAATTATATAGCACATGAACAATACGGATATTCAGGAATGGCGTTTAACAAAGGAGCAGAATGTTCCGTACCGGGATATGCTTCTGCGTTTTCAACACCAAGTTGTACAGGAAATAAAATTGGTGAATATTATTATCGCCAATCTTGTAACGCTGACACAGAAGTAGAAGTTGATACAGAAAAGAAAACTTGGAGAGCTGCTATTGGCTCTTCTGCCGTAACATGTCGTGCATGCAAAGTTAAGAGCTGTACAGATGTCGGTGGTTCATCATATCCGATTAAAGGATACAGATTGAAAAACACCACTTTATCAAACGGTAACGTATGTTATACAAAAGAAAAACTATGTCAACCTGGCGATTATGCTATCAAAGGTGGATATTGCTATAACGACATATCTGATGTTACAGAAAACATGGAAAAAGATCTTAATGCTTTACATACCAGTAAAAACTATAAGTTAGGTGTTGTAACCAAGGCTACCAAACAGAGCGAAACCAAGGTTGTATTAAGAGTCGTCGCTGAGAATGATGCTCATATGATGAGCCCGGATGGTACTTATATATACGGAACTACAGGTACTGATGCTTATACAGAATCTTCACCTACAAGTATAACACACCTTGCTTATGATACAGACACAACAAATTGGGGTGTTATGACCAATGAGGATGTTGATGCAATCTTGAGTAATACTAATATAAAAAATAAAGTATTTTACGATGACCATGGTAATTCAAAATTCAAAAGCAAACGCTCTAACTTGTTTGCGATGAAATTAGACCAAACACACGAGGTCACATACATGGGTGCGACATATTCAAAAGCTTGTCAAGGTAGTTACAGAACCAAAAATAAAGGTTGGTCTACAGATGACGCAAAATATACTTACGCCGATGTATATCAGTGCTATTGGGTCAAACATAACTCTGACAGCAAAGTAGACAGAGCTGTTATGGTTAATGATTTTTCAGGTATAGCATCAAAATCTAACAAATGGCCTCGCTACTCTAATGGTCCTCATATCTATATGAGAAAAAATACTGGTTTTGATAATAAACCAGCTTACCAAAACTACTTATGGTACGGAATTTCTGCTGACCAAAAAACAACTAGCACATGCTCGACTCTTGCTTCGGATGCAGCTATAACCCATGTCAAAAGAGCAAACTCATCTCACATTACACTGGAAGATATTCTTTATGGCAGACTGTATGTGGCAAATAAATATTGTGGATTGGCTAGCAGAACCGATGCTTACATTCCTCTTAGCTATGGTGTAAGATACTATGAAGAAACAGACTCAGGCTTAATTCAACGTGAATGGGACGGCAAAACGGAAGGCAGTAAGTGGCCTCAAGGTGTTGAACCATGGAGAATTGGTGTCATGTATGGTGGTGAATGCTCTGATAAAGAAAGCAGATCTGGTGCATGTCGTGATGATGGAGACGGTTTCTACTGCAGAATGAGAATGTATTGGCATGGTTCAGCTTATATATGCCCTTATGAATTGTACAAAAACGGTTCAAAAGAGCCTACAGAAAGATGTTTTGGCGAATCATTAAACGGTAGCAATTCTTTCTACTATGTCTCAGCTAACAGATATGCTAACTGGGATTATAGAAGTAAGTCTAAGTTTGACAATATAGGTCCAGACGGCAAACAATCATTAAATCCTAACTTTGCAGGATACGAGTGGACGGATACAACCAACGATTATTACAAAACCGGTGTTCAAGGATGCTTTATCAGACCTGCTGTAGAGCTGACCTTAGATGCTGAGCTTGGCGATAAATCATCAGGTTCATTAGGAAGCACATTCCAACCTAATTTTGGTGACTACTTTACCAAACTTGGAGACTTTAATAAATTTGCCGAGACCGACGCTAATGCCTATGAAACATATTTAGAAAGCACATATACCAGCATAGAAGGTATGTACAATGATATGCTAGGTGATGTAACTGAAGAAGAAAAAACGGAAGGAACATCAAGCTCAATTCCTGACAGTTTAAGAGACAGACTTCTTGATAATTATAGGAATACGTTTTTGACTTCTACAGAGTACCTTGTTTATCAACAGAAGTTTGACGGACCAGTTATAGACATGCAAGGTGGAGTTTCAGCTCAATAGATATTTGCTAATCTAAACAAAACGACCGGTGGAATTATCCGGTCGTTTTTTATACACAAAAACAAACTCCGTTGGATAACACCAACGGAGTTTGTTATTAAATAAGCATCAGTTTTTACAACAGACCTTCAGCCTTGGCCAGTTTTTCAATCTCATCAATATACTCTGTGATGAGAGAAAGACCTTTATACCAAAATTCAGGATCATCTGCATCGATATCAAAAGGCTCAAGTAAGCTCTTGTAATCTTCAACGCCCGTACATGAGAGCATGTTAAGATACAAGTCTGCAAAGCTTTCTTGAATTTGACCTTCGTGGTTTTCATCCCAATTTTCATAGGCCTTGATAAGGTTGTTAACAACCAAACCCGCAAAAGCGTATGAATACACATAATACGGCATGTTGAAAATATGAGAAATACCCATCCACATATGGTCTACCTCTTCACCAATATCAAAACCAAAGTAACGGGAAGATTGTTCACGCCAGATTTGGTTTAATCTTTCTGTAGAAAGCTCACCTTTCTTACGCTCGCGATGAGTAAACTCTTCGAATTTGTAGAAAGCCACCTGACGGTGAATAGAGTTGATCATGTCTTGAACACGATCAATCAACAGAGCTAACTTCTCACGATTGGTTTCGGCTTTTGCCATTTGTTTCCTGAACAACAAATATTCGGCAAATTCAGAAGCAACTTCAGCAAGAGCTGTAGGTGTTGTATCGTTCAAAATACCAACCGTTGCAGACAATTGGTGATGCACGGCATGACCACATTCATGAGCAGCTGTCCTTGCATAACTTTCATATCCGCTAAAGTTAAGCAACATATAAGGATCTTCTCCCCTCAGACAATATGCTCCACTGATCTTTCCTTCACGAGGAGGTACATCAATGATACCTGAATTGATAATCAGCGCGGCACGTGCGGCGTACTCATAAGAAAACTCTGCATATGCATCAATTACAGATTGTGCACACTCTTGCCAAGTAACTTTCTTTTCCTTAACCTCAACCGGATTGTAGTTGCGATCAGCATAACTGATGCGATCTACCTTCATCATTTTTGCCTTCAATTTGTAAAAACGATTAGGAATCGGGATGTAGGAATCTGCAACGGCATTGACCATTGTCATCAAATCTTTCTTGCTGATACCATTGCTATACAAACTGCTACTTACAGGTTCGCTCATGCTATACAGCTCGTCATCGACGCTTTTGTCCTTCAAAATCATGTTATAACACATCGTGATGATGTGTGCATTTTCTTTGTAAACACGATTCATCTCGGCAGTTGCGGCTTGACGAACTTGTGCAGACTTATCACCAACCTTCTCACCGATTTCAGCCTCGTTTAAGATTTTACCTTTCAAACGGAACTTCAGTTTAGCGCAAGTTTCATCATAGAGACGATCCCATGAAGATGATACAATCGACTTTTTGTTGATGATAAATACAGCTGCTTCGCTGAGTGACCAATAGCCTTGGAACAAACTCCTCAGCCAAGGCATCCAACGATACAACTTCGGATGATTGATGAACTCTTCTTTTTTGTATAAAGGCAGTCCGTTCAACTCAAAGTGGATAAAGCTAAGATGCTCGGTCGCATTGGAAATTTCCTCACCAATCGACGATTTGAAACGTGAAACGGCTTCATCTGTCTTGTGCGTATCTGAGTACAGATGCGCAAAATAGTGAAGCTTACGACTAAGCGCAATGACTGTTTCATACTTTGCCAGCATAAGGCTGAGCTCAAAAGGTTTCAATTCTTCAATCTCGCCACGATAAAGAGCCAATTCTTTCGAAATCGATTTCAATTGCTTGAGATCTGCACCAATCTGGGTATCTTCCAAACTGCTGTAAAAAGCAACTGATAAATCCCAACCAGGTAAACTGTTTACCGGATTGTCTTTAGTCTTTTTCTTCCTCATAATTGTATGGATTAATAGTTAAACATAAATTTTTCTGTTGTTCTGATGATAATCTTTTAATAAAACAAAGTCAAGACAAATTGTATACAAAAATTACATTTTGGCAATTTTTTTATTTTACTTTATTACAGACAAGAATTTAATTAAAACAAACAATCATTTAGTTTTGTCAAAACAGCTGATATAATTTTTTATTATATTGAAAATAAGTTAGTAAAATATAAAATCATATTTACAAACACCTCCATTAAAGATAGCATTTTCATGAGTTTAAACAAATATAGGAGTGTATTATGCAAAATTTATGGTGGGTGTTTGCTTTTTTTGCCGGAATGACCACAGCAATGTTTGTTTTTTCTAATCAGGTATTTCGACTTAAGGGATCTTTGGTTATGATATATCGTGGTATCGGCACCGCTATATGTTTGCTTCCTTTTGTTTTTTTTATCACGCCTCCAAGTGGAATAAATTTTTACTACCTATGTATAGGAAATGGTCTCCTTATCGCCTTCTTGGACAATAGAGTGATTAATGCAGCTAAAGTTTTCGGAGCAGAAAATGCTGCTATGTTACAACCGTTGTCTATTGTGCTTGAATTTTTTGCTTGGTTCATGTTTATGCCACAATTGTTGACCGGACTGATGGAAAATCCTTACCGAATGACGTTGATTATTTTTGCACTTTTGTGTTTGGCTTTTTCCGTATTTATTTTAAAACAAAACCGAGTTTCCAGTAAGGCATTTTTCTATCTTTTACCTGCTATGCTCAGTATTGCAATCATTGATATACAATGCAAAATATTGATGAGCGTTGAAACAAATATGCTTGTAAATTCTATATTTTACTACTCTTTAATTACTTCTGCCGTGGCTGGCGGCATCAATGCTGTTATATTCTTCAAAAACGGAAACAAAATAGAAGAAGTGATAAATCCTCGCAATGTGCTTTGTGTCGGAGTTCCTATCATTGTTTTGATGTTATCGACATATACATTTAAAAACTGCAGCTTACACTTTGTGGAGAATCCTGCATACACAATGGCAATTTTGAATTTATATCCGATTTGGGTGGCTGCAGCAAACCACATTTACAACAAATATATCAGGCATATTCCGTATCCTAAACCAAACCGAAAAGCCATGATTTTAATTACGGTTGCCGTAATTACGCTGATTTTATGTGTTAATTAATAAGTGTAAGTCATTAAACCTAAAATTTAATTGCAAATTATACAATACATAAATAAAAAAGCTTGACATAACAAAACAATAAAGCTAGTATGCGCACACTTGCTTTAGGGAGAACTCTCTCTAAAGCAGGTATTTTGTGTTAAATTTTAAACTTTTAAGGAAATTTGTGATGCCTACAATTAATCAGTTAATTCGTAACTCACGAACACCAAAAGTGAAGAGAAACAAAGTTCCGGCTTTGAAAGCTTGTCCACAAAAACGCGGTGTTTGTACAAGGGTTTATACTACAACCCCTAAAAAGCCTAACTCGGCTTTGCGTAAAGTGGCTCGTGTACGTCTAACTAACGGCTTTGAAGTAATCAGCTACATCCCTGGTGAAGGTCATAATCTTCAAGAACACTCAGTGGTGCTGATTAGAGGAGGCCGTGTGAAAGACTTACCTGGTGTTCGCTATCATATTATTCGCGGTACCTTGGATACTCAAGGTGTGTCAAAACGTCGTCAACGTCGTTCTTTATACGGCGCTAAGAGACCTAAATAGGAGAATATCAGATGTCACGTCGTCATAGTGCTGTAAAAAGAATTGTACTACCTGATGCAAAATATCATGATAAGGTAGTAGCTAAATTTATTAATAATATCATGGAAGACGGTAAAAAAGCTGTTGCAGAAAAAATTGTATATTCAGCTTTTGATGTTATCGCTTCTAAAACAAAACAAGAACCGTTACCGGTTTTCTTGGAAGCTATTGAAAATGTTAAACCTATGGTTGAAGTTCGCTCACGTCGTGTGGGTGGTGCAACATATCAGGTTCCTTGCGAAGTTAGAGCTGACCGTCGTCAAGCATTGTCTATTCGTTGGATCATTGCAGCTGCGTTAAAACGTTCTGAAAATACAATGACAGACAGAATTGCCGGCGAATTGTTAGATGCTTATGCAAACAAAGGTGCTGCAGTTAAAAAACGTGAAGATACTCACAAAATGGCTGAAGCAAACAAAGCATTCTCACACTATAAGTTCTAATCAGAAAGGAGTTACAAAATGGCTCGCACACATAAATTGGAAATGTATCGTAATATTGGTATCATGGCTCACATCGATGCCGGTAAAACAACTACAACCGAACGTATTTTGTTCTACACAGGTGTAAACCACAAAATCGGTGAAACACACGATGGTGCTGCAACCATGGACTGGATGGAGCAAGAACAAGAACGCGGTATTACAATTACATCTGCCGCTACAACTTGTTACTGGAAAGGTAACCGTGTAAACATCATCGCCACCCCGGGACACGTTGACTTCACTGTTGAAGTTGAACGTTCTCTCCGTGTGCTTGATGGTGCAATCACTGTTTTTGACTCAGTTGCCGGTGTTGAACCACAGTCTGAAACTGTTTGGCGCCAAGCTGACAAATATGGTGTTCCACGTATTTGCTTCTGTAACAAAATGGACCGAATCGGTGCAAACTTCTATCGTTGCTTAGACATGATTGTTGATCGTTTGGGCGCTCGTCCTATGGCAATTCAATTGCCTATCGGCGCTGAAGATGATTTTAAAGGTATCGTTGACCTTTTAACCATGAAAGCAATCATCTACACAGGTAACACAGCTGATGCTCCAATTGAAATCACTGATATCCCGGCTGACTTGAAAGATAAAGCTGAAGAATATCACAACCAATTGGTTGAAATGGCTGTTGAACAAGATGAGCAAGCTATGGAAGATTACCTTGAAGGTAAAGAAGTATCAATTGAAACATTAAAGAAATGTATCCGTAAAGGTACATTATCTCAAGATTTCGTTCCAGTATTATGCGGTACAGCTTTCAGAAACAAAGGTGTTCAACCATTGTTAGATGCTGTTATTGATTATTTGCCTTCACCTGTTGATATTCCGGCTATTGAAGGTGTAAAACCTGGAACAGAAGATGTTATTGTTCGTAAACCAAGCGATACAGAACCATTATCTGCTTTAGCATTTAAAATTATGAACGACCCGTTCGTTGGTTCTTTAACATTTACACGTATTTACTCAGGTGTTATGAACGCAGGTTCTTACATTTATAACTCTGTTAAAGACAAGAAAGAACGTGTTGGTCGTATGTTATTGATGCATGCTAACAAACGTGAAGATTTGAAAGAAGCTTATGCAGGCGATATTATCGCTTTGGCAGGCTTAAAAGATACCACTACCGGTGATACTCTTTGCGATTCTTCAAATCCGATTGTTTTGGAAAACATGGTATTCCCTGATCCTGTGATTGAACTTGCAGTTGAACCAAAAACTAAAGTTGACGTTGAGAAAATGGGCTTAGCTTTGGCAAGATTAGCTATGGAAGATCCTTCATTTAAGGTTTCTTCAGATCCGGAAAGCGGACAAACAATCATTAAAGGTATGGGCGAATTACACCTCGACATTATTGTTGATCGTTTGAAACGTGAATTCAAAGTTGAAGCAAATGTTGGTGAACCGCAAGTTGCTTATCGTGAAACCATTACAAAAGCTTGCGATATTGAATATACTCACAAAAAACAATCAGGTGGTGCAGGTCAATTTGCTAGAGTTAAAATTAAATTTGAACCTACAGAAGATCATACCGGATTTGAATTTATCAACACAGTTGTTGGCGGTAACGTTCCAAAAGAATATATCCCTGGTGTTGAAAAAGGTTTGAGAAGCGCTATGGATACCGGTGTATTAGCCGGATATCCGGTAACCGGTGTTAAATGTAATCTTTATGATGGTGCATACCATGAAGTAGACTCTAACGTTATGTGTTTTGAAATTGCTGCAAGAGCTGCTTTCAGAGAAGGTATGCGTCAAGCCGATGCAAAAATTTTGGAACCTATCATGAAGGTTGAAGTTGTTACCCCTGAAGAATATATGGGTGATATCATTGGTGATTTGAACTCTCGTCGTGGTATGATTAATGGTATGGATCAACGCGGTAATGCTCGTGTTGTAGACGCATTTGTACCATTAGCTAACATGTTCGGATACGTAAACACCTTGCGCTCATTATCTCAAGGTCGTGCTCAGTTTACAATGCAATTTGATCATTACGCTGAAGTACCAAGAGATATTGCAGAAACAATCAAAAGCAAGAACGCTTAATTTTAATTAACCGAAAGGGTGGCTAGCCCGCCCTTTCAAAACTTATAATTTATTTTGGAGTAAATTTACAATGGCAAAAGAGAAATTTGAACGCAGTAAGCCACACTGCAACATTGGAACCATTGGTCACGTTGACCACGGTAAAACAACATTAACAGCAGCTATCACAAAAGTTTTGGCAGAAGCTGGTGGTGCAGAATTTGTTG
>JAZRHM010000001.1:0-189966 GCA_045644765.1 Alphaproteobacteria bacterium | reverse complement strand
CCCTCAAACGGGAGTTTTTGTTTTTTAAACTCGGCGACGTTCGAACTGAAGTTCGGTCTTGCTACGTAAAACTCACTTTTAAAAAAAAGTTCGTTAACTACGCTTCGGTCACTTGGTTTGTAACATTTATTTGAACATCAGTAAAAAAGTGCAAATGCTTGTGCTTTCTTGACATCTGCTGCATAAATCATGAATATCTGATAATTTTGCATCTTTTAGACATTTTGAAGGTGCTTTGCATCCTTTGCCGTAAAAAGATGTATAACTTGCATTAGCGTTAATACGGAACATTAAACTATACAATACATCAGAAAACGGGATAGTTATTTTAGTAAGATTTTTACAAGTTTCAATGCTATGATTGTTGTTCTGAAGATTAATCAATATACCTGTGTAGCCGGTATTATGCCGATATATTTCTATGGAATTGTTATATATATCACTAATAGTTGTTTGAGAGTTGCGTTTTAACATTTCAGTCGGAATTTCTCCCAATCCTTTAAGGTATGGAACTAAAGCAATTCCATTGCTGCTTTTGATGGCAGAGCTGTCAAAATCGGTTAAATTATAGTAATATTTTATAATAGAGGAAATTACGGTATTATATTGTTCCGTTTGTTTATTGAGCTTATATTTACTCATGGCAGTGGAATAACCGGATATAGCTCCGACGCTTAGCACACCGATGATGGCCAATACACCAAGCATTTCTACCATGCTTCTACCTATTTCAGTAATATAATTTTTCATCAGTAAATTAATATAATACACTTAAGTTAAATCATATTTATTATTTTAATTGTTTTTACGTTTTTTACAAGACTAAATTTGTATATGCGATTAGAATTTCTAAAAATCAGAATATATTGACAAAATATGTTTTTATGTTATTCTGTATTGTATAGGATTGTTTTTTTTGAAGAAGGTAGCAAAATGGTAGAGTTAAAAGAAACAGCAAATAAAGTAAAGGAAGAAACTGAAAGAACTCTTAAAAAAGGAGCTACATTAGCAGTTGGTTTAGCTTCGGCGATGACATTGGGAGCATCAAGAGGTAATGAAAATATTCAGGAAGTTAGTGCTGAACAAAATGAACCCAAAATAGAACAATATACATATCAAGAAACGTCACAAAAAAAAGATGAAAGAACCATAACTTTTGAAGAAGCTGTACAACTTATGGAAGAATCTCAAAGGCAACCTTCACCTGAAGTAGATGTTTCATATGATGCAATATCTGCAGATGCATTTATTCAGGAGGATATTACACCGGAAATTACTCAAGCCGGTACACAAAACGATGCACAAGCATCGATTGTACCTGAAGTTGATAATACAAATGATGTAAGTAATGATACTATCACAGCTGAAATTAATAAAAATCGGGTAACAATTCTTTCTAGTGAAGGAGACGCTATCGGTATTGATGCAGGATATAATGAGCTGAGTATGGCATTTAATGCATCGGATATGACTATGGAAACCACTATTAATCCTAACTCAGTAGAACTGAATGTTAGTGATGGCAAAGGAAATATGCTTTCAGCAGAACTTCAAGGTAATAAGTTACGTTCTACAGTTCAAGGTGTTGATAGTGATTTTCCGACGGTTACTAATGTTGATTTCAAGAAGGGGACAGTGGAGCATATTATGGAAGATTATACGGATAATCTTAATATAAGTTATAATGGAAAATCCTTAAGTTATACAGAAACGGAAGTGAATGAAACGACAAGAGAAGTTGAATATAGCCAGACGGTTCAATATAGCGCAGATGGATTACGTTTCATAGATGAAGATAGTAGTGAAAGAGTCGTTGATGAATATAGCGGAATGAATGATACATCTGGCATGTACAAAAGAACGACTTTCGATAAAGAAAACAATACAACAATAGTTGAATATGGTTATGTCGGATTTAGTCCTGTAGGTAGAGATAGTAAAGATTTCGCTGAAATGGAGCAAGCCTATAAACAAGCATGTAAAGATAGTCGTTCATCTAATAAGGCTGAGTGGGAAGAGATGCGACAAGGTCCTGAAGCAACATTAAATAATATGGGGCAAATGGCAAGAAATATGAAAACGACAAGAAAAGAGGCCTTGCGCATGTCTAATAAATTAAACAATAATAAAGAAGAATTTGTGATACAAACAAATATTGTTAATTCGGATGATAAAAAAATTACTCAAAAAGAAATGCTTGTGAAAATTCAGAGTTTACGAGGAATTGGTAGTGACAAAACAACAAAATCTCCACAACAGAGCGGCCGTAGTAATGCAATAGACAAAGATATGTTTAAAAATATGCAATATGAAAATATGCAATATGAATAAACTTTTTACTCAGTTTTATCTGGTTTAAATCAAGTTGATTGCTATTATATCTTATACCAAAAAAAGGAGATATATATGCGATTTATCAAACCTAAAGATTTAACTCCTGATTCGTTTATTTTAGATGTTAGAGAGTTTGAAGAGCATGATGAAGAAAGTTTAGCATTCAATCATGAGTTAGAACCGTTAAGGACCTTACAGCCGGAAATATTTATTAAAGAGCATAATCTTGACGGCAAGCAAACCATAAATATAATTTGTTCATCAGGCGGGAGATCTTCTCAAGCAGCACAAATGTTTGAAAAAAGCGGATATGATAATGTTGCCGTTGTGATTGGCGGTATGATAGAAGCAGATTACGAAGGAGTTCCGATTGTTCGCAATTAATCGTTCAATTTAAGTTATTGCAAAATTTAAAAATCTTTTGTAATGAAAATATATCAACAAGTCGAAAGATATTGATATTACATAAGATAAAATAAAAGTGGTTGAAGGATAATAATAAATGCCAAATTGGGACGAAGAAAATAAATTTACAGGATTAATAGCAGGTGTTGATGAGGCAGGACGAGGACCGTGGGCCGGACCGGTGGTTGCAGGTGCCGTTATCTTTTTAAATAGAGAAGCTATAAATCCATATTTAATTTCATCGCTTAATGATTCGAAAAAGTTAAGTGCAAAAAAACGTGAAGAATTATATGAGCTGATTAAACAAGAAGATAAGCTTGGGCATTTGTGTTATGGCGTTGGTTTGTCAAGTGCGCAAGAAATTGATGAGATAAATATTTTACAGGCAACTTTTAATGCGATGCGTCGTGCTGTTGAAAATTTATCAGTAAAGCCGGATATTGCTCTTATTGATGGTAACCAAACTCCAAAACCTTTTATTTGCAATGTTAAAACTATTATAAAAGGCGATTCGATATCTTTATCAATTTCAGCTGCTTCAATTGTGGCAAAAGTGTATAGAGATAATCTTATGAAAGAATTAGCTAAAAAATATCCTTATTACGGATTCGAAAAAAATGCCGGTTATGGAACAAAAGTTCATATTGAAGGATTGAACAGATATGGTATTTGCCAAGAGCATAGAAAATCATATAAACCTGTTGCTGCAATTATGGAAAATTTATAAAATAAAAACCCCACATGGACGTGGGGTATATACGGAGTATAATGTTAACTGTTTTAATTTTCTAAAGCACGTCTTAAGTCGTCAACGTTTTCAGCTAATGAAGCATCTTCTACAATAAGTTCTTCAACTTTTCTTACTGCATGCATAACTGTTGTGTGATCACGATCAAACTTGCGACCAATTTCAGGTAGAGAACGAGAAGTTAGTTGTTTTGCTAAATACATCGCAATCTGACGAGGTCTGGCAACAGTGCGAGCTCTACGTGATGATTGTAATTCTTTAACAGAGATGTTAAAATATTCTGCAACCTTTTTCTGAATTTCATCTATTGTTGTTTTTCTATCAATGGAGCGTAACATATCTTTTAATACATCTTGCGTCATATCCAAAGTAATTTCTTTGTTTGATAAAAGCTGTGAATGTGCCGCGATTCGACGTAAAGACCCTTCTAACTCTCTGATGTTTGATGTAATCTTTTGAGCTAAAAACTCAGCAACTTTTTCAGGTAATTCTACGCCCATTTGACGAGCTTTATTATTTAATATTCCCATTCTTAAATCAAAATCAGTTGGGTGAATGTCAGCAACTAATCCGCTATTTAAACGAGATTTCAAACGAGCCTCAATGCCATCTAAATCAGAAGGGGATTTGTCAGCTGATATAATAATCTGACGACCTTCTTCAATTAAAGAGTTGAAAGTATAGAAAAATTCTTCTTGAGTAGAACCTTTATTGCTCATGAACTGAACATCATCTACCATCAAAACATCAACCGAACGAAACTGTTCCTTAAATGCTGTTGTGTCTTTATAACGCAGAGCTTTAACAAATTTATACAAAAACTGTTCAGCAGATAAATAAATCACATTACGGCTTGGATCTTGTTTTTTGATATGCCAAGCAATTGCATGCATGAGGTGTGTTTTACCAAGGCCTACACCGGAATACAAAAATAACGGGTTAAAAGATACATTTTTCGATTCGGCAACTTTTCTTGCTGCAGCATATGCAAATTCATTGGTCTTACCAACAATGAAAGAATCAAAAGTATAGTTCGGATTTAATGGTGCAGAAAGTTGAGATGTCCCTTCTGGAAGAATATACTCATTGAAATTAACTGCATTAGCATAGTTAGATGCATAAAAATTTTGCGGAGTCGGAGTAGAAGATATTTTCTTTAATAAAGATGTGTCATGATTGCCACTGCTTATGGTATTTACAGTTTGAACCATAAAGTTAACTTTTTTGATATTAGGGTTTTTATTTTCCCAAATTTTATGGATTCGGTCAGAATAATGAGTGATAACCCAGTTTTTCATAAAAGCGGTCGGAACACAAATATTCATAACACCATCGTTAAATGAGCCGATACTTAGAGGTTTTAACCAACTGTCGAAAGCTGTTTCGCCAAACTCTAATTTTAATTGGCTGCAAATTTGCTCCCATTGGTTTTGAACAGAAACTTCATTATTGCTCATTGCTTCTTCTGCCATATCTACTTCCTTATTATTATATTAATCCAAATTGTTATTTTTATAAAAGTCGATACTAACTCTTAAAGTGAGTCTGATACTAACCATAAAAAAATAAAAAACAATAGAACATTTTTGGAACATTGCAATTATTTTGCTTGACATAGTGATTCTGCAGAGTCGGGCAGATTCGCTTAGTTACGTATAAAAAAAGACACAAAAACTCAGCTGTCAACAGCTGGTTTTTTGTGTCTTTAAAATTGCTAAGTTTAAATTACAAAGCTTTAATTTTTTGAGCTAAACGAGAAATTGTACGTGAAGCCATATTTTTATGAAAAACACCCTTTTGGGCAGCGCGCATCATTTCGCTTTGAGCAACATTAAATGCTGCAGTTGCTTCTTCTTTGTTACCAGCAGCAATCAAAGCAACAACTTTTTTAACAAAAGTTCTTACGCGGCTTCTTCTCATGCCGTTAATTACGCTACGTTTATCGTTTCTTCTAATTCTCGTTTTTGCCGATTTATGATTGGCCATATCTTTCTTCCTGTTTAATTTAGTTAATTACAAAAAATATTCTGATATGCTTTATAGCCGTTAGAATTATGTAAAGTCAACAACAATTTTTAAAAAAAAGTAAAAATTTTGCTTTTTTTAAGGCTTACCGGTTAAAGTTATACGTATAAGAAGAGGTTTTAAGTTTTCGGTTATAATATCAATTTCTTCCTGGTTACGTTCAAATATTATGGTATTTTTGTTTTTACCCTTAAAAATCCATCCCAGTTGGCTTAAAGTATCAAGATAAAACGATTCTACTTTATCACTTGTTGTTTTATCAGATTTAAAATACGCCTCAATAATACGTGTTTCTTCATTTCCAAATGAAAAATTTTGAGGCGTAATTTGTGTTAAATGAGGTGCAAGAGGTATATCTTCCATGCCTTCAATAAACGATTCTGCCTTACATGTGGCAGATATACTTAATGTTAAAAGAAGTGTTGCTATAAAATTTCTCATAAATACCTCACTTTTGCAAAGTTTTGCAATAAAACGTTGAACGACCGCCCAAAATTGTTTTCTGTATGCCTTTGGTTTGTTTTATATTGCATATACAATTAGGGCAACGTTGTCCGGTTTTGTTGTATACGCAATGTTCATTTTGAAAATATCCGGTTGAACCATCAGGTTTGATATAATCTCTTAGAGTCGAACCACCGGCTTTAATTGCCTTATCAAGAACAAACCTGATGGCTGTTATAAGCGATTCGCATTCATCTATATTTAATTTTTCAGATTCTCTGTTTGGTAATATCTTAGCTAAATATAAAGCTTCTGAAGCATATATGTTTCCGATTCCATTTATGATAGATTGGTCAAGTAAGGCAACTTTAATAGGCGTTTTTTTATTTTTTAATTTATTTAATAAATAAGTTGCATTTAAGTTGTTATCAAAAGGATCAATGCCTATATTTTTAAAAGCAAAATGTTGGTGCAGATTCTCTGTTTCTATGATATCTATCATGCCAAAACGTCTTGCATCATTATATATGAGTATGCATTTATCGGTTGTAATCACTACATGATCATGTTTTTGAAGCTCTTGTGGTGCGGATTCGCAAATTTTAATACGTCCGCTCATACCAAGATGCCAAACAATGCTCAAACCGTTATCTAAATTTATTACGATATATTTGGCGATTCGTTTGATATCTGTAATATTAGATTTATATATTTTTTTCTCAAAATCTTTCGGAATCTCGATTCTAAACTTACGGCAATAAACTTCCGTGTTCAAAATTTTTGCTTTTGTGACGGCTTTTTGAATTGCATTTTTTATTGTTTCGACTTCCGGCAGTTCCGGCATATTAAAAACTCCGATTAAATTATATCTTCAGTTATCATAACTGTAAGAAAATTATTTAGCAATACCTTTTATTGTTGCTAAAATTTATAAACGAGAGTATTAAGAAGGTCATGAAGTATCAAAAAGTAAGAACAAGAAAATATTTTGCCCCCCAAAACGAAGGAAAAGCACATAAATGTGATCATCCTGAATGTAATGAAAAAGGCGAATATAAAGCTCCTAAGGATAAAAGCTTAAAGGAGTATTATTGGTTTTGCTTAAAACATGTACAAGAATACAATGCAAGATGGAATTATTATAAAGACGGATTAGATGAAGATGAACCGGTTAAACGCAGAATGCATTTTGGCGGTTTTCGTTCAAAAATAAGATATCAATTCGGATATGATTTTATCGATGAACTTGGTATAGAAGGAAGTTTTGCGTCTTCTGATATGAAAACAAATGTTTATTTTACATCTAAAGATAGAGAATATGCCCAAATTTTAGATTTGGAAATAGATGATTTAACGCCGGAAACCTTAAAACAACAATACAAAAAACTGGTAAAAAAATATCATCCAGATGTAAATTCTGGTGATAAAATGTGTGAAGAGAAATTCAAAAAAATTACCGTTGCGTATAAAGAATTGTTGGAAAAGATAAATGAAAAATAACTACATCTTACTTAACAATTCGACATATTTTTTAATTAAGCCGATTCGTTTTTGATAATCTTGTAAATTTCCTTCAATAAACAATTTTTGATCAGGTCTTATTTTTATAACGCCGAATGAACGGGCAACCAGATCTAAAAGTTTATCGACCGACTGAAAAGTATCGTTATGGAATGTAATTAATATCCCTTTTGCTCCGGCATCAATTTTTGCAATGTTTGCTTTATAACAAAGTTGTTTTATTTCTATGGTCGTAAGCAAGTTTTCAACTTCTGACGGAATAGGCCCGAAGCGATCAATCAGTTCTTCTTTCATATCTAACAGTTCTTCAGCTGTTTTTATAGAGCCGATTCGCTTATATAAACCTAATCTTACCCCTAAATCTTTTACATATTTTTCTTCAATAATAATCGGAATTCCGGTTGTGATTTGCGGCGCCCAATCTTCAACCTTAAATTCAGTTGCCAGTTCTTCTGAAAGAGCAGCTTTTTGACGTATAATCTCTTCTTCCAACATATGATGATAAAGAGCTATACCAACATCTTTAATGTGTCCGGATTGTTCTGTGCCTAAAACGTTTCCTGATCCCCTTATGTCCATATCATGACTTGCAAGAGAAAAACCGGCTCCTAAAGTGTCAAGAGCGGAAAGTATATTTAATCTTTTTTCAGCAATCGGTTTTAATTTTTTCTTTGGAGAAATGGTAAAATAGCAATATCCTCTTACTTTTGAACGCCCAATTCTTCCTCTTAATTGATATAGTTGTGCCAAGCCGAACATATCAGCACGATATATTATCATAGTGTTTACCGAAGGCATATCAATTCCCGATTCGATAATGGTGGTAGATAGCAGTACATCATATTTTTTTGCAGCAAAATCTACCATTATATCTTCTAAATCTTTTACGGGCATTTGTCCGTGAGCAATTGCAATCTTGGCATCGGGTACGAGTTCTTTTAATTCATCATGGACGGATGCGATGTCAGAAACTCGTGGGCATACAAAAAATGTTTGTCCGTTTCTGAATTTTTCTCTGTAAATTGCTTCTTTAATCATAACTTTATCAAAGGGCATAACAAAAGTTCGAGCCGCTAGTCTGTCAACCGGAGGAGTTGCAATTATACTCAGGCTTTTAACCCCTGTTAATGACAGCTGTAAAGTTCTTGGAATTGGAGTTGCACTTAAGGTTAGCACGTGAACATCAGATTTTAATGATTTTAATTTTTCTTTGTGTGCCACACCGAAATGTTGCTCTTCATCTATAATCAAAAGTCCTAAGTTACAAAACTTAACGTTTTGTGATAACAAAGCGTGTGTACCGATAACAATTTCGATTGAACCGTTTTTTAGACCTTCTTGAGTTTCTTTTAGTTCTTTTGCGCTGACAAGTCTTGAAAGCATTCTTACTTTTACAGGAAAACCTTGCATACGTTCTTTAAAATTGAGATAATGCTGTCTGGCAAGTAAGGTTGTCGGAACAATCAAAGCAACTTGAGCACCACTCATCGCAACCGTAAAGGCGGCTCTTAATGCAACTTCGGTTTTCCCAAAACCGACATCGCCACAAACTAATCTGTCCATTGGAATGCCACTGTTTAAGTCTTGTAGGACATCTTTAATGGCTTTAAGTTGGTCATCGGTTTCACTATAAGAAAAGCGAGAACAAAAATCATCAAACAAGCCTGAGGGTGGTATAAAAGCATCAGAAGATTTTAGTTTTCTTTCGGCTGCCAGTTTTATAAGCTTTTCTGCAATGTCTTTTATTTTTTCTTTGACTTTTGCTTTTTTAGCTTGCCATGCAACAGAGCCCAAGGTATCAAGAACAACGTTTTCATCATCTGAGCCGTAACGAGAAATTACATCTATGTTTTCAACCGGAACAAACAGCTTATCATTGTTGGCATAAATAATTTTTAAGCAATCGTGTGCGGCATCTCCGGCTGTGATGGTTTCAAGTCCCATGAAACGACCGATTCCATGTTCAATATGAACAACCAATTCGCCAATATGTAAAGAAGAAATATCAGCTATAAAATCTTGCTTTGAAACTTTTTTACTTTGTTTGTTATCTTTTCTTTCACCTAAAATATCAGCTTGAGTAACAATGCAAAATTCTTCATTTTTAAATCCGTGTTCCAAGTTGAGAATTATCATAACAACTTTTTTCAGATTCGCTTTTTTAATTGCTTCAGCATAAGATTCTGCAAAACATAAATCTTTTATATCGTGTTCAGACATCATATTAAACAAACGTTCTCTTGAACCTAAGCTGTGACAACAAATGATACGTTTTAGTTTTGCATTTTCATTCAGATAATCTTTTAAGTCTTGGTATACAGCAGATAAATTAACGTTTTTTGCATGCGAAAAATCACGAGCAGGTATAACTTTTAAGTTCGTGATATTTTCACTGTCAGGTAAACTAAGTGAGGTTATTTTAGCATGAGTTCTATTTTGTATAATATTTTCAAATTCAGCTTCGTTTAAATACAATGTTTCCGGTTTAATCGGACGATATATCTGTTCTTCAGAATTGTTTTTTAAGTTTAGAACATCAAGCCTTGATTTATAATGATCTATAATGGTTTCTTCTTTTGCTTTAAGAGCATCGGTATAGTTATTGCCAAGCACAATATGTGCAGAAGGCATATAATCAAACAAAGTAGGTAATGATTCGTCATAAAAAAACGGTAACCAGTTTTCCATGCCGAGATATTTTTTTCCGGCAGATATCGATTCGTAAATTTCATCTTTTATACCACTGGTGCCAAATTCTTCACGATAAGTTAGCCTGAAATTTTTTATTGTATTTTCGTTTAAGATAACTTCATTGGCTACCATAAAAGTATATTCGTTTAAGCTTCCGGTTGAGCGTTGGTTGAGCGGATTGAATGTCCTGATATTTTCAATTTCATCATCAAACAAGTCTATTCTTATAGGTTCTTCTGCCCCGATAGGAAAAATATCAATAATATCACCACGTATGGCGAATTCGGAGGGTTCCATAACTTGCTCAACTCTGCAATATCCGTTAATTGAGCAATAATGTAAGAAACTGTTAAAGTCGAGTTTTGAACCGATTTTAATCAGCCGATTCGAATTAAGGAAAATTTTTTTAGGAGGTAGCTTCTGTATCGTGGCACCAACACTTGTTATTACGATTCGTTTATGTTTAACATTAGGTTCAAGTGCCAGTCTTGATAAAGTTTCCAAGCGTTGTGACAAGATGTTTATGTTAGGAGAAACTCTGTCATAAGGAACAGTATCCCATGCCGGAAAGATCAAAACTTCAATTTCCGGATTGAGATATTTTATTATCTCGGCAGTTTGAATAAGTTCCCTTCCGTTACTTGTGATGTATAATATATTTTTATTGATCTTATGTGATATATTTTCAAGCCAAAATGCATCAAATCCTTTAGGGATTGAAGAAAATGTTTGAAATTTTAATATGTCCGCATTTTGTTTCATAGGCTAAAATATATATGTTTCAAAATATAACTCAACAGCTTATTTAAGTTTGTTAAACAAAGCTTTTCTGTCTTTCCTGCTTAATGACCACAAATTTCCCAATCCGTTGACTGGTTGAACATCAAACTTTGAAGCAAAGTTAAAGTCTCTTTTAAGAAAAATTGTGGTTGTTTTTGTGTAAACATTCATCGGGCAAAAACCATAAAAATCTATTTGTATCAAATTAGCTTCTTTTAACTCTTTTATGGCTTTTTTATATTCATCACTTGTGTTTACTCGATCACTGTCGTCTAATATAATCATCCCGCCATCAGCCAATTTTTTAACTGCAGTTGCGGCACATTGAAAACGGCGTTTTCCGTCAATGACGATCACATCATATTTTTGCTCTTCTTCAAATATGGCATTTTCATAAATTTCGCCTTCATCACGCCATCTTATATCCAAATTTGCTTCATCGAATTCTTTTTGCCATTTTTCAAACCAATTCAAATTATCTTCAATGCTGATAACTTTTTTTGCTCGTTTGGCCCAAAACATTGAAGAATAGCCACAACCGAATTCGAAAACAGTTTTATCCGTATAATCAAATTGCGATATATATTCAATGGCCGGATAAGTATACCAAGGTATCGGATTATTATCTCTATCAACACAAACCTTTTCATCAATAGTGCGTTTAATGCCGAAATCATTTTCCCACATCTCAATAAACTTTAAGAACTTTTCGCTATACATATTTTTATCCATATTGAAAATTACCTCTTAATGGATATATCACATTTGCAACAAAAGTAAAAACCTTTTTAGGAGGAAAATATGTATTTTATAGAAAAGCTTGCTTTATGGCTAGCAATCATCGGTGGTATCAACTGGGGATTAATCGGATTTTTCGGATTTAATCTGGTTGGTGCTTTGTTTGGAGATATGAGTATATTAAGCCGCATTGTTTATATGCTCGTCGGTCTTTGTTCAGTTTGGCTTGCTTATACCCAAATTGTTCCGGATAGAGTGGTTGTGGTCAGAAAGTCTTAAAATGTGTAAAAAAAGCCTCTGTCTTTACAGAGGCTTTAAAGTATATAAGGATTAAAGTTCATTTCTTATGGACCAAAATATATGGCAATATTGTGAATTTTTACAAATTTCACAAGCTGTTAAAATATCCGTGCTTGAAATTGTTGATTTAGCGCCTAGCTCTAGTATTTTTGATGATTTGCCATAAACAAATTTGTCAGCGTTTTCTGTGTATACTTCAATAAATCCACCCACACCATCATTGATGGGAAGCCACCATTCTTCAGGTACATGTTTATAAATCTCAGAATTAAAAAACATTACACAACTGTCAAAGGGTTCTTGTGTAAAATTTATATAAAATTCGCCAAATAATGTGTTGGTGTTATCACTGTTGATAAAGTCAACCCAAAATTCTCCTAAAGGTAGTGGACACCTTTCTCCGGTATCTCCATTCACATCAACATAATTTACATCACAATCAGGAATAATTCCTAATTTCTTAGCATCTTGTGCTCCGTTAATTTCACCACCTAAATTCATAGTGTCTAATTCAGCAACACGAGCAACGGCATGGGAGATTATATCCATGGTTTTATTGGCTTTTTGCTTAAACATCGCTTTAGAATAACCAGCGATACCGCCAACTGATAATACTCCTATGATAGCGAGAACTCCAAGCATTTCTACCATACTTCTTCCGTATTGTGGCGCATCTGATTGACATTTCCTCGCTCGTGTATTTTGTTTATACACGTTGCTCGAAAATATCTGCTCATCTGCACCATACTTCGAAAGAAGACTTCTTCCGTATTGATTGTTTTTAAATAATTTCATCAAAAAAAACTCCTAAAAATGGCATTCTAGCCAAATTATAAGTTTATTTTTTTTTTTGCAATCATAAAGTGTGTTGATTATGGTTAAAAGTGATAAATATTAAGCAAAATGATATGCTTTAGATATAAAAACAACATACCGACCTCAACAATATGATCATATATATCACATATCATGTGGCCGGTATGTTAAAACAAATTAAACTTCAGGCACTGAAGCTTTAGTTCTTTTTTCTTCACTTACCGGGACTTCAGCGCTTTTATTGATTTTTTCTCCGGCAATAACAGCTTTGATTTCATCACCTGTAAGAGTTTCATATTCTATCAAAGCCTGAGCTAAAGTTTCCCATTCTTTGGCTTTTTCTTTTAATATTCTTGTAGCCTCTTTATGACCTTCGGTAACTAAACGTTTAATTTCAGCATCAACTAAACGAGCAGTATCTTCACTCATGTTTTTGTTTTGAGTTACGGAGCGTCCTAAAAACACCTCGCCGGAGTTTTCAGAATATAAAACAGGTCCTAAAGTGTCGCTCATTCCCCATTCGGTAACCATAGAACGAGCCAAATTTGTTGCAGCAGCAATATCAGAAGATGCTCCTGATGTAACAGCCTCATAACCGAACTTTAATTCTTCAGCAACACGACCGCCCATAAAAATAACCAATTTTGAAAGCATCTTTGCTCTGGTGTAAGAATACTGATCTTTTTCCGGCAGTTGTTGAACCATACCTAAAGCTCTTCCTCTTGGGATGATGGTTGCTTTATGAATAGGATCCGATTCTTTTACATTTAATGAACAAATTGCATGACCGGCTTCATGATAAGCTGTCAGCATTTTTTCTTTTTCATCCATTGCCATAGACTTGCGTTCATTACCCATTAAGACCTTATCTTTTGCATCGTCAAAATCTTTAGCGGTAACTTTGCGCTTATTTTTACGTGCTGCCAATAGAGCAGCTTCATTGACAAGATTAGCTAAATCCGCACCCGAAAAACCCGGTGTTCCTCTGGCTACAACAGCTAAATTTACATCTTTTGCCAAAGGTACTTTTCTGACATGAACTTTTAAAATTTCTTCACGGCCTTTAATGTCAGGGTTTGTAACCGTAACTTGGCGATCAAAACGTCCTGGTCTTAAAAGAGCAGGGTCTAATACATCGGGTCTGTTTGTGGCAGCAATTAAGATAATGTTTTCATTTTCTTCAAAACCGTCCATTTCAACCAAAAGTTGGTTTAATGTTTGTTCTCTTTCATCGTTACCACCACCAAGACCGGCGCCACGATGACGTCCTACAGCATCAATTTCATCAATAAACACCAAGCAAGGAGCATTTTTCTTTGCTTGAGCAAACATATCACGGACACGAGATGCGCCGACACCAACAAACATTTCAACAAAATCAGAACCTGAAATTGAGAAAAACGGAACATTAGCTTCTCCTGCCACTGCTTTGGCAAGCAAAGTTTTACCTGTTCCCGGAGGCCCTACAAGAAGTACTCCCTTAGGGATTCTTCCTCCCAAACGTGAAAATTTTTGCGGATCTTTTAAGAAATCAACAATTTCTTCTAACTCTTGTTTCGATTCGTCTGCACCGGCAACATCGTTAAAAGTAACTTTTTTGGTGTTTTCAATAAGTCTGGCACGAGATTTTCCAAAACTCATAGCCTTATTGTTGCCGGAGTTTGCTTGGCGCATAAAGAAAATCCAAACACCAACCAATAAGAGCATCGGAAACCAAGAAATAACGATTCCCCAAAATGTGTTGGCACTGGTGTCTATAGGTTTAGCGCTAACTCTTACGCCGTTTTGACGCAAAGTTTCAAACATTGTTGGGTCATTTGGGGCATAGGTATAAAATTCTTTACCGTCAATCGTGGTTCCCTTGACATCATGGCCTGAAATATTGACTTCGGCAATGCGTTTATTTTCTGCTTCATTCATGAAATCGGAAAACGCCATTTGTTCTACGCTTGATAAGCGTGCTCTTTCGCTAAAAGAACTGACTACAGCCGATAAAACCAAAAATATTATAAGCCACATGACGATGTTTTTACTTGGTTTCATATTATTTATCCTTAATTTTTATTTTTCACTAATACCTTATATAGAGATTAATCTTCAAAAACTCAAGAGCGTTTATAAAATTGCTAACCAGATAAAAAATAGTAAGTGATGATATCGCAAAATTATGATAAAAAAGATTGCACTTCTTTTTTTATATCATCAAAATCTCCCAAATAACAATTTGGTAGTTCATAATCAGCTTTTAGCTTATTTTTAAACCAAGTGCGTTGGCGTTTTGCATATTGCCGAGTATGGAGTTTTGCATTTTCAATTGCTGTTTCAAGCAAGCAATTTCCTTTTACATATTCCATCAGTTCCGGCACACCTAATGCCTTCATGGCAGGTAGTTTTTCATCAAGATTTAATGAATATAAAAATCTGATTTCATCTAAAGCGCCGGCTTCAATCATTTTATCAAAACGAAGATAACATCTGGCATCCAATTCTTTTGCCGTTGGGCAAATCTTAATTATAAAAAACTCAGCTTCCGGCAATTTTTTTATCATAGGTCTTAAATACCACTCGGAAAGAGGAATTTTTGTATGTTCATAAACTTCTAGAGCTCTTAACAATCTGGTTGTATCATTTTTACTTATTTTGTTTGCCGATTCGCTATCTGTTTCTTGCAATTTTTGATGTAAGTATTGAGAACCTTTTTCTTTTAGCAATAATGCAAATTTATCTCTGATTTCTTTTGGTGTTTCGGGAATTGGTGTTGTTCCGTTTATCATATTGTCAATATATAAACCAGTTCCTCCTACAACTACGGGAATTTTGTTTTGTTTCCATGTGTTTTTTATTTCTTCGGTGGCTAAATTAAGCCAGTCGACAACGTTTCCTTTGACACTTGGTTCATAAATTTCAAAAAGTTTGTGCTCAACACATGATTTATCATTTTCATCAGGGCAAGCAGATATGATGGGTGTGTGTTTATAAACTTGCATAGAATCACAATTGATAATTATACCGTTGAAAGCTTTAGCAATGTCTATTGCAAGTGCAGATTTTCCGGATGCAGTAGGTCCGGCTATGATAATTATTTTATTTTTCGACATGTTGCATTTTCCACTAATTTTTTGCAAAGTTCTTCATAAGAGATACCGACATATTTTGCTTGTTCGGGAACTAAGGATAATGGTGTCATCCCCGGATTCGTATTTATTTCCAAGAAAACAACGCCATCTTTGGTGTTATATCTGAAATCGGAACGAGAAATGGTATTACATTTTAGTAATTGATGAATTTTTAGGGCATATTCCATAGCTGTTTGATATGCCTTTTCCGGAATGTCTGCGGGTAAAATATGAGTGGTTGCACCATTGGTATATTTTGCCGTATAATCATAAAAATCAGTATTAGGTTTTAATTCCGTAACGGCAAGAGACTTATCCTCCAATACTGAAACGGTAATTTCTTTGCCTTCAATAAATTGTTCAACTAAAAGTTCTCTGTTATCGTCTTCATAAAAAACATGATTTTTATCTTCATCATTTTTAACAATGAAAACGCCTACACTTGAACCGTCGTTTTGAGGTTTTACAACGTATGGATACGATAAGGATGTACCTTTTTTCTTAAATTCCTTAAAAGTGATATTTTCGTAAGAAGCAGTTTTTATGCTATTTTCAAGGCAAATTTGTTTAGTAAGGTGTTTGTTCATACCCAATAAAGAGCTTTGCATACTAGAATGTGTATAAGGTATTTGTAATAAGTCTAAAAGCGCTTGTATGCTCCCATCTTCTCCCCAGTTGCCATGTAAAGCATTAAAAATTACATCAGGTTTTTCATTTTTAATGGTGTCAATAAAATCATATGAAGATACTAAATCATGCTCAACAACTTCATATCCGCAATTTTTAAGAGCAGAGCTTACACCGGCCCCGCTAACTAAACTTACCTCTCTTTCTGCTGAAAAACCGCCTTTTAATACTAATACTTTTTTTATTTGCATTATTTTTCCCTTTATTGTAAATAATTTCTATCAAGTATAGCTGCTAAAAATTAAAGAAAGCATAAATAATATGAAAAAGATTATCTGTTTTTTAAGTTTTTTACTTTTGATATCGCCTTTCGCCAAGAGTAAAACATTGGAACAAGAGTTGAATGTTGAAATTGGCATTTTTGATGCTGCTAAGGTTGTTATGTCATATAGCCTTGATGATAGATTATACAATTTTTCTTCCAAAGTTGAAACTTCAGGTCTTTTTGCTAAGCTATACTATTTTAGCGCATTATACAGTTCAAATGGCAGTGTTAAAAATGATAGTTTTATTGCCAAAGATTATAATTACATATCTAAAAGTAAATCTCATACAAGAACAAAAAAATTAGTTTTTGATGAACAAGGTAATTTAATTGAGCGTATTAGCAGTAAGGATAAAAAAGAAAAAAAAGTTGATATAAATTTAGGAGATAAGCATTTTGATTTTCATGACCTGCAATCTGTTTTTGCATATCTGACAAAGCAGTTAAAAGAAAGCAAATTTTGTGATATGCAAAAGGAAGTTTTTGATGGTAAAAAAACTTATAAAGTTACCATTAAAGATGAAGGAAATGTAATTATAAATGATGAAGATGTAAATTATAAAGGTGATTCTCAAAAGTGTTCTCTTTTTATAAAAAGGGTGGATTTTGAAGATGATGATTTACTTTTTAATACTACAGCCGAAAGACCTATTTATTTTTGGGTAGTTCAAGACCAAAAAACTTTAATGCCTTATGTGGCAAAAATTGAGATTGACTCAACCCCTCTTGGTAAGTTAAAAGCATATACAACAAATGTTAATATAAAGGATTAAAAAATGCACAAATCAGAACTCTTACTTCCTGCAGGTTCATTGGTAAAATTGAAAACAGCTATTATGTATGGTGCAGATGCAGTATATGCCGGAACACCCGATATGAGTTTGCGAACTCAATCTAAAATTTCACTTGAAGATTTGCATGAAGGGATAAAGTTTGTTCATGATCATGGCAAAAAAATATATTTAACCTTAAATCTTTATATACATAATGAAGAAGCTCAAAAACTTCCTCAATTTGTTAAAACGCTAAGAGAGTTGCAACCGGATGGGGTTTTGGTGGCTGATCCCGGAGTGTTTTATTATTTAAAAGAAAATGCACCGGAATTAAATCGGTTTGTTTCAACTCAGGCTAATGTTTGTTCATCTCAAACAGTTAAATTTTGGCAATCTATGGGAGCAAAACTTTGCGTGTTGGGCCGAGAAGTTACTTTTGCCGAGATGCAAGAAATAAGAAAAGAATGTCCTGATATCTTGCTCGAAACATTTGTTCATGGTGCGATGTGTATGTCATATTCCGGAAGATGCCTGATATCTAATTATTTAGCCGACAGAAGCGCAAATAAAGGAAAATGTGCTCACTGTTGTCGTTGGCACTATAAACTACATATCAGATTAAAAGACGGAACAATTAAAGATTTAGAAATTAATGAAAATAATAAAGATGCTTTTGAGTTCTTGTTGGAAGAAGATTTTCGGCCCGGTGAATATTATGAAATTGTGGAAGATGAGCATGGCGGATATATGCTAAACTCAAAAGATATGTGTTTAATGCCAAGGTTAAATCAAATTTTGGGTATCGGTATGGATTCGCTTAAAGTTGAAGGTCGAAATAAAACAGAATATTATGCCGGTACGGTTGCAAGGGCATATCGTCAGGCAATTAATGATTATTATAAATCCCCAGGTGATTGGGACTATAAAAAATATATGTTTGATTTACAAACTTTGCAAAATAGAGGATACTGTCTTGGCTTTCATGATGGAAAATTAACCGATATCAGTCAAAATTATGAATATACCAGAACTTTGGGAGAATGGCTTTTTGCCGGTTCTATTATAGAATGGCAAGGTGATGATGCAATTTTTGAATTAAGAAATTATATTAATGGTGGCGAGTTTATTGAGTTCTTGATTCCAAACGGTCTTGATAATTTAAGACTTGTTTTAACCGAATTTGAAGATGCCGAAACAGCAGAAATTACTCCGAGAGTTTCAGCCGGGCAAGGTAAAAAAATCAGAATAAGACCTCACGCATGGAATAAACCTGTTGAGCAAATTAAAAAGCTTTTACCACAATATACTATCGCACGTAAAATTGGTGGGCTAAACGGAGAAAATAAACAAATGTTTGATCGTAAACAGGAAGAATTTGATATTTTATGTAATAAATAAACTTGTTACCAAAAAATATTCTTTGTATGTTTAACATGCTTTACATTATTCAAATTATATTTTATCCTCAATTAAGATAAGGATATTGAATATATGAAAATAAATCAAAACGGCAGAAGTATGGTTGAAATGTTGGGAGTGCTGGCTATTATTGGCGTGCTATCTGTCGGTGCGATTGCAGGATATTCAAAAGCAATGAATAAATATAAGCTTAACAAACTTAGAGGTCAGGTAGTTCAGGTAATAACAAATATTCAAACGTGGTATATGTCTGTCAGCAAAAATTCTTGGACTACGGCAGTTTTAAATAAACTTATTATTTTACCGGAGATGGGAAATGTCAACAATTGCCGTCATGCAATGGGTGGACGTTGTTACATAGGAATAAATCAATCGGAAAGAAAATATATTAAAATAGGTTTTCAAGACTTATCATACGAGGCTTGTTTAGATTTAGCTGTTTTAGATTTAACCGGAATAAGATATTCAATGATGATAAATGCATTAAACAATACTGCTTACGATGGTTCAACTTGTAATGATGAAGGTGGTAATAATAAATGTTTTATGAGTAGTAAACTGGTTACCGTCAATCAAATCAAAGATGTGTGTTCGCAAGATAAAAGTGCCATAGTTTGGTACTTTAGCAATGATTTAGAAGATTAGTTTCAATAAAAAACTCCTTTGAAGGAGCTTTTTATTGTTGGTTCAAAAATGCTTGATATGTATTTTCCAAGAGCATGGCAATTGTCATTGGTCCGACACCACCGGGGACGGGTGTTATAAAAGATGCTTTTTCTTTAGCACTTTCAAAATCTACATCACCACAAAGTTTTCCTTCTATACGATTTATACCGACATCTACGACTATGGCACCATCTTTTATACATTCTCCTTTTATCATTTTGGGGCAACCGCAAGCAGATACAACAATGTCTGCTTGAGAAATAAGTTGAGCAAGATTCTTTGTTTTTGAATGAGCAATGGTGACAGTACAGTTTTTATTTAACAAAAGCATGGCAACCGGTTTTCCTACAATTTGAGAACGACCGATAACAAGAGCGTTTTTCCCTTCAAAATCTATATTTGCATTTTCCAATAAACGGATAATTCCTTTCGGAGTAGCCGCAATAACGGCATTGTCGGAATTGTTTTGTAAAAGACCTATATTGTAAGGGTGGAAGCCATCAACATCTTTGTCCGGATTTATTAAATTAAGCACTTTTTTTTCATCAATTCCTTTAGGTAAAGGAAGTTGAATCATGATGCCGTTTACTTTTTTATTTGAATTAAGCTTTTTAATTAAATCCTCAAGTTCTGATTGTTTAACATCTTCATCAAATAAGAATACAGATGTATCAATGCCTATTTCTTCAGCAGCTTTTATTTTGTTGCGAACATAAATTTTGCTTGCCTCGTCATCACCGGCCAATATTATAGCCAAACAAGGTTTTTTATCTGATAAACTCGTTTGCGCTTTAATTTTTTCTCTGATTTGTAAAGCAAGTTCTTTTCCGTTTAATATGTTTGCAACCATCAATTATTCTCCGCTAAATTTAAAAAGTCAGTTTCTGTGATTTTATCCGCATTTATCCTAATTTTTTTCCACTTGTCAAGTTCACCGCTTATAATTTCAAAATCGGATTTTGCGATTTTTAATTTTTTAGCCAGAAAAGTTATAAGCTCTTTGTTTGCTTTTCCTTTCTCAGGAACGGATACTACAGAAATTTTCAGAAAAACATCATTATTAGCATCCATAGTGGTGCCCAAGATTTTACAAGAAGAAGAGTTAGGCGTGAGCCTAACTCTTAAAATGTATCCTTTTTGCGTTTTATTAAAAAACATCAGATAATTACATTATCATTTCTTTTAATACGGCAATAACGCGAACGACAAAGAATAATGCTAAAAGCAAAATAAACGGTGATGCATCAAAATCTGCAAAAGGAGGAATTTTTTCTCGTATTTTTTTGTATACAGGTTCTGTCGCTTTTTTCAAAATTTCAACAAACTTAGCAGAATATTTATTGTTTGCGCTAATAAGCTTAAAGTGTAACAACCAATATATAACAACTTCAATAACTACTATTTTAAAATAACAATCTACTACTAAAGCAATTACATCCAAGAAAGGAATAAGAAGCATCCCCATATTTTTTCTCCTATAAACTAATTAATGTTATTCTCGTTAGAATTAAGTGATTCATACTTTAACCTAAACGAATTGCGTCGTCCAGATAATTTTTGCATTTTATCAGATATTTTATCAGATAAAAGATCATTTTGCTCTTTTGTTATATTATTAGATATCTGATATTGGTTTGAAGCAAGATAATAATTATCTTCAATTTTCATTTCGTCAAGAGCATTATTTATAAGCAGAATATAATAATTAGAATCTTCATCTAAATCATCATCTTCATCATAGTATATTCCAAGATTTATTTTTTGCTGTTGATTTATATCGTAGCCAAAGGGTAGTTTTTGTAATGCTTTAAATGCCTTATAATATGGAATTGCTCGTTCATATTCTGCGCGACTTATATCAACATCACATTGGTTTCGTGTTGTAAGTTTAATGGCACTGCGTATCTCTCTTAATTTTTGCAATTTATATTGTAAATTTTTTGAAATTTCAAGGGCTTTATGATGTTTGCTTCCTGCTAATAATCCTAGGCATAGCATGAGATCGGCTTCGCGCTGATCAGACATTTCCAAGAAATTATTGCGAATTTCAAGATCTTCTTTTGAAACAAATCCATCGTTCATATTTTTCAAAATATCTGTCGAAGTATTAAGCCAACTGAAATATTCTTCCGTAGAATTTGTTCCGCTGTTAATTCTTTCTATGCTTTCTGTTAAATCTGTCTGCATATCATATGTATCGTTCGAAGAGCGTAATGCAGCACTATTTTCTATAGATGTTGCTATTTCATAACGCAAATCAGAGGCAGTTATATCTCTTCCGCTTAGTGAAATGTTGCGTTCAGGTGGAGCGAAAATCGATTCGCGTGTAATCTCGCGTAACTCTCTTGTGTTTAAATTAGGATAGGTTTCTTTCAGCGAAAGTTTTATGGTGTCATTTTGTTTTTTTTGAGCATATACTTGCTTATTGTCTGCTAATGCGTCATATTCCATTACAATCTCCTTAATCATTTATTCTTCAAAAATTATTTTACTTTGTTCATGCAAAATAATTTTATCAATAACCCAATTGCTTATTTGTTCTATTTTTTCAATTTCAATTCCCATGGCAAGTCCGGCATGGCCGATAAATAAAGTCTCTTCATCAGTTAAATCACTGTCTGAATGCCCGAGTAAAAACATTTCTTTTATAAGTTCAAGGGATATTCTGCGATTGTTTATGGTTTTAAGTAAACCTATAATCTCTTCTTCAGAAGATGCCTTAAAAATTTCTTCGGACTGATTAATTTGATATAGGTTGGCAAGATTTTTTATGAATTTTATTTCGAGCTCATCGCGTTTGTTGTCTATATTAGCTAAGTAAAACAAAACTTTAAGTGATACAATTTTTTGGTCTTCTGAAATTTTTGTCATAAAACTGTTTACTTCTGAAAATTCTGTATATGTCATTATAATTAACTCCAAAATTAAAACACTTATATACTAATGGAAAAACTTGTTTTTTTCAATATAAAAAGATATTAAAATAAAATAAAAAAATATTTGAAAAAAATTAAGTATTGTCATAGCATAATTAAATAAACTAAAAAAAAGAAAAAGAAAATGGTTAAGAAATATTTTATAAAAACTTTTGGTTGCCAAATGAATGTGTATGATTCTCATCGTATGGCAATTATGCTTGAGAATTTTGGTTATGAGGCAACGAATGTCCAGTCGGAAGCTGATTTGGTAATATTTAATACATGTCATATCAGAGAAAAAGCGGCAGAAAAAGTTTTTTCAGATTTAGGACGAGCATATATAACTAAACAAGAACGACAAGCTTTAGGTAAAGATACTATAATCGGTGTTGCAGGATGTGTGGTGCAAGCAGAAGATGAACAAATTGCAAAACGCGCTCCTTATGTTGACTTTGCTTTAGGCCCTCTTACATATCATCGGTTACCGGAAATGTTGGCAAAAATAAGCAAACAAAAAGGAGAACCTTTGATAGATACGGATTTTCCTGCCGAAGCAAAGTTTGACTTTTTACCGCAAAACAGAGCTGAAGGAGGTTGTTCATTTTTAGCGGTGCAAGAAGGATGTAACAATTTTTGTACATATTGTGTTGTACCATATACCAGAGGTGCAGAATACTCCAGACCGGTAGAAGAAGTTATAAACGAGGCAAAACGTCTGATCAATACAGGTACTTTGGAAATAAATCTATTGGGCCAAAATGTAAATTCGTATCATGGTGAAGATGCAAACGGTAAAGAACGTAATTTTGCATATTTGTTAAATAAGTTAGCAGAAATAGACGGATTAAAACGCCTCCGTTATACAACATCATATCCGGCTGATGTCGATGATGATTTGATAGAGTGTCATCGTAATTTAAAACAGCTCATGCCATATTTGCATTTGCCGGTGCAATCAGGCTCAGATAAAATTTTAAAGGCGATGAACAGAAGACATAATCGAGAACAATATTTGGAAAAAGTCGAGAAATTAACAAAAGCAAATCCTGATTTAAGGATGTCATCAGATTTTATTGTCGGTTTCCCGGGTGAAACAGATGAGGATTTTGAACAGACATTAGATTTGGTAAATCAAGTTAAGTATATTCAAGCGTTTTCTTTTAAATACAGCAGAAGAGCCGGTACTCCGGCTGCGGTTATGCCAAACCAGGTGGAAGAAAAAATAAAAAAACAACGTTTAGAAATTTTGCAAAATTTACTATTTGATTACCAAACAAAGTTTAATATGTCTTGTATAGGTAAAGAATTTGACGTTTTGTTTGAACAAAACGGACGTCACAAGGGACAACTTATCGGAAGAACTCCATATATGCAAAATTTATATGCAAATGCCGATAAAAGTCTTTTGAATAAAATTGTGCGTGTTCAAGTTGAAGATGCAACCACTAATTCATTATGCGGAAAGGTATTGTAATATGGCAGAACTTAATATGGAACTTTTTAATAATCAATTGGTTCAAAAACTTGTTGGTGTTTCTGATGCTAATTTAAGGTTGATTGAAAAAATGCTTAATGTAGAAATTTTGTGTTTTGGTAATCAGATAACACTTAAGGGTAATCATAAAGATATCGATGATGCAAAAAATGCTATAAATATTCTGTATGATAAAGTCAGTAAAAATATAGAAGTAGGAGAACAAGAAGTGAAAGCAGCTGTAAGAATATGTTCTGGAACTCATGATGAAGATGAAGCACAAAACTTAAATGAAATAGTGTTGAAGACTAAAAAACGCTACATTTATCCTCGTTCTGCAACACAGGCTAAATATATTCAGGAAATGCTCAAAAATGAATTGGTATTCGGTTTAGGCCCTGCCGGTACGGGTAAGACTTATTTGGCTGTGGCACTGGCTGTTTCTATGATGCTTGAAGGCGCTGTTGATAAAATTATTTTATCTCGTCCGGCAGTTGAAGCCGGTGAGAATTTGGGCTTTTTACCCGGTGATTTAAAAGAAAAGGTAGATCCGTATTTAAGACCTCTTTATGATGCTTTATACGAAATGTTACCGGCAGAACAAGTTGATAAAAAACTGGCATTGGGTGAAATAGAAATTGCACCGCTTGCATTCATGAGAGGAAGAACTCTTTCTAATGCATTTGTAATTTTAGATGAAGCTCAAAATACGACACCTATGCAAATGAAAATGTTTTTAACTCGTTTAGGTGAAAATTCACGTATGGTAATTAACGGTGATTTAAGCCAGGTAGATCTACCCAGAGGTACGGTTTCCGGCTTGAGAGATGCTCTTGATACATTAAAAAATATAAGCAATATAAGTTCAGTAACGTTTGGCGCTAATGATGTTGTTCGTCATGGACTTGTTGCAAAAATTGTAAAAGCGTATGAAGAAAAAAGCAAAAAGTTGCATGGTGATGAATAGGTTTGATGTTTTTATAGATGTTGAAGATCATAATTGGACGGCGGCAATACCTGATATTGTCGCCGTTGCCCAAGAGGTAAAAGAAGCTGTATTACAAGAAGTTATTGAAAGTATAGATTATCTTAATATATCCAAAGATTTTACAGTCAATTTATGTTTAAGTAATGATACAAATGTACACAAACTTAATCTGGAGTTTCGAGGATTTGATAAACCGACAAATGTTTTATCATTTGCCAATATTGATGGTGAAGATTTTGATGATATGCTCGAATTTGAAGATGTCGTTGAAATGGGAGATATTATAATTGCTTTTGAAACAATGAAAAAAGAGGCAATGGAACAAGAAGTAAGTTTTAAAGATCATTTTTGCCACTTATGGGCGCACGGTTTGTTGCATATTTTGGGATATGACCACATTGAAGAAGATGAACGTCTTGAAATGGAGCAAATAGAAATTTCAGTTTTAAATAAATTAGGTATAAAAAACCCTTATCAGGAATAAAAAATTGAAAAAAATTTTTGATATAATGCTTACAAATTATAAAAAAACAGCTTGTTTACTGGGAGCATTGTCTGCACTTTCTTTCCCTCCTGTTTACGCTTTTCCGTTGTTTATTATAAGTTTATGTTTGGCGCTAAAAATTACGGATAATGTTAAAAATATGAAACAGTCTTTTTTAATGGGATATTGTTTCGGAATCACATATTTTATAGTCGGATTTTATTGGATTTGTAATGCTTTATTGGTCGATTTTTTGACATTTGGGTGGCTTTATCCGATTAGTTTGATTGCTATTGGTTTGTTTTTTGGTCTTTTTATGGTTCCTCCTTTTTTAATTTGGTATATTACAAGACAACAACACATGTGGATTAAGATATCCTCTTTTGCAAGTGTTTGGGTTTTGTCAGAGTTGCTTAGAAGCTTTATTTTAACGGGGTTCCCATGGAATTTGTTGGGAACAATTTTTGCATTTCATGAAGTTTTTATACAAAGCGCTTCAATATGGGGAACTTATGGTTTAAGCTTTATTGCTCTTATAATAACAGGATGTGTTTATGCTTTTTTTAGTGGTAATAAAAAATCAGCTATAATATCTTTATGTGCGATTTTATCTTTTCTGATAATTTTCGGTTTATTTCGCGTAAATAAGTATGAAATTATCGATTCGAATGTTAAAGTAAGGTTGGTTCAGCCAAGTATTCCTCAAAGTATGAAGTGGGATAGAAACGAACTTGAGAACAACTTCAAACAATATATAGATTTAAGTGCACAAGACGGGTTAGATACTGTAGATTTTGTGGTTTGGGGTGAAACAGCTCTTCCTTTTAATGTTGAATACAACTCAAAATATCGTGAGATGATAAAAAGAGCTATTCCTAAAAACGGATACCTAATTACGGGATTAGTTCGTTTTGATATAAAAGATGATATATATAAACCATATAATTCAATGTATGTTTTAGATAAAAATGTAGATATAAAAGCATTTTATGATAAAAGCCATTTAGTTCCTTTTGGAGAATATTTACCATTTAGAAAATATATCCCGGATTGGATGCAACCTATAGCCAGTAATGTTTCTGATTTTGCACAAGGTAAAAAATATAAGAATATTACCATAGAAAATTATCCTGTTTTTGCAGCATTGATATGTTATGAAATTATTTTTCCGGATGAGGTGATAAATCGCAATAATAAACCAGATTGGCTGGTGGTTTTAACAAATGACGGATGGTATGGAAACAGTTCGGGACCGTATCAACATTTGGTGTCTGCTAAAATGCGAGCAGTTGAAGAGGGAATAACCATTGTTAGAAGTGCAAATTCCGGAATAAGTGCTGTTATCAGCCCTGTAGGAAAAATAATTAATCAGATAAAGTTAAATGAGAAAAATTATTCTGATGTTTATTTGCCGAAAAAAGCAGCTATTAAAACAATATATAATATTTTCGGAAAATATTTCATATTATGTATTATGTTTTTAATGTTGATAACAACCTGTTGTCGAACATATCTGAACAAAAAATAAGAAAATAATAAAAACAAAAGGTATAAAAAAACACCTGTCAAGGTGTTTTAGTATGAACGTTTTTGCATTTGCTGCAATATAGCAATATCAGGCCCTGATACTGCTTTTTGTGTTGTTGTTCGCGAATCTACTTCGGCGTTTATTTCTTTTTCGCCTTTTGCACGTTGTGCGATATTTTCTACAGATATAGTGGCACAACTAACGGCGGCTTCTTGAACTTCTTGAGGTAGTGGCATGCTTGCTAAAGTCTGTTTCATACCATCTACAGCTGGAGCTCTCTCGCTATTATTAAGGCTAGCTTCAAAAGCAGCGTCAATATGAGGTTGCAAAGCGGATATATCATAATTTTGCCCATCAGGAGTTTGTAGAGTTATTCCGCTTTCTAGGTTTTGTAGATTATTTTTGTCATCACTTATGGCATCTTCCCATGATATTAAAGTATGTCCATTAACAGTAGTTCTTTGTTCAAAATGTACTGTGGATTGAATGTTTCCGTTTTTTGTGGTCTCAGCTATCTTACTTTCTGTAACTATCGGAGCATCTGTATATATGGTTTTAGTTTCTTGATTAAAAGTATTGTCTGGTTGTTGCTGTGCATTTGCTTGAACTGTAAGCGGAGTCGCAGTAAGAGTCGCAGCTATAATTAATTTTTGTGCATATTTAGTGTGTGCTCTACCGCTTTTTTTCAGTGCCTCTAATTGTTTTGTACTATTATTTTCTTCAGCCATATTTATCTCTCCTACAACTTATCAAGTTATTAATAGTATACACTTATTTTATTTATCTGTCAATTCGCTATATATGCTATCAAATATGACAAGGTTAGGAAAGTTATGTTTAATGATGATGCTACAACAAAAAGTTGTAAGTCTGCCAAAATACAAAATAATAATTGACTTGAACGGTATATTATGTTATATAGCCATCAGGTATTATAGAAAGGACTTGAACTATGAGTTATGATATTGATTTACTTCCATTTACACGTTCTACCACAGGAGCGCCAAATCCTGTAGATGTGCATGTAGGGAATAGAATACGTTTACGTCGTACGTTATTGGGATATAGTCAACAATATATGGCTAAAAAATTGGGCCTTACTTTTCAGCAAGTACAAAAATATGAAAAAGGATGTAACAGAGTAGGCGCAAGTCGTCTATGGGATATCAGTAAGGTTTTAGATGTCCCGATGGATTTTTTCTTTGAAGATATGGATAAAGATATAGAAAGCCAAAGCCCTATGATGCAAAATATGTCAGAAGGTGAAGGTGTTTATATGCTTAACGAAGATGTTGATAAAATAGATATGGATCCGATGAAAAAGCAAGAAACAATGGAGCTTGTAAGAGCGTATTATAGGATAACCAATAGAGCACTTGCTAAACAGCTTTTCGATCTTATAGTATCTTTATCTAAAACAAGTTCTAAAATATCCGATGAATAAATCTTGAATATTAAATAAATATAAGCTAAAAATGTTCTCAATAAAATTTTATGAGGACATTTTTTATGCAGGAAACTATAAAACAACCAAAATTTTTCGGACGTCGCAAAGGGCGTACAATTCGTAAAACAAAAAATATTTTATTAGATCGTTTTTTGCCGTTAATTAGGATTAATGAAAACACATGTTTTGATAAAAAAACATTGTTCGGATGTGAAGTAGATAAAATTAATTTGGAAATTGGTTTTGGCGATGGTGTTCACTTAGCAGGACAGGCAGCAAATTGTCCTAATATAGGATTTATCGGAATAGAAGTTTTTCAAAATGGTGTGGCTAATTTATTAACTCTTATTACAGGTGTTAAACATGGGCAGAATATACCTGAAAAAATTGAGTTGTTGGAAGGAAGAAAAGATAATATCAGAGTTTTTGACGATGATGCAAGATTGTTGTTTAATAAAATTCCTGATGGATTTGTAGATAGAGTCTTTTTACTATTTCCTGATCCATGGCCTAAAAAAAGGCATGCTGACCGCCGATTCGTTAATCCGGATAATTTGAAAGAGCTTGCTCGCATAATTAAAAAAGGTGGTGTTTTAAGAATAGCAACTGACCATAAGGTTTATAAATCATGGACATTGAGAAAAATGAGTGAATGTTCATCTTTCAGATGGACAGCAAAATGTTCTGATGATTGGCGTAAACCCCCACTTGATTGGGTGGAAACAAAATATCAACAAAAAGCAATAAGAGAAGGAAGAAAACCGGTGTTTTTTGAATATGAAAGAATTTAGTATTCAGGATAAGTGGTAATAGTCGGTTGGATGTTAGGTTCAGTTATCTCTTTTATATCATTAATCGGGTATGATTGAATATCATAAATTCTGTCTCCGCCTTGATATAATGTATTTTCAATTTTGTTTTTAAGTTCTTGAGGTGTTTCAGAAAAAGCCGGTGGGTTTTGTTCAGATGTTTGTTGTATGGAAAATGATTTATCGTTTTTTTGTAAACAGTTGTTTTCTAAAGAAATTTGTCCGGATGTTGTGTTTCCCGTACTGTAAACATTTTCAGGTACTACTATCGGATTTCCTAGTGGATTCGGTGCATTTTCAGGTTGCGCTAAAATAACACTGTCATGCGTTTTATCTGGTAATTCGGAAGCTCCGTAAACTATTGTCGGAGTTTGAGCATAAGCAGATGTTGAAAGTAAAGTTATAAAAGTAATAAGTTTTATCATTTTTTACTCCTCTCCTTTTATAACTATACTTTCTGTTCTGTTATTTCAATACAACTAAGGATTAAGACATTAAGTGAATAGTATTGAGAATATTGCTGAAGTCTGAATTTACAGTTTTTAGTTGGCTACTTTTATATAGGTTTTGCTCAGAAATAAGAGAATGCATGTATGTTATGGCAAACAACCTTACTGAGCATGTAAAGCCTATTTTAGGATCTTTGTTAGCGGCTATAAGTTCAAATAATTTTTTACGCTTAATATGTTCACGATGGCATATATCATCAATTGCCAGCCACTCAGGATTGGCAAGACGCATACTGGTTTTCCGATCAAAAATTGAAATTACGCGATTTGTTAACTTTGTCATAAATAAATCTCCAATAAAACACAACTAAAAGTAGTAACACACCATTTGTGTTACATCAAAAATAATGTAAAATCAATATAATTTTTTATTTTTTTGAAAAAAAGAAAAAAACGTCATAAATATGAAAGGGCCTAAAAAAGATTTTTTATTGTTTTTAAATAAATTAATGATAGAAGAAACTAAATAATTTAAGTAAAGGATTAAGATATGACTAAAATTGCTATTGCAGGTATTATGGAGAGTGTAGGACGTGAAATTTTGAGCTTTTTTGAAGAAGACGGATTTAACGCAAAAGATATTATTGCTTTAGAACCTAAAGCTCCGCTTGGAACAATGGTTTCATATGGCGAAGATGTCGATTTAGATGTTTATAATTTAGATGATTTTGATTTTTCTAATGTAGATTTGGTTATTTTTGCAACATCAGAAGAGCTTACTAAACAATATTTGCCTAAAGCCTATTCCAAAGGTATTAAAATTATCGATTGTTCAGGCTCAACATTTTCTGACATGGATGTGCCCATGATTGTATCAGGGGTTAATGATTTTGCAATTGCTGATGCAAAAAAGAATGTGGTTTCCATTCCGTCAGCATTTGTAACTCAAATATTACAACCTTTATCAAAAGTAAACCAAGAATTGAGTTTAACCAAATTGACGGTTAGTACATATATTTCAACTTCGGTATATGGCAAAGAGGCAATGGATGAACTGTTTAACCAAACACGCAAAATTTTTATGAATACGAGTTTGGTAGATGATGAAAGTATATTTAAAAAGCAAATAGCTTTTAATGTCTTGCCTCAAGTAGGTGAATTTATCGGTGAAGAAACCAAGGTTGAATGGGAAATAAATGCTCAAATTAAAAAAGTTTTGGGTGGAAATATGAAAATTCATGCTAACTGTGCCTTTGTGCCGGCCTTTATAGGAGCTGGAATGTTTGTTAATGCTGAATGCTTTGAAGAAGTTGATGTAGATAATGTAAAAGATTTGATGAGCCAAACAGAAGGTGTAGTGGTTTTTGATAAGCAAGTTGATGGTGGCTATGTAAGTCTTAATGATGTACAAGGAGAAAATGATATTTACGTAAGTCGTTTAAGACAGGATTTGTCGGTTGAAAACGGATTTTCTTTTTGGGTTGTGGCAGATAATTTGCGTGCCGGAATTGCAAAGAATGCTTTTAATGTAACAAAACTTTTGCTTAAAAAATAGGAGAAGAAGATATGCTAAAGCTCTTTAAGATCGTTTTAATTTGTTTCCTTTTGAATATGCAAATTGCATTTGTACAAGCTCAAAATGCATCTATACCTTTTGAGTTTACACAACTTTCTGAAAAATTGGATAAGATTGAAAAAAACTTAAAGAGTGGAGATCATACAACTGATAAATTGGAAGAAAATTCTACTTTTTTAGCTGATTTAACAAATGTTTTGCAAATAACTAAAAAGGAAAATGAAAAAGAATTAAAAATAGCGCAAAAGCAGCTTGATGCATTAGGGGAAGAACCTCAGGACGGAGCGGAAGAAATTGATGAGATGGCAAGAAAACGCAAAGAATTTAAAAATCAAGTTGCCATTTTTAAGAGCCGAATTGCAGAAGCAGACATTTTACAGTTAAAAATTGATGAAATTAATATTCTGATATTAAATTTTAGAAATCAAAAACTTATAGGATCTTTGGTAAATAAACAATTTGCTTTAATCGAACCGCAAAATTTCTTTTTAGGTATTAAGTCTTTAGTCGTCTTTTTTTGGGATATAGTTAAATCACCTGTAATTTGGTATAAAAATGATTTGAATGCTCAAGCTAAAAATTATGTGTTAAACTATTTTATTCCGATTTTCTTTATTTTGATGGGAGCTTTTTGGATAGGACTTTTTCTTAGGCGCTTTATCATGAATAAATTCGGTTATAGGGCTGATATTGAAAATCCGCGTTATGGTCAGAAACTGTTGGCAGCTGTTTTTGTATCTGTTGCATATGGTGTTATTCCATCCATGATAATAGGTAGTTTTTTGTTATGGTTGATAGGTACAAAAGTCTTTACAATTGGGTTGTTTGGAAAAGTATTAAATAGTGCTCTTTTTTATCTCTTGTATGTGATTTGGGCGCGTGTGATTGCAAGAGTTACTTTTACTCCATATAATGAAAAATGGCGCTTATTACGAGTATCTACACCAAAAGCTGTGGAAATTGTCAAAACTTTATATTTAAGTATTCTATTGATAGGCGTAATATCATTTTTGGAACACATAGCGATAGTTTCAGGATATGAGCAAATATTACTTAATATATTAACATCTATAGCTTGTGCTATAAAATCGTTTGTGATTGTTTTATTAATAAGTAAAATTTTTGGTGATTATGAAGATAAAAGTTCTCAAAATAATGCAACAGAAATAACAGATGATGAAAAATTAAATAATGCTGCAAAAATTATTTTTACTACGGCTTTTATTTGTTTGACAACTTTTGGAATATCTTTATTCGGATATCCGGATCTTTCTGCATATATATTAAATCGTATAATCATAACAGCAATTATTTCATGCGTATTTTTCATCATACATCGTTTACTTTCAGAAATATTACGACGTATATTGTTGTTAGGTTTTTGGGGTAAAACATTTAAAATCAGACGTAAAGTACTCTCAAGCGTGAATTTTGGCTTAAATTTGATATTAAATCCGTTTATTGCATTGTTATTTATTTTTACTATCTTAAATTTGTGGGGACTTTCGGGCGATTTTATTATTCATATAACCAAAAAAATCTTGTTTGGATTTAAAGTTGGCGGAGTACAAATTTCTTTAATTGCAATTGTGCTTGGAATAGTGGTGTTTTTCGGTTCTCTTGCTGTTATAAAAATAGCAAAAAATCATTTAACCAATAATGTTTTTGCAAAACTTAATATTGATGACGGTATTAAACATTCTTTATCATCCGGTATAGGTTTTGTAGGATTTATCATATCTGTTCTGTTAGCTATTATAGTGATGGGAGCCGATTTAACAAATCTGGCAGTGATTGCAGGTGCTTTATCTGTTGGTATAGGTTTTGGTTTGCAAAATGTGATAAATAACTTTGTATCAGGTATCATTATTTTGTTTGAGCGCCCATTCAAAGTTGGGGATTGGGTTATTTTGGATAATCAAGAAGGAACAATTAAGCAGATAAATATTCGTTCAACTGAACTTGAAACTTTTAATAAAACAAGCGTTATCATTCCAAATGCTACATTATTATCTTCTTCTATCATTAATTTGACGCATGATGATAACCGGACAAGAAAATCTGTTAAAGTAGGTGTAGCTTACGGAAGCGATGTTAAAAAGGTTACAGAAATATTGTTGGAATGTGCAAAAAAACACAAATATGTTTTAAAAAATCCGGCACCATATGTTTTATTTCAAGATTTTGGAGCTAATTCGTTAGAATTTGAGCTCAGATGTTACTCAAACAATATATGGGAAGGATGGAGTATACCAAGTGAATTGAGGTATGAAATAAATAAAAGGTTTATTGAAGAAAAAATTGAAATTCCATTTCAACAGGTTGTTATTCACCATGGTGATAAAGTTGCTTCAGAAACACAATTTTACGCCCATAAGGAAGAATAAAGAAAATACCCGCCATAAAATGAGCGGGTTTTTTTATATAAAAAATAATATTTGCTATTGAAAAAGAAAAAATCAATCCTATCTAAAAGTTGTATTTTTAAAATAATACATTAGTATAGGTGAATCAGTATGAAAAAAAGTCCAAAAATAGCAGTACAATTTTTCGGGCATTTAAGAACTTTTGAAAAATGTGCCCATAGTGTTCAAAAACATATATTATCAAAATATGACTGTGATGTATTTATGCATACATGGTCTGATACTGAGCATTGTACACAAACATGGCATAATGCAAAATCTGAGATTCGTTCAGTTAATGAAGATATTATTAAAAAGATAGAAAAAATATATAATCCTAAAATGGAAGTTGTAGAAAAGCAAATATTACCTAAAAATGACAAATTGATACCTTGTTTACAAAATAATGGAGAAAAAAATATATCATCTGCAGGTATGAATTTTATGCTTCAATCTCAAATTAAGGTAAATGAACTAAGGCGACAATATGCAAAAAAAAATCATATTAAATATGATATGGTTATAATGATAAGACCTGATATCTATTTAAAATCGGATATAGATTTGGTAGAAATAATTAATCAAAGTGAAAAAGTTATTGATTATCCGGCTCGTTTTTGTGTTTCAAACGCCCTAAAAAAAGGTAGTTCAAATGCTTTTGTTACCGATATTATGAGCGATGTTTTATATATGGCTACACCTGATAATATGGATTTGATTGTAAATAAATTTAAGATAGTCAAGTTTGAAAATTTTAGCAACAAAATGTGGACACCTGAGAGCTTGATTACAAATATATTGGCGCAAGGAGGTATTTCGACATTAGCTTTATTTTTCTTTTTTAATCGTGATTTTGAAATTATAAGAGGCAAAGAAAAACGTCGCAGATATATATCCTTAAAGATTTCTCCGACGAAATTCAAATTGCATATTTTAGGCCTTATTAAAAAAAATATTTTTTCATTAGATGTCTGTTTTTTTAATTTTTTTAATATTGATGTTTCGATAGGAAATAGTTATGCAAAATATTGAGTTTGTAAAATCATTATCCGGACATTCCGGTTGTGGCTTAAACTTATACAGACAAGATGACATCTTGTTTTTAAGAAAAGATTCCGGTAGCACTTCTTATAATATGCGTCTGAAAAAACAATATATTAAGCAAAGAAAATTTATTTCTGATGAAATAAAAGTACCGCGTGTATTACACTGTGGTCATGAAAACGGATTGTTTTATTTTGATATGGAGTTTTTGAATGGAATAACGCTATCGGAATATATGTCTCATATTAAAATAAAAGAAATAAATTCTCTTATTTCATTGTTGTTTAAATCATTACCGGTCGAAAACTCAAAAATTCTTCCTGATACCGATAAAATTTTTAAGAAAAAAATATCTCAAATAACACAACAGCTTCGGCCATGTGATACAGAGGCTTTAGATGCAGTTGCAAAATTGGAACAATTTGATTTTTCAAATATTCCGTTTAGTTATTGTTGTGGTGATTTAACTTTGGAAAATATTATATTAGATGAGAATAAACAAATATATCTGATAGATTTTTTAGATTCTTTTTATAATTCGTGGATGATAGATGTGGCAAAATTATTACAAGATTTAGAATTGTATTGGTCATATCGCTATCAAAAAATAGATTTTAATTTGGCAATGCGTCTTGCTGTGGCAAAAGAAGCATTGCTTGAAAATATAAGCGAATATGAAAATGCAGATGCTAATATACTCTCTATTTATCATATATTGTTATTAAATATTTTGCGTATCATTCCATACACAAGAGATGAGCATACAGCTAAATTTTTAAAATCAGCCTTAAATAAAGTTATGAGTAATATTAATCAAATGGAGAATAATTAAAATGTGTACGTTGATTATACCGGCGGCCGGAAAATCAAGCCGTTTCCCTAATATGAAACCTAAATGGATGTTAACGCATCCCGATGGAAAACTAATGATAGAAAAATCTTTGGAAGGAATAAATTTAGATGCGTTCAAACGTATAATAATAACTATTGTCCGGCATCATGACGAAAAGTATGAAGCAGAGCTTATTTTGAAACAAGTATTTCAAAATAATAGTAAAGTTGAAATTTGCTTGCTTGATGATTTTACACAAAGTGCAGCACAAACAGTTTATTTGACCTTAAAAAAAATGAATGTGAAAGGGGCTTTTATTGTAAAAGATGCTGACAATAAAGTTACTTTTGATATGCCCTCTAAAATTCGGAATGCCATAGTAGGTTTTGATCTTAATAAACATCCGAATGTTGCCAATATTCCGGCTAAAAGTTTTTTAATTTTAAATGAGCAAAATATCATACAAGATATAATTGAAAAACAAGTTGTTTCAAAATATATTTGTCTTGGAGTTTATATGTTTGAAAATACAAATGATTTTATACAAACGTATGAATATCTGGAACAAAAAGATGTTAGCGGAGAAATGTATGTTAGCCATATAATATCTTATATGCTGACTCAAAAAAATGTGATTTTTACGGCAATCATGGCCAAATCTTTTGAAGATTGGGGAACATTACACGAATGGCAGCAGACACAAAAACGATATCAAACATATTTTGTAGATGTAGATGGCGTAATTTTGAAAAATTCAGGAAAATATGGTTCAGTTAATTGGAACAATAACAATAAATTGCTTGAAGAAAATGTTCAAGCATTACGAACTTTACAAGAAAACGGAGCGCAAATTATCATTACAACCTCCAGAACGGAAGAATATCGTCAGAAGCTTATTTCCATGTTACATGATAATAAGATTTTTCCTTATGCCATATTGATGGGGTTAAACCATGCTACAAGAGTGATTATAAACGATTTTGCTCCGACAAATCCGTATCCGTCTGCAGTTGCAATAAGTTTGCCGCGCAATTGTGATGTTAAAGATTATTTATAAGGAGAATGTAATGAAGATTTTAATTACCGGAGGCGCCGGTTTTATAGGTTCTGAATTTGGAAAATTTATGTTGCAACAAGGAGCAGATGTTATCTTGCTGGACAATTTAGAATATGGTTATAGAGATAATTTTGAAGATAATGAAATATTAAAAAATAATTTTATTAAAGCAGATATAAGAGATAAAAATTTTGCCAAATATCTCCAAGGTGTTGATGTTTTATACCATTTTGCAGGTATATCAGCTTTGCCTGAATGTGAAGCAAATCCTTATAAAGCGTTTGATGTAAATGTTTCGGGGGTGGCAAATGTTTTAGATGCTTGCAGAAGTTCCAATGTTAAAAAGATTATTTTTGCATCAACTTCGGCAGTTTATGAAAATAATGACAGTAATAAATGTCATAAAGAAACTGACATGGTTTCTCCGAATTTAATTTATGCAACTTCAAAATATTGCGCCGAACAAATATGTAAATCATATGCGCAAAACTATGATATGGATATTGTAATTTGTAGGTTTTTTAATGTTTTTGGTCCGCATCAAGATTTTAAACGAAAATATCCTCCGTTTACAAGCTACATAATTAAGGAAGCTTTAAGCGATAATGTGCCGACAATTTACAATACTCAAGATTGTAAAAGAGATTATATTTATGTGCAAGATTTGTTGCAATATTTATATAAAATGGCGTTATCTGATCAAAAGTATCAAGCTGAAATTTTCAACTTAGCAACTTCAAATGCATATAGTGCGATGGATATAGCACAAACTGTTTATAAAATTTTGGGTAAAGACTTTATCTATAATGAGGGAGATTCTAATGCTTTTTGGGATAAATATACAAATTTATTTAATAAAAATTATAATTTAAGACGAGACAGAATTAAAAAAGAAGTTTTTAAAAATTGTTTGGGTGACGGAACAAAAGTTGCAAAAGAATTTGATTATGTTGCTAAAACAAATCTTAGTGATGGTTTGGCAGAGATTATTGATTACCAAAGAAATTCAAAGGATAAATAATGCAAAAAATTAAATCTGGTGATATTTCTGTAGTGGTACAAGGGCCTAATGTGAAAAGACATACAGCTAAATGCTTAAAAAGTTTGAGAAAAAATTTTCCCGGTGCAGAAATTATTTTTTCAACATATGAAAATGAAAATGTTTCAGGGCTTGACTTTGATGTTTTGGTAACATCTGTTGATCCTAAGGCAACCCTTTTAAGCGGAAATATGTATAATAATATTAATCGGATTTTAACGACAACAAACGCCGGATTAGAAAAGGTATCAAGAAAATATTGTTTAAAAATTCGTTCTGATATGTTTTTTGATAATGATAAAATATTGTTTGATATTGGCGCAAAATTTCCACATCGAGAGCAAGAGTATAAGGTTTTTAAACAACGTGTTTTGTTTTATAGTTTATGGAGCAGAAAATTTGAATATTTAGATAATAAATATTATCTTCAAACTCCATTTTACTTAAGTGATTGGATGTGTTTTGGTTTGACTGAGGATATAAAAGCATATTTTACGGATATTCCTTTAACTCAAGAGCCTCAATATACACATTTTTTTAAGAATGCAAAAAACAGAAAACAAAAGATTTTTGATCCGAATGTAACTTGGCGTTTTTCTCCGGAACAATATTTTGCAACCACTTTTTTCGGTAATTTTTTTGAAAAAGCTCGTATGAACTCGTTGCAAGATATAAAACCGGAGCAAATGGATTTTTCGCGTCGAGTGTTTGCGTCAAATGTGGTTGTGTGCGGTTATAAAGAATGCGGAGCATATATTCAAAAAAAACAATATAGATTTGTATCAAAAAGTATTAATATACTGAGAAATAATTGGTTAAATGGGGTTTATCGTTATTCTGATTTTTTGTTTGATTATAAAAAATATTGCGATAGTAGATTAGATATACCTTTTTACTATGTATGGATGCAAAATCGGCAAGTAGAGTATTTTATAGAAAAAATAGATAAACATCTTAAAAGCTTTTTAACCCCACTATTAACCTTGTGTAAGTGGATGGAAAATTTATTTTCTGTTTGTTGGTATTTTGTAAAATTGTTTTACATAACAGCTAAAATTTACATAAAATTTTTAAAACAAAAATAATGCTTGCTTTTTGAGTATGTTTGTGGCATTACGAAATAAGTGTGCCGATTTAGCTCAGTTGGTAGAGCAACGCATTCGTAATGCGTGGGTCGGGGGTTCAAATCCCTTAATCGGCACCATTTTTATTTCAATTAAAAAATATTAATAAATGTAATTTCTTGTAGGATAATGGCTTTTCTTAATTGAATTTTGTTTCCATTATTGGTACAATTGAATATGTAAATAATATATTCTGTAGTAGGTGAAAAATGGATAATACTGACTTTCAAGGAGTGCGTAAAGTTGATGAAAAAGTTGAGTTTTGCATACATTCTCCTGATGCCGTAAAAGTTGAACTATGTCTTTTTTCGGAAAACGAACAAGTTGAAACTCGCGTTGAAATGGAAAAAGATGAAAACGGGAATTGGCATTTTTTTGCAAACGATATAAAAGAAGGTCAAAAATATGGCTACAGAACTTATGGAGAATATAATCCTTCCAAACGTCGTTTTTTTAATCCGCAAAAACTGCTTGTTGATCCGTATGCATTCGAAGTTACAAAAAGTTTACATGATATTTCAACTGAAGATAAGCAAATATTACTCGGCCATAATGACTTAGATTCGGCATCTGTTGCACCTAAAAGTGTTGTTCGTTTTTTTGATAGAGAAACTTTGGAGAAGAAGTATCCGTATTTATATAAAAAACCTCATATTGATTGGGCCAAAACTCACATTTATGAACTAAATGTAGGTAATTTTTCGGCGCAAAATCCGATTATAGAAGAAATAAAGCGTGGTAAATTATCCGCTTTGAGTGATTCGGTAGAGTATTTTAAAGATTTAAGCTATAATCAAATTGAATTAATGCCGTTAACGCCTACAATGGCTGATATGCATTTGTTGCAAGAAAAGGGGCTTTTAGACCAATGGGGATATAACCCTATCAATCATCATGCAATAGATCCGAGATACGGAAGAATTGATGATTTATTGCAAGTGATAAATGATATGCATAAAGCAGGTATAGAGGTTTGTTTAGATGTTGTTTATAATCATACCGGAGAATCCGGTCATGATCGTTTTTTACTATCTTATAAAGGATTAGATGCTGATAGTTACTACAGGTTTAGTCCTCATGATGGGGTAAGCTTTGTGAATACTACCGGTTGTGGCAATGGGTTTAATCCGAACAGTAAGCAAGGTGAAAAGCTTATAAAAGATAGTTTGATGTTTTATGCTAAAGTGTGTGGAATAGATGCTTTTCGTTTCGATTTGGCCGGTGATTGCGCTTTAGATAATAATTTACAATTTGATGCAAATGGCAGTTTTATTAAAATTGTTCAAGAGGTTGCTGATAAAACAGGTGCAAAAATGAGTGGCGAACCATGGAGTGCAACCGGAGGATATTTTTTAGGTCAAATGCATAATATTCATGAGTGGAATGATAAACATGAACATGCTTTAAGAAAGTTTCTTAGAGGTGAGCATGGGCAGATAGGAAGTTTGGCGTTTTATATGGCTGGTGGCAATGTCCCAGGAAAAATTAATATATTTACAAAACATGATGGGGCAACGGGGTACGATTGGGCAACGTATCACGAGAAAAACAATTATGAAAACAATGAAAATAACAGAGATGGAACAAATGATAACAGCTATAGTCCATCAAGAGATGATAAAGAACGTCTTACCAAAACAAAATCAGCACATGCGTTAAATACATTGGCAAGAGGAGTTCCTCTATCTTTAAGCGGTGACGAAATATGGCATTCGCAAAACGGTAATAATAACGGATATGCCAGACCTTTTCCGATTAAATGGAAAGAGTTAACCCCTGAACAAAAAGATAGGTATCTTTTTGAACGAAAAGTAAATAGTTTTCGCCAAAATCATCCTGCTTTTAGCAATATTGAGGGAGCTAGTGCAGAAATTATGCCAAATGGTAAGCCTGCTTGGGAATGGGTGAATACAAATGGAGAACCTATGCAACAAGGCGATTGGAATTTTCAATATAACAGATTTTTAGGATATGTCTTAAACGGACAAGATAAAACAGGAAAGCGTTTTGATGATGATTTTTTTGTTATGGCTTCCGGAAATGTGGATGGAACAATTGCTGTTCAACTCCCTCCGACACCACATAAAGGCGCTTGGGCGATTGTGTTTGATACATCAAAAGATTCTGCTTATGAAGATAATAATGATTATAAACCTGGAAATATTTATCATATAAATCCTCATAGTGTAGTTGTTATGACATGTAGAAGAGAAGAAAAAAGCAATGAAAAAGAATTTTTGAATATTGCTCTAAAACAAATAGAACGATAATCTTTCAAATAAATAAAATCTTTTAACTTAAAATTAAAATACTTCGGTGTTTAATTTTATATATGATAAAAAGCTTAAAAAATAGTGCCAAATTATATTGGAATAAAAAGGCCCTTGTATTAACTGCTCTAGGTTTTGCAAGCGGTTTCCCTTTTTTACTTGTTTTTTCTACTCTAAGTTTGTGGTTGAAAGAGGCCGGATTTACTCTTGTTGCCATAGGAGCGTTTTCTTTGGTTAAAATTCCATACTCTTTCAAATGGGTGTGGTCGCCTTTGGTTGATAAGATAAAAATTCCTCTGTTATGGCATATGGGAAGACGCAGAAGTTGGGCTTTTTTAATGCAAGTTTTGGTTTTTTTATCACTTTTGGGTATGTCATCGGTTAATCCGTTAAGTAGTAAGAGTTTGATGCTTTTGTTTTCCGTTTTGGTAAGTTTTTCTTCAGCCACACTTGATATAGTTTTAGATGCGTACAGAGTAGAATGTTATAAAGATTGTCCTGAAAATCAGGCAGCAGGGGCGGCTGTGTTTGTTTTGGGATATCGTTTAGGACTTATTTTTTCCGGAGCCGGAGCTTTATGCTTGGCAGAATATTTAAATTGGAATTTTGTTTATTTTCTGATGTCATTAGGTTCGCTTGTAGGATTTGTAACAGTGCTTTTAATTAAAGAAGCTAATACCGATTTTATATATGATAAGGCAAATGATAAAACAACATTAAAAACATTTTTGAAAGATTCGGTGGCCGCGCCATTTAAAGATTTTTTACAAAACAAAAGATGGTATTTAATTTTATTTTTAATCTTCTTTTATCGCATGGGAGATGCATATGTTGCTCCAATGTATTTGCCATTTTATGCTGATATGGGGTTTTCAAAACTTGAGATTGCGTATATTACTAAAATTTATGGCATGATTGCTGCAATTTTAGGTGGATTGGCTGGTGGTTTGATGCTAAAGAAAACGGGGATTCTAAAAGGTCTTTATATTTGCGGATTTTTGCAAGGAATTACTACAATGTTCTTTTCTGTTCAGGCTATGGTTGGTTATAATACGGATCTGTTGACTGTTATTATAGCTCTTGAAAATTTTACATCGGGTATGGCAACAACAGCGTTAGTGGCATTTGTATCATCGCTTTGTAATGTTATGTATACGGCAACACAATATGCTTTGTTATCTTCTGTGATGAGTTTGGCAAGAGATTTGTTTTCCGCCACCAGCGGATTCTTGGCGCAAAGTGTTTCTTGGGAGATGTTTTTTGCGGTATCGTCATTGTTTTGTTTGCCCGGAATTTTTGGCGTGTGGCTTATAGCAAAAGATAAGAAAACTTGATTATTTTATTTGTAAAAAAATAAAATTTAATATAATATAGACAAAGTGGAGTTTAAGAGGTTAAGCTATGTATGATAATGATGAGAAAAAATTCAATATCAGCAGCATGCTAGATAAAGTAAAAGAAGCTCGAAATCAACAAGAGCAAAGTGCCAAAAGTGTTTTAAATAAAAGCTTTTCATGGCAAGCAATATCTAGCGCTACCAATACAATGAATTCTCATTATTCAGGTCGAGTACAATTGTCGCAAACAGATTTTAATTTTAGCGGAAAAGTTTTACGAGGCGGTAAATATGCCGGTGAAACACTTAAAAATGCCAACTTTTCATCATCAGATCTCAAAGAAGTAGATTTCACAAATGCAGACTTAGAAGGGGCAGACTTTACGGCGGCAGACTTATCCGGAGCAGATTTGTCCGGTGCTAACTTGAACGGAGCTGTCTTTACCAGTGCAAAATTAAAAGGGACAAACTTTACAGGCGCCAAAATGAACGGTGTCGTTCTTGTAAATGCCGATATCCAAGATGCAATTTTGTTAGATGTTGAAATGGATAATATGGCATTGGAAGAGCTGCAGGCTTTGGTAGAATATTTGGCTGTTTATTATCCTCATAAACTTAATTTGGCCCGTATGAATCTGACTATGCTTGATTTTACGAGAATAGATTTAAGTCAGGTAAATTTAAGAGGAGTGGATTTTACGGGAGTTGATTTTACCGGTGTTAATATTTTTGAGTGGGATTTAAGCGAATGTATCATATCTCCCGAGCAAATTGCGCAAGCATTGGGCCGTATGCCGACACCACTTGAATTAAAAAAGATTTTAGCTCCTAAAAATAAGAAAAAAAATAAGTTCAAAGGGATTGATTTTACTGCCTTTTTTGATAGTAGAGGAACTATCGGTGTTTGGGATCTGTCAAAGCATCCCGGTATAACGATAAAAGAACTGTTAAAAATCGGAAAACAAATTTATGGTGCGGTTATTAAGAAGCCGGAACCGAAAGATGAAGAAATTTTTCAAAAATTTCATCAAGAACATGATGAAAAACAAGAAAATATTGCAAAAGAGCATAACAACGAAGTAAGAAAGATTATTGAAGAGAGAAAACGTGCACTTTTAGGTGATAAAGCGCAACAATCAGATAATGATAAAACGGACAGAAATGTTGATATAACAGATTATTCGGCTATAGAAAAACAAAAGCAAATTATGCGTGAAAAAGAAGAATATTTGAAAAGAAAAAAAGAAGAAATGTTAAAAAATAAGATGAAAGAAATTCCGACGTTTGCTTATTCTAAAGGTCAAAACCAAAGAGGTTAATAAATTTTACATTATAATAAATTATCCATAACGTTTCCTCCAGTTGTTTACCTTGTATATATATCATTTGCTTTTATTTCAGCAATTGTTTTTATCAGTTTCAGCTACATCCGGTGTTACCACAGAGTTGTTTGTATCTGTGTTACCAAATTCGTAAAATGTCTGTATTGTTAATGTGTACACGGTGATGTGCAGATTTTTTATAAGTTTTTACCAAACATTATTGAACAAAATAAAAATAAACATTGTTGAGCGTAAAAAATGTGATATATTCACGTTAATATAACTTTTGTGAAATAAAAATGGAAGAAACGTTATTTTCAAATCAGGTTAAAAGACCTTTAGCAGACAGATTGCGCCCTCAAACTTTGATGGAAGTTGTGGGGCAAGATCATATTGTTGGCGCCGATGCCCCTATAGGAAGGATGCTTTCTTCCAAAAAAATTACATCCTTTATTTTGTGGGGACCTCCGGGATGCGGTAAAACAACAATAGCAAGGCTTATCGCAGAGCATACAAACTTATATTTTGAGCAAATTTCGGCTGTATTTTCCGGCGTTTCTGATTTGAAACGGGTTTTTCAATATGCAAAAGACAGAAGAGCAACACAAGGTAAAGGGACTTTGCTGTTTGTTGATGAGATACACAGGTTTAATAAATCACAACAAGATGGTTTTTTGCCTTATGTTGAAGACGGAACGGTGGTGTTAGTTGGCGCAACAACGGAAAATCCATCATTTGAGCTAAATGCCGCTTTATTATCAAGATGCCAAGTTTTTGTGCTTAATAGGCTTAATGCAGATGATTTTGAAATTTTACTTCAACGAGCAGAAAAAACATTGGGTAAAAAGCTTCCGGTTGATGAAGAGGCTAGAAGTTTTATGAAAGATACGGCTGATGGTGATGGTCGTTATATCTTAAATTTAGCAGAAAGTGTATGGGCTTATGCAAAAGATGGGGAAATCTTCGATAAAGATAGCATAGTTAACATTATTCGCTCTCGTGCTCCTGTTTATGATAAAGGGCGTGACGGGCATTATAATCTGATTTCGGCTGTGCATAAATCTTTAAGAGGTTCAGATGTCGATGCCGCATTATATTGGGTAGCAAGAATGCTCTCGTCGGGGGAAGATCCGAGATATATATTACGGCGCTTAATCAGGTTTTCGGTTGAAGATGTGTCTTTGGCAGATCCTAACGCCGTAACGCAAGCTCTTTCGTGCGCCGAGGTTTATGAACGCTTGGGTTCTCCGGAGGGAGAATTGGCTATAATGCAACTTACGGCATATTTAGCAACTGCACCAAAGTCCGCGGGAGTTTATAAAGCAATGCATAAAGCTTTTGATTTAGCTAAACAAACAGGGTCTTTGATGCCTCCCAAACATATTTTGAATGCTCCGACAAAATTGATGAAACAATTGGGATATAAAGAAGGATATATTTATGACCAAGATTTAGAAGACGGTTTTTCCGGACAGAACTATTTCCCTGACGGAATTAAGCGAACCAAACTTTATTATCCGGTTGAGCGTGGTTTTGAACGAGAAATTAAAAAACGGATAGAATATTTTGATAATTTACGCAAAGAAAAGCAGGCAAAAAATGAGCGAAAATAGTGAAGCAAGAAAAGTAATCGTTTCTGAAAAAACTTATGAAAAGCTAAGTCAAGAAATGAAAGATAATATTATGGCGCATGGCTATGAAATAGAAATAGTTTCAAAAGTTGATAAGCAATTAAGCGATAGAATGAAAGAAGAACAAAAAGGTATTTTATTACTGGATACGGCAGAAGCAATAGAGTGTGAAGTATATAATTTGGGTATAAAAAATGCATACAAAGATTTAGGAGACTTAACCTTCCCGTTTCACTATTTACCAAGGTATGAACATCCTGTTTATTCAACCAAAACTCCTAAGCCGTATGTTCCGAGGACTATCGGTAAGCCGATAAATAAGAAAAAAGGAGGACGTTAATGGCTGGCGTTGAAATTGTAAAAGTAAAAGAAACTGATGATGGTATGCGTCTTAACAGGTGGTTTTTAAAGTATTATCCGCTGTTGACTATGGGACGCTTACAAAAGCTTTTACGGACAAAACAGATAAAAGTTGATGGTAAAAAGGCTGAAGCTAATTTGAAGTTGGTTATGGGACAAGAAATAAGGGTTCCTCCGCTTGATAATGAAAAAGCCCAAAAAAATCCGGATTTTGTTTCTAAATCCGATGCAGAATTTATAAAATCAAAAGTTTTATTTAAAGATGACAATCTTATTGTATTGAATAAACCATCAGGTCTTGCCGTTCAAGGCGGAACAAATACTGAGCGCCATATTGACGGTATGTTGGAAGCTTTAAAATTTGAAAAGGAAGAAAAACCGAAGTTGGTGCATCGTATAGATAAAGATACGAGTGGTATTTTGGTTTTGGCCAGAAACAGACGGTATGCAGAAATTTTAACTAAAGCATTTAGAGAACACCAACTTAGAAAAACATATTTGCTGCTCACATTTAATTGTCCTAAGATATCAGAAGGAGAAATAAAAGCTCCGTTAGAAAAAATTAAAGAAAAGATGGAAGTGGTGGAAGATGGTAAAAAAGCCATTACTACATATAAGGTGTTAGATAATGTCGGAGAAAAATTTTGCCTTATTGCAGCAGAACCTTTGACAGGAAGAACACATCAAATAAGAGCTCATATGGAATATATAGGTTGTCCGATTGTAGGTGATGATAGATATTATGGTATGCAAAGAGTAAGACCTGCAAACTTGAGCTCAAAATTACATCTTCATGCATACCAAATTGATTTATCGGCAATTTATAATAAAAGGTTAGTTGTAAAAGCCCCCCTTCCTGACTATTTTGAAAAAGATATGTCGTTTTTAGGATTGGAATTATAGGAGAAATAAAAATGAAGAAATTTTTAAAAATTGCTTTATGGACGATTTTAATTGTTTTTATTGTATGTGTTGCAGCAGTAACGGTATTTGTAAAAACATTTGATTTAAATAAATATAAAAATCAAATTACGCAAATCGTCTATGATCAGACAGGAAGACAACTGTCAATCAAAGGTAATGCAGGTTTAAAAATTTCTTTAATTCCGACAATGGAGTTAAATGATGTAGCATTTTCAAATGCAACTTGGGCAAAAGAACCTAATATGGTAGAAGCTCAAACAATTGATGTCGCTTTTTCTATATTACCATTGTTAAAAAAGGAAATTGTCATAGATAAAATTCATTTGATAGAGCCTAAGGTTTACCTTACTATAAATGAAAAAGGTGTTCCAAACTGGGAATTTGTAAAAAATAAAAAAACTGGCGAAGTAAAGGAAAGTAAAAATACAATATCAGAAAAAGATGTTGCAAAAGGTGTGGCTATAGCATCAGTTGTTGCGAAAAGTTTTAAAATAGAAAATGGTATAGTTTTATATCAAGATTTAAAAACAAAATCGATACATGAGCTTAAGATTAAGCAAATCAGCTTAACATCAGAAGGTGTAGATAGTGAAATATCAGCTGATATTGATGTGGTTTATAACAATGAAGAAATTAAAGCAAATGTCGTTGCAGGCTCTATTACTTCAATTCTGCAAAATGCTTCAAAATATCCGTTAAAAGCTGATGTTAAAGCTTTTGGTGTTACGGCAAAAGTAGATGCAATATTATCAAATGTACTTACAAATATAGGATATGATGCAAATTTAACGCTTGTTAATCCGTCCGGAAATTTTGGAGCTCCTTCTATCAATCTTAAAGCGAATGCTCAAGGTGATTTGCAAAATGTCGCATTAAATTTGAGTTCGTTAAATGTGGCTTCAAATGAGATAAAAGGTGTAGTAAAAGCTAATTTATCCGGTAAAAAACCATATATAAATGCAACACTTAACAGTGATATGATAGATTTGCTAAAATTTAGTGAGATTACAACGTCATCTAAGAGTTTTACGCTTATCTCAACAGCTCATGCGGCAACTTTTGTTCCTGCAACCGAGATTGATTTGAGCGTGCTTAATTTATTAAATGCTAATATAGAATTAAATATCGGAAAACTCATAGTAAATAAAGATATTATGCTTGATAACATAAAAACAGATGTTGTTATAAATTCTGGAAATGCAAATATTAACATTAAACAAATGCAAGCAGGTGGCGGTAATTTGGTAGGAAGCATAAATGCTGATGTCACGAATAAATTTAAAGTGGATTTAACCGGTAAAAACATTGTATTACAAGATTTTCTAAAATTTTTAAGTGTAACAGATAATAAATATTTCGGAATTGCAAGTGGTGGAAATACGGATTTACTTATTAATTTAACATCAAAAGGAAGAGATTTACAATCTGTTGTTGAGAATTTAGATGGTCAATTTATGGCAATTGTCGGTGATTCTAAAATACAAACAGGAACTTTGAAATATTTAAGCGGAGGTCTTGTTTCGCAAATTCTAAGTTCATTAAAATTGCAAAAACTTGATAAAACATTAGATGTTTCTTGTGCTGTTGTCAGAACCGATATATCTGACGGAAAAGCTATTTTTCCAAAAGGAATTGCTTTTAAAAGTAATAAATTAATAATAGTCAGCGATGGTTCAGTAAACTTGAAAAACGATAAGATAGATTTTTCAATACGTCCTTTTAACGGTAAGATTTCAGATGCTAACATTACACAAGCAATTTCTTCAATGTTAAAGATATCCGGGACGGTTTCGAAACCACATTTAGCATTAGATAATTCATCTATTATCAAAAATGTGGTGGGAGTGGCTGCAACTGGACCGGCATTTTTAGGATCTCAGTTGTTAATGGATGTTGATGAGTATCCATGTTATACAGCATTAAAAGGAACTTCTTATGAAAAAATGTTTCCTGCTCCAAGTGGGGTTAAAGCAACAAGTCGGGAAGTCTATCAAGGCGCAAATAAAATTGTAAATGAAGGCGTGGATTTGGTAACAGGTGCGGCAAAAAATGTAATTAATCTTTTGAAAGGTAAAAAATAATTATGAACTTGCAGGACTGGAATGCTGTAGAAAAAGACATAAATCAAAATAGAGAAGCAGTAATAGATAAATTGGTCGATTTTGCTTTAAATGATGTTTTATTGTTCTGGAGTACGGATAAAAAAGTTCAACAAGAACAAGAGAAAAAATGGTCACCTATTTTGGCTTGGGCTAATAAAATCGTTAATGGCGAATTTAGGCGAACAACTGCGATAGACATCTATCCTGAAAATCAGGATACATCATTGAAACTTAGAAATTATTTATCTTCACTTTCTGAGAAAGAATTGAGCGGATTTTATATTGCGACCCTCAATATGCGTTCGGTTTTACTTGCTTTAGCGCTTGTAAAAGGCAGAATTACAGCTGAGCAGGCCTTTGAACTTGCAGAATTGGAAGAACTGTATCAGGCCAATAAATGGGGGGCTGAGCCTGTCGCTGAAGCAAGGAGAAATGGTATAAAAGATACGCTTAAACAGGTTGAACAATATTTACGTAAATGAGAGAAGTTTACTTAAAAATAAAAGGAAGAGTCCAAGGTGTCGGATTTAGGCGTTGGGCGGAAAAAGAAGCTAAAGCAATCGGGAATATTTCCGGTTGGGTTAGAAACTGTGATGATGGCAGTGTAGAAGTTTTGATGCGTGGAGATGATAAGCAAATTGAGGAAATGGTTTTGAGATGTTATCAGGGGCCTGTGTTTGCACGTGTAGATGAGATTGTTTTTAAACCAGGTGTTACTAATCATTTTTTGCCACTCATTGAAGATGGAATTTTTGAGCGTATATAAACTTTAAAATATATTAACTTTACTTGTTTTCCTCTGTTTGCTGGTATATCTATATCCGGTAAACAAAAAGGAAGGATTAATGTTGAAAATATTAAAGTATCATACATATAAAAAAATAATTGGTGTAAGGAGACTATTATGCTCAAACATCATCTGAAACCATTTGAAAAAGCACAGGATTTGATGAAAGTGTATCGTGCGGCTTTTGAAAAAGTAAAATATTTGAAAGATTATGATGAAAAGATTTTGGCCTTTAATGAAGTGATAAATTATTGTGCATCTTCAAAAATATGTGTTGAAGAAGACAGTTTGAAAAGAAATCAGGTTCTTTTTTGGACATATAACAATATTGGAGATATTTTTTTAGAAAAAAATAATTCTGAAATAAATAATGAAAATTATGTTTATGCTTTGCAATATTATCAAAATGCCATTGAATTTTTAAATTCAGCCACAGAAAAAAAGAATATATTAGAAAAAATATCTCACATATATCTTGAATTGCAAGATGAAAAATCTTGGAGAAAAGCATTGGAACAAATAGCGATGCTTGAAGATGACGATATGAAAAGACAGGCCTTTGTTAACTTGGCCAATACTACCGATGATATAAAATTACAATCTCAATATTTGGAAAACGCGTTAAATTACGTAATTTATGAAAATGTTTCATTTTTAGAAAAATGTAAAAATACATTGTATATATGTGAACGACTTTTATCAATATATGAACAAACAAATTCAGCCTCAGATTATGATAGAATAAAAATGTTGCAAAAAAACACACTTGGCTTGTTAAACTAATGTTAAATCTATGCTTTGTAGGCAAGATTTTTCTTGATTTTAAATAATAAATAGTGTAGAAAATTGCCAGTTTAATTGACTAATTATTTGGTGAATTGGTCCCGAGTTTGGCGCAATGCCTAGTGGTTCGGGCGATTCGTGTGTGAGAAAACGTTTTTTTATATTAACCATCTGTATACGGGGTTTAGCTTTGTTTCGGGTAGCTACCGAAAAAAATAAGGCTGATAGTATGGTTTACAGATTTTAACCAAAGAAGGATAAAAGCAAAATGAGAGAATCTTATACGAGCAAAAAACGTGTAAGAAAGAACTTTGGCAAAATTGATGCTGTTATTGATATGCCAAGTTTGATTGAGGTTCAAACCGGTTCTTATTCCAGCTTTATCAATAATGTTGATAATTACGGACAGCACTGTGAATTCGGTTTGGAAGAAGTTTTCAAATCTATTTTCCCGATTAAAGATTTTTCAGGTAATGGAGAGCTTGATTTTGTAAAATACGAGCTTGAAGAACCTAAATATGATGTGGATGAATGTTTAAAGCGCGATTTAACTTATGCAGCGCCTATTAAAGCAACACTTCGTCTCATTGTTTGGGATATAGATGAAGCAACGGGCGCTAAATCTGTTCATGATGTTAAAGAACAAGATGTTTACATGGGTGATATTCCGCTCATGACAGAAAAAGGTACATTTATCTTTAACGGAACAGAACGTGTTGTTGTTTCTCAAATGCATCGTTCACCTGGTGTGTTCTTTGATCATGATAAAGGTAAAACAATGTCTTCCGGTAAATATTTATTTGCCGCTCGCATTATTCCTTATCGTGGTTCATGGCTTGATTTTGAGTTTGATGCTAAAGATTTGGTATATGCGCGTATTGACCGCCGCCGTAAGTTACCTGTAACATCAATTTTATATTCTTTATATTCTAAAGAAACAGAAGAAAGAATTAAAGCCGGTGAAAAAGTTCCTGCAGAAGAAATTAAGGGAATGGATAAAGAAGAAATTTTAAATTACTTCTATGAATCAGATGAATATGTTGCCAACAAAAAGGCTTGGAAAGTTAAGTTTAATCCGGCTCGTATGAAAGGCGTTAAGTTTGATTTTGATTTAGTTGACGCTAAAACAGGAAAAGTTGTTTGGGAACAAGGTAAAAAATTAACACCTAGAAATGCTAATAAGTTAGTTGAAGAAGGTTTGGAATATTATCAAGTTGCCAAAGAACAGCTTTATGGTAAATTTATCGGTAAAGCGTTGGTTGATGATAAAACAGGTGAAGTTATCGCAGATGCGGGTGCTGAATTAAACGAAGAATTGCTTGATAAAATTGCTGAAGCAAAAATCAAAGAATTAAGCGTCTTGTATATAGACGGTGTTAATGTGGGGCCATACATTCGTAACACTTTAGAAGCTGATAAAAATCACTGCCGCGAAGAAGCTTTGCTTGATATTTATCGTGTTATGCGTCCGGGTGAGCCAGCTACATTAGATGCTTCATATCAGTTGTTTAAAGCATTGTTCTTTGATGAAGAACGTTATGATTTGTCATCTGTCGGTCGTGTGAAGATGAATTTGGCAATGGATATCCCATTTGAGGATGCTCCGGATACATATCGTACATTGCGTAAAGATGATATCTTGCGCGTAGTTAAGCATATGATTGAACTTCGTGACGGCAAGGGTGAAGTTGATGATATTGACCACTTAGGTAACCGTCGTGTTCGTTCTGTTGGTGAATTGATGGAAAACCAATATCGTATGGGCTTGTTAAGAATGGAAAGAGCAATCAGAGAAAAAATGAGTGCGGAAGTTCTTAATAATGTTAAACCACAAGATTTGGTTAATGCTAAACCGATTGCTGCCGTTATCAGAGAATTTTTCGGTTCTTCACAGCTTTCACAGTTTATGGACCAAAACAACCCGTTGTCAGAAATTACACATAAACGTCGTTTATCGGCATTAGGCCCTGGCGGTTTGTCTCGTGATAGAGCAGGTTTTGAAGTTCGTGACGTACATCCTACACACTATGGTCGTATTTGTCCGATTGAAACTCCTGAAGGTCCGAACATCGGTTTGATTAACTCACTTTCTACATATGCACGTATCAATAAATATGGCTTTATTGAATGTCCGTATCGTAAGGTTGTTGATGGTGTTGTTACTTCTGATGTTGTTTATCTTTCTGCAGATGAAGAAGGAAAATTTATCATTGCTGAAGCAAATGCAAAAGTTAAAGAAGATGGTCATTTTGAAAATGATATGATTGCTTGTCGTAAAGCAGGTGATGTTATTTTTGCAGAACCTTCTGAAATTAATTTTATTGACGTGTCACCAAAACAACTTGTATCGGTTGCTACAGCTCTTATTCCGTTCTTGGAAAACGACGACGCAAACCGTGCATTGATGGGATCAAACATGCAACGTCAAGGTGTGCCATTGCTTCGTTCTGAAGCTCCTCTTGTCGGTACGGGTATTGAAGCAACCGTTGCTAAAGATTCTGGTGCTACATTGGTTGCAAAATATGACGGTGTGGTAGATTCAGTTGACGCAAATCGTATTGTTATCAGATCAGATGATAAACATGCAAACAGCGTTGGTGTTGAAATCTATCGTTTACAAAAATTCCGTCGTTCAAACCAAAATACTTGTATTAACCAAGTTCCATTAGTTAAAGTAGGCGACAAAATTAAAGCCGGTGACATTATTGCTGATGGTCCTTGTACAGATATGGGTGAGTTGGCATTAGGTAAGAACGTTTTAGTTGCATTTATGCCTTGGAACGGTTTGAACTACGAGGATGCTATTTTGTTATCTGAAAGAATTTCTCGTGATGATGTTTTAACTTCACTTCATATTGAAGAATTTGAAGTTATGGCACGTGATACAAAACTCGGACAAGAAGAAATTACTCGTGATATTCCAAACGTTGGTGAGGAAGCTCTCCGTAATTTGGATGAAGCAGGTATTGTATATATTGGTGCTGAAGTTAAGGCTGGCGATATCTTAGTTGGTAAGGTTACACCAAAAGGTGAATCTCCGGTTACTCCGGAAGAAAAGTTATTACGAGCAATCTTTGGCGAAAAAGCAAGTGATGTTCGTGATACATCATTAAGAGTTCAACCGGGTATTGAAGGTGTTGTTGTAGATGTTCATGTATTCTCACGTCGTGGTGTAGAAAAAGATGAACGTGCGCTTTCAATTGAACAACAAGAAATTTCACAACTTGCTAAAGACCGTGATGACGAAATTGCAATTGTTCGTCGTTCATTTGATGCAAGATTAAAAGCGATGCTTGTTGGTCAAACAGTTGTTGATGCTCCAAAACCAATTGAGAAAAAAGCAACATTAACTGAAGAAATGTTGGATTTACTTCCATCTTCACAATGGCGCAAAATTGTTGTTAAAGATGAAAAAGTAATGACTGAAATTGAAGAATTTACAGCTGCTTTTGATGAACGTGTAGCAAAAGTTCATAAACACTTTGACAATAAAGTTGAAAAAGTTCAACGCGGTGATGACTTGTTGCCTGGCGTATTGAAAATGGTTAAAGTATTTATTGCTACCAAACGTAAAATGCAAACCGGTGATAAGATGGCCGGACGTCACGGTAATAAAGGTACTGTTTCACGCGTGTTGCCATTACAAGATATGCCATACATGGAAGACGGTACACCGGTTGATATCGTGTTAAACCCACTTGGTGTGCCATCACGTATGAACGTGGGACAAATTTTGGAAACTCACCTTGGTTGGGCAGCAAAAGAACTCGGTAAACAACTTGATGAACTTTGCGAACAGTATAAAAAAGGTGAAAAGACCATTGAAGAATTAAACGCACGTTTAAGAGAAATCTATGGTGAAAAACAGTATAAAGCTGAAATTGAAACCTTAAATAATGATGAAAAGATGGAACTTGTTTCTAATCTTAAAAATGGTATTCCTATGGCTACTCCGGTATTTGACGGTGCAAATGGTGATGATATTAACCATATGCTCGAAATGGCAGGTTTACCGACATCAGGTCAGATTGACTTATATGATGGTCGCACAGGTGAAAAATTTGATCGTAAGGTTACGGTTGGTATTATCTATATGATTAAACTTCACCACATCGTTGATGAAAAAATGCACGCTCGTTCAGTTGGTCCATACTCACTTGTTACACAACAACCTTTGGGTGGTAAAGCTCAATTCGGTGGTCAACGTTTCGGTGAAATGGAAGTGTGGGCATTACAAGCTTATGGTGCAGCTTACACCTTGCAAGAAATGCTTACAGTTAAATCTGACGATGTAAACGGCAGAACAAAAGTTTACGAAGCTATCATTCGCGGTGAAGACACCTTTGATACAGGTGTTCCGGAATCATTTAACGTTTTGGTAAAAGAAATGAAGTCTTTGTGTCTTAATGTTGAAATGTTGAATGAAGAAGTTTAAGGATAAGGAGTAATATAAATATGAATGATATAATGAAATTTATGGGTCAGCAAGTAGCTGAAGAGTCTTTTGATGAGATCAAAATCTCTATTGCTTCTCCTGAACAAATTCGTTCTTGGTCATATGGTGAAGTTAAAAAACCTGAGACCATTAACTATCGTACATTTAAGCCGGAACGTGACGGTTTGTTCTGCGCACGTATTTTTGGTCCTGTAAAAGACTATGAATGTTTGTGCGGTAAATATAAAAGAATGAAATATCGCGGTATCGTTTGCGAAAAGTGCGGTGTTGAAGTAACTTTATCAAAAGTTCGTCGTGAAAGAATGGGACATATTGAGTTGGCAGCTCCTGTTGCTCATATTTGGTTCTTGAAATCACTTCCAAGCCGTATTTCAATGTTAACCGATATTCCGATGAAACAGCTTGAGAGCGTTTTGTATTTTGAAAAATACATTGTGATTGAACCAGGTCTTACAGATTTGAATATCAATCAGCTCTTAACGGAAGACGAATATTTAGATGCAATAGATAAATATGGCGAAGATTCGTTCAGAGCCGGTATTGGTGCTGAAGCTTTACGTGAAATTTTAGCAAATATCGACTTGGAAACAGAACGTGCTGTTATGAGAGCAGATTTGAAAGAAACAAATTCTGAAGCAAAACGTAAAAAGCTTGTAAAACGTTTAAAAATTGTTGAATCATTTATTGAATCAAATACAAAACCGGAATGGATGGTGTTAACGGTTCTTCCTGTTATTCCGCCGGAATTACGTCCGCTCGTTCCATTAGATGGTGGTCGTTTTGCAACATCTGATTTGAACGATTTATATCGTCGTGTAATTAACCGTAACAATCGTTTGAAACGCTTGTTAGAGTTAAGAGCTCCTGATATTATCGTCAGAAACGAGAAAAGAATGCTCCAAGAATCTGTTGATGCTTTGTTTGATAACGGCAGACGCGCTCGTGCGATTACAGGTACAAGTAAACGTCCGTTAAAATCATTGTCAGATATGTTAAAAGGTAAGCAAGGTCGTTTCCGTCAAAACTTACTTGGTAAACGTGTTGACTATTCAGGTCGTTCGGTTATTACCGTAGGTCCGGAACTTAAGCTTCAACAATGTGGTTTGCCTAAGAAAATGGCACTTGAGTTGTTCAAACCATTTGTATATTCTAAATTAGAATTATACGGACACGCAACAACCATTAAACAAGCAAAACGTATGGTTGAAAAAGAACGTCCGGAAGTTTGGGATATCTTAGAAGAAGTAATCAGAGAGCATCCGGTATTGCTAAACCGTGCTCCTACATTGCACAGACTTGGTATTCAAGCATTTGAACCTGTTTTAGTTGAAGGTAAAGCAATCCATTTACACCCACTCGTTTGTACAGCGTTTAACGCAGACTTCGACGGTGACCAAATGGCTGTTCACGTTCCGCTTTCAATTGAATCTCAGTTAGAAGCACGTGTATTGATGATGTCAACAAACAACATTTTATCACCGGCTTCTGGTAAACCTATTATCGTTCCTTCACAAGATATGGTGTTGGGTATTTATTACTTATCATATGAAGCAGAAGGTGTAATCGGTGAAGGTTCAATTTTTGCTGATAAAGACGAAGTTATGTTAGCTTTGGATTCAAAAGTTGTTGATTTACACGCAAAAATTAAGTGCAGATTGGAATATGTTGATGATAATGGTGAAACAAAATACGGATTGGTTGAAACAACACCTGGACGTATCATTGTTTCAGACATTTTGCCAAAGCATCCTGATGTTCCATTCTCAATTGTGAACCGTTTGCTTAAAAAGAAAGAAATTTCTGAAATTATTGACATTGTATATCGTCATTGTGGTCAGAAAGAAACTTGTATCATGGTTGATAAAATTATGGCACTTGGTTTCCAAAATGCTTGTAAAGCTGGTATTTCTTTCGGTAAAGACGATTTGATCGTTCCAGATTCTAAAAAAGACCTTATTGAAGAAACATCAAAGCAGGTTAAAGAATTTGAACAACAATATCAAAACGGTTTAATTACCAAAGGCGAAAAATATAATAAAGTAGTTGATATTTGGGCATCTTGCACAGATAAAATTGCTGATGAAATGATGAAAAACATTTCAAAGACAGAAAAAGGCTACATCAACTCTGTATACATGATGGCTCACTCAGGAGCTCGTGGTAGTGCTGCGCAAATGCGTCAGCTTGCAGGTATGCGTGGTTTGATGGCAAAACCTTCCGGTGAAATTATTGAACAACCGATTATTTCAAACTTTAAAGAAGGTTTGACGGTGTCTGAATACTTTAACTCAACCCACGGTGCTCGTAAAGGTTTGGCCGATACTGCGTTAAAAACAGCTAACTCAGGTTATTTGACACGTCGTTTGGTTGACGTAGCACAAGATGTTGTAATTACAGAAACAAACTGCGGAACAGAAAGAGGTATCATTGTTCGTCCTGTTGTTGACGGTGGTAACGTTATTGTTTCTATCGGTGACAGAATTTTAGGTAGAACAATTCAAGAAGATATTGTTCATCCTGAAACAGGTGAAGTTTTGATTCAAAGAGGTAAGCTCATTGATGAAAACGATGCTGAATTGGTAGAAAAAGCCGGTGTTGAACAAGTTAAAATTCGTTCTGTATTGACTTGCGATTGTGAACATGGTGTGTGTGCTGCATGTTATGGTCGTGATCTTGCAAGAGGAACTCCGGTAAACATTGGTGAAGCTGTTGGTGTTATTGCGGCTCAATCAATCGGTGAACCTGGTACACAGCTTACCATGAGAACCTTCCACATTGGTGGTGCTGCATCTAAATCTGCAGAACAATCAAGCGTTGAAGTTCCGTTTGCAGGTGTGTTAAAACTTGAAAATAAACATACGGTAACAGATTCTGAAGGTAACTTAATTGTATTGTCACGTAACTGTGATATCGTAATTGAAGATGCTCAAGGACGTGAAAAATCTCGTCACCATATTCCTTACGGTACAAAAGTTTTGGTATCTGAAGGTGCAAAAGTTAAGAAGGGTCAAAAAGTTGCTGAGTGGGATCCGTTTACAATTCCGGTGATTTCGGAAAAAGCAGGTTCTGCACAACTTGTTGATTTAATTAACAATGTTTCTGTTAAAGAAAATATGGATGAAACCACAGGTATTGTTTCTAAAGTTGTAATTGATTGGCATTCAGGTGCATCTTCAAATGCAAACTTGAAACCAAGTATCGTGTTAAAAGATGCAAAAGGCAAGCCTGTTAACTTTGATAACGGTAAAGAAGCTCGTTACTACCTTTCAGTTGATGCTGTGTTGACAGTTGACAACGGAACAGAAGTAAAAGTTGGTGATGTTATCGCTCGTATTCCGAGAGAAAGTTCAAAAACCAAAGATATTACAGGTGGTTTGCCACGTGTTGCTGAGCTCTTTGAAGCTCGTCATCCTAAGGATCAGGCAATTATATCTGATGTTGACGGTATGGTTGAGTTTGGAAAAGACTATAAAGCAAAACAACGTATTAGCGTTATTCCAAGCAAGGGTGAACCTATTGAATACTTAATTCCAAAGGGACGTCATTTAGTTGTTCAAGACGGTGATATTGTGAAGAAAGGTGACTTACTTGTAGAAGGTACACCGGCTCCTCATGATATCTTGCGTGTATTGGGCGTTGAAAAATTGGCTGAATATTTGGTTAAAGAAGTTCAAGATGTATATCGTTTGCAAGGTGTTAAAATCAACGATAAACACATTGAGGTAATTGTATCTCAAATGCTCAAAAAAGTTGAAGTAACAGTTCCTGGCGATACAACATTCTTGGTTGGCGAACAAGTTGATCGTGATGTATTTGAACTTGAAAATGAAAAAGTAATGAAAGAAAATGGTGTTCCGGCACAGGCTGATCCTGTATTGCTCGGTATTACCAAGGCTTCATTACAGACCAAGTCATTTATCTCAGCTGCTTCCTTCCAAGAAACAACTCGTGTATTGACCGAAGCTGCCGTATCCGGTAAGGTTGATAAACTTTACGGTTTGAAAGAAAACGTAATTGTAGGACGTTTAATTCCTGCCGGAACCGGAACAGTTCTTCGTTCATTAAAACGTGTTGCCGCACAAAATGATAAAGAAATTTTGGCGCAACGTGAAGAGGCATCAAATGCTCAAATAGAAGTTATGATGACAGCTGACGAAGAAGCTTAAGTCTTAACAAAAAATATAAAAAACCCTTAAGTGTGAACTTAAGGGTTTTTTATATATATTACATAAAATAAAAACCACTTTGTAATAGTGGTTTAAGAGAACTATAAAAGATCTATATGTTGTGCAGCATCTACTGCTGCATTTAGCGCCTTCTTAGGCTTAAATTCAAGATTGCGTTCTTTAAGAGCAACAGCATAACCGTTTTTGTAAAGTGATGCTACAAAACGTATGTGTTTTCTTGTGAGCCATTTTTTTCCGGTAAAAACAAAAACAGGTTTATTTGTTCCACAAGCTTCACAACACATAGAAACAGAGTCTCCGGTTACGACAATGTTATCGGCACAAGCCAAATATCCCATATAAGGATTTTCTTTTTTCTCTCCCCACAAAAAAGTGTAAGAAGGGATACCTTGTAAAGCATTCATAATTGCTTTTTCTGCTTTTTCACCGGTACGACGCGATGTTGTAATTAAAACAGAGCCGCCTGTTTTTTCTTTTAGCATACGTATTTTATTACCTAAATCTGTAGCGTTACTAAGAGAAAATTCTTTCTTTTTTATAGCTCCTCCAACTATAACAGCTGTTAAAGGTTTGGGCAAATTCTCAAATTCAGGTAGCCATTTTTGTTGAGCTTCTTGAATAGCTTCTTCCGAAATTCGGTGAGGAGCTCCGACGATATAATGAATGTTCGGATATGTTTTTTTATTTTTATCATGCTCGGGAACGAGTGCTAAATCAAACTCTTTTAATCCGGTTTTTCCTGGGTGCATAAGTTGAATAAGCTTTGTTTTACGGTTTTGCTTTTTAATATATCTGGCAACAGGAACAGTTCTTCTGCTTGTAGATAAGACCAAATCCGGAAACGGATTTATAATTTGTTTTTTACTTTGAGGTGTAAGACCTACTAAAGTTTTACCTCTTAAAAAGTTAGGAAGTCCGGATAGTTTTGTATATTCTAAATTTTTTTCAATAATTTCATATTTTTCTGTATCAAGAAAATTTACAACACCACGAGCTTGTCCGACACTCCCCATACGGCTGTCTAATAACACCCATAAAATTTTTTTCATTTAAATAGTTCTTTCCTAAAATTAAAAACTATATTATTATAGAAAAAAATATTTTGTAACGTCAAGGAGAAATATTATGATATCTAAAGCGATTTTAATTGCCATATTTGCATCAACAATTTTGATTATGCCTGCAAAAGCCCAATATACAGCACAAAAAGATGCTGCATATTTTGCTGTTTTAAAAGCCGTTGCTAATTATAAAATCGATGATGAAGAGCATAAAAAAGAAGTAGAAGAATTGCGTAATGATGAAAGATTTAATGAAAAAGTTGCAAAATTGATGAGTGAACTTACAAATTCAAAATCAAAAAACAGTAAGAACAAAAAAATATATAATATTTTACATCAGGCCGGTAAACAGCTTTATAACGAACTTAATTAATCATTGTTTAATGTTCTGTCTGTATAATGCGCTTAGAGGAATGTTTTTAAATAAAGAGAGATTTTTAATGAAAAAATTTAGTTTATTGCCGATTCTATGTGCTTTTTTGGTATCTTGTGCTTCATCATCTGATTTGGTTTCAAGCGATTATGTTGATGATGCTGCACGTTACAAACAAAATATTGCCCTGAAAGAAAAAGGGGAAAATTTTGTTGTTTATGAATATAAAGATGTCAGAGTTGATGAGCTCGCAAGCCTTGCAATTAAATATTGTGAAGACAATGTTCCGGGTACACAAGCTTATTTAAGAGAAATTGTCCTTTATCGTAATCATGCACGTCGAGCAACATTTGATTGCGTAAATCTTGCAATAGAGAAATAAAAAAACTATATAACCTTTAGGAATGATAATAGTTTTTAAAGGCATGTGTTATGAGTAAAAATTTATACGATGTATTAGGTGTGTCAAAATCGGCAAGCGAAACCGAGATAAAATCGGCATATCGAAAACTGGCTCGCAAATATCATCCGGATTTAAATAAAGAAGATAAAACAGCTGCAGAAAAATTTAAGGAAATTTCTTGTGCCTATGATATTTTGGGTGATAAAGAAAAACGCAAAAAATATGATAATAATGAAATAGATTCTGATGGCAAACCTACAGGTTTCGGTGCGGGATTCGGCACGGGAGGAAATCCGTTCGGTCAAGGGTTTAACGCCGGCAAATATTCTTCTTCAAATCCGTTTGGAGGAGGGGCCGGTTTTGATTTTTCTTCTATTTTCGGTGAAGATATTTTTTCACAATTTTCAGGAGGGTCGTCAAGAGGCGGATATAGGGCACCGCAAAAAGGACAAGATGTTTCTTACACAATAGATGTAGATTTGTTAGATGTGGCAAAAGGTGCTGAAAAAAACATTTTCTTAAACGGTAAAAATATCAATGTTAAAATTCCGGCAGGAACTGAAGACGGACAAACTTTAAGATTGAAAAATTTAGGTTCTCCGAGTTACAATGGCGGATCAAACGGAGATGCTTTGATAACGATTAAGGTTCGTCCTCATCAATATTTTAAACTTGACGGCACAAATATTTTGTTTGATTTGCCGATAAGCATAAAAGAGGCAATTTTAGGTGCTAAGGTAACAGTTCCGACAATATCAGGCAAAGTTAATGTGACAATCCCGCCATATTCTTCCAGCGGAGAAAAACTAAGGCTTAAAGGAAAGGGTGTTGATAATGGTAAAACTAAGGGAGATGAAATTATAACTTTGAAAATTATGTCGCCTAAAACTCCTGATAAAATTTTGGAGAAAGCTTTATCTGAAATAGAAGACACAACAGTTAGGACTTTTTAATGATACTTGAAAATTTGAAAAATTTTGAATGGCTTAATGAACCTGAAAATGTTATTTTTGCAAATAAAGAAATGAAAATTGTGCCTAAGTCACAAACAGATTTTTGGCAGAGTAAACATCATAATTTTTATAAAGATAACGGCCATTTATTTTTCTTACGAACAACAGAGGATTTTAGCATGACGGTTCATTGGAAAGCAACTGATATGTCAAGCTTTAATCAATGCGGAATTATGGTAAGGTTAGATGATAAAAATTGGTTTAAATCTTCTGTTATGTGTCAAAATGCCGATTCGCCTGAGATAGGTTCTTGCGTAACCTTAAATGCTCATTCAGATTGGGCAGGGGTTATGCTTACTGATATGCCGCAAGAAATTTGGTATAAGGTTGTGCGTAAAAAAGATGACTTTATGGCATATTATTCCTTAGATGGTAAAAAATATGTCAGATTGCGCCAGTTTTATATGGATACGACAGGAGTTGAATTAAAAGTCGGATCTTATGTCTGTTCTCCGCAAGATACGGTTTTTGAAGCCGTTTTGGAAGAAATAAATTTTAGCTGTTAGATACAAGTTTTAGTGTAAGATTATCTCACCCATTTTGTTAAAGAGTAGGGTGGATAACGTTTTACGACATTTTAAACTGCTGCATTTAAACGTACGTTTAAATCAAGCAATTTTTTGCCATTTTTAAATTTTTGTCATTTTCCTAACTGTTTGAAAAATCAAGAAAAGAAAAATTTTATTTTTGTAATTTTATCCTTTTTGCAAAATGTTCAAAAACGTACGTTTAAATTATACTAAAATCATCATGTAACATATTGATATTGTTAACAAAGGAGTAATGGTGATGGCGGAACAAAAAGAACTGATTGTAAAAGATGATCACGGTGTTGAACATAATTTGTACAATTTACCTAAAGGTTTTGTTTTTGAGGGTAGTATTAGGATATGGGACTGTAATTTAGAAGAATTACCAGATTTATCCGACGTTACTGTTACCGGAGATTTTTGTTGTGGAGATGAAACATTAACATCATTAAAAGGTTCTCCGAAAGAAGTTGGCGGCATGTTTTCTTGCTTTAGAGGTAATTTAAAAAACCTTGAAGGGGCACCAAAAAAAGTTGGTGGAAGTTTCAGATGTGGAGAATGTCATTTAATATCTTTAGAGGGCGCTCCGGAAAAGGTTGGTGGCGAGTTTTATTGCGAAGCTAATAATTTAAAAACTTTGAAAGGTGCCCCAAAAGAAGTTGGTGGAGATTTTAGATGCTCATTTAACGATTTAGAATCTCTTGAAGGTGCTCCTGAAAAAGTTGGTGGAGATTTTAGATGTACTAATACCTATATATCATCATTAAAAGGTGCACCCAAAGAAGTTGGTGGCAGTTTTTATTGCTATGCCAATCAATTAACATCTTTAGAAGGCGCTCCGGAAAATGTTGGTGGAGTTTTTGGGTGTGACGTAAATCCTTTAATATCTCTTTACCCTCTACCAAAATGTGAGACAGTTTTTAGTGATGAAAACTTATTAAGAAAATATACTTCCGCAGTTAAAAATAACTGCAAAACTCATTATCAAAACATTGTACAATCTGAAGTGTATCAACGAGAAAAGCTTATCTTAGAAGGTTTGCAAAAAACAAGAGCTAAAATTGATGCTAAGCACGAAACGGATACACCATCTCAAGCTCAAGAGCCAAAAACAAACTCTCAAGTTGCAGTTACAGCTCAAATGATACAAGATAAAAAAGTACAATCGATGTAAAATTTCCCTCTCATATCATTGAGGGGGCGTTTTTTTATTTGCAATAAATTGAGGTTTTAACTCCGCTAAAATCAGTGATAGCACCGGATGTTCCCGAATGGGTAAAATGAGTATATTTATTCATATCAGAATAAACTCTCTCAACTACGCTATGTACTTTTGCGTAGTCAATCTCAAATTTTGTTTTCTTGCTATGCCATAACAAAATTAGCATAAAAATTTCCGCAGAAGTAAATTGAGTAATTTTTCTTCCTTGTGCATATTTTTTTTCTAGCTCCATTGCCCACTCATGATGATAAGAAACTTTGCTCATTTGCTTTAATATATCAACTGTTTGAGCAAAAATTTCTTTATTTTTTTCATCATTTTTTGCCAACTGATGCCAATGATGCAACCATACATTTGATTTTATGGAATCAGAATTAAAAACCAAACACAACGGAACTACATATTTCAGATGTTCAGGATAAAAATGTAATGCCGTCTCAAAAGCATTGAGAGGCTTATCAGGTTTAGTAATCGCTGCACATTCCCAGTCAATGTATATATCCACTAAGTGAACAATTGAGGTAAACTTACCTGATTCAATATGATATGGGTTGTTTCTTTGATGAATGATTTGTATTTCATTTTCTTTTAACCATGGACACATATACATCCAAGGTTTGTCCCAATCGTGAAGAAAACCACATAAAGAATATCTGCCGATAAAATGATACTCACAAGCCAAAAATGCTAACTTGTGCTCCAATGTATAACAAACAGAAGGTAAACGCCAATTTTTTTTGGCGTCCCATTTATTACTTTTTTTGTTTAATAATTTGCGTAACTTACTGTTTAACAGTTGATACGCTTTATTCACTTCTGTTGTCATCTTCAGTATCAGGTTTTGCCAAATCTTGTGCAACTTTGGGGTTGCGCAAGAGCTTTTCAATGCGGTCTACTTCGGTAAATGTATCATCAACTCTAAAGTTAATGTCCGGAGTATACCTGAGTTGAAGTTTTGCTCCAATTTGTTTTTTGAAAATCCAAGCTTCTTCATTTAACATTTCAAGAACCAAACCTAAGTTTTTACCGTTTAATGTCATAATATAAGCTGTAGCATATTTTAAGTCGGGAGACACTCTGACTTCCGTAACCGTAATCAGAGTATCTCTTACTTCTTTGCTTCTTAAATCGCCACGTTCAATAACAGATGTGATGATTTTCTTTATTTCTTGTCCGACACGTAATTGTCGTTGAGAAGGTTCTTTTACCGCCATCTGTTTTCTCCTTATAATTTTGCAGCAATTGTTTCAAGTTCATAACACTCGATAAAATCGCCAACTTGAATATCGTTATAGTTTTCAAAACTCATACCGCATTCATAACCTTCACGCACTTCTTTAACGTCTTCTTTAAATCTCTTAAGTTGTGCAAGTGAGCCGTCATGAATAACCACATTGTCACGAAGTAAGCGAACTTTGGCACCACGTTTTACGATACCTTCCGTTACCATACAACCACCGACTTTACCGACACCTGTAATGTTGAATACATTACGAATTTCAGCATATCCTAGGAGTTTTTCTCTGATTTCAGGTGAAAGCAAGCCCTCTAAACCTTTCTTAACATCATCGGCAACATCATAAATGATTGAATAATAACGGATATCAATACCATCACGACGTGCCATATCTCGAGCTTGAGGAATTGCACGAACATTAAAGCCGATAATGAAGGCATTTGATGCTTTAGCAAGTGTAACATCTGATTCGGAAATAGGTCCGACTGCAGAGTGTAAAACTTGAACGGAAACTTCATCGTTAGAAAGTTTATTGATTGTTCCTTCAATTGCTTCTATAGAACCTTGAACGTCAGCTTTGATGATAACAGCCAAGTGTTTAGATTCGCCTGATTTAATTTTATCAAGCATTTGCTCCATAGCAGATTTTGCACTTTTAACTAACTTAGCATCACGTTCTTTTCTGATACGATAGTTGGTAACTTCTTTAGCCTGAGTTTCATCTTTTACGGCAACAAAATTATCACCTGCAGATGGAGTTCCTTGCAAACCTAAAACCTCAACCGGTGTTGCAGGACCTGCTTCAAGTAGTTTTTTACCATGTTCATTAAACATAGCTCTAACGTGTCCCCATTCTTTACCTGCAATGAATACTTCGCCCACTTTTAATGTTCCGGTTTGAACCAAAATTGTAGCAACACTACCACGTCCTTTTTCCATTTTAGCTTCAATAACCGTTCCTTCTGCTTTACGATTTGGGTTTGCTTTTAAGTCTAAAATTTCAGCCTGCAATAAGATGGCTTCCAATAAACCATCAATGTTGATACGTTTTTTAGCGGAAACTTCAGCACATAAACATTCACCACCCATTTCTTCAACAGCAATACCATGTTGTAAAAGCTCTGTTTTCACACGCATCGGATCAGCTGCAGGCAAGTCAATTTTATTAATAGCAACCACAATCGGAACTTCAGCTGCTTGCGCATGTCTGATAGCTTCAACTGTTTGTGGCATAATACCATCATTTGCAGCAACAACTAACACGACAATATCAGTAACTTTTGCACCACGGGCACGCATTTCTGAAAACGCTTCGTGACCAGGTGTATCAATAAACGTAATTTTTTGACCGTTTTGAACCTCAATTTGATAAGCACCGATATGTTGAGTGATACCGCCGGCTTCTTTTGATACCACGTTTGTCTCTCTTAATGCATCCAATAAAGATGTTTTACCGTGGTCAACGTGTCCCATAACTGTTACAACAGGTGCTCTTGGTAATAAATCATCTACACTGTCTTCAGGACCTGTCAAACCTTCCTCAACATCGCTATCTGCAACACGTTTAAACTTATGCCCCATTTCTTCGACCACAATTTGTGCTGTATCAGCATCAATCGGTTGATTTATGGTTGCCATAACGCCCAAAGCCATCAACTTTTTGATAACTTCGGCACTTTTTTCTGCCATACGGTTTGCAAGCTCTTGAACAGTAATCACTTCAGGAATAATAACTTCTTTGATGATTTTTTCTTGTGGGGTAACTTGAACAACGGGTTTAGGTTGCTTTTTCTTAAATCTGCGACGAGGAGCTCCATAGCCATAGTCATCATCATCGTCATCGTTGTTCATATAAGCATTAAGACTTACTTTGTTGTTACGACGAGGTGATTCAAAACTTCGTTTTTGAATCTTTTTACGCTCTTGTTCAAATGTCTCGGCTTTGCTTAATGGCTTTGATAAAGAATTTAAAGATTTTTTATCTTTTTTATAACCGTCATCATCGTCATCGTCGTCATAATCGCGAGATTTTTTATTGCGATTGTAACTCTTATCTTCATCGGAAGACTTATAAGCATTTTGATTTTTAGTTTCTTCTTTTGCTTTTCTTTCTTTTTCTTCCTGTTCTTCTTTTAAACGAAGTTGCTCTTGACGAAGTTGCTCTTGCTCAAGTCGAGCTTTTTCTTCTTGCTCTTTTTGTTCTTGCAAGCGTTTTTCTTCCATTTCTTCACGTTGTTTTTTTCTGACGGCATCTTTTTCTTCTTGCTCTTTTTGACGTTTAGCTTCATGCTCTTTTGCTTCGGCAATTAAGCGAAGTTTTTGAGCTGTTGCTTCATCAATTTCAACCTTTGGAGTTTGGACTTCTCCGTTTGCCGGAATTATGCGTTTTTTACGCACTTCAACCTGCACCATTTTTTTACCGTCAGATGATCCGATTTTTGCCGGATTTTTCAGCGTTAAAGTTGACTTTGCGGATAATGTTAATTTACCTTTTGCATTATCATCTGTCATATGTTTTTTTCTCCATATCTTAATCAAGAAAAGTTTGATATCTTTTCAAATTTTCATAAACTGTTTTGGCTATGTCGCTTTTTAAAATTGCAACATGCACTGTGTTAACCTTATCAAGCGCAGTATCTAAATCTTCAATATTGTATAGCTTCACAATTTCTAAGTTTTTAGCTACTGAGCGGATTTTTTCGGAGCCGTCTTGACCTGCATCTGTTGCTTCAACCAAGAAGGCTGCTTTGTTTTTTAAAATGCTTTCCTTCACTTTTTCAAAACCGGTCACAAGTGCACCTGCCTTGCGTGCCAGATTTATAAATTCCAAACCTCTCTTATATAACAATTGCTCTACCATCTCTAAAAAATTGTCTTCAATTTTTAAATGAAGATGAATAGATTTAATAAATAAATTTTTATCCAATGCAGTTTTTAAAGCTTTTTTGGAAATAGAGACATACAGACCGCGACCGTCAAGCTTTTTGTTAAAATCCGGCACCAAACGGCTATCGGGTGTTTTAACAAACCTCAACAGTTCATCTTTGGGTTTTATAACCCCGGTTGCGATACATTTTCTGTTTGTCTCTTTTTCCATAACTTTATCTCTTATTGTTCGTCAGCAAACCAGTGTTCACGTGCAGCCATAATAACACGATTTGCTTCAACTTGAGTAACTGCATTTTCGCCTAAGATTTCAATCAATTCATCGGCAGCTAAATCAGCTAAATCATCTAATGTTTTAATGTTGTTTTCAGCCAATTTAATAATCATATCCTGATCTAAACCGTCAATTGTTTTTAAATCTTCATCGATACCTAAATCTTTACTTTTCTTAGCAAAGTCTTTGTTGCGTTTTTCAACAAATTCTTTAGCACGACGTTGTAATTCGGTTGCAACATCTTCATCAAAGCCTTCAATTTCAGCAAGTTCCTTTAAGTTTACAAAAGCAACTTCATCGATAGTTGAAAAACCTTCGGCAATAAGAAGATGAGCAATCATATCGTCAACATCCAAGGCTTCCATAAAGCGCTCTAAACGAACTTTATTTTCATTGGCTCTGCGTTCTTGCTCTTGTTCTTCTGTTAAAACATCAATATCAGCGCCTAAAAGTTGAGATGCAAGTTTAACATTTTGACCACGTCTGCCAATTGCAATAGAAAATTGTTCTTGTGGTACAACAGCTTCCATACGTGAATTTTCTTCATCAATAACCACTTTTGTAACTTCTGCCGGAGCAAGAGCGGCTACCAAATATTGAGCTTTATCTTCAGAATATGGAACAATATCTATTTTTTCGCCTTGTAATTCGGTTACAATAGCTTGAACTCTGATACCGCGTAAACCGACACAAGCACCAACAGGATCCACTGTTACATCATTGGCTTTAACGGCAATTTTTGCTTTTGAACCAGGATCACGAGCAACGCCCATAATTTGAACTATACCATCATAAATTTCCGGAACTTCAGATGTGAAAAGTTTTGCCATAAATTCAGGACATGTTCTTGATAAGAAAATTTGAGGTCCTCTGTTTTCACGACGAACATCTAATACATATGCACGAACTCTATCACCATTTTTGAATTTTTCTCTCGGAATCATCTCATCACGACGCAAAACAGCCTCAGTTTTACCAATATCTAATACAATATTGCCAAACTCTGAACGTTTTACTGTTCCGTTAACAATAGTGCCGATTTTTTCTTTATATTCTTCATATTGACGATTGCGTTCTGCATCACGAACTTTTTGAACAATAACTTGTTTTGCGGTTTGTGCAGCAATACGACCAAAATCAATCGGAGGTAAAGGATCAATAATAAACTCACCTATTTCGATACCTTTATCGTAGCATTTAGCATCTTTTAAACGCAATTGTGCAGCTTCATTTTCAACTTCTGCATCATCTGCTACAACTTCACGATAACGAGCTAAGCTGATTGCACCTGTTTTACGATCAATATTTGCTCTGATATCGTGTTCAAAACCATAACGAGAACGACCTGCTTTTTGAATGGCTATTTCCATTGCTACAAAAACATCTTCTTTATCAATGTTCTTTTCACGAGCAACAGTGTCTGCTACCAATACAATTTCAGGTCTGGGCATATTTTCAAGATTTTCCATTTTATTCCTCATTTAATAAAAAATTAAAGTTCAATAGCTTCGTGTTCAGCTTGATATTTTTCCCAAAGCTCATCTGTTATAACAATTTTGGCTTTTGAGATATTATCAAACGCAATCACATATTCTTTACCGTCCATATCAACACGGACTTCATTATTTTCATTAAGGCCTAAATTTATGCCTTTAATTCTTTTACGTTTTTCAACTTCATTTATTGTTTCAACTTTTATAACATAATCTTTGAAACGAACAAAGTGTTCCGGCTTTGTCAGAGGTCTGTCAAGACCTGGAGAACTTACTTCCAGTGAATATTTATCTTTTATAGGATCTTTCTCATCTAATGTAGCTGATAGCGCTCTACTTACCTTAGCACAATCTTCAACATTTATTTCACGAGAGTAATCCTTAACATCAATCATCACCTGTAATGTAGGATTTACTTGTCCTATGGTTAATATCCGAATGGTTTCATATCCTAAAGCTTCAATAACCGGTTCTAACATATCTTGTAAATGGTGTTTTTGCATTTTCTCTTCTTTTCTAAAAAAAGAAGCGGGGTTGTTACCCCACTTCCAAATTAATATTATTATGAAAGATGTCAAATGTATAGCATAAAAAAATTAAAAAGCAAGAGTTTTTTGCGGTTATTAATAGCCATGAAGAATATTTACGGTACATGAAGTTGTATCTTGGCATATGTCACAGGCATTATAAATATCTTTCATTGTTAAATTTCTAAGATAAGACGATTTATTTAGTTGTTTATCTCCAAAATGTCTGGATACGACAGTCGAAGATCCTGTTCCTAATTTGCGAGACATAATCACCTGATCAATATCATTAGATCTTTCTTTTGCTATAATAAAAATATTGCGACAAATTTCTACAGATAATTGGCTGTCAGTTATATATAGACCTAACGCGATACCTCCGCCGTCTGTGGCTCGATGATTTTCTATGCCTATTTTAGTTCCGAAAACGTCGTAGCTATAAGTTTTATCTGTTTGTTTAATCATGTCTTGTGAAATGATACCAAGTTTTCTTAAAAGAGGACCTAAATGAAACTCAGAATGATTTTCTAATTTTAAATTTGTTGTATAATTTAAAATCAAATAATCTAAAATATATGAAATTTGAGCTGATTGTTTATTAAATTTATGTTTCATCATTGCTTTGGAATAGCCGGCTATGGCGCCAACGGATAAAACGCCTATAATTGCCAATACGCCGAGCATTTCTACCATGCTTCTTCCGATTTCATGGCGTAAAATATTATGCTTTATATTTTTTTTGTTTGTAAATATTTGCATCAAAACTCCAAATATATATAATACGTATTATTTTAATTTGTTTTGATATATTTTGCAAGTTAATAAATTTATGATATAAAAACAATGTGTTATATTTAAAGAAACAAATAAGTCACATATAACTTTTCTTATTTCAGAAACAGCAACTTTAGCTTGCTTATTTTTTTCTTATTCAGTAATGACATTTAAATAGACCTTAATATACAATCCAAAATATTCGACTATATATAGTTTGTTATCATATTAATAATATATGCATAATTATCTGTTACTTTGATTGTATAAACAGACTGTTTATAAAACGGTATGTGGATAAATCAGAAAGGTTAATGTTTATTGTGGAACTTTTTATATACTTGATGCATGAGGTGTAAAATATGAAAAAAATACAAAGCGGAAGATCAATGGTAGAAATGTTAGGAGTTCTTGCTATAATCGGCGTTTTGTCAGTTGGTGCTATTGCCGGATATTCTAAGGCGATGAAAAAACATAAACTTAATGTTCAATCACAAGGGCTTAGTATGTTGTTGCAAAATGCTCTAGACTTTGCATCAAGCCTCAATATTAAAACATTAAAAACTGAAAATATAACTGAAATTTTAGATAAATTGAAATATGTTCCTGAGGGTTTCAGATATGATAAGAAAACTAATTATGTGGTTGATAATTTTTCTTCAAATATCAGATTTGACAGTTCTACCCAATATCCAAGTGCATATAATTTCGGCTTAAGATATTATGTTGAAGATACAAATTTCAGATTTGATATTTGTGTTAATTTGATTAATGTGGCAAAAGAATATAGAGGACAAATCCATTATCTGACTGTAACAAATCCGGATAAAGGACAAACTAACTATTATGGTGATTTCGGTTGTAAACAAGGAAGGATATGTCTTGCTACGTTAACAATGGAAAATATTTACAATATGTGCAAAGTTCAAAATAATGAAAAGCAAGGATCAATGTTTAGTTTTTCTTGGTTCTAGTCATAATAAAACGGCTCTTTGAAGAGCCGTTTTTTAATTGATTTTATAACTGACAATTACATGTTAAAGTTATAATCACCTTCATACGCATACCAATAAAGTTTTTCAATTTCTTCGATTAAAGGATAGCGTGGGTTTGATCCGGTGCACTGGTCGTCAAACGCAAGGGTTGGAAGATCTTCCATGGCTTTTGCAAAGTCTTCTTTGGAAACACCCCATTCTTTAATTGATGAAGGAATGTTAACAGCTTTTTTAAGGTCTTCAACAGCCTTAATTAAGTTGTCAACTTTTTCATCATCAGTTTTACCTTTAATACCCAATCCTTCAGCAAATGCAGCATAGGCAGCTTTTGCATTCGGATAGCGATATTGTGGGAATACAGCTTGTTTAGATGGGCAATCGGTTGCGTTATAACGAATTACTTGAGAAATCAAAAGTGCGTTTGCAACACCATGAGGAATGTGGAATGCTGCACCTAATTTGTGAGCCATAGAGTGGCATACCCCCAAGAAAGCGTTAGCAAATGCCATACCGGCAATGGTTGCCGCATGGTGCATTCTTTGACGTGCGTTTGCGTTAGATGTGCTGTATGACTCCGGTAAATATTTCATTACCAAATTAGCAGATTCTAAAGACAAACCCCTTGTGTATTCGGTAGCCATTGAAGAAACATAAGATTCAATAGCGTGTGTAAATACGTCAATACCCGATGCTGCACACAAACCTTTAGGCATTGTTAAAACCAAATCAGCATCTACAATAGCCATTGAAGGTGTCAATACATAATCGGCAATGGCATATTTAATGCCTGTTGCATCGTCTGTAATAATCGAGAACGGAGTAACTTCAGAACCGGTACCTGATGTTGTCGGAATTGCAACTAATTCTGCCTTGTTTCCAAGTGAAGGGAACTCAAAAATACGTTTTCTGATATCCATAAAGCGCATTGCCAAATCTTCAAACTTAAGTTCAGGATGTTCGTACATAATCCATAAAATTTTAGAAGCATCAATCGGAGAACCGCCACCCAGAGCAATAATTACATCAGGTTGGAAAGTGTCAATCATAGATTTTGCTTTGTTGATTGTTGTTAAATCAGGATCAGGTCTGACATCAGAGAAAATTTGATATTGAATACCAAGAGGTGCCAAAATATCAGTGATTTTTGCTGTATAGCCTAAGTCAAACAAAGGTTTATCTGTAATAATGAAGGCTCTTTTTTTGCCGGCCAATTCTTTTAAGGCAAGACCTAAACAGCCAGGTTTGAAATAAATTTTAGGTGGAACTTTGAACCACAACATATTTTCTTCTCTTTTTGCAACAGATTTAATATTCATAAGATGTTTTACTCCAACATTTTCACTAACAGAGTTTCCGCCCCAAGAACCACAACCTAAAGTCAATGATGGTTCAAGTCTAAAGTTATATACATCACCGATTGCACCTTGTGATGCAGGACAGTTGATTAATACACGACCTGTATGTAACAAATGGCCATAATGTTTAACACGTTCGTCGTTGTTTTGATCTGTATATAACACGGAAGTGTGACCATTACCGCCAAATGTTACTAAATCTTTAGCAAGTTTAGCGGCAGCTTCGTAGTTATCTGCTTTGTACATTGCCAAAACAGGTGATAATTTTTCGGCAGAGAAGGGTTCTTCTACACCTACTTTTGATGCTTCAGCAATCAATACTTTTGTTTCAGGAGCAACCTTAATGCCGGCCATTTCAGCAATTTTGTATGCTTTTTGACCAACGATTGCAGCATTTAATTTGCCGTCAATCATAATTACTTTACCGAGTTTTTCTTTTTCGGAAGCGCTCAAAATGTAGGCACCACGTTTTAAGAATTCTGCTTTAACGGTATCGTAAATTTCTTTAACTGCAATTACGGATTGTTCAGAAGCGCAAATCATACCGCTATCAAAAGTTTTTGACATTAAAATTGAACTGACAGCCATTTGAATATCTGCTGTTTCATCAATAACGGCAGGAGTATTACCGGCACCAACGCCTAAAGCAGGTTTTCCGGAAGAGTATGCTGATTTAACCATACCCGGACCACCGGTAGCTAAAATAATGTCAACATTGTTATGTTGCATTAACTTTTGTGTTCTTAAAATGCTAGGTTCATCAATCCAACCTATAATATTTTCAGGAGCTCCGGCAAGAACAGCTTCTTCAAGCATAATACGAGCTGCTTCAACTGTACATTTTTTAGCTCTCGGATGTGGTGAAAAGATAATGCCGTTTCTTGTTTTTAATGCAATCAACGTCTTAAAAATTGCAGTTGATGTCGGATTTGTTGTAGGGATAACGCCGGCTATAACTCCGATTGGTTCAGCCATTTTTATCATTCCGTTATCTTTATCTTCTTCTAATATACCGCATGTTTTTGTATTTTTGAATTTGTTATAGATATATTCAGAAGCAAAATGGTTTTTAATAACTTTGTCTTCAACAACACCCATCCCTGTTTCTTCAACAGCCATTTTAGCGAGAGGAATTCTTAAAGAACTCATTTTTAAAGCAACACGACGGAAAATATAATCCACCTGCTCTTGAGAATATTCAGCAAATTTTTTCTGAGCTGCACTTACTTTTGCAACAAGTTCATCAATATATTTTTGTTCAGCTACATCATCAATATTTACATCTGTTTGAGCCATAATTGTTTTTCTCCATAAAATAGTTTTTTCGCCCACATAATGACAGATAAAATTAATTTCTCAACCTATTTTATAGTCTAGTCCAATCAACAATTATTACTAAATTGTTGTAATTGGTTTTAATGAACAATATAGCCGTTTATATTATTTACTTTTTGTAATAGTACCTTCTGAAACAATTTCAGCTCCGGTCAAAACCCTTAAAAAAGATTCTGTTTTTTCAGTATCTTCAACCGTTTTATGTTTATTTCGCGATGATGCCGGTTTTGTAATGATACCGCTTGTAGCCATTTTAGACCTGTATGCTACAGTATTATCTATAGCTCTTATGATGGGTTTTGTTTCTATTTTAGGTTCTTTTTCATCTTTTATTACAGTTTGAGTTGTAGCAGCTTCTATTAAAACTTCCGCATCTTGTCTATTATCGATTTCTTCTTTTTTAGCAGTTTCTTCTTTATTAACAATTTGAACGCTACCTTTTTTCTCGGTCGTCGTAAAAGGGCTTCTTACAGATTTTTTGATAATATCACTTGTATTTTCATTTAAAACTGCTTTTGTGTCATCAGATTTAATTAATAAAGGCTGATTTTCCGATTGTCTTTCATTATCAATAGTTGTTTTATTTTTATCTTCAAGATTAATATCATTTACAGGTTGCCCCTTCTCCACTATAATAATTTTTGATTTCGGCTTAGAGTTTTCACCTGTTATAATAGCTTTTTTAGGCTCTTCTTTTTCTTTTGGTAATGGACTTCCTTCTTGAGCTGCCTCCAAAGCTTTTTGTTTTTTTGCAGCTTCATCCTCTTCCATACGAACAATATTTTTTGCATATTCAAATAAGTCTTCCATAGAAGTGTTAAGCTCTAGTATCTCTTTATCTGTTTTTTCTAAAATCTCTTTTATTTTTTGATAATTTATATCCAAATTTATAATTTCGTTAGAGCTATTGATTTCATTTATAAGACTTTGCGCATTATTATGTAGGTCAGCAACATTACGTAAAGACGTTTCAATCTTATTCTTATAATCGGCTGATTGAGGCTCATTATCTAAAATTATTAAAGACTTAATTTCAATCAAGCGTTTAACATAAGTATCTAAGGTGTTTTGATAATTTATACCTTTCTTTAATGAATTTGCATAAACATTATCAATATTTTTATAGATATCATTGGAAAGATTTTTTATATCTGTGATATAAGTTTCATCTAATTCTCTGACTAGCCCATCCAGTTGAGATTCAAAAACTTCAGTTTTGGCATTTGTGACCGTTATATCTTCATCTCCGAAATCTTTCTTGGCACGTTGTTGCAAATCTTCCAACTGCATTTTCATGTCTTGAGCAATAATATTTATACTTTTATATTTTCCGCGCGTTGTTACATTACTACTCAATTGAGAGTATTTTTTGTACCGGGGTAATATCTTACTTTCTAAAAATTCAGAGATAGAACTAACCTTTTCCTGCGCTAAAGACATTCTTTCTTGCAAATCTTTAAGGCGAGCCTTTTCTGCAATTTCCTTTTCTATTCTGACTTTTTCCCAATAACTGTCATATTTATTTTTCAAAGCCGAACTGTTAATCACTAAATTAGGATTATTCAAAGATCCTGTCCAGTTATATTCTATAGGTACAATTTTATCTTTTAATTGGTTAAAGGTTAAACTGAAATCAGAAGCAACTGTCCAATCAGCCAAATTAGCCGAACCTAAAACATTTACCTTAGATTGCTCTGTTTCCAATAATGCGTTTACTATTGAAACAATACCATCTTTAATATCAAAATCGGACACTATTCTATAAAATAAACTTTCTCCGTTTTGTAAATTGGTTCTGAGCATATCATATAAGTTATCAGAATGTGTACGATGTCGAATATCTTCTTCAATAGCCAACAAATTCCATCCCTTAAACTTTGCATCTATTAAATCTAAGCTGGCTGTACCTTTTAATCCTTTTATAAAATCAGTCATAGATGTTGCAGGAGCTTCAAATTGAATATTACCCGTTGCTTTACCTGATAAAAATTCATATCTTTTTCCACCTATCTTTGATAATTCATAATCTGTAATTTCAAAAAATCCTTTTACATTTTCTGTAGAATTAATATCAAAAGTTAAGTCTGCTTTTATTGGAGCTTCACCACTTTGGGCCGTTATATTTTTTATATTAATTACACCTTGTTTAATATCAAGATCTGCTGCAGCATTACTGAAATCAAAATTTTGTATACTGAATACGTCAGCACTGAATTTTCCACTTAAATCAAACTTTTTATAAATTTCATAATCAATCTTTGTTGCATCAAAAGTTGGTTGTTTTAAAAAGTTAATAGCGGTGTCAATAGTCTTTGTTTTTTTAACTTGTCTTACAGATAAACTCTCCGGATTATAAATAAAACGATCAAACTCAAATTTGTTAGCGTGCAAAGTTGCTGTTACTTGCGGATAACCATCATTAACAACAGAAATCTCTCCTTTAAAATTATTTGAACCGATAAATGCATCTATATTTTTAGCGTTCCATCTGTTATAATTTCCTTCAACATCTCCTTTAAAAGTAAAGATATTTGCTGTTACGTTTTGTGGTTTATAGTTATATCCGAGACGATTTACAAAATCAACAAAATCAGGAGAACGAAACTCTAAATTACCTTTATAATTTAACTGATTATCTACACCATATAGGCGTCCCGAATATACAGAGCTTAATTTATCTAAAGACGTAATAGCCTTTATATTGATATTACTTATATCACCGGTTATAATACCTTTCATATTTACATTTTGCGTATCTTCCATAAAACGTATTGCAGGAATCTTAAATGAAATTTTTTTCATAAATTTTTCCATTTTTGATGTTTTGAAAAAATATTTAACATTCTTAAAATGTGGAATATTTGCAATATCTGAAATTTCTCCGGAAAGATTAAATAGCGCATCATTGATATTTTCTATATTAAGATTTTCAATTTTTACAATATTCTGATCGGAAGTAAACTTAACTGCACTTTTTTCAAAACTTGATCCGCTGTATATACCTATTCCAAGTTTGAGATCAGCTTCTATATCAACCTTATTTAGGAATGCCAGCTTATTTAATATAACTTTAATTTTTTCATTTAAAGGCAGTTCTTTTTCTTCTGCAGTTAAAGCCGGTATATAATTATCAAAATTTATATTATCAGCATCTAAATTTATAAGCAGTCCGTTACGAGCATCTCTTATGATTCCCATATTACCGAATATATTTGTCTTATCTAATGTAAAATTTAACGGAGTTATATTTATCTTATTTAGATTACCTGATACTGTAAAATTAGCAGAAGCATTACGATAAGTAGCCTGAGCATAAGTTTTAGGTGTAATATTTATTTGCTCTAAAAACTTCAAAAAATCTTGACTTATTGCCTTAACATTGAAGTTATATGTCAAAACTTCTTCACTTTCGTATATATCACCATTAATACTTACATCAGTATCTCCGGATAAAAGTCCTGACATATTTTTGATAGTAAACACATCATTTATCAAATCGGCGCTTAAGTTAAAGTTTCGCACCGGCTGATTATTTAAATTTGCTTTGACAGCTTTAATGTCCGCAATCAAATCAAAGTCATAATAAGGAGTATATGATGTTTGATTATTATCATACTTTTTGAGTTGTTCTTTGATTATTCCGATTATGGGCATTAGATCTAAATCTGTCATTTCAAAGGAAACTTCAATTTTTCTCTTATGTTCATCAGTATTAGCAATCAGAGGAATAATAACATTACCGGCACCGGTAGTATTATCGCCATATTTAATAACAAAACTTGAAAGGTCTATTTGCTGGTCATTTGTAATAAGTTCAATAGAGCATGCCAAAGGATAATTAAACTCTGCCGGCAAAATAACTTGGTTAGTAAGTTCATTTATAAAATTTGAAGGCCTTTTAGATTCTACAATAAAGTTACCTTTTATTTCTTTGTTGCTAGACAACATTGTACCATCAAAACGAGCATAACTTTCGGTTGTCGGGTGAGTAAGCACCAAGTTTAGAGATGTAGCAAAATTTTCAGACAGTGTACCCAAATTCAACGCAAATCCGGCAGGATTATTATCTTTAACAAAGTTACCGTCGATGCGATACGGACCGAACAAACTTTCTGCTGTGATTTCCGCATTAAGATTTTGCAAATTAACATCGATACCAAGTCCGTCATTTATAATATGAGCAGAAGCATCTTCAAGCAAAACACTGTTTAATGATACTTCTACGGTATCTAATTTATCACGTTGTATATCACTAATTTCAGAATACCAGTTAAGTTTACCGTTTTTCATAAATTCAACTAAAATATCAGCTTTAATTAACGACATATTTTTGATAACAAAATTACCCTTTATCAGAGGAACAAGTGCTAAATCGGTTACCATTTCCTGAATTGAAGCCAAAGGCTGAGTTGTATTCTCTCCGGTTTTGTTATAGATTTTAATATCTTTTGCAGACAAATACGGAGACGGGAAAAATGAAAGCGATACAGGCCCTTCAAATACAATTTTTTTACCGGAGATTTCTTCAAATTGTTGAGCTATTTTGTTTTTATGCAGATTCCAATCAATAGTTGATACATAAACAGACAAACCGCCAAAAGTAAGAACTGCAAGAATAAGCAATGTAAAGAATATTTTTTTGAACACTTTTAAAATCTCCTGTAATAAACGCCAAAAAATCTTTGCTAAATATAACAATACTGTATAGTATTATTAACATAAATCAACTAATTTTTGATTAAGGAGATAAAAAATGTCAAAATTAGTTTCACTTTTTGAATTGGCACTAAAAGCCAGAGACAATGCTTATGCTCCATATTCGGGGTTTAAAGTAGGCGCAGCAATACTTTCATCAAATCTTAATACATATTTGGGATGCAATGTGGAAAATGTTTCATATCCTTGCGGAACATGTGCAGAAGCCGGTGCTGTTTCTGCAATGAATGTAAACGGAGACAAGCTGATAAAAGATATTGTTATCGTAGCCGATTCTCAAAATCTTATAACTCCATGTGGTGCATGTTTACAAAAAATATTTGAATTTTCGGATAATAACACCACTGTTCATTTGGCTGATTTAAGCGGAATTAAAAAAAGCTATAAAATATCTGAGCTTTTGCCTTCAGCTTTTGATGAAAAGGAATTAAAACATGATTGATACATACGTACAAAACCTAAAAAAAGAATTAGGCGATAAAAGGCCTGATACACTGCTTATTTTGGGATCCGGTCTCGGATCTCTTGCTGATGAAATTAAAAATAAGATTGTTATAGGATATGAAAAAGTAGGCTTCCCTAAGAGTTCGGTTTCAGGACATGCCGGTCAATTAGTTGTCGGTACATTGGGTAAAACAGAAGTCGTTTGTATGCAAGGACGTTTTCATCTTTATGAGGGGCATCATCCCGAACTTATTAAAAATGTTATGTGCGCATTTAAAACAATAGGTGTTAAAAACTTGGTTGTTACTAATGCCGCCGGTTCCTTAAACGCAGATATGCCGGCCGGCAGCTTGATGCTCATAAATGATCATATCAATTTTAGCGGTAAAAATCCGCTTTTAGGTGCAAATGATGAAAAATACGGCCCGCGCTTTGTAGATGTAAGCAATGCTTATGATTTGGATTTACGTAATAAAATTAAAGAGATTGCGAAAATTTCTAATATACAGTTGTTTGAAGGTGTATATCTTATGGTTTTGGGACCAAATTTTGAAACAGCAGCTGAAATTCGGGCGTTTAAGGTACTTGGCGCTGATGCTGTTGGTATGTCAACAGTGCCAGAGGTTTTGTCTGCTGTTTATGCCGGTATGAAAGTTTTGGGGGTTTCGGTTATAACAAATTTAGGAACCGGATTAAAAACTTCCGTACAAAGCCATGCCGAAACTTTACATGAGGCACAAAAAGCAACTCAAAAATTGGCGAAATTGTTAAAAGAATATATGGAGAAATAAGATGTTCCCTCAAGAAATTATCCGTAAAAAAAGAGACGGCAAAACCTTAAGTTCCGAAGAAATAAGTTTCTTCGTAAAAGGCATAACGGACGGTTCAATTGCAGATAGCCAAACAGCCGCATTAACTATGGCAATTTTCTTAAACGGTTTTGATAAAAAAGAAACTGTTGATTTAACATTGTCTATGCGAGATTCCGGCGATGTCTTAAAATGGGATTTAAACGGTCCGGTTATTGATAAACACTCAAGCGGTGGAGTAGGGGATAAAGTAAGTCTTATGCTTGCCCCAATTTTAGCAGCTTGCGGCGGTTTTGTTCCGATGATTTCCGGTCGAGGCTTGGGACACACCGGCGGAACACTTGATAAGTTTGACTCCATACAAGGTTATAACACATTACCGACAAACGAATTGTTTGTTAAAACAGTTAAAGAGGTAGGATGTGCCATAATCGGTCAAACCGGAAATTTGGCTCCGGCAGATAAAAAAATTTATGCAATCAGAGATGTATGCGCCACGGTCGAATCCATTAATTTAATCACAGCTTCGATTTTATCTAAAAAATTGGCCGCCGGATTAGATTATTTGGTAATGGATTTAAAATGCGGTAATGGTGCTTTTATGGATAATGTAAATGATGCATTGGCTCTTGCTCGTTCTATTGTAGATGTTGCAAACGGTGCCGGCACAAAAACAACCGCACTTGTGACTAATATGAGCGAGGTTTTAGGTTTTACGGTTGGTAACGCTTTAGAGGTTAAAGAAGCCGTTGATTATTTGAAAAATCAAAATGTTAATAAGCGTTTAGACCTTGTTACAAAAGAGCTCTGTGCCGAACTTTTGGTTTCTTGCGGTTTATATAAAAATAATGATGATGCTTTGGTAAAAATTTGCAAAGTTTTAGCAAACGGTGAAGCTCTCGAAAAATTTGCTAAAATGGTTTCTATGCTTGGCGGTCCGGCAGACTTTACGGAAAAACCTGAAGCATATATGCCAAAAGCACAAATTATCAGACCGGTGTTTGCTGATAAGAAAGGATATGTTTCTGCTATGCAAACAAGAGATATCGGTATGTTAATCGTAGGTTTAAAAGGTGGACGTGTTCATCCTGATCAAAAGCTTGATTACGCAACCGGATTTAGCAGTTTTTGCCAAGTGGGAGATTATGTTGATGAGAAAACTCCTCTTGCTTATATCCATGCACAAAGTGAAAAAGATTATCAAAAAACAGCTGACGAACTTAAAAAACTTGTCCAAATTGAAGATGAATATAAGTTATCTCCGGTGATTATTGATACGGTAAAATAACTTATTTTTATATTTCTTAAATTAAAAGCAACCTTTTGTACGGTTGCTTTTAATTTTTAATTAATTAGATAACCCTACGGTTTCTTTAGCCATGGCTACCAATTTTTTACCTTTACTCATTTTTGGTAAAATAGTTTTTTTGCCGGTTTGAGCTTCAATTTGTTTTTCTTTTTCTATACGTTTTGAGGCAACTTTTTTGTTAAGTTTTTTTGAAAAACATATTAATTTTATAAATTTTCATAAAAAAACCTCTGCAAATAACAGAGGTTTTCAAAAATTTAAGCAATAAAGAAATTACTTCAATTCAACTTTAGCACCAGCGGCTTCGAGTTTAGCTTTAATTTCTTCAGCTTCAGCTTTTGTAGCACCTTCTTTAACAGTTTTTGGTGCGCCATCAACCAAGTCTTTAGCTTCTTTCAAACCTAAAGCTGTAATAGCTCTGATTTCTTTAATTACGTTGATTTTGTTTGCACCTGCATCAGCCAAGATAACATCAAATTCATCTTTTTCTTCTGCAGCAGCAGGAGCAGCACCACCAGCAGCAACAGCAACAGCAGCAGCGGCTGAAACACCCCATTTTTCTTCTAACATTTTTGATAAGTCAGCAGCTTCCATAACTGTTAAAGCTGATAATTCATCTACTAATTTGGCTAAATCTGCCATCTTTTTTCTCCAAATAAATTAAAATTAAATTCTATTATATTACTAAAAAACCTAAGCAGCTTCTTTTTCGCTGTATGCTTTGGTAACTCTTGCCAATTGAGCAGCAGGAGCTTGAAGCAAGCCAATGAGTTTGGCACGTAATTCGTCCATAGACGGAATAGAAGCCAAACGATTGATTTCATCGATAGAAAGAACACCAGTTCCCATAGCACCACCGATAACAACCAATTTTTCATTAGTTTTTGCGAATTCAACACAAGCTTTACAAGCTGAAATCGGATCGTTAGCGAACGCAATTGCGGTAGGTCCGTTAAACAATTCAGTCAAGCCTTCAAACTTTGTGCCTTTAAGAGCCAGTTTAGCAATCCGGTTTTTAGTAACTCTAAACCCAGCACCTGCCTCACGAATAGCATTACGCAATTCTGAAACTTCAGCCACGGTCAAACCCTTATAGTGGGAAACCACAACCAATTCAGATGCATTGAACAATTCGTTCAAGTCGCTGAGTAATTGTTTCTTTTCTTCGCGGTTCACTTATTGTCTCCAATTAAGATATCATTATCGCTAATGACACCACTTTAATACAACCATAACAAGAGCAATGCTCTTAAAATGGCAACCTAAAACTGTCCGGATGGGAGAAAAAATTGATTATATAAAATCTCACTTACTCCGTCTATGTAGGCAATTAAGGTAAAATAGTTTTATTTCTATAAGACCACCTACAGTCTTGGACAGGAGTGAATGCTTAAGATAAACACTCACATTGAGGCCTTATTTATAATATAAATTTTGTGCTGTCAAGAGTTTTTATACCGATTATGCTAAATTTTGTTATCGTGATATGTCTTTTTGCACTCGTCTTATCTTTTGTTGTTTACGGCGCTTTCTTTTTTTATCATCCACAACGCCTGCTTCACGTAAGATATCTCTTACAACTTTTGCACCTCTTAATATGTGTTCTTTTTCAACTTTTGCGGCTTTGGGTAATATTCCGCTTATTGAAGTTGGGGTTAAACTTCTTATGAACTCTTCTCTCTTTTCTCTTATATATCCCGAAGCAAATATTTTTTGCTTACTTTGTTCTTCCATAACATTAATCAGCGCTAAATTTTTTCTGTATAAAAGTTTTTTCTTTTCAATTTCAAATCTGACAAACGGATTTCCGTTATATATGATAGTTCCTTTTACATTGTTGATATTTTTGCCGACTTTACCTATTTTGTTTTGTGAAAAATCAAAATCACCGCCGATATATTTTGGTAAGCCTTCCAGATTTGTTAAATTGTTATCGGAGCAATTAAAGTTTCCTTCAACGGTAATTTTTGATAAATCAGGAAGTTTTGATAATCCCATTCCGGATAAGTCTAAATCGCCCTTAATAACAAAACCTTCAGGTAAATTATTTAAATCGTAAACTTTGTTATCTTGAATAATAAATAAGTTGTGATGACAAATGATTTTTCCGCCTATCTCTTCCGGCATATATTCTAAATTTTTCAGTCGGTTGTATGAACAATCAAAATTTTTACCGACTTTTTGCGGAGCTCCTTTTAGAGTTTCTATTTTGTTGCCAAGGCAAACAAAACTTCCTCCGATATTTTGAGTGGCCCCTATAAGTGTTGTGAGTTTGTTATATGTACAATAAAAATTTTCTCCTACATAATCCGGAGCACCGATTAAATCAGTCAACTTATTGGAATTGCAGAAAAATGAGCCGTAAACTTTTTTGGGAGAACCTATTAAATTTGTTAAATAGTTGTCTCGACATATAAAAGAACCTGTCACTTCAATTTCGGATAAATCCGGAAGTTTGGTTAATTTCATTCCGGATAAGTCTAAAGTTCCTTTATAAATAAATCCTTTAGGTAAATTGTATAAGTCATAATAACGGCCATCTTGTTTGAATATACCTAGCTGTTTTATATCTCCGCTTATATCGAAATTTTGCGATATAATAAATTGGCGGACATATGGTAAATACTCTTCGTTAGGTTTTTGATTGTTATGCCCTTTACATTGGCATATTTTTCCGTCTCGAACTTCTAAGGTAACATGAGAATGACCTTTTTTATCTCTTAATGAATATAATTGAATATTTTGAAGTTGGTCGTTGCGATTATATTCCCCATCGCCTACGCAATGCCTCATTTCGCGGCTTTCAAAATATAATGCGAGATTACTTTTAAGATTAACAATTTTAATGCCGTTATCAAACTCCATCATGGTTTGAGTGTCTCGCATCGATTCGCGTAAAAATTCTTGCTCTTTTTTGCTTTTTTCTTCTTGTTTTTTACGATATAGATCTCCTTGTTTTACGGCATTTATAAGAGATGAAAAATCAGCATATTCATTAAAGGTCTTTAGGCAATCCAGATTTATTTTGATATTTTTATCTTTTTTATCACTTGCGTTAAACCATTTAATTCTTTTATGAATATAACTTTCGGCAGTTTGAAGTAAAAAGTCACGTATGCTTTCTATATCTTCTTTCAATTCATCAGATATATTTTCTTGATGGAAACTATAAACACTTTTATTATTCAATATGTTTTTTTTAGCCCATTCCGGTAAAGATTCGTTATATTCAATTTTAGTAAAATAGGAAGCTTGTTCATTTGATAATAAGAAAGATTTCATATTGTGCATGAAAAATCTTTCTACCATCATGCGTGCAATATCTATTTTATTTTTTTCAATTTGCCGAATATCGTCGGTTTTTAGGATGTTTTCTTTTGAAAATGTCGTCTGTTCCTTATTGCCTTGTTTCATAACAACAGATAACAAAAAGTTTTCTAAAGATTTTATATTAACTATATCTGCGGGCATAAAATATCCTAGTTGATAAAACAAAAACTGTCGCAATCGCGACAGTTCTTATTTTTATTATTCTTCGTTGTCATCAATATCAAAATCAACATCTTCAGCTGGCATAATATCAGGTAAAGTGCCGATTGCTTTTTTGCGTTTAAGCTTGTTTACAAACTTAATAGAGCGTTGAGCATCCCATTTTTTCTTTCCTTCTTCGTGTTGGAATATTTGTTTGTAAACCTCAATTGCTTGATCAAATTCTGACAACTTTGTTAAACATGATGCTAAACCATCATACATTTTATGATGATAGCGGCCATTCACCAAAAGCTGCGCCTTTTTGTAGCACTTTAAAGCATCTTGAAATTTAAACATTTTTTGATAAACAAAACCGATACTAATCCAAGCTTGAATTTCGCTGCTGTTGATGTTCAAAATTTTTGTAAAACATTTCAACGCAGAATCATTATCCCCCATCAGCTGATAAGTAACACCGATTCCGTTCCAAGCTTTAACATTAAATTTATCTGAAGCTAAAACTTTTTTGAAAAAAGCAATAGAACGATCATATTGTTTCAATTTCTGTAATGTAACAGCAATGCTTAACAATGTTTGAGCATGTTTGTTGTCAATACTCATAGCATGTTCTAATACATCTAAAGCTTCCTTAAACATAAAAGAGTGCTGTAAAGCTATGGCCTTACCATTAAGAGCTTCTAAAGATGTTTGATCAATAGCAAAAGCAGCATCAAAGCAAGCAACAGCCTCTTTGTAAAGGCCACGCATACTTAATGTTACCCCTTTATTATTCAATACTTCTACTGATTTAGGATTAATTAGTAGAGCTTTATCAAAACATTCAACAGCTTCGGTATATTTACTCATTTTCTGGAAAGCAAAACCCTTGGAATTCATAGCTTTCCATGAATCAGGTTGTTCCTTTAAGACTGTTTCAAATTGGGTAACAGCTTCAGGATACATACCACTGTCTAATAATTCTTGTCCTCTTTTATAAGCGTTATTGTCGTTAATTTTTACCATGTTTTTCTCTTCTTTGTTTAAGTTCAAAATAATTAATGTGCAGAGCATAGCACCTAAAATTATTTATGTCAAGTTTTGAAATGTCACTAAAGGGGTCTTAATTGCTTATAAATCGGCAAATCGGTTCTTATTTGTCGATATTTACAATTAAATTTTATGCAAAAATCTTTTAAAAGTTGTCTTTTGTTTACAAAATATGCTTGATAATTTTGTTCAAAATTTTTTCCGGAACTAATCAAAAGTTGGTTTTTTGATTGATATTGAGCTAAATATTCTCCTTTAGGTGGAGCTATATCTTCCAGTGCATCATAAATATTTAGCAAATAAACATCATTATTAAAAGATAGAGCAGATATTTCACGTTTTATATCATCGTTCGGAAAATCAAAACTACTTATAACAAATACTATAGATTTTCTTCCGATTCGTTTAGATGATAGTTGTAAAGATTTTATTATGTTTTGGTTTTCTTGGGTTTCGTTCAGGCAATTTCTTGAAATCTGTTCAATTTTTTTTAACAAAATGAGTAAATTTTCATAATCTCTTTGAGGTTTAAATATATGTGTTTTATTACCATCATATATCATGAGACCTAATCTATCGCGATTCGCTAGTGCAAACCAGCCTAAAAGAGAAGCGGTTTTTGCTGCTGTAACAGATTTTAACTCATTTTTTGTTCCAAAACGCATTTTAGAAGACAAATCAAGCCAAATATATACTTCTCTGTCTTTTTCTTCAGTATAAAGTTTTGTATAAGGCTGATTTTTTCGGGCTGTTACGCGCCAATCTATATCTCTGACATCATCTCCGTAAGTATAGGATCTTACTTCTTCAAACTCCATGCCTCGTCCCTTAAAAGAAGATTTAAAGTCTCCAGATTTGTTTGAAGATTGATTAAATTCAAAATTCTTTAAATAAGGTACATAACGCTTGATTTCTGTTAGCTCACTAAAACTCGGAACCAGACCATCCAAATCTGCCTTTTCGTGTTTTTTCCATAAATGGCTTATTTTAGTTAAATCTACCACCTAATGCTCCCGATTTAAGGTAATGGAACAGCTTTTAACAAAGCTTTTATAATATCATCAACAGTGATGCCTTCAGCCATTGCTTCAAAACTCAAAATTATACGATGGCGTAAAACATCATATATAACGGCATTGATATCATCCGGAGTAACAAAATCACGATTATCAAGCCAAGCATTAATCTTAGAACATTTATCAAGAGCGATTGTGGCTCTGGGACTGGCTCCGAATTTTACCATTTGATCCAGGTTCTTGTCATATTTTGAAGGGTTTCTTGTTGCCATTATCAGTTCAATCATATAGTTTACAACAGATTCTGATGTGTGGACGCTAAGAGCCTCATGTCCGGCGGATAAAATTTCTTCCGGTGACATTTTTTCATAAGTTTTACTATATTCTTCCCAACATTGTTTATCGTCACCGCAAGCCATATCTTCTTTTCTTACAAGTTCCAAGATTTTACGTTCGGTTATGGCATCCGGTTGATCAATTTTTATGTGCATTAAAAATCTGTCGAGTTGCGCTTCCGGCAAATTGTATGTTCCTTCATGTTCAATAGGATTTTGTGTTGCCATTACCATAAATAAATTCGGCAACGGATAAACTTTTCCGCCGACGCTAACTTGGTGTTCCGCCATGGCTTCGAGCAAAGCCGACTGAACTTTTGCAGGAGCACGGTTGATTTCATCGGCAAGAATCAGATTGGCAAAAACAGGGCCTTCTCTGAACTCAAATTTGCCGGTACCGGAAAGATAAATTTCACTACCTGTTATATCTGATGGTAATAAATCAGGAGTAAATTGAATGCGGTTATATTTTGCACTGATACTGTCAGATAAAGTTTTGATAGCTTTGGTTTTAGCTAAACCAGGGGCGCCTTCTACCAAGGCATGTCCTGAGGCTAAAAGTGTGATAAGAAGTTTTTGAATTAGATCTTGTTGGCCTAATATTTTGCTTTCTAAGTGTGCTTTTAAGGCAATAACTTTCTCTCTTAAATCTGACATAATATCTGTTCCTTTTAATTGTTTATAAGTTTTATTAAAAACTCTTTCATTTCTGATAATACTATTATATATATTGTTAAAACGTAAAATACAAGAAGTATAATAATATGGATGGAATATTTGATTTTGAAGAAAACCCGCAACCCCAAACTTATGATAATATAAGTGCTCTCAAGCCAAATTTTTCATGGCTTGATAATCTGAATCCGGAGCAACGATTGGCAGTGGAGAATACGCAAGGACCTCTTCTTGTCTTATCAGGGGCGGGAACCGGTAAAACTAAGGTTTTGACTACCAGATTGGCCTACATATTGGCCACAATGAAAGCTCAACCATACAATTGTTTGGTTGTAACTTTTACCAATAGGGCCGCCAGAGAAATGAAAACAAGAGTTATGGATATGATAGGACCTATGGCCGATTCTGTTTGGCTCGGAACATTTCATAGCATATGTGTTAAAATTTTGCGTTATCATGCAGAATTGGTTGGTTTGAAAAATAATTTTACCATATTGAACGAAGATGATCAAAAACGCCTTATCAAGCAGATTATTGAAGCTGAAGGTATCGATGAAAAAAAATATCCTCCTCAAGCTTTTGTTGATAAAATTCAGCGTTTAAAAGATAAGGGAATTTCCGTAGAAGAAATAAAACCTGAATATAAACATAATTTAAGCACTATCGTTTACAAAAAATATCAAGCTCGCCTTGTCGAACTTAATTGCGTGGATTTTGGTGATATAATTTTATATACATTGCAAATTTTGCAAAAGCATAAGGATATTTTGGAAAAATATCAAAACAAGTTTTTGTATATTATGGTTGACGAGTATCAAGACACTAATGTTATTCAATATTTATTGTTGAGATTGTTATCTCAAAAGCATCGTAATTTATGTTGTGTCGGAGATGACGATCAATCTATTTATTCTTGGCGTGGTGCCGAAATTGAAAACATATTGCGTTTTGAAAAAGATTTTCAAGATGCAAAAGTGATTCGTTTGGAGCGAAACTATCGTTCAACGGCAAATATCTTAAGAGCAGCTTCAAATTTAATAGGTCACAATCAGGGGCGTCTTGGAAAAATGTTAAAAGTTGCCGATAATTCACCGGCGTTGAATTGTGAAAATGAAAAAATCTCTCTTGTAAGTTCATATAACGGTTCGGAAGAAGCTCAATATATTGCAAACCAAATTGAAAACTTAAAACTTAGCGGATATCAATATTCAAATATGGCTGTTTTGGTGCGTACTGCTTTTCAGACACGTGAATTTGAAGAAAAATTTATGGCAGAAGCTATTCCATATCAAGTTATAGGCGGACCAAAGTTTTATGAACGTCAGGAAATTAGAGATTTACTGGCTTATTTTAGAGTCGTGGTACAACCTGATGATGATTTGGCTTTTGAACGCATAATAAATAAACCGGCAAGAGGAATCGGTGCAAAAAGTATTGAAAAGTTTCAAATATATGCACGAGATAATCATATATCGATGTTTTCTGCTGTCAAAGAAATGCTTGCTCAAGGGCTGATTACAGGTAAGGCTAAGACGTCTTTACAAGAATTGATAGCCAATTTTGATGAATGGAATAAGATTTCACAGATAGTTTCCTCTGATGATTTAGCAACGCAAATCTTAGACGATTCGGGCTATTTTGATATGCTCAAAAATGATAAATCAGTAGAAGCTCCGGGAAGAATTGAAAACTTAAAAGAGCTTATCGGTGTTTTGGGTGATAAAGAAAAGTATCCGACATTATTTGACTTTTTGGAACATGTCAGCCTTGTTATGGAAAATGATAGCGCAATTGATAATAATAAAGTTATGTTGATTACGCTTCATTCTGCAAAAGGTTTGGAGTTTGATGTGGTCTTTCTACCGGGGTGGGAAGAAGGTTTATTTCCACATCAAAGAAGTTTAGATGAGGGTGGAAGCAATGCATTAGAAGAAGAAAGGCGCTTGGCCTATGTTGCCATAACCAGAGCAAAACACAAGCTTTATATTTTAACAGCCATGAACAGAAGAATTTATGGTCAGTGGCAAAATAATGTACCTTCCAGATTCTTAAATGAAATTCCGACAGATTGTGTTAAAATAATAAATAGTGTTAATCGTCAATATACCGGCGGATATCAAAATTTTGGTTCTTACAACAATAAAACTGATTTTTATGAAAAGAAAACAACATCATCTGATTATTCGTATGAGCCGACGGAAGAATATTACGGTTCTTCAGGTAAGGGTTTAAAAGGAGTAAGGGTTTATCATCAATCTTTCGGATATGGCACGATTTTATCGGTTGATGGGCAAAAATGCGATGTGTTTTTTGATAAAGCCGGACGTAAGAAAATTATGGGAACTTTCTTACGGCGTGTATAATTTTTTGCTGTTTACAATTTTTAAATGTGATACTTAAGCTTAAAATATAGATAAAAGCCTCTGTCTTTACAGAGGCTTAAAATTAATCTTTTTCTCTAATAACCCAATGTATAGTACATTCTCCGGTTTGGCATGTTGTACAAGCTGTTAGAATCTCGGTATTTGTTAGATTTATTTTTGAGCTTCCCCTTGGTATCGCCGCCGTACATCCATTACCGTTGCACACTTCGAGATATCCTCCTGTGCCTTCATCAGATAATGGTTTCCACCAGTCGTTGGGTACGTTTTTATAAATTTCTGATGTTAAAAAAGCAATACAAGCATCAAGAGGTTCTTGATCAAGGTCAATCTGTAAACCTCCACCGAGTCCGTGAATTCCGTATCCTCCTAGAGACATACCTAGTTTACCTAAAGGTAATTCGCAATAAGGACTTACTTCGCTAACATCACACTCAGGCATAATTCCGTATCTGTGCATTTCGGTATTTTCATATATTCCGCTTCCTCCAAAATCCGATTCATCTAATTCCATAATACGATAGATAACATGAGTAATAATGTCCATTGTTTTGTTAAATTTATATTTAAACATCGCCTTAGAATAACCTGCGATACCGCCAACTGATAAAACACCGATGATGGCCAAAACACCCAACATCTCAACCATGCTTCTTCCGTATTGATTGTTCTTAAATAATTTCATCAAAAAAACTCCTAAAAATGGTATTCTAGCCAAATTATAGGTTTATTTTTTTTTTTGCAATCATGAAGTGTGTTGATTGTGGAGAAAAGGTAAAAAAAGAGACCTACTTTAAGTAAGTCTCTTTTTGCATCAGACCAATCTGCTATTTTCAATTGCGGCCTTTATCAAAGACACAAACAATGGGTGTGGTTCAAATGGTCTGGATTTTAATTCCGGATGAAATTGTGTAGCAATAAACCAAGGATGATTTGTAAGCTCTACAATTTCAGGTAAAGTGCCATCCGGAGATTTTCCGCTTATAATCATACCATTTTTACTAAGTGTTTCTTCAAAAGATATATTGACCTCGTAACGATGTCTGTGTCTTTCAAAAATTTCGTTTTTACCGTAAACTTTAGCGGCTTTGGATCCTTCTTTTATATGGCAAGGATATGCTCCTAAACGCATGGTTCCGCCTAAGTTATCATTTGTTTGTCGTTTTTGTAAGCTACCATCTTTTTCCCATTGTGTCATCAAGTCAACAACCGGTGTGCAATTATCTTCAAATTCTGTGGTGTTAGCATTTTCTATACCGCACATATTTTGAGAGAACTCAATAACACTTAATTGCATACCTAAGCAAATTCCTAAGAACGGAATGTTATGTTCTCGCGCATACTTAATAGCTTTTATTTTTCCGGCTGTTCCTCTTTTACCAAAACCTCCGGGGACAATAATTGCATTTAAATTTTTAAATTGTTCCATAGACGATTCGTCTTCTAAAGAAGCTGAATCTATCCATTTTATTTTTACATGATGTTTATTGGCAATGGCACCATGTTTTATAGCTTCGTGTAAAGATTTGTAAGCTTCCAAAAGTTGGGTATATTTACCTACGACACCAACATAAACTTCACCTTCCGGACTTTTTATTGTTTCAATAATTTGTTGCCATTTGCTTAAATCTGCCGGAGTTTCGTTATCTATGCCAAAATGACGACATACGGCTCTATCCATGCCTTCTGCAGAGTAGGCAAGAGGGACTTGATAAATATTACTTACATCAAGTGCCGCAATTACATTTTCTTCTCTGACATTGCAAAAAAGAGCTAATTTTCTTTTTTCATTTTCAGGAATTTTAATTTGAGAACGGCATAAAAGCATATCCGGTTGTATACCGTATTCTTGTAATTTTTTAACAGAATGTTGCGTCGGTTTGGTCTTTAGTTCACCGGCTGTTGGTATGAAAGGTAACAATGTTAGGTGAATAAACATAACTCGGTCCCTACCTAAATCATAGGCAACTTGACGTATAGCCTCTAAATATGGCTGACCTTCAATATCTCCGACAGTTCCGCCGATTTCACACAAAACAAAATCTTCATCATCCAAATCAGACAAAATAAAATCTTTAATTTCGTTTGTAACATGAGGTATAACCTGAATGGTTGCACCTAAATAATCGCCTCTTCTTTCTTTATCGATTACTCTTTGGTAGATTTTTCCGGTAGTTATACTGTCAAATTTTGTGGCGCAGACACCGGAAAAACGTTCATAGTGACCTAAATCTAAATCAGCTTCGGTGCCGTCATCGGTTACAAAAACTTCACCATGTTGATAAGGGCTCATAGTTCCCGGATCTACATTTAAATATGGATCAAGCTTACGCAAACGAACCTTAAAACCTCTGCCTTGTAAAACAGCTGCTAAAGAAGCCGAAGCAAGTCCTTTTCCTAGTGAAGAAACAACTCCGCCGGTTATAAATATAAATTTGGTTTTTGAATTAGTCATCTTTTTTTCTTTCATTTTTTCTTGTTTAAAAGTGAAAAAGGCACCTTATCTTTTAAAGGTGCCTATGTTCTTAAAAGTCAATCATTGTTTATTTTGCTTCAGGAACCTGTGGAACTTCGGGAGTAACCGGAGCTGCCGGTGCAACCGGAGCACTTTGTGTAACAGGAGCTACATCCAAAATAGAAGAACTTTTACGTTCAACTCCTTTATAGTATAAAGCAAGTGCTATACTTGTTATAAAAAATACGGTAGCCAAAATTGCAGTAAGGCGTGTTAACAAGTTACCTGTACCTCTGGCACTTAAAAAGCTGTTAGCACCGGATCCGCCACCTAAACCATTAAGTGCGCCTCCGGAAGAACGTTGCATTAAAATGATAGCAACTAAAAAAATTGCTGTGATTAAATGTATAACTAACAATACTGATCCCATAGTTTATTTCCTTTTCTTTATTACTATTTGCAAACTGTTGTTGCAATGCCCATAAAATCAGCAGCTTTTAAGCTTGCGCCGCCGATTAAAGCGCCATCTACATCTTCTAAAGCCAAAAGATTTGCAGCATTAGAAGGTTTAACAGAACCTCCATACAACAAACGCATCTTATTGGCAACACTTTTTCCTAACTTTTTAGCAACAACTTTTCTGATGGCTGCATGTGTCTCTTGAACTTCTTCTGCCGTAGGTGTTTTACCTGTGCCGATTGCCCAAACAGGTTCATAAGCAATTACGGTATTGGAAGCGTTAGCATTTTCAGGTACGGATCCCATAATTTGCTTGGTGCAAACATCAATGGTCTTTCCCGATTCGCGTTCACTTAATGTTTCACCTATGCAGATAACGGCTTTTAAGCCTGCATTATGTAATGCTTGAGCTTTTTGGCATATAAGCTCGTTACTTTCCATGTGATCGGCTCTTCTTTCTGAATGTCCTACCAAAACATATGAACAGCCTGCGTCTTTAAGCATTAATGGACTGATATCTCCTGTGTGTGCGCCTTTTTCGGCGGTGTGACAATCTTGTGCTCCGAGAAATACTTTAGAGCCGCGTAAGGCTTTTTTCACGCTTGTAAGCAAGGTAAAAGGAGGACAAACCAAAAATTCACATTCTGTTTTACCAAGTTGCTTTACTTGTGTTGCAATTTCTTTAGCAAGGCAAATGCCGTCTTCTAAATGGCAATTCATTTTCCAGTTGCCGGCAATTAAAATTTTACGAGCCATATTAAAAATATCCTATATTAAGTTAAATTGTTTCTGCAAATCTTTTAGCATATTGATTTTATTTTTTCCAGTATAAAAAAGTTTTCAACACCAATATTTTGTAATTGAAATAAATAATTATTAAACTATAATAGCAAAAAAAATTATAAACAGTAGGGAAGAAAAATGATAAACAAATTAGCAAAGGCACAAAAAGGATGGGTTGCAAAGCTCATATTATCTCTTACGGCACTTAGTTTTATGTCATTGTTCGGTGTTAGCAGTTATTTGAGTAATGCCAACAATAATCGCACGGTTATCAAGGTTGATAATATCGAAATTCCACGATCTCAATTTGCATATTTGGCTCAAAAAGAGCTTGCAATGGTTTCCAGATTGTTGGGTGAAAATCAAGAAATAACTGAAGAAATGAGAACGGCTATTTTATCAGGATTGACGCAAAAATTAGTTGCCGATTCGGTTGTTGATCGCACAGCAGATAAGTATGGTATTTTGTTTAGTCCTGTATTTATCCACAGCCTCATAGTAAATGATCCTACATTTAAAGATGAAACAGGTAACTTCAATCGTGATATTTTTAAGGAGCTTTTATCAAGAAGTGGTTTATCTGAGGCAGATTATGTAAAATCAATCAGCAGGGATTTGGTTCGTCGTTTGTTGGTAGATACTCAGGTCTTAAATGTTAATGTTCCAAAAGTTTTACTGGATGCAACAACCAAAGTTGATAATAAGCGTCGTACATTTAAATATGTTAATATTAACAAATCTGATATGGTAATTGACAGAAGTATCACAGATGAAGAAGTAAATCAATATTATGAAGATTTTTCTTCTAATTTCATGGAACCGGAACGTAGAGATGTTTCTGTTTTATATATTCCTATGACAGATATTTACAAAAATATCAAAGTTAGTGCGGAGGATATAAAATTTTACTATGATGACAATAAGTCAGATTATGAGACATCAGAAAAACGCCAAGTTTTACAGATAGTATTTGATGATGAAAAGCAAGCTAACAAGGCATTCTTTGAATTACAACAAGGTGCAGATTTTTATGATGTGGCACAAAATATTGCAGGTCAGTCAAAAGAGGATACAAACTTGGGTTATGCAACATCAGATGAACTGTTACCAGAACTTGCAACAGAGGTTTTTGCATTGAAGAAAAATCAGTATACAAAACCGATAAAGGTAGAAGATTTGTGGCAGATAGTAAAAGTTGCTGATATTCAAAAAGCCTCTAAGGTTGATTATGCAGTAGCTTCTGCAGAAATTGAAAAAATTCTGAAAGATGAACGTTTATATGATCAAAGTTATGAAGTTATATCTTCCATAGAGGATAAATTAGCTTCCGGAACTGAACTGGAAGAAATAGCTAAAGAGCTTGATCTTAATGTCAGACAGGTAATTGGTTTTGCCGATGATGGTTCAACTGCATCAGAAGTGACTGAAATTAAAGATTTAGTAAAAAGTGCTGATTTTGTGGAAGCTGCTTTTTCATATGCTTTAGGTGAAACAAGTCAGGTGATTGAAACAGATGAAGGTTTGTTTACTATAAGAGTTGATACTGTGAATGATGCGCATCCAAAAGCAGTTGAAGATGTAAAAGATGAAATTGTTAAGATTTGGTCAGATAATGAAAAAACAGCTATAGCTCAAGAAAAATTAAATGACATTATGCATGATTTGGAAAATGGAGATGATTTATCCGATGTAGCTCCAAGATACGGATTTAAAGTGTATAAATCTCGTCCTATAACCAGAAATGAAACATTTGCAAATATTAGTTATGCAGATGTTAGAGCAATGTTTGTTGAAGCACTTAATACACCTCGTCAAATGCAATATGGTGATGACTATATTGTTGCCGTTGCAGTTGAAGATTATGATAATTCTGTTGAATTAAGTGCAGAAGAAAAAGATCTTGTTAAACGTAAAGCATATCAATCTTTAGTTAAAGATTTTGCAGATGCTTTGCTAAAGAGCTATGCTGATGATTATAAAATCAGAGTTAAATATAAGCTTATAGGTTTAACTGATTTATAATAAATATAGCCGCTTTTATAGCGGCTTTTACTTTAAGGATATAAGATGAAAATAGTTTTTATGGGAACTCCGGATTTTGCTGTTCCGGTTTTAGAAAGGCTTATTAAAGAACATGAAGTTATCTGTGTTTATACTAAAGAGCCTAAAGTTGCAGGCAGAGGAAATAAAATTACCAAGACACCGATACACGTGCTGGCAGAAAAGCATGGCATTGAAGTCAGAACACCTAAAAATTTTAAAAACGAAATTGATGTTAAAGATTTTTGTGCACTTGAAGCTGATATTTCAGTTGTGGCAGCCTATGGTTTGATTTTGCCTAAAGCTATAATCGAAGCTTTTCCGAAGGGATGTGTCAATGTGCATGCGTCTTTATTGCCCAGATGGAGAGGGGCAGCCCCAATTCAACGTAGTATAGAGCTTGGCGATGATAAAAGTGGTGTAACAATTATGCAAGTTGTTGAAGCGTTAGATGCCGGTGCTATGTATAAAAAAGGAGAGGTTGAAATAAGTGCTTCTACAACAGGAGGACAGTTGCACGATAAGTTAGCTGAAATTGGTGCAAATTTAATAAGCGATGTTTTAATCAATTTTGATAATATAGTACCTGAAGTTCAAGATGAAAGCTTGGTTACATATGCTTCAAAATTAGATAAAGAGGAATGTAAAATAAACTTTAATATAAATGCAGATGTTTTAGAACGCAAAATTAGGGCGTTTAATCCATTCCCGGCAATGTTTTTTGAATATAAAAATGAAAGATTTAAAGTTTTAGAAGTTTCAATTGCAGACATTAGAGCCAAACAAGGCGAAATTATTGAAGGTGAGAAATCTTTGATAATAGGTTGTGCAGATAAATCATTATGTGTTAAACAGATACAGAGACAAGGTAAAAAAACTATGTCAATTGATGAGCTTTTGCGTGGTTTTAATTTTGAAAAAGGATATGTTTTGTAGGTTTAGAGGTATTTACCAAATAATTGCTATTTTGCAATTAGTGTAATTGACACAACCTAAGCAGAATGTTTCCGTATCTTGTAAAGTGATTGAAGATAAGCATTTTTTATCTTTCCCGTTGCAATCTTTATCGCCGTATATTTTGGATCTGGTGGTGTTTGCTGTGCCTCCGCTACGCAAAACTTGAACGTTAGATATGTTAGCCGCATTTTCTTTTGCTGCAAACATAATGTTCCGACAAACATCTGCTAAGTGATCAGCGTTTGCTCCAAAATAAATTTCTATTTCACCGAAACCATCAACTTTGTTTGTGTAATATAAAGGTGACATGTTTATATTAAAATATTTATCTTTTATTGTTGTTGAGGAAACATATGTTATGCCATCAGGTAATAAGTTCAATTTTCTCAGTAAGTCAGCGTAATATAATGTTGTTTCATTGGATGTCGGTAAGCTATCTTTTATTTGCAGTAAATTATTAAGTAATGAATTTATCGCTTGAGCATGATTATTTAGTTTGTATTTCAGCATTGCTTTGGAATAACCGGCAATTGATCCGACGCTCAAGACGCCAACAATGGCTAAAACTCCAAGCATTTCTATCATTGAACGTCCTGTTTGATTGTTTTTAATCAACTGCACTTATATCCTCCGAAATATATCACAAAGATATTATAAAAGTTTTTTCATATTTTGCAAGTTTTAATCATAAAATGCATTAAAGTATAAAAAAATAAAGGGTGAGATTTTTCTCACCCTGAAGACAATTAACTAAAACGGGATATCATCATCAATAGCAGAAGCACTTGAACCGCTATCCCAACCTGATGAAGGAGCGGAAAATACTTCATTGCCGCCTGTCGGAACACCTTCGGCGCGACCATCAAGCATGACCATGACACCATTGAAGTTTTGTAACACAATTTCGGTTGTATATTTTTCTTGTCCGTTGTTATCTTCCCATTTACGAGTTTGTAACTGCCCTTCAATATAAACTTTTGAACCTTTATGTAAATATCTTTCTGCAGTTTCAGCTAATTGTGGATTGTAGATAACAACACGATGCCACTCAGTACGTTCTTTACGTTCGCCTGAAAGTTTGTCTTTCCAACTTTCACTTGTCGCAATACTTAAGTTTACTATTTTTGAGCCATTTTGTGTGTTGCTGATACGAGGATCTGCTCCAAGATTTCCGACTAATATAACTTTATTTATACTTCCTGCCATTTTATTTTTCCTTAAAAAATTATCTACTGATATGCAATATAGACTCAAATCAAAAAATATTAAAGCATAAACTTGATTATGCACATAATAGCTTATTCGCTAAGTATAAATTCTCCGTTTTTATATTGATAAAACATGTAATGAAGTGGATTTTTTGAACTTGTATTGTTAAAGAAAGAGTTTTTCCAAACATTGCTCGTTTTTTTAGTTTGTATGGAATTTGCCAATTTGTCATATGATAAAGATCCTGTATCTTTTACCAGATCTGTCCACATTTTAACAGCAGCATAGCCATATATGTTTAGGCCGTCAAATTCGATACCTCGTAATCTTAAATTTACTAAATGTTCGGTAAACTCAGGTCTGTTTTCAAAAGATGGTAATGCCATAAAATATACATTATCTAAATATCCTGATGCGTTTTCAAAAAAAGTATCTGTCGCAGTGTATTTAGATGTGATAAATATTTTATCAGAGTTTATTAAAGAGACTTTTTTAATTATTTTTGCATTTTTTTTAGGGGATCCAGCTAAATAGACGATTTTATATTCAGAAGATGCTATTTCTGATGCTAAACTATCTAAGTTTTTATAATTATATAAATCATATTGTTTTAGCAAAGAATTTTTTCCGTGTTTGCGAAACTCATCAACTATGGCATGTATAACTTCTTTGGTTCCATCTGTTTTGTTGTCATATATTAAAGCAGTTTTAAATCCGGCATATTTTGTATTATAAAATGCAAAAAAATCTTTTCCCATTTGTTCCTTAAAACTTACTAATTTCATCACACCTTTGTATTTTAATGATGTGTCATGATAATTAAGGGTGGACGGCACAATTTGAAAAATTTTTGCTTTTGAATATATTTTTGCTACTTCACTGAAACTGTTTGAACAATAGGGCCCGATAACAAGAGACGGCTTGATTGAAGAAGATACAGATAACATTTGCGCAGTTGATATCGCAAGGTTTTCACTACACGTATCATCAATGCTTGTGAGTTCCAACTTTTTCCCTTTTATACCACCTTTTTGATTTATTTCATCTATTGCTGTTTGAGCACCAAATATAATCTCGTCGCCCCAAACCTTGTATTCTCCGGTTTTAGGAACAACAATAGCAATCCTGATTTCTGCTGTGCATATTTGAGCATAAAAAAGCGTAAAAAAGCACAATATTTTTACAAGTTTATTAGTCATTTTAATTATCTGTACTCATCATTCGTAGGATAGATACTATAACTTAGCGTTTAAATCAACTACTTTTGTAACTTTGTAATTTTTCTAAAGAGTTCTCCCCTTACTGATTGAAAAAAAAGTAAGGGGAATTTGTTAACCTAAGTTTTTCTTGACCCAAGGATATTTTTCTATAGCTTCTTTGTTAAGCTCAGCACATTTATCTTCTATACGTTTTTCAAGCTCTTTCATAAATTCTTTTTTATCTGTATTTTTATTAATTTCCATAGGCTCTAAAAACTCAAAAACAGCTGTTCCGGGATATCTTAAAAATGAGCTTTTAGCCCAAAACAAGCCTGTGTTGATGGCAACAGGAATTACTTTTAGATTTAAATTTTCTGCTACAAATAAAAAACCTGATTTATAACCTTTGGTAGTTCCCGGTTTACAACGAGTGCCTTCGGGGAAAATAATAACAGGACGATTGTTATTAACACGTTTTTTAACCTCTTTTAACATGTTTTTCATGGCTGTTGCACCACCTTTGCGATCAACAGGTACCATCCCGTAAAAATATTGGGCCCAACCGAAAAGAGGAATATATGTAAGTTCTTTTTTCAAAACATAGCTTGTGCATGGAACTGCTTGTGTGAAAGAATAAGTTTCAAGAGCAGATTCGTGTTTGCAAGCATATAAAGCCGGTTCTTTTAATATATGTTCTTTTCCTCTAAATTCTAATTTAAGTCCGGCAAAAATTTTCACAAAGAAAAGGCATGACGGCATTACAATTTTATCCCAGTAAAACAATGTGCATTTTTGGGGTAACAATGCAACTAAAGGGCAAAATAAACATCCTAAACCCAGTGTTGCAAAGAAAAAGATATTTGCAAATAATGAACGAATATAAATCATCTTAGTTCCTTTCAGTCAATCGTATAATAAAATATTTTATATAAACAAATACAAATTTGTTATATTCAGAAGCAATAAGCTTAAAGCTGTTCCATTTTTTCCACCATTTAGAAGAAACATTTTGAGAATATACAGGATGTATAATAATTTCCATATCAGGATTATGAGCTAAAATTTCTTCTTTGCTACGAGGCATGTGATAGTAAGATGTAACCAAGCGAACTGTGCGGACGTTATTTCGTCTTATTGCGTCGCTGACCTCAATGGCGTTTTGGTTGGTATTAGCGGCTTCTCTTCCTATAATTATTCTTTCCTGATTTTTCATAATTAAGGTCTTGTTTTGAGCTTGCAGCTCTTTAATTGATACTTTATCATTTACACCTGATATAATCAAAAATTCAGCCATGTCTTCATTGAAAAGTCTTAAAGCTTCGGCAATGCGATTTTTCCCACCGGTTAATACGACAATAGCGTCGGTTTTTGCAGTGTTGTTTTGTGATTTTTTGATGTAAGTATCAAAAATTATAAATCCACCCATCCAAAACATTATTACAGAAAAAATAGATATTAATATGAAAAATTTTAAGCGTTTCATTTACATTATCTTTCCTAAAGTTTTTCTTACTGTAATGTAAGCTGTACACATTGAAATTATGGCCGTTATCATAGGAGTTGAACTAATACATAAAATTGCAGATAAGTCAAGAGCCGCTTTATCAAAAATTCCACCTTTTAGATATGTGGCAAAACTTGATACAAACCATAATCCGGCAGCTCCCAGCAGTGTTCCTATAATTCCCGAAAATAAACCTATGAAAAAGCTACGACGAGCATATTGTTTGGCGATATAATCATCGGTAGCTCCCATAATATGTAAAATTTCTATAATATTTTGATGGATTCCCAAACTTGTTTTTGTAGCATAGAAAATACTAAAAGAACTGATAGTTAATACAGTTAATAAAACACTTAATGCTAAAATTTTAACAGATTGTGCAAAATTAATCAATTTTTTAAGCCACAATTGATGAGAGTTTGTCGTAGTATACGGAGCTATTTCTGATAGTTCTTGGGATATTTTATCAAAATCTGTATTATGCCCTTTTTTTGCACGAACTTCAATTAATTTAGGTACTGGAAGATCGTTTATGTTAATGTCAGTTCCGAGCCAAGGCGCCATGAGTTTATTTATTTGTTTGTCGTTAACAAGCCTTACTTTTTCAATTTCATTATGATTTTCAAAAAAGTTAATTACTTTGTTTACTCTTAGTTCCGTTTTTTCAAAGGTGTCATCAGGTATTACTTGTATGGTCCATCCGTTGACGATTCCTTTATCCCAATTGTTAACCAATGAGCTTACCATAAAAAATCCTGACAATGTAATTGTAAATAAAAACACGGAAATTGTAGTCATTATTTCCAAAAATAAGTTAGCGCCATCTTTTTTTAACGGTAGTTCAGATTGAATATGTTTGGTAATTTTATTTTTCATCACTGACTCTCCTTATTGCCGGAAAAATTTTAAGAGATTGATTCTCAAGGTGAATTTTGGGATAATTGTATTGATTTATCAATTTTTGACTATGTGTGGCAATCACTACTGTTGTCCCTAATCGATTCAGTTCGATAAATAATTTCATTAATTTTTGAGCAATATCATCATCAACGTTTCCGGTAGGTTCATCTGCCAATAAAATATCGGGGCGATTAATAACGGCTCTTGCAATGGCAATGCGTTGTTTTTCACCACCAGAAAGTGTTGAACAAATTTTGTTCATGCTTTTATCTAATTCAACCCAGCGTAAAAGCTCTTTTACACGTTTGCTTATTTCTTTTTCATTCATACCTCTTAAACGTAATGGTATAGCAACATTGTCATAAGCGGATAAATGTTCTAAAAGTCTAAAATCTTGAAAAACCACACCTATACGCCGTCTTAACATTGCCATTGTGTTTCTGTCGGCAAAACCGATATTTGTGCCAAAAATACTTACTGTCCCGCTACTTGGTTTTAAGGCTAAATACATCATGCTTAATAATGATGTTTTACCGGCACCGCTTTTCCCGGTTAAAAAGTGAAAAGAGCCTTTTTTAAGTTCAAGTTTAACATCAGTTAAAACTTCCGGATTAGACCCGTATTTTATACAAACATTAGTCATGTCTATGATGGAATCAGACTGAGATGTTTTCGATATTGGCATTATTCCTCCTAGGCTAAATTTACTATATTGCATGTAGGATATAACAATTATATGTTTAATAAAACACTTTTTTCTTGGATTTTAAGCTTTTTTGTGCATAATACACAATAAGTATGCATGTAAGATGATTTTTAGCTAGAGGAAATATGTTAATAAAGTGCCCAAAATGTCGTTCAGTTTATGATTTGCCTGATGATTTAATTTCTGATGAGGGATTAAAAATGCGTTGTAGTGCATGTTCTGAAATATGGATCGGATATCCGGAAGATGCTCTGAAGAAAGTAAATACCACGCCAAAAAATATACAGAAAATGTTTAAGCAGATTTCTAAAGAAACCGATGATTTGTTTGCTGAAGAAATAAAACAAGCAACAGTCAATGAAGATGTGTGTTTGACTAAAAAGGATGCCGGCAAAAAACACAATACTATAAATATTGTTTTGATGGTGTGTGTAGCAATAATACTTTTGTTGTTGCTTTATGTCTTTAGATACGATATTGTACGTCTATTACCTCAAACAGAGAATTTATATTCTAAAATTAATGTATCTTCTGTTCAATATGGAACAGATTTAGAAATTAAAAATATCACTACCAGAGAATATATAGAAAATAATATTTCACGAATTGAAATAAGAGGGATGGTTGTTAATCAAGGAAAATACGTAATAAAACTTCCTCCGGTTAAAATAGATATCTTTGATAATAAAGGTAATTTATTGTTGAGTATAGAAAAAGAGTTGTCTTTGCCTCGCTTGGAAGCAGGTTATAATATTTTGTTTAATGTTGATATTACTAATCCTACTCCATACGTAAAGACTGTGCATGTTACATTAAAAGATAATTAAAGTTGTATAAGGAGAAAATTATGTTAAGAGAAGATTTGCAAAACGCCTTAAAAGAAGCAATGAAGGAAAAAAATATGGCTGTTGTCGGTGCTGTTCGCTTGATTATTGCCGGCTTAAAAGAAAAAGATGTGGAAGCAAGAGGAAAGGGAAAAGAAAAGGCTGAAGATACAGAGCTTTTGTCTATGATGCAAACGATGATTAAACAAAGGAACGAATCAGTCAGGATTTATATTGAAGGAAACAGACCGGAGTTGGCCGAAAAAGAAAAAGCCGAAATTGAAGTTATTGAACGTTTTTTACCAAAACAATTAAGTGATGATGAAGTCAACGAAGTTATAAAATCTGTAATCGCTAATCTTGGTGCTCAATCTATAAAAGATATGGGAAAAGTTATGGCTGCGTTAAAAAATGAATATGCAGGACAGATGGATTTTGGTAAAGCATCGGGTATGATTAAATCTTTGTTGTCATAAAAAAGTATTGGCGTTATGGAAAATAATTTACAAAAATTTATAGAAGAGCTAAGGGATAGAGTTTCTATTGCAGATGTCGTGTCTGAAAAAGTAAAGCTCACCCGTAAAGGTCGTGAATATTTAGGTCTTTGCCCTTTCCATAACGAAAAAACACCGTCTTTTACCGTAAATGAGGTTAAAGGTTTTTATCACTGTTTCGGGTGTGGAGCGCATGGCGATATCGTAAAGTTTGAAATGGAGGCGAATAATCTTCCGTTTGTAGATGCTTTGGAAAAATTATCCCGAAAAGCCGGATTACCTATGCCAAAGTTTTCAAAAGAAAAAACTGCAGAACAAGAAAAGCAACAGTCACTGTATGATGTTATGGAGCTGGCAACGGCATATTATGAAAAAAATCTGTATATGCCTGTTGGAGCTCATGGTTTAGAATATTTTTACGGGCGTGGCCTTGATGATGAATTGATTAAAAAGTTTCGTTTAGGTTATGCCCCGAACAATAATGGTCTGAAAGCTTATCTTGCATCTAAAGGTGTAAGCGAACATGATATGTCTGAGCTTGGTTTGATAGTTACTTCTGATACGCAAAATCGATTGGCTCATGATTTTTTCAGAGACAGAGTTGTAATCCCGATACTTGACAGTAAGTCTAGAGTGGTGGCTTTTGGTGGTCGTATTATGGGTGATGGGCAGCCGAAATATTTAAATTCTCCTGAAACACCTATTTTTAACAAAAGAAGAACTCTTTATAATATCAATTATGCTAAAGACGAAGGATATAAGGCCAGAAATTTTCTTATATGTGAAGGTTATATGGACGTTATAGCGTTGGATAGATTTGGTTTCGGTTATGCGGCAGCTCCTATGGGGACGGCTTTAACTGAAGAACAAATCAAGCTGGCGTGGAAAATTGTGCCAGAGCCGATTCTTTGTTTCGATGGAGATAATGCAGGGCAGAAAGCGGCGCTACGTTCAGTTGAAAGGGCTTTACCCATATTAAAAGCCGGTTACTCATTAAAGTTTATGTTTTTACCTGAGAAACTTGATCCGGATGAGTTCTTAAAACTTAAAGGTAAGGACGAATTTTTGTCATTGATGCAACATACCACACCATTGATGCAACTTTTATGGGATAAAAATGTTAAGGATAAACCATCATCTACTCCGGAACAAAAAGCTTTAATTGAAAAAACGCTTATGGAAGAGGTGGCAAAAATAGGTGATGAAAAAGTCAGAAACTATTATGTGCAAGAAATGCAAAAACGCATATATGAAAATTTCGGAAAGGGTGCATTAAAAACATATACAGCAAGACAACATAATTATAAAAGAAAAGTTCATAATATTAAGCCTGTGCTAGCAGATATTGATATCCGCTTTATTTTGGCAGGTATGATACTTTTCCCCGAATTGGTTGGAGATTTTGAAGAAAAAATTTTAATGTTTGATATCTCAAAATTTAATTTGTATGATATGATGCAACGTGTAATTGATATTTTTCATGAAAATCCGGAAATTTTATCTAAAGAATTGTTGGAACAATTAAAGTTAGTCGGCTTTGATGATAAACTCAGTTCCTTATGGGAAATCGGTATGTTGAAATCTCAAAATCCTCGTATTAATGATATCAAACGCCAAATAGACTGTTTAATGATAGCTGTTCAAATAAAAGAATTAAACAAAGATATCAACGAATACAAAATAAAGCTTGAAAATAATATGGCTGATGATGAGGATTATCAACATTATCTTAATTTAAAAGCCGAAAGAGATATGTTGATACAAGAGAGTGATAAAGACTAACACTTTACTTTGTATTTAAAAATAGTTGCTTAGCAATTTTAGTAAAAAACTCTTTTTTGTTTTCTTTAATATCATTTGTATTAACAAAAATAAAGTTTTTACTAGTGTTTCTTCCCTTGGTTGCTTCTTTAACCCAACGAGGGTATGTGTAAAAAACACGAAAATGGTATTTGTCCATTAAAAAAATTAATTTATAAGGGGTTCTGCCCGAATTATCAAAAACGGCTGCAATATCGCTACGAGCCAACATGTTTGGAAAATTTTTAATTACTTTTGGAAAACGGCGTTCAATATCTTCCGGTGATACGTTATGGCCACCTTCATTTACCCTTTGTTGTACACGAAGATGTGATAGTTCTACTTTTGAAAGTCCGATAAAAATGGTTGCTACTTTGTAGCCTCTATTGCGAGCATTTTCCATTATTTTAAGGTGAGATAAACCGGAAGATGTGGTTTCATAAACAAAGCTTTTCTTTTTTTTAAAATAGTTGTCAATACTTTGTCGTACTTTACGCCCGGCCTGAATAAAGTAATCTTCAGTAGTTCCACCATTTTGGGCAACCATTTCTTTGGCATAGTTATCTAAATTAACAAAAGGTGCATTTTTAAATAAAGGATCAGATTGTAAAATCTGGTGATAAAAAGTTGATTTTCCGGCACCATTTGGTCCGGCAATGATGACCAACCAATTTTGTTTGCTCATTTCAACCTCTTTAATAAAATTTCATGATGTTTTTTATCTAAGGCAACTTCCCATACTTCTCCATTTTCGCATTCTTTGATTAATGTGCCGTTTTCTTCATAATAGCGTGGAAATCTGACTTCATCAAAATCAGATGGTTTAAGTTTACAAAGTTTTCTTTTTAAATATTCCATCATTAATTTTTTGCTTTCTATTGCATCAGTTTATCAAAAGAATGTATGGCTTGCCTTTTTAATTCGTTAAACTTTTCATCACCTAATTCAGATTTAAGATTTTCAATATATTTTTGCATTTCTTCCATGTAGTTATCTTCGCCGGGAATTTCATCTATCAAGCGAACACTGATATCATAGGCTTGCATGATTTCATCATTGAAATATTCTGCAATTGTAACATATTTGCTCTTTAATATGCGTTTGCGAATATTAGGAGCTATTTGGGTAAGAAGAAAAAATTTCTTATCATTGCGATTAAATATGATTTGATTGCGCCCATCATATACCAGTTCTCCTCTGAAAACATGGTCTTCATTTAATTCTACTTTTACAATAACACCAATTTTATCAAAGTAAAACTCTGCAGGAATTATCTCAAATTTTTCCATGATATATATTATTCCCTACCTTTATTATTTTGATTAGTCAGCCCTTCTTTCGCATTGGAAACGATAGAGACAAAAGCAGATGCTAAAGCAAAACTCAATGCTTGAAATATACTGAATATACCATTTAAACGTTTTCCTACTGCAGCTTTACTTAATGGTTTTATTAAAGGAATTTTAGTCATAAAAATCTCCTATGAAAATCAACTTACCATATAATAATTTTTTTTGACGCTAAATGCAATATCTTTTTTGTTTGTAAATACTTTTAGTTATTGCATCTGTCATATATACGTTTAGAATGTAGATTATGATAGAGGATAAAATGTTGCAATTAACGGAATATAGTGTAAGCGAAATTTCTTTTGCTATAAAAAAGTGTGTGGAAACAACTTTTAATCAGATTAGGGTTAGAGGTGAAATTTTTGGTGCAAAAAAGGCGGATTCCGGACATTGGTATTTAGCTTTAAAAGATGCTAATGCTGTATTATCAGCTGTTTGTTGGAAAGGTGTAGCTTCAGCTCTTAATGTTAAAATAGAAGATGGCTTAGAAGTAATTGCAACCGGAAAAATAACAACTTTCGCAGGAAAATCATCATACCAACTTGTGATAGAGCGTTTAGAAGTTGCAGGAACCGGCGCTTTATTAAAACTCTTGGAAGAAAGAAAGCAAAAATTTTTGCAAGAAGGTTTGTTTGATGTAGCACACAAACAAAAAATACCATTTTTACCAAAAGTCATAGGTGTGGTTACAAGCGCATCAGGAGCAGTTATCAGAGATATTATCCATCGCGTAAGTGACCGTTTCCCTACACGTATAATTGTCTGGCCGACACCGGTGCAAGGTGAGGGTGCCGCCGATAAGATTGCACAAGCTATTGACGGATTTAACAAACTTCCCGTTGCTGATATACCAAGACCTGATGTCCTGATTGTGGCAAGAGGCGGTGGAAGTTTGGAAGATTTATGGCCTTTCAATGAAGAAATTGTTATAAGAGCTGTATACAATAGCCAAATACCGATTATTTCAGCAGTCGGACATGAAACAGATACAATGTTGATTGACTATGTTGCAGATGTCAGAGCCCCTACGCCTACCGGTGCAGCCGAATTTGCCGTTCCTGTTAAATCTGATTTAATGTTTGCTTTATCATCTTATCAAGGAAGATATGTAAATGCAATGTATCGCATGTTTAAGGAATATGAACAAAAGATTGAAGGTCTTGGAAGAGGAATCCCAAATTTGGAACAAATTGTGTTGGAAAATCAGCAAAAAATTGATGATATATCTGAGCGGATTAAAATGGCAATGTCTAATTATATGGGAATAAAACAGCAAAACGTGGGTTTGGTCGGATTAAAGCCGTATTTGATAAATAATATAGTTGAGAAACAAAAAACAATGTTGAGTTCTTTAGCTTCAAGACTGGAAGGCGTTTCTGTTGATAGCGTTTTGAAGCGAGGCTTTGCTTGGGTAACAGATAGGCATTTTAAAACGCTTTATGATGCTTCACATGCAAAAAGAAGTGGCGAATTAAACATACGTTTTGTTGATGGTATAGTAAAAACAAAGGTCGTGGAGAATAGAGATGCGGAACAGTTTGATTTGTTTGATTTGTAGCTTTTTATTCTGTTTTGAAACGTTTGCCAAAGAAGTGAAACTTTGTGGTAATATTGAGCAAGGTGAACTTTTATATGGTATAGCTAAAGATGCAACGAAAATAAAATTTTCTGATAAAGAATATGATGTAAATGATGAAGGCGAATTTTTAATTGCATTATCACGTGATGAAAACCCAAATAAGGTTTTGGAAGTTATTTATAATGATAATATATCTAGGCAATATGATATAAAAGTAAAAAAACATAATTGGAATGTTCAAAGCATTAAAGGGGTAGCGCAAAACAAGGTTACGCCTTCTGCTAACGATGAAAGTGAAATTTTAAGAGAAAGAACGGATGTGAAAAATGCTCTAAATAAGAGTGGTACAGATTCGCAAGATTGGAAAAAAGGTTTTGTCTTACCGCTTGATGGCAGAATAAGCGGATATTTTGGTAATCAACGTATATTTAATGATGTTCCTAAAAGTCCGCATACCGGTGTTGATATAGCGGCACCGGAAGGAACAAAAATAAGAGCTTCAGGAGATGGAAAGGTTTTACTTGCCGGAGGAAATTATTTTTATTCCGGAAATATGGTAATTCTTGATCATGGACAAGGCTTAAAGACGATTTATGCGCATCTTAGTAAGGTTTTAGTCAATGAAGATCAAAATGTTAACAAAGGCGATGTTATAGGACTTGTCGGCGCTACCGGTAGAGCAACCGGCCCTCATTTACACTGGGGAGTAACACTTAATGATATAAGATTTAGACCTCATTCATTGTTAGAAAATAATAAAGAAAATTGTAAAGTATTCATAGCTAAGGATTAAATAATGTCTATATTGCAAACTGTTTGGTTGTCTATTGTTCAAGGTATTACCGAATTTTTACCGATTAGCTCTTCCGGACATTTGATATTGTTTGCCGAATTTACACCTTTTGAAGATCAAGGTTTGGCAGTTGATATAGCTTTGCATATAGGATCAATTGTTGCAGTAATGATATATTTTTATAAAGATATTATAGAAATAATCAAAGGGATGTTATCTAAATGTTGTTTACCTAATTTTTCAAACCAAGGAAATCGTCTTGCATATCAAATAGTTTTGGCATCTATGCCTGCATTGATTATAGGTTTTTGTTTACGTAATTTTGGGATGGAATATTTTAGAAATCCTAAGATAATAGGTTGGACCATATTGATTTACGGACTGATTTTATATGTGGCAGATAAAAAAGGACAAAGCTCTAAAAATACATCAGATATAAGTTTTAAGGATGCTTTATTTATCGGTTTGGCGCAATGTTTAGCTTTGATACCCGGCACAAGTCGTTCAGGAGTTACTATAACGATGGCAAGGTTTTTAGGCGTAAACAGAAGCGATGCTGCAAAGTTTTCAATGCTGCTGTCTATTCCAACAATTGCGGCAGCAGGTTCTTTGGAATTGTACAGATTGTATAAAAGTTCAAATATAACAGAAATTGGAAATGTAATTGATGCAATAGGATTTTCGTTTATTTTTTCTATGATGGTTATTTTTGCTATGATGAAGTGGCTTCAAAAATTTACCTTTTTACCGTTTGTGATATATAGGGTAATTTTGGGTGGCGTGCTAATTTTGTATTCCAATGGAATTTTTTAAAAAAATTGATTGACAGTAATTAAAAAAACGCCTATTTAAACAGGTGTTTTAGTGCTCTGGTGGCGGAATTGGTAGACGCGCAAGTTTCAGGTACTTGTGAGAGAATTCTCGTGAAGGTTCAAGTCCTTTTCAGAGCACCAATAAAAAACTCCCTTCGGGGAGATTTTTTTTGGTAACCTAAAAGGACTATGGCTTAGGCATCTAAATTCGCTGTGGTCGTTAAAACTCCCTTGCTCATTAAGATGTTACAAAGAACTTGCAGATAAAAAAGCAAGGTTGCTTGCTTTTTTACTTAGCGTTTCTTTTCAGAGCACCAATAAAAGGACAGAGTTTATTTCTTCTTATTATTTACCATATCAGGTGTAACTATACCGCAAGAAACGACAAATTTTAATCCTTCTTCCACTGTCATATCCATCTTTATAACATCTTTTTCAGGTACGAATATTAAGAAACCTGATGTCGGGTTAGGGGTTGTCGGAATAAATACGTTTAGCATATTGCTCCCAAGTTTTTCCGATGTTTCTCCTGAGGTTTTAGCACTTACAAAACCTAATATCCAAAGACCTTTACGAGGATATTCTAACAATACTACTTGATTAAAAGATTGCTTCTTATCAGAAAAGAAAGTTTCAAAAACTTGTTTTAACAATGAATATACACTGGATATAAACGGCATTTTTGAAACAATAAGTTCACCGAGACGAACAAAAAAACGCCCAAAATATCCTGTAGTAAACATTCCGATTAAAATAAGAGCTCCAATTAAAACAATTAGTCCGATACCTGGAATGTTAAACGGAAAATATAGTTTTAGGTTTATACTTGGAGCAAGTAAAGAACTAATTGATGTATCAATAAATAAAATCAGCTTGTACGCCATATAAAAAGTAATGGTGACCGGAGCTGTAACGAGTATTCCCGTAAATAAATAAGCTTTTAGTTTGCTTAATAATCTAGATGATAGACTTTGCTTATTGAGATTTTTCGTATTATGACTTTTATTTTTCATTTATTATACCCTCATGATATCTTCTATGATAAACTGTAAAGATGTTCTGCCTTGCCAAGTATCTTTTCTCAAAGTTCCCGCTACATCAAAGCGTTCACCTTTTGAAGCCAAAATTTCTTTTCCGACTTGAGTATCTGCCGCTCTAAAAGCAATGGATTTTAATTTTTGACCGAACTCATCAGTTAAGAAACATCTTACATGACCGCTTCCTATAATAGATTGATTGGTAAAGTAAACATTTTCAATTATGATTTTAGGTTCGGGGTTTGACGCTCCGAAAGGTTCAAGCAGCTCAATCGCTTCAGCAAGTTTTTCATTGGCTCCGGATAATGAAACTGTTCCGTCTATGCTTATTATCGGAGTTATTTTTTCTTCACCTAATTTAGATTTTATATATTCTCCGACAAATTTTTTAAATTCATCTATTTTATCTTCATTTAAAGAAAATCCGGCAGCCATAGTGTGTCCGCCGCCTTTGGTTAAAATGCCTTTTTCTTTTGCTGCAATAATTAAAGCTCCTAAGTCAATTCCTGCGATTGAACGTGCTGATCCTTTAACTTCGTCTTGTTCAACAGACATAACAAATGCAGGGACATTATATCGTTCTTTAAGTTTTCCGGCAACAATGCCTATAACACCTTGATGCCAATCTGAGCCATAAACAAAAGCTATCGGATATTCTTGAGGTGTGCCTTCTAAAACTTCAATAGCTTGCAGCAAAACATACGATTCTATTTCTTTTCTTTCAATGTTGAAATTATTTAATTTCTCAGCCAGATTCTTAGCTTCAATTTCATTTGTGGTGCAAAGCAGTTTATTTCCTATTGATGGGTCACCAACTCTACCGCCGGCATTAATTCGGGGACCTAAAACAAAACCTAAATGGTATGCACTTAAGTTTTCTCCTATTTGGGCAATGTCACTTAAAGCTCTTATACCTAAGTTTTGTCGCAAAGCTATAATTTTAAGCCCTTGCTTTACATAAGCTCTGTTAAGTCCTAAAAGAGGAACAACGTCACAAACCGTTCCTAATGCAACCAAATCGAGAAAATTTAATAGATCCGGAGCTTTGTTGTTTGTATAGTGCCCCATATTTTTAAGTTCACGATTAACGGCAACTATTGTCATGAAAACAACACCGACTGCTGCTAAGTATTTTAAATAAGGATAATCATTGTTTTCATCTAACCTTTTGGGATTTACTACGGCAAAAACTTTAGGTAATTTAATTTCTGCTTCATGATGATCCAAAACAACTATATCAAAACCGTCAGATGCTGCTTTATCTAACACTTCAAAGGCACTGGTACCGCAGTCAGTAGTTATAACTAACTTTATGCCATTGTTATCAAAGTCTGTAAACATACTTTCGCAGGGGCCATAACCTTCTTCTCTGTCCGGAATGCGTACATATGGGGTAATACCAAAAAAATTTAAGAATTTACACATTACTGCACTTGAAGTAGCACCATCTACGTCATAATCGCCAATTATACCTATTTGTTCTTTGTTTATGATAGCTTCTGCTATACGTTTTGCAGCTTTATCCATATCTTTTAAGCATGAAGGATTAGGTAACAATGTTTGTAATTTGGGGTTCAAAAACAGATCGGCATTTTCTGTGTTAACGCCTCTGGAAGCAAGTATGTTTGCAACAATATAAGGAATATTTTTTTGTTGCATCAGAGCTTCGGCTAACCTTTCATCTGCAGATAAAACTTCCCATGAGTTTCCGTTTAATGATTTTTTGTTTTTATAATCAGCCATTTATTATACTATTATTCTGTTTATGGTTATTACATATATAACAAGTAAAATACAACTTTTAAAAAGTAGTTACAAGCATAAAACTTTATTCATCAACTCAATATTTATATTGCAAAATTTATAAAAAAATATTAAAGTAGAAATCGTAACTAACTAAGGGGGGTGTTGATATGTTGAAGCTTTTAAAAATATTCATTATTACACTTATGATGACAAGTTGTGGGCAAAAAGATGATAAATTATCCGAGTTGATTGTTGCAACGGATAATGGTCCTGTCGTTTATAAGGTTGAAAGTGCGGTTACAAAGGAAGAAATGTCTCAAGGTTTGATGGATCGTAAAGAGTTAAAAACCGATTCTGGGATGATTTTTAATCTTAATGGAGCTAAAGGTATTGCTATGTGGATGAAAGATACATATGTTGCTTTAGATATGTTGTTTGTCAACCAAAGTGGTAAAATTGTTTGGATTCATGAAAATGCTGAACCTTTATCGACTAATTTAATTAAACCTCAAATAACTGAACCATTATCAGCAGTCGTCGAAATAAATGCCGGTGATGTTAAAAAGTATGGTATTAAAGTTGGTGATGAAGTTAAACACGAAATAATCCAAAAACAATAGGTATGTTAAGAAATAAAAAATCTCCGGAGACGGAGATTTTTTTAGTTCTCAATAGTGATAAGTTTTTCTGCAGCAATAACGTATCCGTAGATGACCTTATCACCTTCATTTCTTAAAGCTTTACGTTCGATGCTTATTTTATTTAATCCAAACTTTTTCAAAAGCTTTAATACATAATCGCTGTTATGAATAAAACGTCCGGATGGAGTAAGGTAATAATCATCAGAATTTATATTATTATCTGATATTGTAAATATAACCTGTCCGTTATCGATTAAAGATTTAGATATGGATTTTATAAGCTTTTGTAAATCGCCAAAATATGTAAAAACATCTCCGGCAGTTATCAGATGATATTTTATATCTTCATTTTGTAAGAAATTTACAATTTCATCCATTACAAGTCTATCATATATGTATTTATGTTTTGCTTCTAAAAGCATTTTTTCAGATAAATCAATACCTGTCGCATGGCTCCAACCGATAACGGATTTTACGGCTTTACCACATAAACCGGTTCCGCATCCTAAATCGAGATATTTTATATGTTTATAGAATGGTTTATGAAAGTTTTCTTTTACGCATTTAGCGATGTGCTCAGGTACTTGATATTCAAGTCCGGATAATGTCGAGTCGAAGTCGCCGGCAAAAGCATCGAATATTTTTTTAATATAATCAGCATCGGCAGTTTTTATTGTTCTATCATTTAAGATAGCCATTGCCATATGATAAACAATTTTTTCATTAGGAAATTTATCGAGCCATTTCTTAGCATATTCTTCAGCAAGATCTTTTCCTTTTTCATCAACACATTCATACAGTAAATAACCGAAGTTTATATGCTGGTCTTGATGGGTTTCTTGGTTACATGTTACAGCACTCCACCCTGTTTCAAGAGCAGAAGCCCACTTTTCTGTTTTCTGGTATAAGCGACTTAATGCATTGTAAATCCAAGGGTTGTCATCTTTAAACTCAAGAGCTCTTAACAAGTTCTTTTCGGCTTTTTCGTGTTTTTCAAGTTCTATAAACGAATTTCCGAGAATTATATAAGCATCAACACTTGAAGGATAAAGTTTTAAGGCTTTTTTTGCAAAATCTACGGCTTTAACATAACGCCCCAAATCAAAATATGTATTTGCCATGTTTATTACAGCAATATAACTTGCATGATTGTTTTTGTAAACCAACTCATAATAATGCAATGCTGTTTCAAAATAAAACTGACAATAAGCAATATTTCCTAAGCAAAGCAAAGCTGATGTATTGTTAGGATTTTTTCTTAATAAGCGTTTAGCAAACTTTTCAGCATTTTCATAATCTGAGTTGTTATAATATATATTAGAAAGGGCAATAAGAGATGTTTCAGATATCGGATTTAGTTTTGTTGCTTTTTTATAATATGATATTGCTTTTTCCGATTCTCCCAAAGCATCAAAACAACTTCCGCAAAAAATGGAATATTTTTCGGTTTTAGGATTTTTTTGGTGCAACGACAGATAAATATCCAAAGCTTCAGGATATTTTTTTTCATTATATAAAACAGCAGCTTTTTGTTCTAAATTACTCAATATCGGCTCCCGATTTTAACAAACTGGCGCAATTATACATCATTTCTTACAAAAAAGAAACACAAAAAATATAAAAAAACGTAAAAAAGTGTTGACTGTATAAAATAAATGGTATATGTATCCCTTAACAACCAGATGGGGGTGTGGCGGAATTGGTAGACGCGCTAGACTCAAAATCTTGTTCGCTCAGCGAGTATGAGTTCAAGTCTCATCACCCCTACCAAAGTTTAACCGGAGTTTATTCTCCGGTTTTTTTTTGTCTTTTTAGCTGCTTTTGTGTTTATTTACAAATAGTTGGTATAAATATGTTTACAATGTAATAATTCGTAATTTATCGTGTTTGGACATTAAAAAAAGCATTAAGTAAGATAACTTTACTATTTGGAATAATTTTTTATTAAAAGGATAAAAATATGGCTAAAATTCATCCATCTGCTGTTGTAGAAGACGGCGCTCAAATTGCTCAATCTGCTGAGATCGGACCTTTCTGTTGGGTTAGCTCTCGTGCAAAAATCGGCGAAAATGTTAAATTGTTGGCTCGTGTAAATGTTATGGGAGATACAACAATCGGTGAGGGAACAATAGTTTTCCCCGGAGCTTGTTTGGGTTCAGGACCTCAAGATCATGGAAATGAATTTAAAGAGGAAGCAAAACTTATTATCGGTAAAAATAACATCATAAGAGAAAATGTTACAATGCATGCCGGCACACCTAAAGAACAGTTTACAACAGTTGTCGGTGATGATTGTATGTTCATGGTAAACTCTCACGTTGCTCATGACTGTGTCGTTGGTAACAACGTTATTATGACCAATAATGCCGTAATTGGCGGACACGTTCGTGTTGGCGATGGCGCTATCATTGGCGGAAACAGCGCAGTTCATCAGTTTTGTCGTATCGGTCGCAAAGCTATGATCGGAGGTATGACAGCAGTTGACCGTGATGTTATTCCGTTTGGTATTGTTGCAAGCGATAGAGGTAAACTGCGTGGTTTAAATGTTATCGGCTTAAAGAGAAGCGGTTTTGAAGAAGGTGTTGTTAAATCTATCACCAGAGCATTTATGTTCTTGTTTAAAGGTAAGACAGACAATTTTGAAACTCGTTTGGCTCAATCCCATGAAAAATTCAAAGATAACGCCATGGTTATGGAGCAAGTTGAATTTATTGATGAGTCATTAAAAGGTCGTCGTAAGGTTATGACATCAGACTAGTTTGGAGAGCTTTGTATGAGTAAGATTTCGATTATCGGGGCCGGTTTTGTCGGTTCGACCAGTGCATATGCATTAATGTTAAAAGAAGTGGCTGATGAAATTGCTCTTATTGATATCAATGCAGAGTTGGTTGCAGCCGAAGTTGCAGATATAAATCAAGGTTTTGAAGGTCTAAGCAAAACACGTCTCAAAGCCGGAAGTTATGCCGATTGTAAAGATAGTGATTTGATTGTTATCACGGCAGGTTTGGGACGTAAAGTGGGCGAAAGCAGACTTGATTTATTAAATAAAAACATAAAAATTATGGAATCAATTGCAGAACAGATAAATCAGACAGATACCAAAGCTTTTATTTTGGTTGTTTCTAATCCGGTTGATGTTTTGACCAATGAGCTGGCAAAAATGATAACAGCTCCGGTAAAAGGAATTTATGGTAGCGGTTGTGCATTAGATACATCAAGACTTATCAGTGTTTTATCAGACAGGTTTAATGAACCGGTTGCCAACATTAAGGGATTTGTTATCGGAGAACATGGAGATTCGCAAGTTGTAGATTGGGATAGTGTAAAAATTTCAGGTTTATCCATTGAAGATTATTGCGCATCAAAAAACATTCCGTTTACGCCTGCCGATAAAGAAGAAATTGCTGAAGTTGTTAAAAAATATGGTATGACCATCATATCCGGAAAGGGACGCACAAATTATGGTATAGGTACAAGCGTTTGTGTGATATCGGAAGCTTTGCTTAAAAATAAAGGTTCTGTTTTGAGTGTGGCTTTGCCTGATGCTAAAGCAGAAGCTGCAACCAGCAGACCATATAAAGTTGATGCAACGGGAGTAAATTAAATGCAAAATTTACAAGAAAATTTTAGTCCGTTGGGAGCAATGCAACCTTCTGCAACACTTGCTATTTCGGCTAAAGCTAAAGAACTAAAAGCAAGTGGTGCCGATATTTGTTCCATGACAGCCGGTGAACCCGATTTTGACACACCTAAAGCCATAAAAGACGAATGTATCAAGGCAATCAACGATGGTAAAGTTCGCTATTTGGCAGCATCAGGGTTGCCTGAACTTAAAAAGGAGATTGTAAAAAAGTTTGCCGGTAACGGCATAAAAACAGATGTTGCTAACATTGTAATTTCAACCGGAGCTAAATTTGCTTTATTTCAAGCAATTGCGGCTTTGTGCGGAAAAGATGATGAAGTTGTTTTGTTTGCTCCATATTGGCTTTCTTATCCTGAGATGATAAGCGCAAGCGGAGCCAAAGTTGTCGTGGTAAACACTGCTGCCGAAAACAATTTTGAACCGGTTAGAGAAGATTTGGAAAAAGCCGTAACATCTAAGACAAAGCTGATTATTTGTAATTCTCCAAACAATCCGACCGGTGCTGTATATTCTCGCGACACTTTGGAGATGATTGCAGATGTTGCCGTTAAAAACAACATTATGGTTTTATCAGACGAAATTTATGAAAAGCTGATATATAATCCTGAAGATAAACATATCAGTATCGCAAGCCTTAATGATAAAATTGCAGAGCTTACCATCACGGTCAACGGTTTTTCTAAAGCATATGCCATGACGGGCTGGCGTTTGGGCTATTTAACAGCTCCTCTTTGGCTTACCAAACGTATAAGTGCTTTGCAAAGCCATTCCACAAGTAATGCAACATCTTTTGTGCAATATGCGGGCGTTGTTGCTTTACAAGGGAAAGCTGACGAACAAGTTAATACAATGGTTGAAGCTTTTGCCAAACGCAAAAAACTGATTTGCGAATTGTTAAAAGATGTAAACAATTTGACATTTGTTGAACCGGCAGGTGCATTTTATGTAATGTGTAACATTTCAAAAACAGGCATGACATCAGATGAATTTGCTAAAAAGATTTTGGAAGAAAAGCTTTTGGCCGTAATTCCGTGTGCATCTTTCGGTGCACCTGATTATATCAGACTAAGCTATGCTTGTTCGGAAGAAAACATAAAAGAAGCCGTAAAACGCTTAAAAGAATTTTGTTAGACTATAACATTTAATACAATCAATGCTGGAGTTATAAATTCCGGCATTGTTTTTTGCAGTTCAGCTATATGACATAAAACGATTATCACCTTTCTTTGTGGGTGGAACAAATAAATATATAAGGTCACATCTTGTATCCCCTTTGACTCGTTTGATATAAATGCCTCAGAGAGTGATGACTATTGTGTTTTTATTAAAAAAATAAATTGACAAAAGTTCAAAATTATGTTAAGTATGAACCCATGTTAAACGAAAGAGACATTTTTTTACAATCTTTTCAACAGAACTTGAATGAAAGTTCTGCGTCTTTTTGTGTGTTTTTAACCTTGACCACAACCACCACCGCTTAAGTGCGGTGATGTTTATTTTTTTCCGGATTTTAAATCCGTACAAGCAATTTGAAATTTAAAGTTTAGCAATTTTAGTAAAGGTTAAAAAGATGAATAACATTAATATAGATGAAAAACAAAGTGTATCCGAATGCGACCATCGTCGTATCGGTAAAGAGTTAGATTTATTTTCTTTCAACGATTATATAGGTTCCGGACTGGCTTTATGGCATCCTAACGGTGCAATTATACGAAACGAAATTGAAGCTTTTTGGAAAAAAGAACATCAAAAAGCAGGATACAAATATGTATATTCTCCGGTTGTCGGATTAAAACAGTTATGGGAAAAATCCGGCCATTTGGAACATTTTGCCGATTGTATGTATCCGCCAATGGATATGTCGTTAAAAGACAAAGAAGAGCAGGGCGCTTATTATGTTAAACCGATGAGTTGCCCTTTTCATGTGGCAATTTATAATTCTTCCATACATTCGTATAAAGAGCTTCCGATTAAATATTGCGAATTAGGAAATGTTTATCGTTATGAAGCATCGGGCGGTTTGCAAGGTTTGTTACGTGTTCGCTCAATTACGCAAGATGATGCTCATATCATCTGTCGCCAAGATCAATTCATGGAAGAGCTTTCAAAAGTGTTTGATTTCGGTTTTGCCGTCAATAAAGTTTTTGGTTATGATAAATTCAAAGTTTATTTTTCTATCAGAGATTTGAAAGATAAAAAAGATAAATATATTGATAATGAACCGATTTGGCAGATGGCAGAACAATCGGTCGAACAAGTGTTAAAAGATAAAAACATTCCATATGATATAGATGTCGGAGGAGCAAAGTTTTACGGACCGGCCATAGATGTTAAAGCAATCGATAAAAACGGTAAAGAATGGCAATGTATGACGATACAACTTGATTTAAATTTACCGGAAAAGTGGGGAATGTTCTACATCGGCGAAGACGGACAAAAGCATGTGCCGATTATGTTACATCGCGCAATTTTAGGTTCTATCGAACGCTTTATAGGTGTTTATCTGGAACAATGCGAAGGTAAATTACCGGTTTGGTTATCACCTGTTCAGGTTAAAATTTTGCCAATATCTGACAGGCACCAAAGTGTAGCTCTTCAGATTCAACAGCAATTGTCAGAAAATGATATACGTGCAGAAGCTGATATTTCCGGTAATACGATTTCTTATCAAATTAGAGATGCTGTTAAGAAAAAAATTCCATATATTGTTGTTGTAGGCGATAAAGAAGTGGAAAATAACAATATCTCCGTTCGATTAAGAGATGGACAGCAGATAAACAATGTTTCTTTAGATAATTTTATGGAACGAGTTTCTGAAAAAATAAGAAAAAGAAGCTTAGATTTATAAAACAAAAATCCCTCACTTTGAACAGTGGGGAATTTTTATAATACATTATTCTTATTGGAAAATTTTACTCTTTACTACCTAAAGTTTGACATTCTAAAGTATATAAAATTTCATTAACCATGTTTATATTATAAATTTGTTTTTTGATTGCATATTCTATTATTATGTCTTGTTTTTTACTGTGGGATAAAGAATATCCTGCACACTCCAATAATTTTTTGGCTTCGTCCAAATTTAATTTTAAACCGATAATAAATGCAAAAACGGTTGTTTTTTTAGGCTGATACTCATCATCGCTTCTTATTTTTGAAAATAATTTTCTATCAATATTTGCATTTTTATAACAATCTGTTTCAGATATTCCTCGTTGTTTTATAAACTTAAAAAGCATTTGTGAAAAGCTTGGCTCTAAATCTTCATCTTCTAAAATACCATCGTACGATATTTGATAAAATTCTGTTACCTCAGGATAATCATCATCTTCCCAAGGGCAAAAATTCTTTTTCACATACACTTTTGCTTCGGATACTAAATCGTGCAATATAGATATATTGTCATTTTTCTCATCTTTGCATTTCTTAAAAAAACTAATTAAATTAATCATCTGAAAACCCTTTAACACCTACTCATATTTATTATCTGAATAACTAACAGGTCTGTTTAAACATTATCTGAACATGCTAACGTATGATTGTTTTTATATCAATACATTTTACATAACTTTTTTAGCACAAAAGCTAAAAACAGTATTATCTATCATTATCCTTAAACCTATATCTTCAAATGATATTTTAAAAAAATCATACTTTTTATATTTTGTAATTAAGCTAAATAGCGATAATGGATTGATTAATACATACTTGGCAAGTATTATATTATTACTTGTATTAATATCTTTTATAGATACATGCATTTCAATATTATCATAAACAAACAAAACTTTCTGACCATATATCTCAATTTCTAATGGTTTTTTTCTTCCTTTAATTACCTTTTGTATATGATGAACATTTGCACTCATATCAGCAACAGATAGTTCCATTTTAATATTAGTCATTTTCTTTTCCTATAGCGAAGCTACAATTTTTCATTATAGCTTCGCATTTTAATGTTATTAAAAACTATATCTAAAACCAACCGAAAAATCTGTCATATTATCAACAGAATCCATATCCAGCAGAGTTTGACGCGCTATCGTTCGAAGAGCAAAATGTTCATTAATCTTGTATTGTACACCAATTCCTAAACGAACACCTAAACCATTTTCATTTGCTGTTACTCCAAATCCGTTCATTTCAAATTCATATTGACCTAGACCGACAGAACCAATCGCAGTAAATTTTTCACTTAACGGCAAATGTCCGATAGCATCAACACCATAAGCATAGAAACTTGTTTTTATTTTATCGGTATATACGTTTGAGCCATCAACTAAAGCTACAACATCCCCTTCAGCATCAGCTGATTTTTGGTAAAAAGCTTCAATGTCAAAATAATCATTTATAGAAGTACCAACATTGATACCTAAAGAATGAAAGTTATTTTCATATAAATCTTTTCCAACCAAAACATCTTGGACCACCACATCATTTGTTGAAGCATTAGAATATACATAATCAAAACCGATATAAGGTTTTAGTTCTATAGCATTAACATTTGTAGTAAATATAGAAAAGGCAACACTTGCCAATAATAAACTTTTTTTCATATCTCATTCCTTTATAAAAAAATATTACAAAAAAGTTTTACTATTTATTTTTATCAAATTGGTCGTTTTCAAAACGACATTTTATATAAAAAACAAAATTTATGCTATCTGGTATGCAAAATATTATAAATGCTTAAATTTACAACATTGCTTTCAAATAGTTATAATCTTTTATCCTTAAATCATTACTCTGTTCGAAACCGTTTCCTGTTTCCATTGTTATATAAGCATTTTCATCCGTGTAATTATTTAAATAATGTTTAAGCGGATAATTTCCTTCACCAAAATGCAAATGTAAATCTTTCATTTCAGGTATGTTGCCATCACACATGTGATAAACTGTCGGCTTCAATAAAAATAAGCTTTGTAAGTATTTATCAACATCCAACTTCTGAGCAGCTGCCGAACATATGGCATGCGAAAAATCAAAACAAAAACCGCATTTACTCTCATTTCTTATATAAGCAATTTCATCAGCCATATTGCCAAGCATTTCATCGCCGTTATTATCATAATACGGCAAATTTTCTACTACAATACGTTCATCGTTAAACAATTTAAATTGTCTGGCAGCTTCTTCTAAATGTTTTTTGCTATGCCCATAGCCGGCATGAACAACAATGGTTTTGGCATCAAATATATCAGCAGCTTTTTGTGCAGATGCTAAAATTTTTTTATTTCGTTGAAATAATTCACTATTTGAGGCATCAAATCCGTCATATGAAGCATGGATACGAACTTCAATATTACCTATGGCTGCTTTTATTTTCTTAAATTCTTCATTTGTTGTAACTGTAACAGCCGTAAATTCCATAAAAACATCTTCTTTTGATAACGCAAACTCCGCACACTCTGTGATAGTTTCCGGTGCTGTTTGAAAATTAGTACTGAAAAATTTAAATCCGAATTTTCTCATCTTTCTTCCTTTATGTTGGCTAAAAAAACATAACCTTTGGAAAGTAAAAAAATATTTAAGCATTTTAAAAATTTCATTAAGAACTAAACTACAAAATATTCTGACCATATATATCAATTTCTAATGTTTTTTTCTTCCTTTAATTACTTTTTGTATATGTTGAACATTAGAACTCATATCAGCAACAGATATTTCCATGTTAATATTAGTCATTTTCTTTTCCCTATAGCAAAGCTACAATTTTCATTATAGCTTCGTTATATCTGCCTTACGACACCGGCATACTTCCGTCTGCCTGATATTACTTGTCGAACAGCGGCATCTTGTAATCTGTGAACTATATCGGCACTTCCGGAACAAAACCTAAGGGTATCCCTTGCCACTTTGAAATATATGTATCATCATTCAGTGGTTTAAACATTGTTATTATATGATTTTCATAATCAGAATCTTTTTGAAATCCTATTTTTGTATACAACTGCACAGCAACCTTATTGATAACTTCATTAGTATAAAGACGACATAGCTTGTATCCGTAATTTTTCATCATTTCTAACTGCAAGTTAATCATTGCTGAGGCATAGCCTTTGCGACGATATTCCGGTATTATACCAAACCACCCTAACCAACATTCATTTGCATTATTTGCGTATATACCAGATATGCCAACAACATTATTGTTTTCATACCCTAAATAATATTCCAGACGCTGAAAATTATGATTTTTGGTTATTGAATCTTTGAAATGGATTAAATCGTAATCAACTTCTTCCCAAAATATATCATAGAAAAAACTTCTAACAATTTCCACATCTTTTTCAGTGCTAATTTTCTTTAATTTCATATTACACTCCTTGTATTTTTGAATATAAATTTTTTAAGTAAAAGTCAAATAATTTGAGGGAAATTATCTAAAAATCAGTAGAAAAAGATTTTTATAAATTATGCAATTATAACAATAAATTGATAATAAAAGAATGTGATTTTGGCGTTTTGTAAAATTTAGTCCGGATTAAGCAGATTATTTCGCTTCGCTACATGCTCGGCGCTCATCGGCTTTGCCGACCGGCACACCTCCGTGTGCCTTTCGTTTGGAGTGCAAACTAGCTTTTTCGCTAGTTCGAACCTAATGCAAATGCATTCAACACAAAAAAACCTTACCACACCGGTAAGGTTTTTTGTCTTAAACTTTAAGAATAAGTAATTACTCTTTTACATGTTCCTTAGTCATCATTTTAGGCATTCTAATTACCTGATAAGCTTTAGGAAATTCATCACTCTGAATAAGCCTCATACCGGCAGAATCTTTAATGATATAAGCCCCACCCTTTTTAGCATTTTTAAGTTGTCCGTCTGTTCCTGTAAAGGTTACACCTTCCGGCACTCTGATTGCTTGCACAACTTCTTTTTTCTTAACACTTGAGAATACCATACCGGGCTTGATATCTTCTTTAGCAGGAGCATCACGTAAACTGGCAGCAAATGCCGTATCAGAATCCCACAAGTCAGGTTTTTCTCCACCTTGGCTGAGAACATCGTTTGTCAAATAATTAATAAAATGCTTCAAACGAACAGCATTGTCAAATGTATTCGGATGCGTAGCTATATATCCTTCAATTTGCTCTTTACGTCCGGGAGCATCATAACAAAGCAACACACCATCTTTTTGTTTCAAAATTTGATTAGGTGTTGTTTGACCTTCAGCTGCATCTTTAGGATTCAAAAAGGCTAAACCTTTAACATCTTCCATAAAAGAAGTCCCATCTGCTCTCCATTCCAAACGCTCATGTGGTTCTGCGCCTGCAAAACCGAACGCAGGGATAACAATACGTTTTCTGTCTGTCGGAATTGCTTCCATAACATCACCTTCAAACATTTTTAATGCTTCATTAATTGAAATATGTCTTGCTGCTGTCATTTTTCTCTCCTTTTCGACAAATAATAGCATATCATTTGTCACAATGCTAACATGTAATTTGTTTTCTGTCAACATCATAATTTTATATTATATGTACTGATTATTAATAATTATTTTTTATGTAGACAAAAATAAAATTTTGATATATACTTAGTAAAAGATTTATAAATGGGGATATAATATGGTTTCTATCCGAGATAGAATAGAGCAAATGAAAGCTAATTTGTTAGGCAACTTCTCAAAAGAAGATTGCAAATTAGTGCACCATGACACAGCTGACATTACAGATATTCTACAATCCGGCATAGGTGATAAAAAATATAGGATTGCTACATCGGGTTATTCTTTTGATCAAGAAGGATATAAAGATGTAACCACCAAATTTATTAAATCATTAGATAAAAACTTAGGATCAAAAAATACCGGATATATAACAACTCCGGCCGTGGCAGACGGATCAATTTATGATATAACAACGCAAATTAGTGGCTTAGGCGCAGAAAATGTAGCATATTTTACTACAGATAGATACTGGGAAAATACGGATTTTAACGGTTTTAATAAAGATATCAATATGAGGCAATATGTAAAAACTCCAATCCATGTTTTCAAAGACACCGAAACATATGCTGAAGCAACAGCAAATGCATCTAATGTCCTTGTATGCACGGGGGGCAGAAAAGTTGCCATAACAGAAATTGTTGAAGCCCTGAAACGCAAAAGCAAAGTAGTTTTGCTAATAAATAAAAATTTACATAATGAGGGATTTGATAATAATAAAGGTCGAGTAGAAAATGCTGCAGAGTATTTTGTAGATTATATGCTTCGTTGCCGAAAAGATCTTCCTAAAGCCGAGCAGCTTGATTTGGATTTTTTAACAACTTATCCCGGAAGAGCTCTTCATTTGTTAAGAGTTTATACTGTTAACGATGATAAAGACATCGAAGCCGCTGCACAGAGAGCCAGTGATTTTTTAAACAGTAAAACACCTTATGATTACTGGCCTAATAAAACAGATGAAATTGATAAAAATCCCGGTGTGGTAATACGTAAGATTGATGAAAATATGGCAATGCAACATTATCTCAAAACAGGTAATATGAATCGTTTATATGATTGAATGTGATCTGATGACTGTTTATATCACAACAATGATTAATTAATGTTTCGTAGGTTCATGTCCTAGCTACCAAATTCGAATACAAAAAAAACACCATGCAGGTGGTTTTCTTGTGTTGGTCGGATTGCTACCCTCTAAATTGTAAAAAAAATACCTTGTTTTTGATAAGGCAATTTTTTTATTATTTTATAAAGTGTTATTTTAACGTTGGCGAACCTTCTCATCCACACTGGTGAGGTTGGCTTTTGTTCACCGCCCACTAGGTGTGGTAATAATTTTTTTATTGTTTTTCAATGAAATACACTGTCCACGTGGTAATTAAACTTGACTTTTATATTTTTTAAGCGATATAGCTATACAAGTGAAGTAAGAGGACAAATATGACATATATAACGAAAGAGACGGCTGATAATCTTGATTTAATCCGCAAAATTTTGGCTGATAGCGGTTTTAAAGGAATTAAGGAGATTACTCGATTACAAAGCGGTTCGCGTTCGGTTGCATATTATGCCGACGATTATATTGTGCGCTTTCCGAAAGCGGAAATAATTTGGCAGACGATGCAACGCGAAAAAATGATAATTGATACGATTTATCCGCATTTAATGCCGTATTTTGAGGGTAAGATCCACAAAATTGAACTGATTGACGGCACTTATCCGTTTTCTGTTTCAAAGCGTATATATGGTAAAATTTGTGACGGACGTCCGGAAAGCGACTATGCCGTTTTATATCAAAATATTATACCGGAGCGACAGCTTAAACTGGCGCAAGATTTAGCGATGTTTTTTCATTTAATGCACCAAATTGATTATAAAAAGCTAAATATGCCGGAGCCGACCGAGGCTATTGATAATTGGGACGTTAGCACAAGAGAAGATTTTGATTATGCCAGTGTCAGAGAAGCTTTATTGCCACATAAAATTGATTTAGATTACAATAAACCGACTTTGCCAAATACCGATAAAGCACTGTGCCACAACGATTTAAGCGGCTCTAATCTGTTACTCAATCCCGAAAGCGATGATATTCTCGCCGGCATTATTGACTTTGGAAACATGGTTATTATGCCCAAATATCAGGATTTTTTCCCGCTTTACAAAGTTGACCGCAAATTGGCGATTGATACGCTGACGGAATATAACAAATTGACAACTTCAAAAATAGAGCTAAAACAACTTGATTATATGGCTTTGTGCTACATCGGCTATGGCTTAGCCCTAAACAAAGATAATCCATCCCCATATTTTTTGAAATTACTAAAAACATTCAAAGCTTAACTATTTTTTACCGAATTATTTTCGCCGCTTCGTCACATCTGCCTTATGGCACCGGCGTCTTAAAGTCCGCCTTTCGCTTGAAGTGCGAACTAGCTTTCTCGCTAGTTCGAACCTAGAGCCCGAAAATCAAATAACAAAAGAGCACCACGAGGGTGCTCTTTTGTTATTTGGTCGGATTGACTAGATTCGAACTAGCGACCTCTTCGACCCGAACGAAGCGTTCTACCAGGCTGAACTACAATCCGATATACTATTCATTGCTTATACATCAATATTTTTTTAAAACAAGTCTTTTTTTAATAAAACGCAAAAAAATATAGATGTTTTATTTTATGATATTATACTGTTAATATAATTTCAGAAAGGAGTTTTTATGCTTAAATTAGGTTGTCATCTTTCTTCTTCCAAAGGTTTTGTATCAATGGCAAAAAATGCCATTTCCATTAATGCTGATACATTTCAGTTTTTTACACGCAATCCGCAAGGCTCTAAAGCAAAAGATTTAGATTTGGAAGATATAAAAGAATTTTTGAAAGTCTATCCTGATAAAAAAATTGTAGCACATGCTCCGTACACTCTTAATCCTTGTTCAGATAACTCTAACACTGCCGAATTTGCCGAATTAGTTTTTGTTGATGATTTAAAACGTATGGAACTAATCCCTCACAATTATTACAATTTTCATCCGGGTAGTCACGTTGGGCAAGGTGTGCAAATCGGCATAGAAAAAATATCTGCATTATTAAATAAAATTTTAACACCAACGCAAACGACTACCGTTTTACTTGAAACTATGTCAGGTAAAGGAAGCGAAGTAGGTTCTACTTTTGAAGATCTTCAACAAATTATGGAAAATGTTCACTTAAAAGAAAAAGTTGGTGTTTGTTTAGATACATGTCATGTGTATTCTGCCGGCTATGATATTGTTAATAAGCTCGATTCTGTTTTAGAACAATTTGACAATATTATCGGCTTAAACAAATTAAAAGCAATTCATCTTAACGACAGCAAAATGCCGTTTGACTCTCGTAAAGACAGGCATGAACAAATCGGTAAAGGAACAATCGGACTTGAAGCTATTGTAAATATTATCAATCATCCGAAATTAAAACACTTGCCCTTTATTTTAGAAACACCTAATGAACTAAACGGTTGGAAAGAAGAAATAGCATTACTTAAGAGTTTGAGTTTATAGTTTTTTTATATATTTTCTGCGATTTTGTAATATTGCTCAGGGCTGATTTCTTCAGCTCTCATTGTCATATTAACTCCGGCAACTTCACATGCCTTATCAATATTTGCAATAGATTTTAAGCTCTGTCTGATCATCTTACGACGTTGTCCGAATGCTTTTTCGGTTAGAAGTTCAACTTTTTCCATAATTTGTGCATCTTTGATATCATCTGAGGGTTGAAACAATAAAACAGTTGACCAAATTTTTGGTGCAGGTACAAAACATTCCGGACTAATATCAAACAATTTTTCAACTTTTGCGCATAATTGAGCCAAAACAGAAATTCTGCCATAGTTTTTAGTTTTTATAGGAGATAAAATACGCTCTGCAACTTCTTTTTGAAACATTAAAGTCAACCCCTGATAATGTTGCATTTTTTTAAGCCAACCGATAAGCAAGGGAACTGATATATTATAAGGTAAATTGCTGATTATCTGCTTATTTTTACCTTCAAGAATTGAAAAATCTGTTTTTAATGCATCATCATTGATTATATCCATGTTTACATTTGCCTCATTTTTCAACTCTTCCATAATTTGTATACAACGATGATCCATTTCAACAACCGTCAGTTTTTTAGGATTGTTGCTTATTATGGCTCTTGTCAGGCCACCCGGACCGGGACCAATTTCATAAACATCATTATCTTGAAAATCTTTTAAACTTTGTTTTTCAAGAGAGCATCTGATAATTTTATCAGGAATATTCTGGTTTAACAAAAAATTCTGACCTAACGATTTTTTTGCCATAAGGTCATATTTTTCAACCGTACTCTTAAGTGATAATTTAAAGTCCATCTTATGCCTTACGATTTATAATAGCCTTATTTCTCAAATCGCGAATGTATTTCTCAGCAATTTCTTCAATTTTTTTATTTTCAAGCATCTTACGCACTTGTGCCTCCTCTACAACAGGCGCTTTATCAGATCCGGGAACATAAACCTTTTCTAATTTCAATATGTAGTAATTTTTTCCTAACAATATTGGATTTGATATTTCTCCTTCTTTCATATTGAGAAGGACTTTATCAAGCGGTTCTGTCAGTTGTCCTTTATTTACCCAGCCAATGTGACCACCATTTTTAGCGCTTAAACCTTCAGAAAATTGCATCGCATATAATTCAAATCTGGGATCTTGGCGTAAATTTTCAACTAATTGTTCAATACCTTTTGCTTTTTCTTTCGAAATTACGATTTCAGAAACTAAAAACTTATGTTTTTGTATATCTTTTTCCATTGTTTCCATAGCAGATTTAATTTCATTTCTGGATATTATGGCATTTTGAGCAGCTTTTTTCTGAACTAAACGAGACCAAACCATCTCAGCTTTCATTTGCGAACGAAATACGTCTTCGTTTACTTGAGCTTTTTTTAACACTTGTCTTAGCTGTTCAACAGATATGTTATTTGATTTAGCAAAATTTACCATACCGACGTCTAATTCTTCAGGCGAAATTTTTATAGAATTTTTCTGAGCTTCTTGTAATTTAAGTTTTTCATCAATAGCAGATTGTAAAACTTTTTCTATAATCATGTTTTTTGTTTGGTCATTTACAGGTATCTGAGTGGTAACGACAAAAGCGTTAACTCTATCTTGCATATCACTGCTTGTAATAATTTCTCCATTTACTTCTGCAAAAATTTTAACACTGTTTCCAAACAAATTGACAGGCCTTAGAGCCTCTTCTCGACGACGCATCTCTTCTTCATAGGCTTTTTTTCTCATCTCTTCTTCATATTCAGCACGACGACGCATCTCTTCTTCATAAGCTCTTCTTTGCATCTCTTCTTCATAGGCTCTTCTTTGCATCTCTTCTTCATATGCCCTTCTTTGCATCTCTTCTTCATAACTGTCTTGTTTGAACATGATAGAATCAGATTTTGATTTTCTGGCTGCTGCGTCAACCATATTTGCATCAAATGTTTGTGCAAAAGAAGAAGCAGATATTAAAACAACCGCAAACAAACTGAAAACGCTTAACATTTTATTTTCTCCCATAATTTATGCTCCGACGCCACCTAATGTTTTAAGATAAAAGGTAAAGTTAAATTCATAATTGTTATCTAAACTAGGATCGTTTGAATTATATTTTTTCATAGTAGTTATAAACTTAAAACATTCATCTTCATATATTAAATTTCCGCCATGTTCCAACGATTTTCCTGAGCCGGATAAATCTTGTCTGTTATATATACTAACGGACCAATCTCTCGTTAAAGAAGCTTTCACGGAAGTGTACAACTCTTTTCTCTTATCAAACAGTTCTGTAGCATTTTTATTTTTTTGTAAATATATATACGAAACATACATATTCAATAAATCGTTTCCAACTCTAGCACCAAGCTCACTATATTGTAACTTATAGCTATCTTTATCTAAGCGAAAACGATAATTTAAATCCAAATTATCGGAAGGTGCAGCATAAATTCTTCCCACATAATCTGATAAATGTCCATCGCTTTCAATACTTTTTGCAAAACTGCTGTTTTTATTAAAATGGTATGTTTGAGCAACAAAAGCAGAAGTTCTTCCCATAATGTTTCCGTAAGAGCTCCAATTCAGACCATAGCTTATACGACTACCACTATCATTACGATCGTATCCTGAGTAGCGATCCAACTCAAGTATATTGGTATCATCAAGATCGACATCTTCACTATCTTCATTAGGAATTTTATTTGTTTTATTCCCGCCATTAGGAGCTAATACACCAACAATTATAGGTTCTATAATTTGTCTTGAAGTGTCAGTCGCTTTAACTAAAGGCAGTTTCCATTCAATTCCTAATTGAGGAAAAACTCTTATGACATCACCTGAGTAATCACTATTTGTGCCAACTTCGGAATATCCGTCAACATAATATGCATCTGATTTAACTGATGCCATAATTTTATATCGTTCACCGAAAGGACTTATCCATGGTAAATTCCACGAATTTATCATGGTAAATCTATGTGATAAATTATTACCTTCATGGTAAACAGAAGCCCAATTAAACGTGTTTTTCCAATATGAACCTATCTTATCGACATCACTTATAAACTCATATTCTGCCAACGGGGCAACCAATGGTTTATTATATTTCATACGTGCATATTCTGAAACGTTATGCTCTCTTAAATCATAACTGATAAGCTTATAGTAAAGAGCTTCAATTAATGCATAATTACGATTTTCAAACCTTTGTAATCTTATGTTTGACTTGAGCCAAGCATCATCTTCGCCTGATAAATTAAGTTCTTTTAAATATAAGCTGTCAGAAGCATAATTTATATCGGCATCGGCTACCCAAAAATCATTTATTTCATATCTTGTCTTAGCAAACAGATTTCCTCGGTGATCACCTCTTTGCTCATTATCATCATTAAGATATGTTCCTTCCATACTGATATATCCGTTATTGAAATATCCTCTATATCTTCCACCCCATACCACATCTTTATCCGTGGTTAAAATAGGAGAAAACAATATGTCCGAATTGTTATTTATATCCCAAAAATATTTTAACTGCAAAGTTCCTCCCAAATAGTTGCTACTACCAACGTTGGGAGTTAAAAAGCCGGAACGACGTCTGACAGTGGGATCAGGATGTGATAAAAACGGAGTATATAATACGGGAACGCCCTTTATATCTAAAAACGCATCATTATAATTTATATCTTTTCGTTTAGCATCATGAGTAACTTTTCTTGCTCTAAGTTGCCATAAAGGTTTTTCGCTCCCCTCACAAAAATCACAAGGTGTATATAAGGCATTACGCATTACTTTGTTATCATTTGCTTTTTTCCTGAATTGTTCTGCCCAAATTTTTGTTTCATCATTTAGAATAACCTTAATCTTGTTCATTTCGGCTTGTGACATCTTGTCGGCCAAATTTACCCTGTCTGCATATACAATATGTCCGTCTTGCTCTTCTAAACGAACATTTCCAATAGCAGTAATACTATCTGTTTCTTGTTCATACACAAGGCTATCAGTGTATAATGTCAAATTTGCACGACGAATAATTACATTGCCGTTAGCTTCTAAAGTTTTATCTTTATCATTACTTATTAGTTCATCGGCAACAAAATAAATATCAGGTTCTTCCTCAAAGTTTTCCGAAGATGGGGCAATATCTGTAATATTCCGAGTAGGCTCAACCTCAAAATAAGGAGTTATTTCTTGCTTTTTTACTTTTTCACCTGCAATACGTTCAGTTGCATGCGTATTACTACCCAAAGCAACAATAAACAATACTACAAAAAACGCTCTGTTTAAATTACCACACATAATGAAACACCTTGGTCTTACTACATCTTGTCCAAAAGAACGGATTATAAAACAACAATAAATAGATACATACTGCCAAAGGAAATAAACAATTAATATAAAGCAAGGGTAGGAAAAGTAATGAACGTCCGGATAAATTAGTCAGTATCAAATCACCGCCTTGTATTAGAATCATTAAAGTAACGCTCAAACATATAATCTTACTTTGTCCTCTTCGGTTAAAATTGCTGATTAATAATCCTGTACAAGCAAGCAATGCAAAAAGTAAGTTGTACCAAGGTGTTATCAATCTTCTGTGTCCTTCAACTATATATTTTCTCTTATCTTCATCACTTAAGTTTGTGTCTTGATCGGAATTTAACAATTGCCATAAACTTTTCTCACGGACAGACGCTTCTTTTATTTTTTTACTGCTCATAATTCCGAAATCTACAGAGTATCGCTCAAATTGCAGTGAAGAGAACTGTCCGCTGTTTTTATTTAATTCCTGACGTTCACCTTTAATTAATAAAATTTTTGGTCCTGTTTGAGTGTAGACTATTCTGCCTTTTTCTGCCGATAATGTAACTTTCTTTTCCGGATTTTTTTCATCATGAACCAAAATCCCCGAAACGGAACCGTCATCTTCATGCTTCGAGATAAAGACAGTCATGTTACCTTGTATAGTATTAAATTCACCTTCTCGGAACATAAGATGCGAAACATTGTTTCTTATTTCCCATTCTAAATTACGGAATGAATTTTCAGCAGCAGGAATTCCGATATTTTGAACATATATGCTAAAAAGTGATAAAATAATACCAACGTATACGGTAGCTCTCGCATTTTTCCACGGACTGATGCCGGCGGCTTGCATAATAACAAGTTCTCTATCATACAACATCCTGTTGTATACAAACATAACCGACGCAAAAACGGCAATAGGAGAAAGTATAGAAAACAATCTGGGCATAAGAAGTGATGTAAGCTCAACAAAAAGCTGCAACGGTAGCCCCTTATTTGTCACCATTTCAACAAATCTCAACGATTGCGTTAGCCATAACATCGATAAAAGCGAAAACGCAACCAAGAAAAATCCGACCCAAATTTGGCGGAATATATACGAATTTAATTTTTTCATAGGGGTAATTATAAACAAATTATTAAAATAGTGAAATATATTTTAACGATACTTCACAATTTTGTGCATTTTTTGAAAAATACTGCTTATATTCCACCTTTTGTAACAACAACCATTGCTTCGCGCAAAATTCTGTCATTTATCATATACCCCTTTTGCAATTCGGCAATTATGGTGCCATTAGGTTTTGTCTTATCTTCAACTTCTTGTACCACCTGATGAAAATTCGGATCAAACACCGTATCCATAATTTCCATTTCTCTGACACCGAATTTTTCAAAAATTTTGTTAAGTTCATTAAGTGTAAGCTCAACGCCTTTGCGCAAACCTTCACAATCTTCACTTTTAGCATTTTCAGATGCACTTAAAGCACGCCTTAAGTTATCAGCAACGCTTAACATATTTTTTGCAAAAGTTGCAATTGCATACTTATTATTTTTTTCAATTTCTGCGGCACAGCGTTTTTTTACATTTTCACTTTCTGCCAAAGCTCTTAAAAATTCATCTTTTAATTTTTGGTTTTCTTCAGAAAGTTTTAAAATTTCATCTTCAATTGTGGTTTCTTGTATAACTTCGTCCGTATTTTCTACCAGATTTTCACTTAAATCATCTTCTTTTTTCATTTAATACCCCTTTAATATTTAAGTATGCCTAATACATATTATAAACTTAGTGATTATACATTCACAAGTCAAGAAGATAAATTCTTTTTTTATATTGTCTTTTACAAATATAATGCTATACTCGGCTATATTATTTATACTAAGGAAGAAAAAATGGATATTCATAAAAAAGCGCCAGCGACGGGTTTTTTATCCTCGGATTTTAATCGCAAGAAAAATTATAATGTTTTTCAAAAAACAAACGAAATACATTGTACAAATATCCAGCATATGGCTAAACATCAGTGTTTAGGTAGAAATGAATGGCCTCAAATTGAAAATACGGATGCATGGATGCTTTCAGCCGAAACCGCCACTTTTATGAAATGGGGCGGTTTAGGGATGGTTGCTTCCGAATTACCTGAAAATTTTAATAAAACCTTTGCAAATCAAAATCATAAAATATCGATAGTTACCCCAATGTATACCGGCAATACCGGTAAAAAATCTTCCGTATTTGATGGTAAAATATACAAGGGTTCACAAAATGTTTGCGTAAATGTAAAACATGTTGCATCAATAATCGTGCCTTTTTGCAACTCAGCAGAAGAACTTATCGATAATAAAGCAGATGTTTATTCTGCAAATTTTAACGGTGTAGATTATATTTTTATACACAATAATTACTTTTTTTCCATAAATCCGCATCAGGATAATCCATCGACCCAAGACGGATGTTATGTTCAAAATGAAAATAATGTAAATGAGGTTGAGCGTTTTGCTTTTTTCTCAAAAGCAGTATATATTTTGCTAAAAGAATGCGCTAAAAATAAAATAGAAAATTTAAGCACACCAAACATCTTAATTGCCAATGATTGGCATATCGGTGCATTAACCGGACTTTGTAAATATTCTACAATTGCTGAAGCCCATACCCAAACTCTTGAGGAAACTGTTGCTGAAAAAATCCGCAATATTCCGATTATTCACATTGCTCATCATTTAGGTTATCAAGGGTGGGATTATCCCAATACGGCAAGGTTATTAAATTCTCTTTATGAAGATAATGCAAAACTTATTTTCAAAAATGCAAAAGCCATAAAAAACAGCAATGAAAGAACCGTAAACTCTCTTATTGTTTTTGACTGTTACAATCAGGCTTCGGCAAGTTTTCATCTTGCAGACAGGGTGGTTACGGTTTCAAAAAACTATCGCGAGGAAGTTTCAACCGAGTTAGGTTTAGGGCTTGATTTTCGCGATGTGTTAAAAATAAGAAAAGACCATCGCACATTTTTCGGTATTGTTAATGGCTATGATAAAAACCTTATTTCTCCAAATGAGAAAAAAATTAATCATATAAATGAATATTTTGATGGTTTTGATTTTAAGGTATTTGATGAAAATTCCTTAAAAAACAAATTAAATAACAAAAAAGAATGTATCAGACTTTTATCAAAGTTAGCAACCGACACCGAATATAAACAAAAAGTTTTACCTCTTACCGATTTGCATGATTTTGAAGATATTTCTTCATTAATTAAAAAAGCAGATAAAGTTCCTTTTTTGTGTGCAACAAGTCGTTTAGTTGAACAAAAAGGTTATGACATTGCCGCAAAAGCCATTCTTCAAACCATTCAAGACAATGTAGATAAAGGCTATGAAGCTCCAATTTTTGTAATGGGCGGAGCCGGTGATTTAGAACTTTATAAAAAATTGCAAAATTTAAAAGAAGAGATTAAAAATATTGATAAAAAAGCCGCTAAAAGAATTTTTGTATTCAGAGGTTATCGAGATGAATTTGCATACGCTGTTCAATTGGCTGCTGATTTTTATATGATGCCTTCTCGTTTTGAACCTTGCGGATTAACTCAAATGGAAGCCATGGCAAAAGGTGCATTGCCGATTGCGACATCTACCGGCGGTTTGGTTGATACAATCAAAAACGGTATAGACGGTTTCAGAACAGAAGTATTTTTTGCCAAAGGTATCAGAGTTTACGGATCTAATTTGGCGGCTCAAAAATTAAAGAACAATGCAAACGCATATGCCGATACTTTATCAAAGGCTCTTACTTGTTATTATAACTCTCGTGAAGATTTAAATATGATGACACAAAATGCCTTAAGAAAAGATTTTGGTTGGAATGTTGAGGGTGGTTCTGTTTATAAATACTACAAACTCTTTACAACAGGCTCTGCATAGTTTTCTTGTTTTTACTTTTAAGCGCCTCACAAATGAGGCGTTTTTTATATTGACAAAATAAAAAAAATATTTTATATCAAAAGATACATAAATTCTATTATGTCACAAAAAATTATTCTACTAATTAAATCAAATTTAGCTTTATGAAAACAAAGACAGCATTACTCCTTTGTGGCGCTCCAGGTAGTGGCAAAGGATATGTCGGAGATTGTATCAAAGATGAATTGAGAGCACGCGGATTCAATGATTTTCTCTACATTTCGACAGGAGATTTGTTGAGAGCAGAAATCAAAGCGCAGACTGAACTTGGCAAAGAGATTGAACAAGTTTTAAATTCAGGTAATCTTGTTAGCGACAGTATCGTTTCAGGACTTATTACAAAAGCGTTAAACGAACCTCAAGTTCTGAAAATTATTGATGGTTATCCTCGTACAGAGGTTCAACTGCAAGATATCATCAAAGCCAAAGAAGATGGTTACACCATCATTTCGCTTAAACGCGATACAGATGTGGCTCTGATTAAAGAGCGTGTGTCTAAAAGACGGGTATGTCACGACTGTAAGTCGACACACAGCGTTGATGATGGTTGCTGCCCAAAATGTGGCGGTTTATCTGAAATTCGCAAGGATGACGCCGTGATTAACGATCGTCTTGAGACTTATGAGGCTAACACAAAACCTCTTTGGAATCGCATCTCGAGAATATCAAGAGCAGCTTTTGTCGTTGACGGATCTGTTGAAGCAAAAGATGTCGCAGCAGAATTTGTTGAAATTTTGCTTCAGTAAAGCCAAAAATATATTTTAGCTTGATAAATTTTACAGTCCGCTAAAATATGATTTTAATAAGAATCCCCTTCATCTCATTGAAGGGGATTTTTATTAATTATCATAATTGGTAAATTAGATTCTATCAGAATGAAATCATGTATAATTAACTTGAAATTATGGTAAAATTTAACTCTTGCATTTGTCGTTGCTGTTTGTATAATTACATTAATAATTTTAGGAGATATTTAATGCCAACAATACAAGAAATAGCTCAAAAAAGAGGAGGGGTGGTAGCGATAAGGCACAATTCTTCCAATTTAAAAACTAGTTTAAAAGTTATATTTTTATTATCATTGGTAGTTTTTGTATGTGTCTATTTTATGCCGGCAAAGATTGTATCAATTCCTGATAATATATATATTACTAGCAATAAAGGATATTTTAAGGAATTATTTGAAACCCCATACAAAAAAGTGATATGGTTTGGAGCAGATTGTCCGGTTAGTGTTCGAAAAAAAGAAATTATTAATGTTTTGATGAAAGAAACAAAATTGGATCAATATTATGTACATAAGCCGTTTTTTTTACAAAGTTTTCATGATGTTAAAATTTCTGATACAATGGATGGCTTTATTATGCGCAACTGTCCTTCAGGATACTGTATCGTTGATCCCACACTGAGAAAAATTGTCAGAACAGACGATAAACATTTGATACGAGATATGTTAAAATATTTAGATAATACCAATTGGTAATTTAAGTGCTTTAGCACACAAAAAAAGCCTTCTGTTTTTTATCAGAAGGCAAAAAATTACTAGCTTAGCTAAAAATTTCATCATCGGACAACCAATAAAGCAGATTGCCGTTTAGTTCAATCCCGACTACTTTAGTTACCAAAATGGTATAAAAAGTGATAAAATCTCCCTTTTGAGGAACAACTTTTAACATTTGAGGGGATAACATAAAACCGGAACCTTGGTCTGTTATTACCTCAATACATCCGTCAGGAAAAACCTTAATACTTTCAACTTTTTCAGTTGATGAGGACACTTTATGACCTCTTACATATTGTTTCTTCATATGAAAATTATTTTATTTTTTTTATTAATAATGTCAGCATAATCAAATTTACAACCATTGTATTTACAATTTCACAATTGTCAACGATTATTTGTGCCATAATATTTTTCATTTAAAATTTTTTATTGTTTTTTTAAGATTCGTTGTTTATAGTAGCTACCGTTGGGATTGCCCAATACCCAACAGGACATTGACAGTCTTAAATAACACGGGCAAAAAATATAGCTTTTGTGTTACGTTGTAAATACAGAAGATGATTGCCACATTGGGCATCTCACCGTAACGGGTGGATGCCAGTGAATAAGGCATATACCCAATAGCTGGGCTACTTTCGTGTTATTTGTAGTGTCAACGTCCACCCACCTTTTCAGGTGGGTGAGTTAATTTGGGCTGATTGGCAGTTTCTTTTGAGTATATGCGCATTTTTCGGTCATCGTGACACACCGATGTCAAATTTAATAGAAAATCATTTATCTCAAGTTGTCCGAGACTTAATTGCATATCATCAAGTAAGAGAGTTTTGGCTCTGTGAACAAGGCACTTTTGATTGTTTGTCGCGCCTTGTGATGAAAGAATTAAAAAAAGAATTTGAATATATAAATCTTTGTATATTTCCTGCATATTGCCCGAATAATGCCAAACTTGATTGGATGTATGATAATGATTACGACTTAATGTATCCGAAAGAAGTGTCAAAAGTGCCTCCGCAAGTTGCTATTTTGCACCGTAATGAGTATATCGCTAAAAATGCCGATTATATTGTTTGTTATATCAATCGTAAATCGGGAGGCGCATATAAAGCAACTGAAATTGCAAGAAAAAACGGCAAAAAAATTATAAATTTGGCTGAATATATCGGATAGATGTCGAAAGCAACAGAGTTGATACCAAATTCTACATAAAATAATTAAAGTCAAAGTATACTTTATTTGCATTCTATTCAATTGTCAGATAAGATACAATAAATTCTTCTTGAGTTAACCAACCTTTTGACGCCCCTTCGTAAGAATTAAACATATTAATATGCTCATCTTTTGTCATTTCATTTGTTATCATATTATAGTTTACATACTCTTCAAGAGTTAATTTATTATCTTGATTGGTATCCATATCTTTATATATTTTTATGGCAAATTCTTCTTCATTTTTAAAATCTTCCATATTCTCTATATCATCAAAAATTGCCTTTTGATTTTCGATATATTCTTCCATAGTTAAACAATTTGGATTTTGTTTCTTTTCATGAGTGTATAAACCTACAAAATTATCTCTTGTAAGCACAATATTTGTATCAGTATCGTCAAATTCATCAATTCGGTCTTGGGCTAAAACGTTGTAGTCAGCATACTCATCTACGGTAACGCATCCATCATGATTTTTATCCATTTGATAGAAGTCTTCTTTTGCAACAGATCCGCTAATCCCTTTGACGAAATTATTAGTAAAAACTTCTTGATCTATAGCATTAAGATTATCAGATGCTTCTTGCAATTTTTGTGTGGTTTCTTTTAATTTTTCCAAGCTTTCTTCCAACGGAGGAACATCATTATGGTTATAAATACCATCACCATTACGGTCCATTTTTTTAAATTGTTGTTTTGCAAAAATTAGGTTAACATCTCTTGCAAACCGGTTTATCTCATCACTTTTAAGCATATTATCTTGATCGGTATCAGCTTTTTTATATGCTTGAGTGATTTGTTTGGAGGTTTCTTGTTTTGCGTTTTCTTCAAAATCAGGCATAAGATCTAAACCGTTAATCAGTTCTTGAATTTCGGTAACAGAAAGCGCTTTATCGCTATTTACATCAAGCATTTCAAAGTTTGTTTGTGAATCTGATTGATTTATTTGAGCCAAGAACTCGGCTTCTGTTAATCTTAAAGTTGACTGAGCATAGCTCACATTCGATATTAATATTGTATAACATAAAACAAATATAATTTTTTTCATAATTTTTATCCTCCTGTTTGCCGTATCAATAATACAGTTATTAAGTGTTAATATCAAGTTTTTTTATATATCTAATTTATTTAAGTGATAATCTACCAGTTCTCCCCCGTAGCAAACTATGTTAGATAGTCCGTAAGATAGTTTTTTGATATAAAATGTAATAGGAACACCCTTATAGTTCCATTCTATTCTATCAAAAAATTTATCATCTTGATGAGTTACATTTGCATGCTTACTCATAAAATCTATAACATTTTTTGCATCATCTTTAGTTAAGGCATTTTCCATAATCCACTTAGAATGAGGATTATCAATTTTTCCGTTGAGTGTATTTAAATTTAGGGTTTTTAAGCTTACGGTTTTGATATTTGGATACGTATCGATATATTTTTTTATTTCCACTAAATATTCATCAAAACTTTTATTTTTCATCATAACATAATTAAGTCTGACATTTGCCTGAGAAAATAAAGGAGAGTTAATATAGTCTTGCTTATATCCTAAAACTTTCATATCTTTTGGACTGTCAAAATCTACTCTGGTTATCTCAACAGTAAAGTCATCTTTAATTAAGTTAAGTTTTTCCGGTTCAAAAAATATATTTCCTGATGATTGAAAACGTTTTTCATCAAAAATATTGATTTTACGGGTTGCTTGAACAATTTTATTTATAGTTTCAAAACTATGCAAAGATGGTTCACCATTGCCACAAAATATAAAATATCTGAAGCTTATATCTTTTTCTTTTAAATATTGAAGTTTTTCTTCAAATTTATCAATTTTATCGTCAACATTTGGCCATTTGGTTATTTTAGCAGTGCAATAAGGACAGTTTTTATTACATTTAAATGATGATAAAATCAGTTCAAATTCTTTGTATTTCATGTTAAATTTCCTTTTCTAAAATTTGTTGAATTAAAGGTGATATGTCAGAATAATTTTTATATTTACGGATTAGCAAATTAGGACTTTTTTTTATGGCATCTGCAATTGCAAACCAATATTCTGATTTTATGGTGTAACAAGAATCTTCTTCTTGATATAAAATTATAATTTTTTTATCCGAGTTTAGAGCCCAACCAAGTTCCACAACAGAGCCTACCGAAAAACTTTCGCTGAAAACTACAACAAAAATGTCGCTTTTTTGAACAAATTCATATTCGGCATTTAACACATCATTACAATCTGTTGATGTGAAGTTTCCGTTGGAAGCTTGTTCACAGTAAAACGGTCCTAAATATTGAAACTTATTATTTATAATAAGATTATCCTGATAAGTTGTCAGCAATTTCGGATTAGCTAAAAGTTTGGAGCGAAAATCATCGATTAAAGCTTCTTCCAAAGAAATGTCTTTTGCTTTCTTTTTATTAAACTTACCGGCAAAATATATTTTTTTCATTTTGTGTATCCTTTCATAATTTTGAGCCAATTGAAAAATGAGGCGATAGCCATAAAGGTCCAAATAAAATTTAAGCTTATAAGATAGTATGCTTGATGTTCCAAAAGACTGTATTGAGCAATATAGCAAATGTCGTTTACAAACCAAATTATCCATGTGTCTAACTTTTTTTTCACCATATAATATGTTGCCACAAACGATGAAGCCGTTGTCACGGAGTCAATAAAAGGTAAGGGATCTTGTGTTCTGTTAAGCAATAAAAACAGAATTACTGACCCTGCAACTATGACAGAGATATAAACTAATCTTTCTTTTGGGGAACATATACCTATACGGGATTTGTTTTCATCTTTCCAAAAAATCCATCCTGTTATGCCTAAAATAAGATAGATACTGTTACCTAAAACATCTCCATAAAGTTTGTTAGTTAATGAAAACATAAGCAAAAAGATAATTTGTGCGATATAGAAGATCCAGTTGCTTCGTTTATTAAAAAGCACAAGAGTTCCTTGCAACAAGCCACAGACGGTTGCTCCAATTTCTGATATTATCATAATTTACCTCTCTATATTAGTTGTATAACTTTTGATAAGAGAAGCCTTAGGAAGTGACGAAGACTGTAAAGAGTTTGACTGATAACGTAGGTGCTCGGTGGTATATCGGCGTTTCTCCTTAAGGCAAGCTTCTTTGATTTGCTCAGGCAAAAGTTCTCTTATAAGCGGTAAAAATTCGTCTTTTTTATCCGGATAAAATTTCAGTAAAGTTTCATAGGCATTAAGAGGTTTATCAGGCTTTGTAATGCGAGCGCATTCCCAATCTATGATTGTATCTATCAGATCTTCTTTTGCTTTTGTAAGATTATTTCTGACATGATGTTTATTATGCTTTCTATGAATTTTTTGAATGTCTTCAAATTTTATCCATAAAGATAGATATAAAAACGGTTTATCGATGTCATGCAAATATCCCCTCCAAGTGTTTTTTCCCCTGAGCTTTTTTTCAACTTCCAAAAAAGCTTTTTTGTGACGAATGGTATAAGAGATTTTTGCAAATCTCTTTTTAAGTTCTAAACTCATTTTCTGTCTCCTTATTCTTTAGGAGCTTCGGTTAAGTAGTTGTCGAAATAGCCTTTGATGTAAACAACAGGTGTTCCTTTTTCACCGGATCCCGTTGTTAAATCGCAAAGAGAACCTAACAGATCAGTTATCTGTCTTGGTGTTGTTCCGATAGAATAAAAACCTTTTGCCTTATTTTTATCATTTATCGCTTTTTTTATTGCTTCTTCCGGATTGTCTTTATTGTTATCTGCTACGGCTTTAATTTTAATTTCATTAGGCATACCTTCTAATCCTTTAGTATATCCAGGAGATACAACCGGATCGGCAAATTCCCAAATTTTGGTTTTAGGACATTTAAAACCACCATCACCATATATCATAACTTCAATATGCTTACCGGTTTTTTCTTTTAATAATTGCTGTAAGTTGTGGCAAAATTCCATAGAGTTTCTGGGAAACAGTTTAAGTCTGTCTTTGTCAGAATAGTTAGAACCCAATACCCCATATTCGCTCCAACCTCTTGTCGGTGACGGAATATTGCAAATTTCATCTAAAGTATAGGCCGTTGCACCTTCTTTGTTTAAGATTTGTTTTTGACGATGACGTATATGAATACTCGAAACTATAATTTGTTTTGTAAATTTTAAGATATCCTTAGGATTGTTTAACAATACAACTTCAATGTTATCAGATATATTTTCATACATTTTGATATGGTCAGAACCTGTAATAGGGTGATGAAAAACACCAAATTTATTGAGAAAATCTTGTTTGGCTATTATATCGGTGTAAGGATTAATGTCTGAATTGAATAAATCATCTTCATCCATTATGGCATTTCCGACTTCATCGGTAGGATAAGAAAGACATACATATACTTTTCCTTTTACACCTCTTGCTATACCTTCCAAAATTTTTGCAAATCTGTTGCGTGAAAGAATTGGAAAAGCAACTGCAACGTCACCTTCAGGAAACTTTTTTGCTACATCTTTAGCTATATCATCTAATGTTATATAGTTTCCTTGTGCACGTGCCAAGAAAGATTCCGTAATGCCGATAATATCACCATTATTTATGATAAGTGGTTGATACGATGCTTTTGTTGCTTCAATTAGTGTGTTTGATATGATGTTACTAATGTCGTCGCCTTCAGTAATTATTGGCATTCTGATACCAAAAACAGATGTGCCGACATAACGAATGTTTTGATTAATTTTATTCATGTTTTTTCTCCTTGACAGTAGGTTATTAAATTATGATTTGTCTCGACTGTCCCCACAAGACCCAAATCATAGAAAGAAACACCATTGTTTCTTCTAGTTTTTTTCATCCTCATAAAAGCTTTTTTCAATAAGCTCTATATTTTCCGGATGAACAAATTCTTTATATCTTATATCTTTTAACTCAATCATATCGCGAACCATATTTCCGGATAAAAACGGAAAGTTTTGTGTGGTTCTGGAACAAACGCCAACATTTGGAACATCATTTTTAAAAAATAAATATTCACTTTCGTTGCCAACATAAATTATGTCAGGTTTAGGTTTGTCTGATTGCTCTTTTTTAATAGTTTCTAATACGTGTATATTCCATGGTATGTTATTTATGTCTTTTATTCCGACGATTCTTAAGCGTGCATAAGCTTCATTGTTTCGCCAGACGTTTTGTATCATTTTTTTGCGAACAAAATAAGGTAACGGATTTTTTTCTGTTCCGCTTTCTTGTGCTGCAGCAATTAAAACTGTGCCATGTGCACATTCTTCCATCATTTTTTTTATTAATCTGTCATGGCCTATATGAAAAGGTTGACAGCGAATGATACAAAAACCATGTTGATATTTAAACATAAAAAAACCTCTCTTTCGAAAGGCCAACTCATCAAAAAGGGACTATCCCTTCTTTTTACTACCGATGACTGGCCAAGTCTGTTTGTTCGTGCCTATTGCCCTCAAGCACCCGAACACGCACATTATATTTCACACATTTTAAAATGTCAATATTTTTGTTTTGTACTCATCAAAATAATTTCATCAATACTGCTTTTTATTGAACGCTATTTTTAACACTTGCATTAGATAAACATTTTTCACTGTTTAAATTTAAAAAATAGAAAGGGTAGAAAATGTCTGTAATTGGTTATATTCGTGTAAGCTCCTCAAAACAAACTTTAGAACATCAAAAATATGAATTGGAACAGTTTGCCGGAGTAAATCGATTAAATATTGATAAATGGATAGAAGAAAAAATATCGTCTCGTAAATCTTTACGCATGAGAAAATTGGGAAAATTGTTGGATGAGTTAAAAAGCGGTGATATTTTAATTTCGTGTGAAATATCTCGTTTGGGACGATCTCTTCTTGAAGTGATGCATATTTTAGAAACTTGTCTTAATAAAGATTGCCAAGTATGGACTATAAAAGAAAATTATCGTTTAGGAAATGATATACAAAGCAAGGTGTTGGCTTTTGCATTTGGCTTAGCTGCAGAAATTGAAAGAAAGCTTATATCAGATAGAACGAAATCGTCACTTGCAAATATTAAAGCAAGCGGAAAAAAACTGGGAAGACCTACAGCTGCAGCATCTAAAAAACTTAAGTTATCTAAAAATACAAGGCATATTATAAGTCTGTTAGAGAAAGGAGCATCAAAAGTTAAAATAGCAAAAATTTTGCACGTTAACAGATCAACATTATCCAGATATATTAAAAAAATAGAAGAAGATAAAATTCAATAACTGATCTTATCCAAATCAAATATTACTTGATTTTCATGTATGATAATCATATAGTTGCAAGTATGATAGAAAAACAAATTTTAATAGATGATTTAAATAATATATGTCAACAAACCAATGCTCAGTGGTTGTGCGCTTTAGATGCGTTTACGTCAAATATTAAAGAAGATGAAAACAAATTTTGTAAGGTTTTTCAAGAAGCCGGTTTAACAAAAAAAGATTTACTTGCAACAAAACAAGTGTCTTTAGAATATGGCGGCGGATTAAGATTTAATTATAATGATATTGTTAGTGGCGGGCATATAATAAATGTGAAAGAACAATATGTGGCGCCACTGGTTTTTAGCGGTTTTGATACTCATTATGATCAATTGACAATATATCATGAGTGTGCTCATCTTTATCAAAGAAAATATAGATTTTTTAATAAAAGTACGGTACCGGATACAAAATATAGAAAATATTTAAAAGAGGTTCATGCTAACACTTTTGCCACAATGGTGCTTTTGCTTCGTTCTAAAGATGTTTTAAGTTTTAAGAAACAAAGACAATCTTGTATTGCTCAAAACATTAAGACCTTTAATCAAAATACAGAAAATAGCAAGTATTATATATCTTTGCCTATTGTATTGAATCTGTTGAAAGCAATTAGAAGACAAGGGAGAGCAAACACTTTACGACAATTTTCCAAAAAAGGTCAGCTTGATTTTGAAAAGATTGCTTTTTTTACAGCGGATTTTGTTAGAAGATATGCTTATACTTCTAATGAATTTTATCAAATTCTTAATGATGGAACAGTTGCTTCTTATGAAGCATTAAAACAAAAAACAAAAGCAAGTAAAGTGTTAGGCGAAAATTATCTTATTGAAGAACGAAAAAAAATGCATAAACGTAAGGCAGATTATGAACAAATAGGTGAAATTAGGCGCACAAAAACAGATAAAAAAATAAAAAAATTACCGGAAGTTGATGAAAAAGCAAAAGTGCTTAATGTGGTATGTGCAATTGATGTATTACACACTCGTTTAAATCAAGATTTTGAAATTTATGCTGATTTAGATAACCTTATTTCAAAAAAATATTACTGCTTGTCAGATATATCTGATTCTGCTAAAAAACAAGAAGCTCTAAAAATATGTGATGAAATGGCACAGATACATCAACAATGGCGTAAAAATCCTTATTATAAAAAGCTTTTTTTAAAAGTTAGCCATCCCGATACAAGAGATGAAGTTTGGAATTTAAAATTTAAAAGAGAAAAAGAAATTCTTCAAACTTTTCAGGCATCAAAACAATATTAAAAAAAAGCCAAAGGGCTGAAGAACTCTTTGGCTTTTTATGTTATATATTAGTATACTATCTTGTCATAAAATCTGATGCAGATAGTTGCAGAGTTTTTTGTTGAGTTTGTTGATTGCGCTCAGCTTCATAGGCCTTTCTGGCAATAGCTAAGTCAGGGCGTGCCATTTCTATTTCCTGTATCGTTTTTTTATCGTTATCGGTCATCTGATTTTGTCCGCTAATGGTGTGATCTGCACCTAATCTTAATAAATTTACATATCTAGTTGCTACATGGTCAACCGGTGCATAGGATAGACCTTTGTTATTAAAATAATTAGAAGATGCATTTTCAGTAAACCCATAACGATCATAAACCGTGACATTTTCTCCGGCAGGACGGTTCATAGCGTTGGCAAAATTTTCCTTTTGCAGGTCCAAGTTCCTGTCATATTCTTCTTTGGCGCGTTTTAAATCAGGACGCTCTTTCTCTATCTCTTCTATCTGGCCTCGTTGCTCAGCAGACATTTCGTTTTGCCCTGATTTAGTATAGTTTTCTCCCAGTCTTAACAGCCGTATATATAGTGTTGCTTTCTCGTCACGTATACTATTTGTATTACAATACCGAATATCTTTATACTCACCTTTGGGTTTATTCATCTCTTGAGTAAATTTTACACTACAAGCACTATAGTATGCCTGGAGAGATTCACGAATATCAGGAGGACAGAAGTTTAGTCTATTTTCTTGTCCCCTGGTTAATTTATCACCTCTGGCATTTTTAGCTACAAGTTTTGCATAATCATCAAGAGCCAGAGAAACGTTTCCGTCGATGGTAGAATATTTATCATTTACATATACCACATTAATATTGTGTATAGTACTTTCAGTCTGTGAAAATGCCATGTCAAGCTGATTGTGCAAACAATACTTATAAGCATCTTCCTTAAAATATTTATCATTTAATAGATCTTTTTCTCGTCTAATCATAACATCTACAGGCTCGCCCTGTGCTAAACCACCCCTTTGTTTTAAAATGTAATCACGGCAACATTTATTTAAATCCATGCCGTAGGTTTTATAAAACTCAGCGGCATTCAGATATGCTTGTTCTTTACTTTTTTTATCTTTACTATTCAGTAATCCGATCTGTTCTTTTATTATGCTCGGATTTTTGTTCATTATATAATCAAGTTTTGATAATTGGTTATATAAGCGTAATGTCGCATAGTCTTTAGCGGGGCTGCCTCTGCGATATTCAACGTTCGCTTCAGGAATGTTTTCTCGCACTTGCGATTTCTCCAGCATTGCATCCATGTTCTTGATAAGATTTTCTTTTGAATATTTTAAATCGTCATACGAGCCGGCTGTTTCAACAGATTGATAATATTGATCGATTTTTATCCATTTATTTGCAACTTCGTCAGTTGCTTCTTTGATGGCAACAAAGGCTTCTCTTGATACAGGATCTTGAGGGTTTGAAATAATGTAGTCGCTCCATAAATCAATATGTTTTTGCTGATCATCGGTAAGGTTTGTCGGACTTGACAACGTTTCTTTAAGATCTTCAATGGTGCCGGGGGTGCTAACTTCTTGAGCAGAAGATGTAAATTGAGACGTTAAAAATTCATTACTTAAATCAAGCACGTTATCAGAATTGATAACGGTATCTTTAGGAGTTACAACAGTTTCTGTTTTTGTGGCATCAGGATTCTCCATAGGTGCAGAGTTTTCAGCAGCTTGCACTTGTCCTGTTGACATAGCCGCAACAGTTGCACCGCCTAAAACAATTTTTTGAAACATTCCCATAACCAGTTACCTCTTACAACTTATAATAAGCCAATGATACCATTAAGTAGGCTTTTTGTCAAGCAACAATCGTGTGACATTTTTGTTAAAATTATCTTGTTGCTACATTTTGTATAAGATATGTAGCCTGTTGTTTTTTGTTTTGAGATGCTTCTTTTTTATACTCGTAATATTCGGTAGCTTTTACAAAAAGAGGATAATCTCGTTGTAATTCGGTGATTCTGAGAGAATCTTTATGTGTTTTTTCTTTTAACCTCTGCAATTTTATATACTCGGTCCATTGCAAATGGGTTTGGCTATTAGTATTAATTGCAATAATATCTTCTCCTTCGGGTTTATCCATCAAGGTACAATATTGCTCACAATATCGTTGGCAATATGCATTTGTTGCCGTTCTGATATCAGAAGGAGTGTTATCTAAAATATTTTTTTCTGCTTTAGATAATTTTTTTCCATGCATATGCTTTGCAAATATATTGGCATAACCTATAAAATTTTGCACAACTTTAGGTGAAATATTATATTTCAATCCTTTATAGCTATCCTTAAACATTTCAATGTAACCGGGTTTGTAATCAAACGCACCGTCAAGAGCTGTGTGTAAACAATACATATAAGCTTCTTCTTTTATTTTTTTATTAAGAAATACGTGCTCCCGGGCCATGTTATCCGTATCATTTACATAGCATTCATTAAAATCAACACCATAAGCTTTATAAAAATTCATTCTCATAATGTTTGCTTTAAGTTGATTCTTTTTATTGTTGCTTCTTACCATGCTAAAATATTCGTTCAATTGATTCATGTTTTTTCGCAATCTGTTATGGATTTTCATTTGCTCATAAAGACGTAATGTTGCAAAATCTTTAGCCGGTAATCTGGGATCTTTATTAATTACATATGCATCAGGAATATGCCTTAACACCTCAGGGTTTTGCAACAATTCATCCATTGTTGTTTGGAAGAAATTTTGACAAGATTTTAATTGCTGATAAGAAATATTAGCTATATGCAAATATCCTGTTTCGTAGTAGTGATCCACTTGGACATATGTGTTTGTTAATTCAAGAGCGGAGCGCTTAATTGCTTTAAAAGCTTCTTCTGCGAGCGTGTCTTGAGGGTTATCCGTGATATAATGTTTCCAGTCGCTTATTTCGCCTAGATCGTTATGGTCAATGGAAGAATAATCTGATAAAATTTTCTCCAAAGTATCAAACTTATTAAGCCAACTATGTTTTGACGGATTTATGAGATTTTCTTTTTTTATTGCTTCAGAAGCAGGTGCGAGACTATTATTTTTAGCACCGCTGACAGGGGAGGCAAGCGTTGCAATGGTGGCACCGGTCAAAAGAATTTTTTTGACTTTTGAATGTATATCTTTGTTTTTTTTACTAAAAAACGGCATAAGCTCACTCTCTTTAAGAAAAAACTATAAAAACAATGATACACTAAAATATTTTTTTGTCAATAGATGATGAATCGTGGTTGTTTTTTTAATAATTGTTGCTTTTAAATTTGCTGTATGTTATTAGTGAAAAAATATTAAAAGGTAAGATGATGGTTGCAGAAATTGAACAAATAGAAAATATTTCAGAATTAAATTTTATAGAATATCAAACGTTGTTTGAAAAAATAGGTCAGCAAGCAAAAGATGTGCCGGAAGCATCGGAAACGTTGTTGCCTAAGTTTTGTGCTTTACTTGAAAGAAAGGTTATGCCTGCTGATATTTTGCTGACTGCAACGGGGACGTTTGCCGCAATAATTAAAAACATTTCAAAAACAAAATTAGCTGAAGCCATAAACGATGTGTATACTTTAAACAAAAGTGTGATAGAAAAAGGTTCAATGCTTTTTTGTATGCAAGATTCTACGTGTTCAACCATATTGTTTAATAAATTTTTGCAAGAGTTTTCCCAAATTCAGTTTAGCGATGATACCTATGATGTTTTGGTTTCAATGGCTAATAATATTTTGGTTACGATGTTGTATATGCCCGATGACGAACTTTTAAAAGCATTTGAAATTATAAATTCGTTTGAACCTCAACGTCAAAAAATATTTTTTGCAATATATGGCACTTTGTTTGGGTATAAGTCTGTTTTAAGAGAAAGCATATGGGAAAAAATTTCGACATTCAGAGTTGAAAAGACTTCTGATTTTACGGTTTTGTATAAAAATTTGCAAAGCGTGGCTGTAAATGATGTATCAAAAGTATCGCAATGTTTGTATATCATCAATACCAGTATAGCTCACCCAAGGCAAAATGCTTCAAGCTTACGTGCTGCTTATACAACTTTGGGATATATCAGAACTTATAATCAATATAAAGAAAAAGCAGATATGACAATAATGCGTGGTTTGTTGCACCCTGAAAATAGTGCAAATTCTAAACGATACGGATACACACAATTAGATAAAACCGATAATACAATAGCTCGTTTTACAATGTTCAAACGTGTTGAGAGAACACAAGCCAATATGTACGGTTTAAAAAATGTCGATAATGTCGAACCATCTGAGCCAGCCTTGTTGTTTTTGGGTGGAAACGGGACTGTTGATGAAAAAAGTGCCAATATTTATCTGACTACATTTGAAAGGCTTTTACATAAAAACAATATAAAAGATGGTGTTACGCTTTATGCCGCAGTTTATGATTTTGATGATAGCGATTTTGAAGCAGAAAATTTTTATGATTATGTCGCTCATGTCAAAATGATGCACGACGATCAACAGGCTAAAAAAAATGTTCAAGAGCTTAATGCTGATACTTTTCATGCTCAATATGTAAATGAGTTGTTTGAAAATTTTTTCTTAAAACGTATTGTTGACGAGAACGGTAACAGATTATCTGTTCAACAAGCGTGTCTCAATATGCGAAAAATAACGATAGTTGCTCATTGTCATGGAGCTTATACTTTTGCAAAGTTGGAAGAAAAATTGGAAGAAAAACTGACAGAAGCTTGGTATTTGCCGGAAGAGAGATTGATGATTTTGCATGAATTGTTATGTATCGCTCATTCGCCGTATATTCCTTTGGGTGTGGCTAAATCTACAATGATTTCGTTTATATCAATACAGGATGTTGAAGTTTCGCAATATAAATATTTTGAATATGAAATGCAAAATATGTCAGAAACAGGAGGTATAATGCTTAGCTATTTTCCGGGACAACAAGGCGAAATGTTTTTAGCGCCTAATATGGGTGATAGTATAGATAAACATAAATTATTAGATTATAATCCGGAGCAGGCAGGATTAAATAAAAATGGTCAGGCAATTTTGATTTTTGCAAGTAATACCATTATAAACGGTGTTAAAAATTCTATTGAAGGTAACAGTTTACCTTCTGTTAAAGACGTTGTATGCGGTCAAAGTGAGAGGTTGCGCGCTTTCTTTGATTCTTTACAACAAAATGGTAGCAAAATTTGGTCGAAAATTTCAGCTCAATTGCAAAGTCAAAATGAAACAAATCAGGAATAAACATGCTTTTATAGTAGAAAATTTGTTTTTTCGTCTAAAAGATGTTGAGTTTTAGCTTTTTGTGTGATAACATGCAAGTAGTTTTTTTTATATAAGAGGATATGTCATATGAGCGTTAGTGCTGAAATACAGAAAGATTTTGATGCTTTGGCAGAGTTTACCGGAACTGCAAGTTTTACGTATTGCGATATTCACAATGAAAATGTTCAAACTGATACTCATTATGACTATATGAAAGTTATTTCAGGTGTGAGTAAGGCTCGAGGTTGGTCCGAAGAAAAAACAATTAATGAATTGGAAAAAAATGGTGTTATAACATATCAATCTGACGGAAATTTTGTTGTTAATATTAATGAAAGCATAAAAAAAGGTGGAGGTGCTAATTATAAAGGCAGAATAGCCCTTTTCTGTTACGATGACAGAAGACCAGAATATTTTTATCATGAATATGCCCATTCATTACAAGATATTTACGAAGTTTTTGATGATACAACGATTGCCGAAATGTATAAAAAAAGTGGCTCTGATGTAAAAAAAGAGGCTGAAGAGGTTAATGATTATCGTTTTTATATAAATGAGATGCATGCAGAAGCTTTTGCATATTCAGCCATGCTGTTAAGAGCAAAAGATACAATAGATTTTGTTAAAATTGCTGCCAGAGGATTAGATTATGGCACAAGGAATACTAAGCTCGGAAGTAAAGAGAAAAAAACGAGCTATCACCGAAATTATAAATATTATGCTACGTATCCAATCATGAAAGAAACTATTAATACTATTTGGAAAATGAGAAAACAAGGTAAAACACAAGAGTTTTTTAATGATGATGGTGTTATAAAATATAAAGAGCTTAGTGAGTTGGCAAAGAAAATAACTAAAGATAAGGCTTATCAACCTATTCAGTTTAAAGCATTTAAATACAATGATGATTTGTTATCTATGATTGATAAAAACAATAATCCGCAAAATAGCGATTATGTAACAGATGTTATAGATTCTTATTTGCTTCAAGTACCATTTTCTATTATAAATAAAATTAACAAAAAGGAACGTTGTGAAAGTTCTTCTGTTTCTAATGACATGCATCAAAAACTAATTAAACAAAATATTGAAGACCAAAAATCAATTTTTGAGAGTTATGTATATCCGGGTGTCCCAAAGCCAGAACTAGCTTTGCGGAGCATTGAAAAAATCTATGCCGGCATTTCTATGGTTTACCAAAATTTTGATATGAAAGAGTATGTTGATGAATGTTTGAGAATGTTTATTGCCAAAAGGTTCAATAATGATTTAATGAGTAGTGATTCTACAGCGGAATGTTGCTATATTATGAATCTTACAGGTATACCCGATACTAAAAAGAATGAGGATTATATGCGGAATTTTATCAGTGATGTTGATAAAATTTTGTTAGAAAACAGAGATAATGAATATTTCAAAAAAATAATGTCATATTCAGACTTATCTTTTTATCAACAAAGAAACGCAATGGACACTTTGCGTTATAATCCTGAAAAATTGGAATATTGTGATAATAAGCAACCGGCAATTAATCTTTTGACGTCTTTGAAAGATTTTGATTTGCTAAAATTTGAGAATTTATCTTCAATAAAAGATTTAGTAAAACTAGGTTTCAATATAAATGCCAGAGATAAAGAAGGTAAAACAATTTTGATGGAGGCTGAAGAATTTGAGGTTGCATATGCTTTATTCTCAATGGGGGCAGATTTAAACCAAGTAGACAATGATGGAAAAAACGCCTTATTAAACTTTGCAGCTTCATCGAAAATTAAAATGGAAGATAAAAAAGATATGATAGCTCTGATGGTAAGAAATGGGGCTGATGCAAATGCAACGGACATACATGGTAACAATGCTTTAGTATATCTGATGCGAACACCGAGCAATCAAGAAGAAATGAAGAAAGAAATTATAAAAGAGCTTGTTTCGGCAGGTGCTGATATAAAAGTTGCTCTTAGCAAGTTGGAAGATAAGGATAAGCAAGCATTACTCAATATAGTTTCAAATCCAAACGCACAAAATCTAGCAAGGGTAAAGGCAAAACTCAATAATTCTTCGACAGTTGCAAGTACTAATCAAAATAAAGACGGAGAAATCAAAGTGATTATTTCGCCCGAAGCTCAAAAAATTTTAGATAGCATCAGTAACACATACTAAGCTGATAAATTTTTAGTTATAGTTACGTATAATAGAGCTTAAAATTCCTTGGATTTTAACACGTTTTGCTTCAAGCTTTTTGGTTTGGTATTCTTTGTTGCAAGGAACAAGCCAAACCTCATTTTCTTTTTTTTGTAAAATTTTCAATGTAGCTTCCTGATTATCGACCAAAGCGACCACAATCTGACCGTTGTTTGCTGTTTCGGCTTTTTTGATGATGGCAGTGTCACCATCAAAAATGCCGGCTTCTATCATAGAATCTCCTTCAACGGAAAGAGCATAAAACTGACCTCTTGCAACCATCTCAAACGGAACACTTAAAGTTCTTGTTTCATCGGCGATGGCCTCAATCGGGATGCCGGCGGCAATTTTGCCGTAAAACGGAATTTGAGCTGCCGAATTTTGCAAAGCAGTTTCACGTTTTTTTTCTTCTTCAATAATGGCTCTGGGCTTAAATTTTGGCATACGAACAACCTCTAAAGCCCGAGCTTTGTGCGGAAGTTTTTTAATAAACTCGCGTTCTTCTAAGGCGTTTATCAACGAATGAATACCTGATTTAGATTTAAGACCGATTGCATCTTTCATCTCATCAAAAGACGGGGAGCAACCTGTTTCTTTGGTGATTTTGTTGATAAACATCAAGAGTTTATATTGTTTTTCCGTTAGCATGTTATATATCCTTATTTAACAAATTTGTTCTATTTTAGTTCTTTTTTTGAAGATGTCAAGAGCCAAAATTATGCCAGATATATAATCCAATATAAAAAAACACTTATAAACATAGACTTTAGTTTATTATGCCTTTTACTAAAAAAACTTTTGATTATATAAGTGCCTGTAATCACGGAGGAATAAATGACCAAAGTAAATGTTGCTCAATATATAATGCACGATTTATTAAACAGATTTCCGCTTAATAATGAAATTATGGTTGATGAAGATATAATTGAAACATTAATAGACAGGTGGTCAAAAAATAAATATATATCACCTGATAGGTCTATCAGGACACATCATGCACAAACTCATAATCAACGCTATCTGGTTTAAATTTTCGATTCGCGTCTAAAAATCTTAATTGTCAATATAGCTTTGTTTACATCTTTAATTTTTGTTATAATGAGCATAGTTTATAGCATTATTAACAAAATTATACGAGGTATATTATGCAAAATATAGGCAAAGAAGACAGATCATCTCAAATAGAAAAAAATATTATATTTGTCAGTACAATTTATGAAAGCTTTGAGGCTTTGGAAGAAACTCTTTATAAATTAAAAATGGAAAAAGCAAAGTTTTTGGTTGCTATGGCTAAAAACTCGTTTGCAAAAGAAGTGTTTAAATATGCCTATGAAAACAACATTTGTGTAAATGTTGAAAAAGAAGATGAAAAACGACCGATTGTGTTAAATTAAATTTTTATAAATTAGCAAAAAGAAAGGGTGCGCATGCACCCTTTCGATTTTTTTACCAGCAGTAATACTTAAAGATGATAGTGTTCTGGATTATAACCATCATTTACGATAACTGCATTGTAACCGTTTCCACCATTGATACAAATCTCTACCTGTAGAGGTTTGCCGGTGTAACCTGTAGGCTGATAGAAGTCTTGTGTATCTTGTTCGATTCTCAGGTCATATTGCGCAATCACATTATTACCTGAATCGTAAACATACACCAGACAACCATTCTTTACAATGGTCATGTTTACCCACTTAAGTTGAGTTGGGTAAGATACATTGCCTACAACATACGTTCCGGATTCTCTGAGGTTTTTGCTTTTTACAAACAAACCTGTAGGAGAAGGCGCTGTGGTTTGATAGGTGCCATATACACCGGGAACATAAGCAGGACAATCTTGTTGATAACCATAATAAACCTGAGCACCACAAGATGTGGATGTTAGCATCACTCCTAGAGCGACGATAACCATTAATACGATTTTTTTCATAATTGTAAAATTTACATAATGTATACTATTTCAGAATGCATAGTATCATAAAAAAACGGTGTTGTCCAGTTAAAAAAATGTTACAAATTTAGGTAAATAACATATAAAAATAGTCATATATCCGGGATATATGCATTATATATCTAAAAAAAATATTTAAAAATCACGCGGTTAGGTAGAATGTGTTGTATATATAACTAAAGATATATATCTTTTTTCATCTTGACCTATGAGATGTTTTTTTGCTAGCATAAACTCAGATAGACAGAGTTCTATGCGGAAGCTTCAGCTAAAGTTTCCGGTCGGGTTTGCAAAACTCGATATTTATGTTTAACTTATATATAAGGAATGTGATTATGAAATATACAAATGAAAATGGCCGTTCAATGGTAGAAATGCTCGGTGTTTTGGCAATTATCGGTGTGTTATCTGTTGGTGGTATCGCCGGTTATTCTAAAGCTATGAACAAATATAAAATCAACAAAACAACAGACCAAGTTTCTATGCTTGTTGCAAACATCAGAACAATCTTCTCTTCTCAAGGTGATTATGAAGGTTTGTCAAACTTAACAGCTAAAAAGTTTGGTGTTGTTCCAAATGATATGTACAAAACTGCAACAAGTTCTACAATTACCAATGCTTTCAATGGTGCTGTAAAAATTGCGGCTGCAGGCGGACGTGGAAGTGGTGATAACGAAGCCTTCACAATTACATATAATGGTCTTACACAAGAAGCTTGTGTTACCATTGCAACAGGTGACTGGGGTTCCGGTCAGGCTTCAGGTTTGATTGGTATCGCAGCTACAAAGCAGGCAAATGCGGAAACTCTTTTAGCTGCTGTTTATACAACAGCTACAGATGGTGCTAAGGTAGCTAGTACTTCTATCGTTGGTGTTCCTGGTGGTTCAACTTATTCAACACCGATTACGGTTGCAAATGCTGTTGATGCATGCGTAGGAACAGGTAGTGTAAACTCTGTTGCTTGGAAATACTACTAATATAGTATAAAGCACAAAGCTTAATTAAAAAAAACTCCGACATCTTGCCGGAGTTTTTTTATATTGTCACGCCTCCAAATCGCAAACACTATTATGTCATGCCTCGATTCCGTCAGGAATCGTCAAGGCATCTTCCGATTTTTTTAAAAACTAATTCGAAGACACCTTGAATTTTTTGCAAGCAAAAAATAGGTGTGACAATTCTAGTTAATGTCATGCCTCGTTTTCGAAAGAAATAAATAACCTGTCATGCCTCCGAACGAAGTGAGGTCAAGGCATCTACCGATTTTTTTAAAAACTAATTCGAAGGCCGCTTGACGATTGCTAAGCGCAATCGAGCGGTGACAATTTTTTATGTCATGCCTCGATTCCGTCAGGAATCGTCAAGGCATCTACCGATTAGTATATTGACTAAGTTAAAAAAATAACATAATTTGATAATGTGAAGAAAATGTACGTTTATATAATGACCAATAAAAATAACACAACATTGTATGTTGGTGTTACAAACGACTTAATACGTCGTGTATGGGAACACAAAAATCATGTTGTGAAGGGTTTTACAACTCAGTATGATTTGAACAAATTGGTATATTATGAAATTTATGAAGATGAATTAACAGCGATAGCACGTGAAAAATATTTAAAAAAATGCTATCGTAAAACAAAAAATAAACTTATCTGTAATGTAAATCCGCAATGGAATGATTTATATGAGCAAATAATCTAGATTTTACTTAATTCGAAGATCGCTTGACGCATTCGGCGTTAATACTAACGCCTCAGCGAGCGATGACTATATAGGTTGTTCGCATTCACTCACAAAGTAGGGTGACTACGTATATTGTCATGCCTCCGAACGAAGTGAGGTCAAGGCATCTTCCGATTTTTTTTAAAAACTAATTCGAAGGCCCTATGACTTTGTTCGTTTCACTCACAAAGAAGGGTGACAATTATTTTTATATTGTTGTCCCTTGTTTTCGCTAAGAAATAAAAAAATCATCGCTCGCTGAGGCATTTATGCCGAACGCGTCCGGCGATCTTCCGATTAGTTTTCCTAACAAATACCGCTTCCGATGAGAGATTTTATTACACTAATTCGAAGACACCTTGAATTTTTTGCAAGCAAAAAATAGGTGTGACAATTCTAGTTAATGTCATGCCTCGTTTTCGAAAGAAATAAATAACCTGTCATGCCTCCGAACGAAGTGAGGTCAAGGCATCTTCCGATTTTTTTAAACTAATTCGAAGACCCTTTGACCTCACTTAATCGGGAAAATTTTAGCTATGAAAATATTTTTTAGCAGTTTCCATATCTGTTAAAAAATCTTCCATTTCTTGTTCATGCTCAAGCTCTTGAGCTAAGATATGTTCTGCAATTTTGAATGTTTCATGGTCTTTGCCGAAACACATTTCGCAAATTTTGTGATATTTATCAGCTGCACACCTTTCAGAAGCCAAATTTTGCTTTACAAGAGATAAAGAATCTTCTTGTGTCGGAGATAAATATTTACATTTTGCCAATTTGCTCCAATCATCCGGATTTATTAGTGGTGTTCCGCCTAATTGTAAAATTCGGTTTGCTAGCATATCAGCATGTTCGAGCTCCTCTTTTGCGTGTTCTAAAAATTCGGATTCGATATCTTTTTTAAATTGTCCGGTTATAAGTTTTGCTCCAATCCAATATTGATAATAGGCAAGCCATTCTTCTGCATATGCTTCATTTAAAATATTTAACAACTCAGAAATGTTAAGTTGTATAATTTTTTTTGCAGTTTCTCCCATGTTTTACTCCTTATATAAAAATGCAACACAAAACAAATATGCTTATATTTTATAAAATCAATGTCTTTGGATGCCGATTTTTACCAGTATTTAAGTATTTGTAAGTTATAATGTGAAAAATATTTTATAAGGAGTGTTTTTTATGGTATTGATAGCACCCAGTATATTGTCTGCCGATTTTTCTTGTTTGAAAGAAGAAGTTGTTGCTTTATCACAAGCCGGAGCAGATCTTATTCATCTTGATATTATGGATGGACATTTTGTGCCAAATTTAACTTTTGGCCCAACGGTGGTTAAAAGCATAAGAGATTGTACAAAACTTCCTTTTGATGTGCATCTGATGGTTGAAAATCCGCAAGATATGATATCTTGGTTTGCCAAAGCCGGAGCAGATATCATTACGATTCATGCTGAGAGTACAAAACATTTGGATAAACTTTTGGCTGAAATAAAATCTTATGGCATAAAAGCAGGTATCAGTCTAAATCCGTCAACGCCGGAAACTGTTTTAGAATATGTGCTTGATAAAATTGATGTTGTTTTGGTTATGAGTGTAAATCCCGGATTTGGAGGACAGAGTTTTATTCCTTCAAGTGTTGAGAAAATTGCAAAAATAAAATCTATGATTAAAGGAAAAGATATTAAAATTGAAGTTGACGGAGGTATAAATCCGTTGACTGCAGCCGAATGTGTGGCCGCAGGTGCTGATATTTTGGTTGCCGGAAGCGCCATATTAAACAGTGGTGATTATAAGAAAAATATTGAAGCTTTACGTTAACTAAAAGGAGTGGGCTATGACAAAAGTAATGGTGGTTGAAGATGAACAAGCTTTGGCTTTATTGTTAAAGTATAACTTAGAAAAAGAAGGCTATGAGGTTGTAATAGAGTCAAATGGGGCAAAAGTTATAGCAGAAGTCGAAACTCATTATCCTTCGCTTATTTTACTTGATTGGATGCTTCCGAAAATGTCAGGAGTTGAGATATGTAAGCTTATAAGAACCAAACCGGATATAAAAAATATTCCGATAATTATGCTCACGGCAAAAGGTCAGGAAGAAGATAAAATCAAAGGTTTGAGCGCCGGTGCTGATGATTATGTAACAAAGCCCTTTTCCGTTCCTGAGCTTATGGCCAGAGTTAAAGCAAACTTACGCAGGGCGCCTGAAAACATCAGTGTTAAAGAAATTGTATTTGAAGATATAAAAATGGATTTGACCGAAAAGAAAGTTTTTCGCTCAGAAAATTATGTTCATTTAGGGCCAACCGAGTTTCGTTTATTAAAACTCTTAATGAGTGAACCTAAGAAAGTGTTTTCCAGAGAAGTTTTGTTAAAAACCGTTTGGGGAGATAATATATATGTTGAATCAAGAACCGTTGATGTTCATATCAGGCGTTTGCGTCGTGCTCTGAACGAATTTGGTCCGGACTATATAAGGACGGTTCGTGCAACGGGATATTCGATTGACAGTGCTGAAACAGAAAATCAAGAATAAATCTATTCTTGCCATGCATTTTTTATATGTACAATCTTAAACGGAAAAACTATAAATATAGCATCAAAACGAATATTAAATTTTTGATATTGAGGGTTTCTCTTCAGAAAAAGTTTAGCAGCATTTGTAATGCGTTTTTGCTGGTTTGGTTTTATGGCATAAGATGCTTTTTCTATGCTTTGTCGTTTTTTTACTTCAACAAAAACAAGCGTTTTGTTCTTTAGTGCAATAAAATCAACCTCTCCGGCAGGCATTTTTAAAGCACTTTTGTGGTTTTTTGATATAATTTTATATCCTTTGATTCGAAAATATAAACGAGCAATAAATTCAGCCAATTTTCCGCTATTCTGATTTGTCATTTTTAAGCCTTAGTGCTAAATTATATATATCATTTTTGTTGCTTTTTGTAAGTTCTGTAACTTCTTTGACTGCAGATTTTAAGCTCATTTGTTTAAGTCTTGTTTTAAGCTCTTGCTCTATGTTGAAATCGCAAATATTTTTTTCTGAAGGTGGTGCAACCATAATCACGATTTCACCTTTAGGTGTATTTTCGCTATAATATTCGTATAATTCTTTCGCGGTTGCTCTTCTGCATTCTTCAAAAATTTTTGTAATTTCTCTTGCAACGGCAATTTCTCGTTCAGGAAAAATTTGATTGAGGCACGATAAAGTTTTACACAAACGTGGAGCTGTTTCATAAAAAACTAAAGTTGTATTGATTTTACTCAATTCTATAAATAAATCTATACGTGCTTTGTCTTTGTTGGGTATAAAGCCGGCAAACATAAAACGATTTGTAGGAAGACCGGAAAGTTGCAATGCGCATATAACGGCAGATGCTCCGGGGATGGAATAAACCTTGATGTTTTGTTCAACACATTTTCTTACTAGTTTATAGCCCGGATCTGAAATAAGCGGTGATCCTGCATCGCTGACAAGAGCAACACTCTTACCGTTTAAGATAAGTTCGATAATATCGGCAGATTTTTCTTCTTCATTATGATCTTGATATGATATAAATGTTTTATCAAGGCTTAAATTCAAAAGAGAGAAAAGTTTTTTGGTAACACGTGTATCTTCACAGGCAATAATATCAGCCTGAGAAAGTGTTTCCACGGCTCTTTCTGATATATCTTTCAGATTGCCTATAGGAGTTGCAACGATATATAAAGCATTGTTTAACATTTTGATAACTCTTTACATTAAGTATTTTTTGATATAAAACAAACTAAATTAATTGTTTTACATTTTGAGGAAAAATGCAAGTGTTTAAAAAAATAACCCTATTGTTTTTATTGATGTTTAATATCGCTTGTTCTCCATTTTATAACAAGTCAGGCATTATTGTAAGAGGTGGCGTGTCTGATGAACGTTATAATGTTGATATGTTCCATGGGGAAAATACATTTAATGTTGCAATGCTGTTACCTTTAAGCGGAAAATCTTCGGTTTATGGTATAGGGCTTAAAAATGCGGCAATGATGGCTATAGAAGACGCCAATAATAAGAATTTGGTTTTACGCTTTTTTGATACAAAAAGTTCTGTTGCCGGTGCTGTTGAAGCAATAAAAGAAGCATCTGATGCTCGTGTCAACTTAATATTAGGGCCTTTGATGAGTGAAGAAGTTTCAGTTATAAGTAATAAAGCTATAGACGAACGGATTCCGGTTATTTCTTTTTCAACCTCACCAAATGTATTAAAGAATGGTGTGTATACTTTGGGACTTTTGGGTGATGAACAGGTAAAAAGGGTTATATCATACGCTTCATCAAAACAAAGAAAACGTATTGTTGTTATGGTGCCGGATACTACAGCTGGTCTTAATACTGCAAAATCTGCTGTGCGTAATGCATATAAATATGGTGCCGAAGTTGTAAAAATTGGTTTTTATCCGGCAGATACTCTTGATTTTGCTCCTCTTGTGAAAGAAATTACCAATTATGATGAACGCTCAGAAGAAATTTCTAAACGTAAAAAAGAATTGGAAAAATTAGCAGCTCTTGGTGATGAGCAGGCACAAAAAGAATTAAAGCAAATTAAAAATGTATATACAACAGGTGAGGTGGATTTTGACGCTGTTCTGATTGCAGAAACGTCTAGCAGATTGAAATCTGCAGCTGTTATGTTTGGTTATTATGATATATATTATCCTGATATTTTGTTTTTAGGTACATCTGTTTGGGAAAATACAAATTTAAGTAAAGAAACAACATTATATCATGGGGTATATCCGGTACTTTCCAGAGTTCATAATAATTATTTTATAAAAAAATATGAACGCTTATTCGGACAAAGACCTAATCAGCTTTATTCTTTTGCGTATGATGGAGTTTTGTTGGCTTCAGCTTTGTCGGAAAAATCACAAAAAGATATTTACGAAAATATTGTCGATTCTAATGGCTATGTCGGTATAAACGGTGCCTTCCGTATTATGGAAAATGGTACCAATGAACATAGTTTGGATATTGTAGAAGTTACATCAACCGGACTTAGAGTGGTGGATAAAGCTCCGGCTAAATTTGAAAATAAAATTTTAGATGATTCTGATTTGTTTGATCCGGCAGATAATTTTCCTTTAGTTTTCGGAAAAGATGCAAATGAAGTCAGAGCATATATACTTGATTAATAAAAATTTGGTTTGTGCTAATTAAATACGGATAAATGTTGATAGCTTAATTTTTTACTTTAAAAATAAAGCTGATTGTTTCAATATAAAGAAGGTTTTTTATTATGAAGGGCAAAAGGTCGGTTCGCCGCCAACCCGGTCAGGTTCGGAAGGAAGCAGCCGTAACGGTTGAAGCGAGGTTTTTGTCCCTTCGCCTTTTAAAGAGAATGTAATGGCAGAAGATAATACGCAAAATCAATATGTAGTGTTGGCAAGAAAATATCGCCCTCAAACTTTTGAAGATTTGTTAGGGCAAGATGCTTTGGTGCAAACTCTTACAAATGCCATTAAAAACAACAGATTACACCATGCTTATATCTTAACCGGAATTAGAGGTGTCGGTAAAACAACTACGGCTCGTTTAATTGCCAGAGCTCTAAATTGTATTGGCCTTGACGGTAAAGGCGGTCCGACGATTCGTCCTTGCGGAGTGTGTGAAAATTGTAAGGCAATTGCCGCCGGAAGACACATAGATGTATTGGAGCTCGATGCCGCTTCAAGAACCGGTGTTGATGATATGCGTGAACTTCTTGACGGTGTTGGTTATAAACCGACAAATGCAAGATATAAAGTCTATATCATAGACGAGGTTCATATGCTTTCAAAAGGAGCTTTCAATGCTCTGTTAAAAACCTTGGAAGAGCCTCCTGCACATGTCAAATTTATATTTGCTACCACAGAAATAAGAAAAGTTCCGGTAACCATATTATCTCGTTGTCAGCGTGTTGATTTACAACGTTTGAATATAGAAACTTTGGTTACACTTTTTAAAAAGATTATAACAGCAGAAGGAATTGAAGCCCAAGATGAGGCTTTGGAAATTGTAGCTCGTGCAGCTGACGGTTCTGCTCGTGACGGATTATCAATGTTGGATCAGGCAATTGTGTTAGGCGATGGAAAAATTAAAACAGATGCCGTAATCGAAATGATAGGTTTGGCTGACAGAAACAAAACTTTGGAGCTTTTTGAAAAACTTATATCAGGTGATATGCAATCTGTGTTGCACAATTTAGGAAATCAATATCAAAATGGTGCAAATCCGACATCTATTTTGCAAGACTTAATAGATGTTACACATATGCTTGCTCGTGCTAAAATTGTTCCGGCAACACTTGGTTCAGAAATGTTAAGCGAAAATGAGCGCAAACTTTGTGAAAAGCTATCATCTTCAATTTCTATTGCAGTGTTGTCTCGGATGTGGCAGATGCTTATTAAAGGTATTTCAGAACTCAATAGCGCGCCTATGCCGTTAAAGGCATTAGAGATGATTTTGGTCAGAGTTGCATATTCGGCAAATTTACCGACTCCTGCAGAGCTTTTATCTGAAGTAAAAAAAAAATCTAGTTTAAGTGTTATCAGCCATGTTAATGATGCTAAGGCAGTTCAAACAGAGCCTGTTAAACAGTTTGTGGCAGAAAGCAAAGCCGTAGAAGAAAAAGCTGATAATAGTGTTAATCAGGAAGCTCAAAATACGGATATAAATTTTAGCTTGAATGATTTTGTTTTATATCTGACAGAGCACAAAAAATTGTTGCTTCTGTATAGCGTAAAAAATGATATTTCTATTGAAGAATTTGCTTCCGGGCATATAAAAATGGCTATATCTGACAAGATAGCACCTGATTTTATGCAAAATTTTCATAAAGAACTTGAGGCCGCAAGTGGCATAAAGTGGAAAGTTGACATAAGGCGCGGTCCTTTGGGCGAAACTTTAGCCGATAAAGAAAGAGCTGCTCTTGAACAAGACAAACAAAGTGTGTCGGAATATCCGCTTATAAAGGCTATATTGAGCGAATTTCCGGGGGCTAAAATTGATACTTTAGTTCGTAAAGTTTCGCGAGAAGAAACAGAAGATGAAGAAAATTTAATTGTTAATACATATGATGAGGAGTAATTTGAAATGCTAAATATTCAAGGTTTAATGAAACAAGCTCAAATGATGCAAAAGAAAATGCAAGAAACTCAAGCTCGTTTGGCTGAGGAAGAAAGAGAAGGAACCAGTGGAGGCGGCTTGGTAAAGGTTGTATTAAGCGGTCGTTCCGAAATGAAAAAAATCAGCATTGATAAATCTTTGATTGATGCAGATGAAGTTGATGTTTTGGAAGACCTTATTGTTGCTGCCTATAATGATGCTCATGCAAAAATTGAAGCTATGCAAGAAGAAGGAATGAAAGAAGCTACCGGTGGAGCTAATTTGGGTGGTTTAAAAATTCCGTTTTAGAGAAAAAAATTGGCAGGAAAAGAAATCGAAAAACTCATAAAAACAATAGCTAAATTGCCGGCTCTGGGAACAAGGTCGGCAAGACGCATTGTTTTGCAACTTTTGAAAAAGAAAAATGAGCAAATGTTACCGTTGATATCTGCTTTGCAAGATGTGGCTGAAAATATAAAAACTTGTAAAGTTTGCGGTAATTTTGATACTGAAGAAATTTGTTCAATTTGTTCATCTGCTGCAAGAGATTATAAAACAGTTTGCGTTGTGCAAGACGTTGCTGATTTGTGGGCGATGGAAAGAGTGGGCTTTTATAAGGGCTTATACCACATTTTGGGTGGCGTTCTTTCGGCAATTGACGGAATAACCCCTGAAGATTTAAATATTGAAAATTTGTTTTCTCGCCTTGAGACAGGTGTGTTTGAGGAAGTGATTTTGGCCTTGCCGGCAACAATTGACGGGCAGATTACAACACATTATTTGCTAAATAGACTAAAGGATAGTAATATAAAAGTTACAACTTTGGCTCAAGGAATTCCGGTGGGTGCAGAGCTTGATTATATGGATGACGGAACAATCCAAATGGCACTTACGTCCAGAAAAGAACTTTAATGTTAAATAAAAAAAGCCTCTGTTTGTTACAGAGGCTTGAAAAATTAGTTTTTTGTGCAAGCAATACTTAATTTTATTTCATTATAACAACGCTATTTAAAACTTTCAAACAGCTTTTTTTGTATTATCAGTTAGACATCCTCGCTTATCGCCAAAACAATCATACATTCTACATTATTACAGGCTTTAGTACAGGTATTTTCTATATCAGTTAATGTATATTCTAGTTTCACTCCTATATTAGTGTTGGTTGAATATATATAATTACCCTGACCCACATACTCACCAGAAGTGCTAACAATACTAATATAGCTGGAATTGTCAGGTAAAGCAGTTTCCCAATGATGTGATAAAAAATCAATACAAAGATTACTGCTTCCTTTGCTAAGAATTATTTCAATATCACTAAAGGATACCTGTATTTTATTACCGATAGGAAGTGTGCATTGATTAGAGTCATCACACAATGATTTATCCAATATGCCTAATTTTATTGCATATTGTTGCTGATAAAATCCAGGGCCACTTCCTTCTAAATTTTGTGATGACAGCTCTCTCATACCCATCAAAACTTTAGAAACGATATCTACAGTTTTGTTCATTTTTTGCTTATACATGGCTTTAGAATATCCGGCGATACCACCAACTGATAAAACACCGATGATGGCCAAAACACCCAACATCTCTACCATACTTCTTCCGTATTGATTGTTTTTAAATAATTTCATCAAAAAAACTCCTAAAAATGGTATTTTAGCCAAATTATAAGTTTATTTGTTTTTTTTGAAATTATTAAGTGTGTCGGTTGTGGAGAAAAGGTAAAAAAAGCCTCTGTCTTTACAGAGGCTAGGTTAGGGTAGGTAGTATCTGAAAACTCAATGCTTGCTAAATATGATGTTAGCGATGGTTTTACAATTTAAAATACCAAAACAGAGACATTCCGGTAGTAGAATTTTCATCTTCAGCTTTTCGGCATACTTTTTCTGCTCTTGCAACTGAAAATGGTGCCGGATAATCTTTATCACCGGTTATAGCATAATCTTCGGTCGCTGTGCGATAATCATTGCTACTAGGTGTTGGAGCTCCAGAAAAAAATCCTGCACCAATTCCGTATAAATCGGCGCCCCAATCGGCAGTTAATATTGATATGCAAATATCTTTGGGAATATAATTTGTTCCGATATAAAAAATATTATTAGAATAATTAGCTTGAGGTCTGCCATTTTGCATTTCATAGTAAGATGCGCTACCAAAACTAAGTTGACCTCCAAAAATATGATAAGGATCATCGGGATATTCAGAGTTTGTATACATTTCCGAAGGAACCAATCCCATCTTTTTTATATTCTCGTTATTTAATCCGTCTGTTGTGCCTTGCACAGCAAAAGAAGCTCTGATATTTGCAATAATATGTGTTATTTGATCGGAAAATTTATTGGCTTTATACTTAAACATAGCTTTAGAATATCCGGCGATACCGCCAACTGATAAAACACCGATGATGGCCAAAACACCCAACATCTCCACCATACTTCTTCCGTATTGATTGTTTTTAAATAATTTCATCAAAAAAACTCCTAAAAATGGTATTCTAGCCAAATTATAAGTTTATTTTTTTTTTTGCAATTATTAAGTGTGTCGGTTGTGGTTAAAATAAGCGATTGGATAAAACTTTTTTGCTAAATTGAAAATCTGATCTCTGAGATTATTTATTTGGAAAATAAAGGAGGAGATATGATAAAAAATATTGCATTTTTACTGATTTTAACATTTTTGGTTTTGGCTTGTGCTACATCTGAAAAATATGATAAAAAGTTAAACGATTTAGTGGGTAAAACTGAACAAGATCTTGTTATGGCATGGGGAACACCTAGTGCTGTTAAATATGTAAATGATAATACCAAAATTTTTACCTATACAAAAATAAATGATTTTTATTTTCCGTCAGAATATTATCTTTACAATGAAGAATTTGAGCCTGATGATACCATTTATGCGCCCTTAATGAATGAGTATAACTTTATGCCTTATGCTGAGTTAACCGATAATGTGGTTGAAGCATATTGTCAAACCTCATTTATGATTAAAGAAAACATTATCTCAGCATGGAAATGGCGTGGAAACGATTGTGTATCAGATTAAAAAAAAGAGAGCTGATGCTCTCTTTTTTTAATCATCTCCAATGCGTAATGCTTCGATAAATGCAGATTGTGGAACTTCAACTTTGCCGAATTGGCGCATGCGTTGTTTACCTTTTTTCTGTTTATCTAAAAGCTTGCGTTTACGTGTAACGTCACCGCCATAACACTTGGCCGTTACATCTTTACGCATGGCTGATATTGTTTCACGAGCCACAACTCTTCCGCCAATGGCTGCTTGTATCGGAATTTTGAACAAGTGTCTCGGAATTAAATCTTTTAGGCGTTCGCAAATTTGACGGCCTCTCGATTCTGCTTGAGAACGATGACATAAAAAGGCTAAAGCATCAACCGGCTCTTCATTAATCAAAATTTGAACTTTAACCAAATCTGATTCTTGATAACCGGTGAGTTCATAGTCAAAACTTGCATATCCGCTGGTAATAGATTTTAATCTGTCGTAAAAATCAAACACAATTTCATTTAACGGAATGTTGTAGATAACCATGGCTCGTGTGCCGACATATGTTAGCTCAACTTGTTCTCCTCGACGTTCGGTACAAAGCTTTAAAACAGCTCCCAAATATGTATCAGGAACCAAAATGGTAGCTTTTACCATTGGTTCTTCAATAAACTTAACTGTGCTTAAGTCCGGCATGTCTGCCGGATTATGCAACATAAGTTCATCACCGCTTGTAAGGTGAATTTTATAAGCAACGGATGGCGCTGTGGTTATGATGTCTAAATCAAACTCTCTACCGATGCGCTCTTGAATAATTTCCATATGCAAAAGACCTAAAAATCCGCAACGGAAACCAAGACCTAAAGCGGCAGAATTTTCATTTTGATAATTTATACTTGCATCGTTTAATTTAAGTTTTGCAAGAGCGTCTTTTAATGCTTCATATTGACTGGAATCTGTCGGGAATATGGAGCAGAAAACAACCGGAATGGAAGGCTTGAAACCGGGCAACGGTTCTGCACAAGGAACTTTATTGTCTGTTATGGTATCACCGATGTTACAATCGCTTACACTTTTAATGCTGGCTGTTATGAAACCGACTTCACCGGGATATAATGCCTCAACATCTTGCATTTTTGGTGTAAATATACCAACTTTATCGACATTATATACGGCATTGTTTGACATCATTCGAATGAGCGTTTTCTTTTTCAAAATGCCATCATGAACGCGTACCAAGATAATCACACCCAAATAAGAATCGTACCAACTGTCAATTAAGAGAGCCTTTAACGGCGCGTTTTCATCACCTTTCGGAGCAGGAAGTTTATTAACTACGGCTTCTAACAAATCAGGAACGCCAAGACCTGTTTTTCCCGATGTTTCAACAGCTTCAGATGTGTCAAGACCGATAACATCTTCAATTTGTTGTTTAACTCTATCAGGTTCTGATGATGGCAAATCAATCTTATTCAGAACAGGAACAATTTCATGATTGTTGTCTATAGCTAAGTATACGTTAGCCAATGTCTGAGCTTCAACGCCTTGAGTTGAATCTACAACTAAGATAGATCCTTCGCAAGAAGCAAGTGAGCGAGATACTTCATAAGAAAAGTCAACGTGACCGGGCGTATCCATCAGATTAAGCTGATAGTTTTTACCGTCTTTTGCTTTGTAGTTTAACCTAACTGTTTGAGCCTTAATGGTAATTCCACGTTCTTTTTCAATATCCATGGAATCAAGCACCTGTTCTGTCATTTCACGTTCGGTTAACCCCCCGCAATATTCAATTATTCTGTCTGCAAGTGTAGACTTCCCATGATCAATATGGGCAATGATTGCAAAATTTCTGATATGTGTCAAATCGGTCATTTTATTTATTCCTGTTTTTAATTATAGCTATAAATAAATTAATTTTTTTATTTTAGCAATATATTATTGAAAATAACTCAAGAATATGTTTTAATAAATGCAAGCAAAATATTTTTATAAGGGGATAGTAAAATGAAAAAAATGATAGATGTAGATTTTGGTTCATCCAGATATGATGAATTGGTAGAGCTCCGTTATAAAGTTTTACTTGAACCGTTGGGGTTGAAATTTTTAGATTCTTTTCGCCATAAAGAAGTTTCATATTTGCATATAGGATGTTTGGATAGCCTGGAAGATAAACTTGTAGGCGGTTTAATTTTAGCTCCCGTAAATGATGAAGACATAAGATTGATGCAAGTTGCAGTCAGTCCGTCTTGCCAAGGTGAAGGAATTGGTCGTGCTTTGGTAGAATATGCTCAAAAAAGAGCAAAAGAAGCCGGATATAGTAAAATAGTAATGCACGCAATGTTATCTGTAGTAGTTTTTTATGAAAAATTGGGATATGTTCAAGAAGGCGATTTGTTTGAAGAGCAGGGCATTACATTTGCAAAAATGGTTAAAAAACTTTAGAGATTATGGTTATGAATACAGATAAAAAAATAACAAAAAATAAATTGTTAAGCATATACGCATTTGATTGTGTAGCCAACGAATACGACTCTAAAGGAGCATCAAATTCGTTGGCAGATTTATATAGTCTTGCCGGCATGGAACTTAAAAATGAAAAACAGCTTACACGTGAAGAGCATTTAGCAAAAGTGATGCCTCATATTCCGGAAACTATGCATGAAAAAATTAATGCGGTTGAACAATTAAGAAAAGATATGTCTGTTTTTTCAACTGATTGTGATGAAGAATTTTTTGATAAAACTAATGTCCATGTAGGTAAAGTTTTGCAACTTTTTGATAAAGATAACGCAGAAGAAATGAAACTTCGTGTAGCTTTACATAATTTAAGATACAGTATTGAAGAGCAAACAAATCCGTCAGGTAAACAACGTTTGTTTGACATTTTAAAACAAATGGTTGATACCGTTAAGCAAAACGATGGTACATTTGACCATGATCCGCTGAATATTTCTAAAAAACGCATGGAATATTTTATGCGCTCAATACCTGTTGAAGATCGTATTAAGCTTCTGGATTCTATAATCAGAAAAACAAAAGATAAAGACAGTTATGATTATAGTGCGTATAAAACGGCTCTAAAAAAAGAAAAAACGACTAAAGATGCAGAAAATAAGGCAGAAAAAGTCAAAGAAAAACAATTGCGCTATGATGATATAATGCGAGTAGATCTTCCCAAGGCTACTACAAATCAAGAAAAAATAAAGCTTTGTAAAGAGGCTCTTAATTTAGTTAATTATAAAGATTGGGGTAGAGCTAAAAAATTTACTGCCAAGATAGAAATATATAATACGTTGTTACCGATATACTCAGCAGAAGGAATGAAAAAAGAGTTTGATGATGCTGTATATATCAGAAACAGCTACGTTAATGCTTGGGAAAATACGGTAGAATATGCAAAGTTGAAAAACTATCCTAAGACACGGTATTAAAAAATACAGTATTTTATTAAAGGGAGTTCAAATGTCGGGACCAAATAGGTTTAAAGTTCCTGTCGGAATTTTTGTTATGTTGCGTAAAGATGATAAAGTTTTACTGCAACTTAGAAAAAATTGTTCATTTGCCGGAAATTGGGGATTTGTTGGCGGCCATTTAGACGGTAATGAGCAAATTATATCGGCAGCAATTCGTGAAGCTAAAGAGGAAATAGGCGTGGATATACAGCCTGAAGATTTAATATTAAAGACAATTTGCCATAGTAATAAAGGTGAAGAATATATGCAGTTTTACTTTGAATGTCTAAAATGGGCTGGGACAATTGAAAATAAAGAACCTCATAAATGCGAACGCTTAGAATGGCATAAGTGGAATAATACACCTTCAAATACTTGTCCATACTTAAAAGAAGCAGTCGGTAAAATAAATTCTGAGATAAGGTTCTATGAAGATGAGTTTTGATGCTTATGATAAATTAGAAAATTTGCCATCTCTTAAAAAAGGTTGGATAAGGCTCGTGCACAGATGTATTATGCATGATGGTAAAAATGTAAATAACATTAAACAAAATGGTCTTATTTTTAACAGAATTGCAGCCAAATGTGATGCATATCAAAAGGGTGGAAATTATAATCATGTAACATCAATGGTTTCGGTTTATAATGAAGATACATTTTGGCAGAGTATGCAAAAAGATGATTTTGCTTGTTTTAATGATGAAAAATATGCCGATACAAAATTAGTTTTTGACATGCCGTTTGAAGAATTTTGCTTTTTACAATCTTACGGAAGAATAATTAAAGGTAAAATAGATAGCAAATATTTGGTCGGATGTATTAAAAACGTAAATGCTAAAAATCCGCAATTAAAAATGCCAATATCAGAAATTTTAAAAGCAGAACAACTTTCTAAAAAAAATCCGCCGAGTAGCACCGAAGCAAATAATTTGACAACCATGATAAACTGTCTGATTTTGAAGATGCCTAAAGAAAAAAGAGCAGAAGAGCTAACAAAAATTTATGAAAATATGGAAGCGTGGAAAAAAGAAATATCAGATTTTTTTGTTGAGGAAAAGAAAATATATCAACAAAAATTTTTAATAAAAAATATGTCAAATTGCAGATAGAGAACGTAATGATTAAAGTTTTATTTGTATGTCTTGGGAATATATGTCGGTCGCCGATGGCCCAATTTGTGTTTAAGCAGATGGTTGAAGAAAAAGGCCTGTCCGATCAGTTTGAAATAGATTCTGCCGCCACCGAAAGCTATAATGAAATGTGTCATGCCGGTATTCATTATGGAACAAGAGAGATGTTAACCGCTATGCACGTTCCTTTTGAGGAGCATTATTCTCGTCGTATTCGGCCATCTGATTATGCGTATTATGATTATATTTTAGCAATGGACGATAGTAATATAGAGGATATTCAATCTATCGTTGGCGTGGATACAGACAATAAAATTCATCGCTTGCTAGATTTTGCAAACAAACCCCGCAATATCAAAGACCCATGGTATACCGGCAACTTTGATGAAACCTATTGGGATATCGTTGAAGGTTGTGATGCGTTTTTGAAATATTTGAAATTGTAATGTTTAGAAAATTTTTGTTAGCATATGTTTTAATAAAAAATATTTGATTTATTGAAAGAAATAACTCTGAAAAATAGTGCCAGAACCTTGTAATTTATAAAACTTTCGGATAAACTACCGCAAAATAATATAAAATTAATGCTGTTAAGATTATAAATTGAGCATTAACTTAATATGGAAGAAGCAAAAACAATGGCAAGAGAAGTTAATTATAAAGAAACAAGCCGAGCAAAAGCTTTTGAACTTTGGATGAAAGCCCCAAATCCGATGGTAACATTCTTCAAGACATTGGATGTTTCCAATCTTGTTAAAATTTCAAAAAATAAAAAGCTAAAGTTTAATATGTTGCTAGATTATTGCATCGGTAAAGCTGCTGTTGGTGTAAAACAATTTTATATACTTCCGGTTGGCAATCAGCTTGTACAATATGATAGTATAGCCATTAACACTATTGTTAAAAACAAAGAAAATGAGGTTAGTTCTTGCGACGTATTATATACGGATAATTTGGAAACATTTAATCAGGAATATATGAAATATACGAAAGAAGTTTCAGAAACCTGCCAAGATAGAGATTTATCAGAAAATAGTATGGTTATAGGTACATCTGCCATTATTAACACAGAGATTGATGGAGCTGTTGGAATGAATAGCGGAATTTTCAATAATCCGTTTATCATTTGGGGAAGGTATCGTAAAAAGCTATTTAGATACTATCTCCCGATATCCTTCCAATTTCATCATACTCAAATGGATGGCGCTCATGCAGGTCAATTTTTAGAAAACCTTCAAAATGAGATTAATGGCTTAAAATAATTTAAAAAAGTATACCAAATAAAGTAAAATTTAAACCGTCAGATTTTTGATACAAGATGTCATTACCCCAAGTGGTCTTTAGTTCGAACCTAAAGTCTGGTGATGGACATTTAAGACCAGAAGATGTAAAAACCATTTTAGAAAGTAAAAAAGAAGTAATGCTGGGGTTACTGCTCCTGCTTCAGGATTATATTTAAATAAAGTAGTGTATTAAGGGTTAAGATGGAAAAAGTTGTTAGAGTAGGAGTTGGAGTATATATTTTTAACAATAAAAATCAATTGCTTCTAGGTTTACGAATCGGTTCGCATGATGCTTATTCATGGTGTCCTCCTGGAGGGCATATGGAATTTGGTGAAACTGTTGAGCAAACAGCCATAAGAGAGGTAAAAGAAGAAAACAATCTTGATGTTTTGCCAGAGGATATAAAGCTAGAAGGTGTTACCAATGATTTTTACAAAGAGATGGATAAACACTATATAACCCTACATGTTTTTTGCAAAAAATATCAGGGAAACGAAAGAATTATGGAACCTAATAAATGTATAAAATGGCAATGGTTTAATACAGATAACTTACCTGAAAATTTAATGTTGCCAGTAAGAAATTTTTTACAAAAATATAAATTATTATAATTAGCTACCACCGTATAATAACAAATTACGGATTTTCTTTCTGGTTTTTTTAATAGGAATAAGATTACATATCATTTTTAATAATATAAATTTTATTGTGCTAGCCAAAGATTTATTTAATGAATACATCTTAAATATTTTATTACATAGTTTTATGTTTCCTTTAGAAAATCCTTCTTTATGATTTATGTCTTTCGCAAATACACTTATTTTAGTTATGTTTTCATTAATGTGTATTATTTGCATATCTTTATTTATAAGATTATCATCATTTTCTATGATTAGCATATCAACATTTTTATTAAATTTAGCACATAATTTCTTATTTGCGTTTAATATGTCTTCATCAGTTATTTTACTATCTAAACTAAACCAAACCAACAGAGTTTTTTGTTTTTGGTTTATATTTTTGTAAAACCTATCTATTCTACGTTGATATTTTTTAAACACCTCATCATAAGATTTTTCAAGAGGTATATTATACAAAAATTCATGAGGGAAAATACAATTTAATTTTTCATTTTTATAAACATCATATTTGAGATTTTGAGTTCGGTTGTCAGGAGTTATTTTCTTTAAATCGGATAATTTTAAATAATCAGCAAAATCATTTAAAATCAGTTCTATTCTATCATTAAAAGTCATATTAGAAATCCAATCTAAAGGTCCAGAAGTAAGGCGTAATTTATTTTGATTTAGATATAAAGCACAAGCGCAGTTAAACCCTAAAGAATATATTATATCGTATTTTTGTTTTTTTACCATTTTGATTAGTTCCTAAATTTTACATTAATAAAAAGCGTTTGTCTTTTTTAAGCCTTTTGACTTCCGTAATGCATTTTTTATGGGGCATTGAACTGTATTCACAGCAATTAGCAATTTCTTCAATTCTTTCTTCAAAAGTAAAATCTTCTCCGTTTGGTCCTGTTGTCATATCTGCACAATTTAGGATAAACAATTCGTCTGACATGTTTTCAACTGCAATGTTACCATGTTGTGAAATTTCTTGCCAATATTGGTAGTTTGACTGCTTTAAAATTTCTCCTCCAACATAAGCATGGTCTGCAACATGTTCTAAAAATTCATAGCCTATATCATGCATCACACCAAGCAAAAACATATCCTCGGCATATTTTACGTCATTTGGTTTTAGTTTTAGGCAAGGAGTTTAGCATTTCTTGCTACACCTAAAATATGCGCCCATCTACTTGGTGTTATCATTTTGCTTTCTTAGTTATTTGTATTATAAAATATATTGCATATTAGTTAAAAAATATTGAGGAGTCAATATTGATGTAATTGCTGTATAATGGCTGGGTATCTGTATTTTCGATGAAAGATGTATTTTTCTAGCTAGAATGGTTTTGTGGACCTTGCACATTCAAGCAAGCCTGACCAATGTACATATCCACCTGGAAGGCTTTTATAGTTATTATGAAGCCAACGGTTGGTGCGAACGAAGCGGTAAGAAACTGGACGGCTGACACTTTGCACTATGCCACACCCACAAAACCGGCGAATATTTGTAAAGGAGGTGAGAAATAAATCTGCCCTATTCTAAATACCAAATTAGCGGTGGTTTCTAGAATTAATGATAGTATGATACTAACAAGATAGTATCTCTGGTTTTTCGCCAAATTACCGGATAGTATCATGCTATCTATATACTATCCCGGATTTTACCCGATTTTGGCGGATAGTATCATACTAACAAGACCATAACTACCGGTTGGGTATAGAGGGCCAGTCCTTTTTAGGGGTAAAGATGCCAACGGGTCCTTCCTGGCGATAGACCATATGCGGGGACGCAAGCCGCACCATATTTCTAGTAAAACCGAAAATTTCTGGCTGGTCACTTTGAATAAAAAGTACTATAAATGATAATTTATCAGCCGAAATGTTAACTTTTGAAACATCAATTTCCCTACTCATGAGTTTAGGTAATAACGTATCGCGCAACTGCGCAAGTCGTGTGTTTTCTTGTTGATTAAATTTTATTTGAGCAAACATTGGGCTTTCTCGCCCCCTTTAAAACAGAAAAAAAGAGGAAGTATATCTTTCCTCTTTTTATAAATTGTGGGCGCTGTAGGACTGGCTTCGCCGCTGCGTCGGCTATCAGCAAAGCTGACCGGCATACTCCCGTCTGCCGGCGCCTCCTTGTCAAACCTACTTCTCGTAGGTTCGAGAATTCATCACACGTACCAACAAAAAAAAGCCTCTCATAAAGAGAGACTTTTTTGTTGGTGGGCGCTGTAGGACTCGAACCTACGACCAGACCGTTATGAGCGGCCTGCTCTAACCAACTGAGCTAAGCGCCCGCAAGCAAGTGAGAAGTTATTGCAAAATGATTCATTAGTCAAGAGCTTTTTTTATTTTTTTGCTAATTTTTTTTATTTTAATATCGATAAAATAAAACCTCCGGTTTCAATACCACCGGAGGTTTCGAAAATCTCATTTAGTTCAGATTAACCCTGACGACATTTAAGCTTAGGGTTCTTTTTATTAATTACATAAACACGACCCTTACGACGAACAATCTGACAGTCTTTATCACGAACTTTCTTTGATCTTAAAGAGCTATAACATTTCATTTTCTTTGTTCCTTATCATTACAGTTGAGCGCAACTTATGCTAATTTAAAACAAATGTCAACCTAAATTTTATATTTATTTGATTTTTTTTAATATTAATTGCTTTTTTACTTCTTTTATGCATAATAAATCAAGTTTAGTACAAGATTTTATGCGGAGATAATATGAAAAAGTTAATTTTGGTTATGATATGTACTGTTTTGTGTATAAGTGGCGCAAAAGCACAAAAAATGAGTTATATTGAAGAAATGCAAGCTTTAGGTGCAGTTTCGGGGCAAGGGCTTGCTTGTGAAGCAACAAAATATCATACATTTGAGATGCTAGCCAGAGCAATATTGGTGTCTAAGGCTAATTCAGATGAACAACAACTGGAGGGAATGAAAGCTTATAATGAGCATAAGGTAGAAGCTTTTATATCAAAGATTAAAGATGGCTTTTATAATTGCAGATCTATAGTTTCAACCTTCGATAAGCAAAAAATTTTTAGTATGGTTCTATATGGTGATGGGACTATAAAAATGCCGGATGGTTCAATTATTACGCCGCGTAATCCGTATGATCCGAACTTGGTTTATCAAAAAGATAATAGTGAACGCCAACAATATATGGATATCTATAATGAACAAGTAAAAAAATTACGCAATAATCCGGCATATAAGAAGGTCTTAAGAGAACAACAAATGAGAAACGGATTCTAATGTTTTAATTTAAATTTAGGAGTATAAGCTGATGGCTGCATATCAGTATGTTTTTGTAATGCAAAATTTAACTAAGGTTTTCCCAGGTGGAAAAGAGCTTTTTAAGGGAATAACATTATCTTTTTTACCAGGCGCAAAAATTGGTGTTTTAGGTGTTAATGGTGCCGGTAAATCTACCCTTTTAAAAATTATGGCAGGTGTCGACAAAGAGTTTAATGGGGAAGCATGGGCTGCCGATGGCGTAAAGGTTGGATATTTAGAGCAAGAACCTAAACTTGATCCGAATAAAAATGTAATGGAAAATGTTATGGATGGTTTGGGTGAAGTAAGAGATTTGCTTCAACGCTTTGAAGAAGTGTCAGCAAAGTTTGCTGAGCCGATGAGTGATGATGAAATGAACGCTCTGATAGAACAACAAGCTGAGTTACAAGAAAAAATTGATGCTTGTAACGGTTGGGACTTAGAACGTACAATTCAAATTGCAATGGATGCACTTCGTTGTCCGCCGGCAGACGCTGATGTAACAAAGCTTTCCGGCGGTGAAAAACGTCGTGTTGCACTTTGTCGTTTGTTGTTGCAAAAACCTGATATGCTTTTGCTTGATGAACCGACAAACCATCTTGATGCAGAATCGGTTGCATGGTTGGAACAGCATTTAAAAGAATATAAGGGAACTGTTGTTATGGTTACTCACGACAGATATTTCTTAGACAACGTAACCGGTTGGATTTTGGAATTAGACAGAGGACAGGGAATACCTTATGAAGGCAACTATTCTTCATGGCTTGAACAAAAACAAAAGCGCCTTGAACAAGAGGCAAGGGAAGAAACGGCTCGTCAGAAAACTTTGGCAAATGAGCTTGAGTGGATACAAAAAAATCCGAAAGCACGCCAAGCAAAATCTAAGGCTCGTATTAATGCTTATGATGAACTGTTATCTCAAGCCGTAAAAGATAAGATAACACATGCATATATCAATATTCCGATGACTGACAGACTTGGCGATTTGGTTATTGAAGCTAACAATATCAGTAAGTCGTTTGGCGATAGAGTGTTAATAGATAATCTGTCATTTAAGATTCCGAAGGGTGCTATTGTCGGTATTATCGGACCAAACGGTGCCGGTAAAACAACTTTGTTTAGAATGATTACCGGACAGGAAAAGCCCGATTCGGGAGAAATCAGAATAGGCGATACGGTAGATTTGGGCTATGTAGATCAAAGTCGTGATGAGCTTGATGCTAACAAAAATGTATGGGAAGAAATTTCTGATGGCTTAGATATTATAGAACTTGGCAAGAAACAAATGCCTTCAAGAGCATATGTAGGTCAGTTTAACTTCAAAGGTTCTGATCAACAGAAAAAAGTTGGCCAGCTTTCCGGTGGCGAACGTAACCGTGTCCATTTAGCAAAAATGCTCAAAAAAGGAGCAAATGTTATTATGCTTGACGAACCGACTAATGATTTGGATGTTGATACATTGCGTTCATTGGAAGAAGGAATTATGAATTATCCGGGATGCGTTTTGGTAACGTCTCACGACAGATGGTTTTTAGACCGATTGGCAACGCATATCTTGGCCTATGAGGATGAAGGTCATGTTGAGTGGTTTGAGGGTAACTTTGAAGAGTATGAAAAAGATAAGCGTCGCCGTTTAGGTGAAGAAGCGTGTCGCCCACATAGAATTAAGTATAAAAAACTCGAAAGATAATAATAAAACTCCGCATTGAAAAATTGCGGAACCAGATACAAAACCCCACGCATTACGTGGGGTGATTTTTGCTGAAAATGTTATGTAAAATAAAAAAAAGTTAGTGTTTTTGTTGGTTTTAATTTGCTTTTCCTTTGAAAAAAACTATTTCTCTATCTGATGACATCTTGTTTAATGATGCTTTCAGTTTTTTGTTATAAGGGAATTCTTTATCCTTTTGAAAAACAATTGTGTCCTGTATATACTTGTCATATATCTTTGTATAAGCGGGATCGCTTGGGGACGGTTTTTCATATTTTGGAATACTAATAGGATGATATTCTTGTGTTTCCGGTTCAAATTCTGTTTGTGTTGTTTCAGGTGTAAAATCAAAATTTTCGGCAGATAATGTTTCTAAATCGGAATCATTGTTTTCTTCTAAGAAGGTTTCGGTATCTGCAACAGATGGATGATTTTCTGCTGTCAACTCTTCTTTAATAGGTTGTTGTGCCGTAATTCGTTTTTCGGTATATGTGGGAACATAAACGCCTTCAACTAAAACGTATCTCACCTCATATAGAGTATTTTTGTTTCTGACAATATTAGAATTATTGTTTCTGATGGGGGGGAGTTTTTCATATTTAGGAGATGTTTCTTGAGTAGGCATAAAAAATGGCATCTCCGGGTTTTGTCTCTGAAAGCTTTGTGAAAAAACTAGTGCCGGAAAACAAATAATTCCTAAAAGTATTATAAAAAATTTCAAATTTTTCATATTGTTAACTCTAAATTGATAATTTCATGCAATCATCATATCATGAAAAAAGTTTTTTACATAGTATTTTTTGCAAGTTTAACATTTTTTTCATCATCATTGATGGCTGATGATGAACTTGAGCGTGAATGTCTTAAATTTGTAGATGCTCCGGAAGTTGTAATTACGACTTCTTATGGTAAGTTGCGATATGATCATGAAAATAGCAGAAAAACAATTAATCGCCTGTATTTAAATAATAATAGAATTAGAGGTAAAGCTAAAACTAAAACTAAAACCTTGTCAACAGGGTTGACGAATGGACTATCAAATTTTGAATATAAAATAAATATTAATTCAAAAGTGCAAAAGAAAACAATTCCGTCGGGGATAACATGTGTATATCCTACATTTGTTAATCTGTATTTTGGGGTAGGTGAAGATCCTGTTATTTATATTGCAAGAGAATATGATAAAGGTACATGTATGTATAAGTTAGTGTTGCGCCACGAACAAACACATCAGCAAATTGCTCAATCTGTTATGGAAAGTTATTTGCCGGTGGTTAAGGAAAGATTCGTAGAGGTTGTTAAAAATAATGTTATTGCGAGCAGATCATACAATATTAATATATCGACTGCTACAGATATGCTTAAAAGTATATATGCCGAAGTATTGAATGATCTTTTACTGGAAATAGAAGAAAAAACCAATATTGAGCAAAGTAAACTGGATAATGCAGAAAACTATGAATATGAAACAGCAATTTGTAGAGAGCAAGACCAATAGGTTATGCTTTTTTACAAACAATTAAGTTGTCCACACAATCCATTACTCCTTTATATGCAGTATCAATGTATGTTTTATCTTTAGCTGAGTTTTCTTTATAAAATATTCTGACGGTAGTCATCCCGATTTCTTTTGCAAATTCTAAATTTGAATAGCTGTCATCAACAAAAATACAATCATTCGGATTGTAGCCTATTTTATTGCAATATTGTTTGTATACTTCGGCATTTTCGTTCTTTTTATACACTCCGAAATCTTCAACTGAGTAAAATCGATCCTTGAAAAATTCAAATAATCCGATATGTTTCAAAATCTGCTCGGAAGCAGGTCTGTTACTTGCGGTGAATATATATTGTTCAAAGGGAACTTGTTTTATTTTTTCGGCCAATCCTTGATATGGCTCAATTAAGTGAATGGGTTTTCGATTAAAATAATGTTTGAATAAATCTTTCGGAGATATGTTGTGGTTTTGGTAAAAAAATTCTCCACCATCACGATATATACGATACGATTCTTTAACCAAATTCTTGCAATCAGCTACACTCATGTTGACACCCAAATCTAAAACTAAGGCTTCAGCCATGGCTAAATCAAGACGATCAGCAAACTCAGGTGTTATACGATACAAAGTATTATCTAAATCCCAAATTACCGCTTTTTTATTTTTAAACACCGTATTTCTCCATATGATTAAAGCAAACACATTAAGGATATCATATTTATATTATCCGTCAAGGAAAGTTTTTATGTTGCACTAATAAAAATATTATATCTCATTTTATATTTTTTACCTCTATTAAGATTTATTTTAGATATTAAAGATTATACTCGTCTAAAGTGTTTGTTTGGAAAGGATTTGCTATGCTTTTGAGTTGGAATGGGGTTGAATTACCTGTTTTGGTACGTGCGTTTGCGGCTTTTTTTATGCCTTTTGTTTTATTTTTGATTTTCGGTAATTGGTTTATTGCTTGTTTGCGTAAGTATCAGCAATTTGGACAGCCTATAAGAGATGATGGTCCGCAATCACATGTGGCAACAAAACAGGGAACGCCAACAATGGGAGGACTTATGATATTGTTTTTGTCAGTAATTTCAATATTACTGTTCGCAAATGTGACATATCATTTTGTTTGGGTAAGCCTTTTGGTGTTGTTCGTTTTTGGTTTAGCCGGTTTTATAGATGATTATATAAAGGTAAGTAAACAGACACCTAATGCTTTAACTGCTAAGGCTAAACTTTTTGTGCAGTTTATGACAGCTGTCGTCGCGGTTACAATAGTTACGGCGGCAACACCATCTTCTTCGTCTACAATTGTTTTCATACCATATTTAAAAGCAATTTTAAATTTATCATGGCTGTATATTCCATTTGCTGTTCTAGTGATTTCAGGAACTTCTAATGCTGTGAACTTAACAGATGGCCTTGACGGATTAGCAAGCGGACTTTTGATTATGTCTTTTATATTCTTTAGTATACTTGCGTATATTATAGGTTCTGATATGGCTATTGATTTTTCTTTTGTTTATATACCAAGAACCGCGGAAATGTGTGTGGTGTGCGCTGCTATTGCAGGAGCTTGTTTGGGCTTTTTATGGTTTAATGCCCCGAAAGCTAAAGTGTTTATGGGGGATACGGGGTCGCTGGCATTGGGGGCTCTTTTGGGTTTAGTGTCTGTTATATTAAAACAAGAGGTTTTGCTTGCAATTGTTGGTGGTGTTTTTGTTATGGAAACGCTTTCCGTAATGATACAAATTATTTGGTATAAAAAGACCGGTAAAAGATTTTTTAGAATGGCTCCGATTCATCATCATTTTGAGCAGCTTGGTTGGAGGGAAACAACGGTTGTTATGCGTTTTTGGATTGTCGGATTTGTTTTATCTATGATTGGCTTGGCAGCGTTGATAAAATTCTAAGTAGGGAGTTATATAGTTGTTTGCTATTTCTAGATTAAATAAAAGTCGTTTATCAAACTGGTGGTGGACTGTCGATAAAGTTACTTTGGGTATGACCTTGGTGTTAATATTTATTGGCGCATTTTTGGTGTTTTCAGCAAGCCCGCCTGTCGCTCGTACATTAATTAATAAAGGTCTTGGTATAAGCGAGTATCATTTTATTAAAAGACAAATCGCTTTTATTCTCATTTCATTGGGTGGTATGTTGTTTTTATCTATGTTGCGCTTAAAAACAATCCGTCGTTTGGCGATTTTGGGATATGTAGGTGCTATTATTTTAACATTAGCAACACTGTTTATCGGTTTTGAAACGAAAGGCTCATCCAGATGGATTTCTATTTTAGGTGTTTCGATTCAGCCTTCTGAATTTCTTAAGCCAACATTTGTAATTGTTTCTGCGTGGCTTATTGAAGGAAGTAAAAAATGTGAAGAATTTCCCGGTAGACTTCTTTCGTTTGGACTTTATGTTTTTACAATTTCTATTTTACTATTACAACCGGATGTCGGTATGAGTTTAGTAATTAGCTCTATATGGTTTTTTCAATTATTTTTATCAGGTATTTCTTTTTTAACTTTTGTTTGGTTGTGCCTGCTTTTTGCAATTGGTGGAATTGGAGCGTATTTTACATTTGATCATGTTCATACTAGGGTTAATGCTTTTTTCTCTTCGGGAGATGGTTTGCCGGAACAGGTTGCAAGATCTCTAAAAGCTTTTGAAAATGGTAATTTATTGGGAAAAGGTCCGGGTGAAGGTGTGGTGAAACTGCATTTGCCTGATGCTCATACTGATTTTATTTTTGCAGTTGCCGGGGAAGAATTTGGCGTTTGGTTGTGTATGATTATAGTATTACTATTTAGTGCAATTGTCATCAGGTCACTGTTTTTATCATTAAAAGACAGTAATCTGTTTGTTATTTATGCCTCAGCCGGTTTAGCTGCATCTTTTGGTTTACAGGGTATAATAAATATGGCGTCGACATTACACCTTATGCCAACAAAAGGCATGACGTTGCCATTCATATCTTATGGAGGTTCATCGCTTTTGTCTTCAGCTGTTTGTATCGGAATGTTGCTGGCAATTACGCGTAAAAACTCATCTGCCGAGGATAAAGATATTTAGTAATAGGAGGAATTATGTTTAACGGATTTAGAAAAAACACTCTTATTGATGTATTACCTGAAGTTAAGGGCAAATATTTAAAAGACGTAAGTTTAAGTAAGCACACATGGTTTGGGGTTGGTGGACCTGCAGAAGTAATGTATATCCCATACGATTTAGATGATTTGTGCCACTTCTTAATAAGTAAACCATATAATGTTCCTGTATGTATGATAGGTGGCGGATCAAATCTGCTGGTTAGAGATGGTGGAATTTTGGGTGTGGTGATAAAATTAGATAGCCCCTTTTTTAGACGAGTTGAACTGCATACGCAATCAATTACATGTTATGCCGGGATGAGAAATGTAGAATTAAAAAAGGTGTTGTTGGATAATAATTTTGGCGGATTAGAATTTTTATGTTCAATTCCCGGAACAATAGGTGGTTCAATTAAAACAAATGCAGGTTGTTTTGGAAAAAGTATAAAAGATGTTCTGGTCAGTGCAACAATTGTTAATGGGCTTGGACAGGTAAAAGAGATTAAACCTGAAGATTTGCAATTATCGTATCGTAACAGTTTGTTTCCTGATGATTGGATTATAGTTTCTATTACATTAAAGACAGAGTATTCATCTAGAGAAGAAATTGCTAAAATTTTGGAAGAGCACAAAAATTATCGTATAAAAGCTCAGCCGTACAATGCTAAGACAGCCGGTTCAACTTTTAAAAATCCTGATGGTCTGAGAGCATGGGAGCTTATTAAAAAATCTGGTTGCGCTAATATGAAAGTAGGTGGAGCTGAAGTTTCTGAAAAGCATTGTAATTTTTTGATTAATACCGGTACGGCCACAGCTGCGGATATTGAAGAATTAGGTGAAGCTATAATTAAAAAGGTTAAAGAAAAAACTTCCATAACGCTGGAATGGGAAATAAAAAGAATGGGAATATCCGGTAAATGAAAATAAAAGATATAACAAATCAATTGAAATTGAATTCTAATGAAAAACCATTACAGGCGCATAACAGGGTTTCTTTACCTGTTGAGGCTCCGTTTAGATTTTTGGGTTTGTTATTTATTTTGATTTTTATAGCATCGGTAAGTATGATAATTATTACCATAAGAGATGATTTGGTTGATAAAAAGATAACAAAAATATTAAATGATTTTTACGAATATAGTATGGATTATGGGCTTGCTATTGATGATATAGTGATTGAGGGAAGAGAAAAAACTGTAAGAGACGATTTGATTGAAAAAATAGGTTTAAGTCGTAATGATAATATACTGGATACTGATTTAGGAGCGATAAAAAAACGAATAGAAGAACTTCCGTGGGTGGAAAATGCTGATGTTAAACGTACATATTTCCCTAATACGATTCAAATAAAGTTGTATGAAAAAAATGTATTAGCTTTGTGGCAAAATGAAGGAAAGTTTTATCCTTTAGATATGAGAGGTGAAATAATTGATGCCGAATATGTGGCTCATAAACCAATATTGATTATAACAGGAGATAATGCTCCGGAACGTATAAATGAACTTTTAGAAATTACCACACAAAATCCGGAGTTACATAGTCGAATTGTCGCAGCTGTTCTATATTCCGGTAGGAGATGGAATTTGATTTTTGATAGTTTCGAAAATGGAGTGACTATAAAACTTCCTCAAGAACATATGGAAAGAGCGTGGGAAAAGTTTGTTAAAATAAATAATCAATATGGACTTCTTAATCGTAAATTAACCTTCATAGATTTAAGATACAAAGATAAGGTAAGCGTAGCTTTAAGTGGTACGGAAGATAATTAATAATAACGAGTATAAGGAAAGCATATCGTGAATCGGCCTTTTGTAAAGCCATATACATTAGCAACTTTGGATATAGGTTCTTCCAAGGTTAGTTGTGTTATTGCTCATATAGGCAGCCGTGATAAAAAAATAGAAATTGTCGGCTATGGATATAATGCTTCCAAAGGAATAAAAAATGGTGTCGTTACTGATATAAATCAAGCCACACTATCTATTTGTAATGCGGTTGAAACAGCAGAGCAAATGGCTAATGAACGTATCAGTAGTGTTATTGTTAATGTTTCCGGAGATAAAACTCGTAATTTAATTCGTAATACAAGTATATCATTACATAAAAATCGTCCGATTTCTGATATAGATATTGAAAAGCTGATTAATAAAAGCAATTCCAAAATTAATATTGCAGAAAATGAACTTATACATTGTGTCCCAACTAATTATAGAGTGGATAACGGTGATATTGTTAAAGATCCGCGTAATATATATGGAGAAAACTTAAGCCTTGATTTAATGCTCGGTTTTTATCCTGAAATGCTATATAAAAATTTGTCAGCTGTAATAGAAAACGCTCATTTGGATATTGAAGGGAAAGTGTTTTCTGCGTACGCATCGGCTTTAGCTTGCATGGTTGAAGATGAAAGAGAGTTGGGTGCTACTCTGGTGGATATTGGTGGAGGAACTACAAGCATAGTAACGTACAAAGATGGTTATCCTACGCATTTTTCTACAATTCCCGTCGGAGGAAATAATATAACAAATGATATCGCATGGGGACTAACAACGTCATCTTTGCATGCAGAAGATTTAAAAATCAGACATGGATGTGCGTTTTTAATTAGTCAAGACAAGGCGGAAAGTATCAATGTATATCCGGTTGGTGAAGAAGATGATAATTCGATTAAACAGATACATAAATCTGATTTGATTAATATTATCGCTCCTCGTGTAGAAGAAATTTTTGAAATGGTAAATAAGAAATTGGTAGAGCACGGATTGAAAAATGCTTCTTCACATAGAGTAATATTAACAGGAGGCTGTTCTCTTTTGGCAGGTATAAGAGATGTTGCAGCACTTATTTTGGATAAACAGGTAAGGTTAGGGGTTGCGCGTAATATTCCCAATATTCCGAAAGAATTGTATTCTCCAATTTTTTCAACATCACTTGGCATGATTTTGTTTGCGCTTAATTGTCAAGAGCGCAAGCCACATAAAGTTATAACACGTTCAAGTATGGAAGTTGGTGGAATTAGTAAAATAATTAGTTGGCTTAAACAAAACTTTTAAAAAACACATAATTATGGTTATTTGGTAACCAAAACTTAATTTATTTTTTATATTTTTAAAAACATAAAATAAACATTTATTTATAATAGGAGCTCTCTTGAAATGTCTATAAATTTAGCAGTGGCAGATACGACAATTACACATTTAAAACCTCGTATAAGTGTTATCGGTGTTGGCGGCGGTGGCGGAAATGCCGTTAATAATATGATTGCAAAGAATCTGGAAGGGGTTGATTTTGTTGTGGCTAATACCGATTCTCAAGCTTTGGCACATTCTTCTGCAAGTAAAAAAATACAATTAGGTCTTGAAATTACTCAAGGATTAGGTGCAGGAGCTCGTCCTGAGATAGGAAGACTTGCAGCTGAAGAAGCAAGAAGTGAAATAGAAAAGGAATTAGAAGGCGCTAATATGGTGTTTATTACAGCCGGAATGGGTGGGGGTACAGGATCAGGTGCCGCACCTGTCGTTGCGAAAATTGCAAAAGAAAAAGGAATTTTGACTGTCGGCGTTGTTACTAAGCCTTTTGAATTTGAAGGTAAAAAAAGAATGGAAACAGCTGAAACTGCCTTAAGTAATTTTACTAATGAGGTTGATAGTATAATTGTTATTCCTAACCAAAATTTGTTCCGAGTTGCCGATAAAAACACAACACTTGGTGAAGCTTTTGTGTTGGCTGATAATGTGTTATATTCAGGTGTTCGTTCAATCACAGATTTGATGATGATGCCAGGCCTTATCAATTTGGATTTTGCGGATATAAAAAGCATTATGGAAGACAAAGGTAAGGCTATAATGGGAACAGGTGAAGCTGAAGGTGAAAACAGAGCTCGTATAGCAGCTGAACAAGCCCTTTCAAACCCTCTTTTAGATGATTGTTCAATGAAAGGAGCTAAAGGTGTTTTAATTAATATTACAGGTGGAAATGATATTACCTTAATGGAAATTGATGAAGCTGCAAACATCATTAAAGAGGAAGTAGATGATGATGCCAATATTATATTTGGTTCCAGCTATGACAATACACTGGATGGAAAAATAAGGGTTTCAATTGTCGTTACAGGAATTGAAGGTAAAGCCGGCTCCAGAATTATTTCTAGAAAACCTGATGTTTCTTCTTTTATCGATGAAAGCTATGCTACGCCTATGGATAATAAAGTAATTGAAGCTATTGAAAATGATAATATTAATCAACAAATAGAAAATACAGATGCTTTAATTACAGATAATGATGTGCGTGTTGAGGAAAATAATTTTGATCAAATAGAGATTGAGGAAAAGGTGGATCAGAATGAAGATATTATAGATATTATTCCTCAAGAAACAGAAGAATTTACACTAAATTTTGATGAAGAAAATACAGAAGAAAATTTTGGTGAGGTCGAAAAATTTGATGATTTGGAAAAATCAATATCTATACCTGAAGTTCCTCAAGGCACAGCTTTGTTTAACGCAATTATGAATAAACAAACGGTTGCTGAAAATAAGGAAGAGGCTGTTGAAGAAAAGGATTTAGATAGCTTTATGTTAGATGATAAAGATATATTTACTCCTAAAACAATAATCAATACTATTGAAGAAGAACCTGTATTGTTTCCGGAACATGATAGTATGGTTTTTGATGGCAAAGAACCTATCAAAGAGGAAATAATTGTTGAGCCTGAAACTAAAAAATTAAGTCTTATTGACAGGGTGTTAGGTTTTAAGAATCGTAAAGAAACATATACTGTTACAGAGCCGACATCCCCAAAACTTGTCGAAGAAATGGATGATATTACATTTTCAGCAGATGATGATATTGATAATTTGGATATTCCTGCATTTTTAAGAAAAAAATAATTGATCTTGCACTAATAAATTACCCCGCTATTTGTAGCGGGGTAATTTTTATAAACTCTATAAAACATAGAAACTGACATTTCGTTTGTTAGCATAAATTTATATAGTAAAATGTCGTAAATAATAAATTATCTATCAAAAAAAGCCTCTGTATTTTTCAACAGAGGCTTTATGAAAATGTAAGCTATATCTTAAATTATTTCAAAATTTTAGATACAACACCTGCACCAACTGTGCGGCCACCTTCACGGATAGCAAAACGTAAACCTTCGTTCATAGCGATTGGGCAAATAAGTCTTGCTGTCATTGCGATGTTATCGCCAGGCATTACCATTTCTGTTCCTTCAGGAAGTTCGATAGAACCGGTAACGTCTGTTGTTCTGAAGTAGAACTGTGGACGATAGTTAGAGAAGAATGGAGTATGACGTCCGCCTTCTTCTTTTGTTAAAATATAGCATTCGCAGTTGAAGTCTGTGTGTGGTGTGATTGAACCAGGAGCAGCCAATACTTGACCACGTTCAACTTCTTCTCTCTTTGTACCACGGAGTAA